>NZ_JAOEJT010000003.1:0-664581 GCF_025447575.1 Pseudomonas sp. B2M1-30 | reverse complement strand
ACTGGCGCACCGACAGTCGCGGTGTAGGTGACGGTGCTACCTTCAGCCGCCGACGCGGTCGCCGTCAGCTTCACGGTGGTGGTGTCGATGGTGTCGGTGACCTGAGTCACTGCCGGAACAGTGCTTGGCACCAGGTTTTCGAAATTGCCGCCGGTTGCGGTCGAAATGGTTGCTTCGACTTTGCCGGCGTCTTTATAGACGTCATCAGCGAGAGCCGGAACGGTCACGGTACCGGTGGTTTTACCAGCGTCGATGGTAATGACCGCGCCATTGCTCAGGGTCACGGTGACTGGCGAGCCAGCAGCGTTAGTCAGGGTAGCGGTGTAAACAATCGAACCACCTTCGGCTACGGAACCGGTCGCGCTCAGCGACAGGTTAGTCGTGTCGACGGTGTCAGTAACAGTGGTCGAAACCGGCGTCTTGTCAGCCACCAGGTTTTCGTAGTTACCACCGCTCACATCGGTGATCGCGTTGGTCAGCGGCGCATGACCGGTCAACGCATCGTTTGGCGCCGTAGTCGTTACGGTGCCAGTGGTCTTACCCACTTCGATGGTGATGCTCTGGCCGTTAGCCAGGGTCACGGTCACTGGCGAGCCGGTGACGGGAGCGCCCACGGTCGCGGTGTAAGTGACGGTGCCACCTTCCGCCGCCGACTCTGTCGCGGTCAGTTTGACCGTGGTGGTGTCGATGGTGTCGGTGACCTGGGTCACGGCCGGAACGGTGCTCGGCACCAGATTCTCGAAGTTGCCGCCCGTGGCGGTCGAAATGGTTGCTTCGACTTTGCCAGCGTCTTTGTACACATCGTCAGCAGGAGCCGGAACGGTGACGGTGCCGGTGGTTTTACCGGCGTCGATGGTGATGACTGCACCGTTCGACAAGGTCACGGTCACCGGCGAGCCGGCAGCGTTGGTCAGCGTGGCGGTGTAGATGATCGAACCACCCTCAGCCACGGAGCCGGTCGCGCTGAGCGACAGGTTGGTGGTGTCGACGGTGTCGGTCACAGTGGTCGAAACAGGGGTTTTGTCGGCAACCAGATTTTCGTAGTTACCCCCGCTCACGTCGGTGATCGCATTGGTCAGCGGCGCATGACCAGTCAGCGCATCGTTCGGTGCCGTAGTCGTCACGGTGCCGGTGGTCTTGCCCACTTCGATGGTGATCGACTGACCATTGGACAGGTTCACGGTCACCGGCGAGCCAGTTACCGGCGCGCCGACGGTCGCGGTGTAAGTAACAGTGCCACCTTCTGCCGCCGTTTCGGAAGCGGTCAGCTTCACGGTGGTGGTGTCGATGGTATCGGTGACCTGAGTTACTGCCGGAACAGTGCTTGGCACCAGATTTTCGAAGTTGCCACCGGTAGCGGTCGAAATGGTCGCTTCGACTTTGCCGGCGTCTTTATAGACGTCATCAGCAGGAGCCGGAACGGTGACCGTGCCGGTGGTTTTACCGGCATCGATGGTGATCACGGCCCCGTTCGACAGGGTCACGGTCACTGGCGAACCAGCAGCGTTGGTCAGCGTCGCGGTGTAGACAATCGAACCACCCTCAGCCACGGAACCGGTCGCGCTCAGCGACAGGTTGGTGGTATCGACGGTGTCAGTAACAGTGGTCGAAACCGGCGTCTTGTCGGCAACCAGATTTTCGTAGTTACCACCGCTCACATCGGTGATCGCGTTGGTCAGCGGCGCATGACCAGTCAGCGCATCGTTCGGCGCCGTGGTGGTCACGGTGCCGGTGGTCTTGCCGACTTCGATGGTGATGCTCTGGCCGTTAGCCAGAGTCACGGTCACTGGCGACCCGGTCACTGGAGCGCCGACAGTCGCGGTGTAAGTAACAGTGCCACCCTCAGCCGCCGTTTCGGAAGCGGTCAGCTTCACGGTAGTGGTGTCGATGGTGTCGGTGACCTGAGTTACTGCCGGAACAGTGCTTGGCACCAGATTTTCGAAGTTGCCACCGGTAGCGGTCGAAATGGTCGCTTCGACTTTGCCGGCGTCTTTATAGACGTCATCAGCAGGAGCCGGAACGGTGACCGTGCCGGTGGTTTTACCGGCATCGATGGTGATCACGGCCCCGTTCGACAGGGTCACGGTCACTGGCGAACCAGCAGCGTTGGTCAGCGTCGCGGTGTAGACAATCGAACCACCCTCAGCCACGGAACCGGTCGCGCTCAGCGACAGGTTGGTGGTATCGACGGTGTCAGTAACAGTGGTCGAAACCGGCGTCTTGTCAGCCACCAGGTTTTCGTAGTTACCACCGCTCACATCGGTGATCGCGTTGGTCAGCGGCGCATGACCGGTCAATGCATCGTTCGGCGCCGTGGTGGTCACGGTGCCGGTGGTCTTGCCGACTTCGATGGTGATGCTCTGGCCGTTAGCCAGAGTCACGGTCACTGGCGACCCGGTCACTGGAGCGCCGACAGTCGCGGTGTAAGTAACAGTGCCACCCTCAGCCGCCGTTTCGGAAGCGGTCAGCTTCACGGTAGTGGTGTCGATGGTGTCGGTGACCTGAGTTACTGCCGGAACAGTGCTTGGTACTAGGTTTTCGAAATTGCCACCGGTAGCGGTCGAAATCGTTGCTTCGACTTTGCCGGCGTCTTTATAGACGTCATCAGCAGGAGCCGGAACGGTGACGGTGCCGGTGGTTTTACCGGCGTCGATGGTGATGACTGCACCGTTCGACAAGGTCACGGTCACCGGCGAGCCGGCAGCGTTGGTCAGGGTCGCGGTGTAAACAATCGAACCACCTTCGGCCACGGTGCCGGTTGCACTCAGCGACAGGTTGGTCGTGTCGACGGTATCGGTGACAGTGGTCGAAACCGGCGTCTTATCAGCCACCAGGTTTTCGTAGTTGCCACCGCTCACGTCGGTGATCGCATTGGTCAGCGGCGCATGACCAGTCAGCGCATCGTTCGGCGCCGTGGTGGTCACGGTGCCGGTGGTCTTGCCGACTTCGATGGTGATGCTCTGGCCGTTAGCCAGAGTCACGGTCACTGGCGACCCGGTCACTGGAGCGCCGACAGTCGCGGTGTAAGTAACAGTGCCACCCTCAGCCGCCGTTTCGGAAGCGGTCAGCTTCACGGTGGTGGTGTCGATGGTGTCGGTGATGTTGGTCACCGCCGGAACAGGACTCGACACCAGATTTTCGAAGTTGCCGCCGGTCGCGGTCGAAATGGTCGCTTCGACTTTACCCGCATCCTTGTAGACGTCATCCGCAGGCGCCGGAACGGTCACGGTGCCGGTGGTCTTGCCGGCTTCAATGGTAATGACCGCCCCGTTCGACAGGGTCACAGTCACCGGTGTGCCGGCCGGGTTGGTCAGGGTGGCGGTGTAGACGATCGAACCGCCTTCGGCGACCGAGTCGGTCGCGGTCAGGTTCAGGTTGGTGGTATCGGTGGTGTCCGAAACCGCTGTGTCGGCGGACTTGCCATCGACTTGCAGTTTTTCGTAGTTGCCGCCGGTCGCACCATCAATGGTCACGCTCAGGGAACTGCCGCCGGCCAACGGGCTGTTCGGCGCGACGAAGTTCACGGTGCCGACGGTTTCGCCGACCGCGATGGTGATGGTCTGGCCGTTGGACAGGGTCACGACGACCGGCGAACCGGTCACTGGCGCCGTCACGGTCGCGGTGTAGACCACGGTTTCGCCTTCGGCGACGTTCGCCGTGGCTGTCAGCGACACGGTGGAGGTGTCAATGGTGTCGTGGACCGTCGTCACTGCCGGGGTGTTGCTGGTGACCAGATTTTCGAAGTTGCCACCGGTTGCGCCTTTGATGGTCGCTTCAACGGTGCCGGCGTCCTTGTAGACATCGTCCTTCGGTGCATCGACGGTCACGGTGCCGGTGGTTTTACCGGCGTCGATGGTGATCACGGCGCCGTTGCTCAACGTCACGGTCACCGGAGTGCCAGCAGCGTTGGTCAGGGTCGCGGTGTAAGTAATCTGCCCACCTTCGTTCACCGCATCGGTCGCGCTCAGCGACAGGTTGGTGGTGTCGACGGTGTCGGTGACGGTGGTGCTGACAGGGGTTTTGTCAGCCACCAGATTTTCGTAATTACCACCGCTCACATCGGTGATCGCATTGGTCAGCGGTGCGTGGCCAGTCAGCGCATCGTTTGGCGCCGTGGTGGTCACGGTGCCGGTGGTCTTGCCGACTTCGATGGTGATCGATTGGCCATTGGACAGGGTTACGGTCACTGGCGAACCGGTGACTGGCGCTCCAACAGTGGCGGTGTAAGTGACGGTGCCACCTTCTGCCGCTGACTCGGTTGCGGTCAGCTTCACGGTAGTGGTGTCGATGGTATCCGTGACCTGGGTCACTGCCGGAACAGTGCTTGGCACCAGGTTTTCGAAGTTGCCACCGGTCGCGGTCGAAATGGTCGCTTCGACTTTGCCGGCGTCTTTGTAGACGTCATCGGCCGGTGCCGGAACGGTCACCGTACCAGTGGTTTTACCGGCATCGATGGTGATCACGGCACCGTTGCTCAACGTCACGGTCACCGGAGTGCCAGCAGCGTTGGTCAGCGTGGCGGTGTAGATGATCGAACCACCTTCGGCCACGGAACCGGTCGCGCTCAGCGACAGGTTAGTGGTGTCGACGGTGTCGGTGACGGTGGTGCTGACTGGCGTTTTGTCAGCCACCAGATTTTCGTAATTGCCACCGCTCACATCGGTAATGGCGTTGGTCAGCGGCGCATGACCAGTCAGCGCATCGTTCGGTGCCGTAGTCGTCACGGTGCCAGTAGTTTTGCCGACTTCGATGGTGATCGATTGGCCGTTGGACAGGTTTACGGTCACCGGCGAACCGGTTACTGGCGCACCAACGGTCGCGGTGTAAGTGACGGTGCCACCTTCCGCCGCCGACTCTGTCGCGGTCAGTTTGACCGTGGTGGTGTCGATGGTGTCGGTGACCTGGGTCACGGCCGGAACGGTGCTCGGCACCAGATTCTCGAAGTTGCCGCCCGTGGCGGTCGAAATGGTTGCTTCGACTTTGCCAGCGTCTTTGTACACATCGTCAGCAGGAGCCGGAACGGTGACGGTGCCGGTGGTTTTACCGGCGTCGATGGTGATGACTGCACCGTTCGACAATGTCACGGTCACCGGCGAACCTGCGGCGTTAGTCAGGGTCGCGGTGTAAACAATCGAACCACCTTCGGCCACGGAACCGGTCGCGCTCAGCGACAGGTTGGTGGTGTCGACGGTGTCAGTCACAGTGGTCGAAACCGGCGTCTTGTCAGCCACCAGGTTTTCGTAGTTACCACCGCTCACATCGGTGATCGCGTTGGTCAGCGGCGCATGACCGGTCAACGCATCGTTTGGCGCCGTAGTCGTTACGGTGCCAGTGGTCTTACCCACTTCGATGGTGATGCTCTGGCCGTTAGCCAGGGTCACGGTCACTGGCGAGCCGGTGACGGGAGCGCCCACGGTCGCGGTGTAAGTGACGGTGCCACCTTCCGCCGCCGACTCGGTCGCGGTCAGCTTCACGGTCGTGGTGTCGATGGTGTCGGTGACCTGGGTCACGGCCGGAACGGTGCTCGGCACCAGATTCTCGAAGTTGCCGCCCGTGGCGGTCGAAATGGTTGCTTCGACTTTGCCAGCGTCTTTGTACACATCGTCAGCAGGAGCCGGAACGGTGACGGTGCCGGTGGTTTTACCGGCGTCGATGGTGATGACTGCACCGTTCGACAATGTCACGGTCACTGGCGAACCAGCAGCGTTGGTCAGCGTTGCGGTGTAGACAATCGAACCACCCTCAGCCACGGAGCCGGTCGCGCTGAGCGAGAGGTTGGTGGTGTCGACGGTATCGGTGACTGTGGTCGAAACCGGTGTCTTGTCGGCGACCAGATTTTCGTAGTTGCCCCCGCTCACGTCGGTGATCGCGTTGGTCAGCGGCGCATGACCAGTCAATGCATCGTTCGGCGCAGTGGTGGTCACGGTGCCAGTGGTTTTACCTACTTCGATGGTGATGCTTTGGCCATTAGCCAACGTCACGACGACAGGCGAGCCGGTTACTGGCGCACCGACGGTCGCGGTGTAGGTGACGGTGCCACCCTCAGCTGCCGTTTCGGAAGCAGTGAGCTTCACGGTGGTGGTGTCGATGGTATCGGTGACCTGAGTTACTGCCGGAACAGTGCTTGGTACTAGGTTTTCGAAATTGCCACCGGTAGCGGTCGAAATCGTTGCTTCGACTTTGCCGGCGTCTTTATAGACGTCATCAGCAGGAGCCGGAACGGTGACGGTGCCGGTGGTTTTACCGGCGTCGATGGTGATGACTGCACCGTTCGACAAGGTCACGGTCACCGGCGAGCCGGCAGCGTTGGTCAGGGTCGCGGTGTAAACAATCGAACCACCTTCGGCCACGGTGCCGGTTGCACTCAGCGACAGGTTGGTCGTGTCGACGGTATCGGTGACAGTGGTCGAAACCGGTGTCTTGTCGGCCACCAGATTTTCGTAGTTGCCCCCGCTCACGTCGGTGATCGCGTTGGTCAGCGGCGCATGACCGGTCAGCGCATCATTCGGCGCGGTGGTGGTGACGGTGCCAGTGGTTTTACCTACTTCGATGGTGATCGATTGGCCGTTGGACAGGTTCACGGTCACAGGAGAACCGGTTACTGGCGCACCAACGGTGGCGGTGTAAGTGACGGTGCCACCTTCCGCAGCAGACTCGGTCGCGGTCAGCTTCACGGTCGTGGTGTCGATGGTATCGGTGACCTGGGTCACTGCCGGAACAGTGCTTGGCACCAGGTTTTCGAAGTTGCCACCGGTCGCGGTCGAAATGGTCGCTTCGACTTTGCCGGCGTCCTTGTAGACATCGTCCTTCGGTGCATCGACGGTGACGGTGCCAGTGGTTTTACCGGCATCGATGGTGATCACGGCGCCGTTCGACAAGGTCACGGTGACCGGCGAGCCAGCAGCATTGGTCAGGGTGGCGGTGTAAACAATCGAACCACCCTCAGCCACGGAGCCGGTCGCGCTGAGCGAAAGGTTGGTGGTGTCGACGGTGTCAGTCACAGTGGTCGAAACCGGTGTCTTATCAGCCACCAGGTTTTCGTAGTTACCACCGCTCACATCGGTGATTGCGTTGGTCAGCGGCGCATGACCGGTCAGCGCATCATTCGGCGCGGTGGTGGTGACGGTGCCAGTGGTCTTGCCCACTTCGATGGTGATCGATTGGCCATTAGCCAACGTCACGACGACAGGAGAGCCGGTTACCGGAGCGCCGACAGTAGCGGTGTAGGTAACGGTGCCGCCCTCGGCTACCGAGGTGTCAGCTGTAAGTTTGACGGTCGAAGTATCGATGGTGTCGGTGACTTCGGTGACAGCTGGAACGGTGCTTGGCACCAGGTTCTCGAAGTTGCCGCCGGACGCATCCTTGATCGTTACTTCTACCTTACCGGCGTCCTTGTAGACGTCATCTGCCGGTGCCGGAACGGTCACCGTGCCGGTGGTTTTACCGGCATCGATGGTGATCACCGCCCCGTTCGACAGGGTCACGGTGACTGGCGAGCCGGCAGCGTTGGTCAGCGTGGCGGTGTAGATGATCGAACCACCTTCGGCCACGGAACCGGTCGCGCTCAGCGACAGGTTGGTGGTGTCGACGGTGTCAGTAACAGTGGTCGAAACCGGCGTCTTATCGGCAACCAGGTTTTCGTAGTTGCCACCGCTCACGTCGGTGATCGCATTGGTCAGCGGCGCATGACCAGTCAGCGCATCGTTCGGCGCCGTGGTGGTCACGGTGCCGGTGGTCTTGCCGACTTCGATGGTGATGCTCTGGCCGTTAGCCAGAGTCACGGTCACTGGCGATCCGGTCACTGGAGCGCCCACGGTGGCGGTGTAAGTGACGGTGCCACCTTCCGCAGCAGACTCGGTCGCGGTCAGCTTCACGGTCGTGGTGTCGATGGTGTCGGTGACCTGGGTCACGGCCGGAACGGTGCTCGGCACCAGGTTTTCGAAGTTACCGCCCGTGACGCCCTTGATCGTGGCTTCAACGGTGCCTGCATCCTTGTAAACGTCATCGGCAGGCGCCGGAACGCTCACGGTGCCGGTGGTTTTACCCGCCTCAATGGTGATCACGGCGCCGTTGCTCAGCGTTACGGTCACCGGAGTGCCGGCCGGGTTGGTCAACGTCGCGGTGTAAACGATCGAGCCGCCCTCGGCGACGCTGGATGAAGCCGACAGGCTCAGGTTGGTGGTGTCGATCGAGTCGGTGATGGTGGTCACCGCTGGCGTCGTGTTCGGCACCAGATTCTCGAAGTTACCGCCGGTAGCGCCGGTGATGGTGGTGCTGACGGTGCTGCCGTTGTTGTAGACGTCATTGGCCGCCGTCGGCACGTTGACGGTGCCGGTGGTCTTGCCGGCTTCAATGGTGATGGTCGAACCGTTGGACAGGGTGACGGTCACCGGAGTCTGAGCCGGGTTGGTCAGGGTCGCGGTGTAGGTGATCTGACCACCCTCGACAACGCTGCCAGTGGCCGTGAGGCTTACGCTGGTGGTGTCGATCGAATCGGTAATGGTGGTGGTCGCTGGCGTCGTGTTCGGCACCAGATTCTCGAAGTTACCGCCGGTAGCGCCGGTGATGGTGGTGCTGACGGTGCTGCCGTTGTTGTAGACGTCATTGGCCGCTGTCGGCACGTTGACGGTGCCGGTGGTCTTGCCGGCTTCAATGGTGATGGTCGAACCGTTGGACAGGGTGACGGTGACCGGAGTCTGGGCCGGGTTGGTCAGGGTCGCGGTGTAGGTGATCTGTCCGCCCTCGACAACGCTGCCAGTGGCCGTGAGGCTTACGCTGGTGGTGTCGATCGAATCGGTAATGGTAGTGGTCGCTGGCGTCGTGTTCGGCACCAGACTCTCGAAGTTACCGCCGGTAGCGCCGGTGATGGTGGTGCTGACGGTGCTGCCGTTGTTGTAGACGTCATTGGCCGCCGTCGGCACGTTGACGGTGCCGGTGGTCTGGCCCGCGCCGATGGTGATGGTCGAACCGTTGGACAGGGTGACGGTCACCGGAGTCTGAGCCGGATTGGTCAGGGTCGCGGTGTAGGTGATCTGCCCACCTTCAGTGACGCTGCCGGTGGCGGTCAGGGTCAGGTTGGTGGTGTCGATCGAGTCGGTGATGGTGGTCACCGCTGGCGTCGTGTTCGGCACCAGATTCTCGAAATTACCGCCGGTAGCGCCAGTGATCGTGGTGCTGACGGTGCTGCCATTGTTGTAGACGTCATTGGCCGGGGTCGGCACGTTGACAGTGCCGGTAGTCTGGCCGGCTTCGATGGTGATGGTCGAACCGTTGGACAGGGTGACGGTGACCGGAGTCTGTGCCGGGTTGGTCAGGGTCGCGGTGTAGGTGATCTGTCCACCTTCGGTGACGCTGTTGCCCGCCGTCAGGGTGACGGTGGTGGTGTCGATGGTGTCGGTGACCTGGGTGGTGGCCGGAGTGGTCGGCGGGGTCACGGTGATGCCGTTGCCGCCCGTGGTCCCGGTGACGGTCACGTCGATCTGGGTCGGGTCGTTATAAACGGTGTCGTTCGGCGCCAGGGGCACGTTGACGGTGCCGGTGGTGGAGCCGGCCGGAATCACGATCACCGAGCCGTTGGACAGGGTGATGGTCAGGTCGGTCAGCGGTGCCTGGGTCAGCGTCGCGGTGTACACCAGCACGCCGCCGGCTTCGGTGATGGTCGGCGTGGCGCTGAGGCTCAGGGTCGAATCACGCAGGGCGTTGGTGGTGGTATCGGTGGTCTGCGCGCCCGTGATGTTCTGGGCCGCCTGGCCAGCCGCATTGATGCCTGCGGTCGGGAAACCAATGGTCGGGTCGACGCGGCCGGCGGTGGCATCGAGCATCACGAAGCTGTGACCGCCACCGGCGGCGCCGCCAGTGCCTGCGGCGCTCGGGCCGGCTGCGGTGGCTTCAAGGGCGGTGGTCGGGTCGACACCGGCGGCAATGGCCTGCTGCAGCTCGGCAACGGACGGTGCGGCCTGCGCGGTGGCTTCAGCCAGGTCGGTGCTGGAGTCCGGGGTGCTGGCGCTCCACTGCGTGTCGCGACCCAGATCCAGGGTGCGGCCATCAGCCAGCTCCAGCGACACGGCGCCGGCCGCGCCGGTATCGACCTGATCGCCGGCGAACAGGCGGTCGCCTTCAACGAGTACGCGGCGGATGCCCTCCGGGGACACCACGAATACCTGACCGACAATGCTTTTGACGATGGCAACAACACTGCTCATTGAAGACTCTCCGGGTGTCACGTTCAGTTGACTTCCATAGACCTGATGGCTTTGGGCGCCGATTCAGTCTGGACGTACTTTTAAAATTTGCTAACAAGATTGACGCTAATTTTCGTCAATAATTTGGCTATATTTTTTCGCTATTAACTTTATGCCAAACTATTGACCTTCTGGGTGCCATCCTAAACAATCGCCCCACTAATGTCACATTGATATTTGTGTGGCGACCCTACCCTCAGTGTGTGATCCAGTTCCGGTTTTAAACTTTCCGACATACGGTCATTCCGGTTGCCATCTTCCGACGCAGCACGCTTGTTTGCTGTGATTCAAGACAAGAAGTCCTGGGAAATATTCAACATGCGTTCGCACCTGTTCAAGGCTCTACCCTTCGCTCTCGCCGCCTCTTTCGTACAAGCACAATCCTTACCAGAAGCCATGCAGCAGGCACTGGATGTCCATCCGGAGATCCAGGCAGGCGTGAATAGTCGTTTGGCCGCGGATTATCAGTTAAAGGCGGCGAAAGGTGGATACCTGCCCAAGGTCGATCTGCTGGGCGGTTATGGCCGTGAAGGCACTGACAGTGTCACCACCCGCGCCAACGGCGGCGGCAATCACTGGGAAACGTTGAACCGCAGCGAGTCAAGTTTGCGTCTCTCGCAAATGGTGTTCGACGGTTTTGCGACGTCCAGCGAAGTCGGGCGTCAACAAGCCACCGTCAACTCCCGCGCCTACTCGCTGCTCGGCACTTCCGAGCGCACCGCGCTGACCGTGGCTCAGGTCTATCTGGATGTCCTGACCCGTCGTGAGTTCGTGCGTCTGGCCGACGAAAACCTCAAGAGCCACCAGCGCATCTATGACCAGATCCAGTTGCGCACCCAGCGTGGGGTCGGCAGCGGTGCCGACCTTGACCAGGCCGAAGCGCGGATGGCTCAGGCCCGTAACAACCTGATCACCGAGCAGACCAACCTCGCCGACTCGGAAACCAACTTCCTCAGCGCCGTCGGCCAGATGCCCGATCAACTGGAGCGTCCGGCGCCGTTCATGGCGATGATGCCGGCCAACCTCAACGAAGCGCGTACGCAGATGCTGGAAAACAGCCCGATCCTGCGTTCGGCCGAGTCGGACATCGCCGCCGCCGAGAAACAGTACGAAACCGCCAAGTCGACCTTCTATCCGCGCTTCGATGCCGAGTTGGGTCGTACCGCCGACAATGACCTCGATGGTCAGAACGGCCACAACAACGAATGGCAGGCCATGTTGCGCATGCGCTTCAACCTGTACTCCGGCGGCAGCAACAAGGCTGATCTGGAATCCAAGGCCTATCTGTCGAACCAGGCCCTGGACATCCGCAACAACGCCCTGCGCCAGTTGAACGAAGAACTGGGCCTGGCCTGGAACGCCCTGAACAATGCCAACGCCCAGGTGCCGATCGCCCAGCAGTACGTCGATCACAGCACCGCGGTGCGCACCGCCTACCAGCGCCAGTTCAGTCTGGGCGAGCGAACCCTGCTGGATTTGCTCGACAGTGAAAACGAACTGTTCACCGCTTCGCGGCGTCTGGCCGAGATCAAGAACATTCAGTTATTTACTCAATACCGAATCAAGGCGACCATGGGCGAGTTGCTCAAGAGCCAGGGAGTGGTCGCACCGTTGGCATCCGTTGTGCAGAACGACGTGAAGCCCAAGGTCCAACTGCCTGGGATGAATTGAGTTGTCCCTTTTCAACAGTTAAAGAGTGCCGAGCGTGGAATCAGAAGTCAGTCGAGTTCATCTCAGTCATGATCCACGCGCGTTGCACGACGATCCCTTGCTGGATGGTCTGCTCGCCCTGTGCATGCTGCACCAGAAGCCCGCCAGTGCGGCGATGCTGACCACCGGCCTGCCGCTACCCAAGCAGCGCCTGAGTATCGAGTTGTTGCCCCGCGCGGCGGCTCGCGCCGGCCTGCAAGGGCGGGTGCTGCAGCGCAAGCTGGAAGAGATCCCCGCCATTGCCATGCCGGCGCTGCTGTTGCTCAAGGATGGTCGCAGTGCCGTCCTGCTCGGCTGGCAGGGTGAAACCGAGGCGCGGGTGCTGCTCAGCGAAAGCGATGGCGGCGAGTCGCTGGTCAGTCGCGAACTGCTGGCCGACGATTACACCGGCAAAGTCTTTTTCGCCCAGCCCCAGCACAAATTCGACGTCAACCACGGCACGCTGATCCCCCGCGCGCGCTCGTGGTTCCGTGACACCCTCAAACGCTCGCGCTGGCTGTACGCCGACGCCATCGCCGCCAGCCTGCTGATCAACATCATCGCCATGGCGGCGCCGCTGTTCGTGATGAACGTCTACGACCGCGTAGTGCCGAACCAGGCCGAAGCGACCTTGTGGGTCCTTGCACTGGGCATCACCGGCGCCTACCTTTTCGACCTGATCCTGAAAAGCCTGCGCAGCCTGTGCCTGGATCTGGCCGGCAAGAAAACCGACCTGATCATCTCCGCCACGCTGTTCGAGCGCATCGTCGGCATGGCGATGAAGTACCGTCCGGCGCGGGTCGGCAGCTTTGCCCAGAACATCCACGAGTTTCAGAGCCTGCGCGATTTCCTCGCCTCGCTGACGCTGACCAGCCTGATCGACCTGCCGTTCACTATCCTGATCTTCATCGTGATCGCCATTCTTGGCGGGCATCTGGTGTGGATTCCGGTCTTGGCCTTCCCGATTGCCCTGGCCATCGGCTACGCCTTGCAGAAGCCGCTGGTGGCAACCATGGAGCGCACCATGGCGCTGGGCGCCGAGCGCCAGTCCAGCCTGATCGAAACCCTCGCCGGCCTCGATGCGGTGAAGGTCAACAACGCCGAAAGCGAACGCCAGTACCAGTGGGAACAGACCATCGGCACCCTCAGCCGTCTAGAGCTGCGGGTGAAAATGCTTTCCGGCCTGGCGATGAACATCACCCTGCTGATCCAGCAACTGGCCGGGGTGATCATGATCGTCTTCGGCGTGTACCAGATCATCGCCGGCAACCTGAGCATGGGCGGCCTGATCGCCTGCTACATGCTCAGCGGCCGCGCGCTCAGCCCGCTGGCGTCGCTGTCCGGCCTGCTGACCCGCTACCAGCAGGCACGGGTGACCATGACCTCGGTCGACCAGATGATGGAGCTGCCCCAGGAGCGCAATTTCGAAGAGCGTCCGCTGAGCCGCAAAGTGCTGCAAGGCGCCATCGAGTGCCGCCAGCTCAACTTTACCTACCCGCAGCAACAGAATCCGGCACTGAAGAACATCAACCTGGTCATCCGCCCCGGCGAGAAAATCGGCATCATCGGTCGCAGCGGCTCGGGCAAGAGCTCGCTGGCCAAGCTGCTGGTCGGTCTGTATCAGCCGGACGACGGCGCGCTGCTGGTGGATGGCGTCGACATCCGCCAGATTGACGTCAGCGAGCTGCGCTACAACATCGGTTACGTGCCCCAGGACATCCAGTTGCTGGCCGGCACCCTGCGCGACAACCTGATTTCCGGCGCCCGCTACGTCGAGGACGAGCTGGTGCTGCAAGCCGCCGAACTGGCCGGCGTGCATGAGTTCGCCCGCCTGCACCCGCAGGGTTATGAACTGCAAGTCGGCGAGCGTGGGCAGAACCTGTCCGGCGGTCAGCGGCAGAACGTCGCCCTGGCCCGGGCGCTGTTGCTCAATCCGCCGATCCTGCTGCTGGACGAACCGACCAGCGCCATGGACAACACCGGCGAAGAACGCCTCAAGCAACGCCTTGCGGCGGTGGTTGAAAACAAGACTGTGGTGCTCGTAACGCACCGGGCATCGCTGCTGTCGCTGGTGGATCGCCTGCTGGTGGTCGACCGTGGGCAGATTCTCGCCGATGGCCCGAAAGCCGCCGTGATGGAAGCGTTGAAGAAGGGGCAGATCAGTGTTGCTTAAGTCGGGTGTCAAGGATTCGATCCGTCGCTACTTCAAAGGCTCTGCATCGTTGCAGGGCCAGCCGCTGCCGGAGGTCAACAAGGCGCTGATCGAGGACGCCCCCCGGGTGGTGCGCCTGACGATCTGGGCGATCATTGGCTTTTTCGTCTTCCTCCTGCTGTGGGCCAACTTCGCGGTGATCGACGAAGTGACCAAGGGTGACGGCAAGGCGATTCCGTCGTCGAAGATCCAGAAAATCCAGAACCTGGAGGGCGGCATCGTCTCCGAGCTGTACGTCAAGGAAGGCCAGATCGTCGAGGCCGGCGCGCCACTGGTGCGCCTGGATGACACGCGATTTGCCTCCAACGTTGGCGAAACCGAGGCCGATCGCCTGTCGATGCTGTTGCGAGTGGAGCGCCTGAGCGCCGAGGTCGATGATCGTCCGCTCAACTTCCCCGAAGACGTGCTCAAAGCCGTGCCCGGTCAGGCGAAAAGCGAAGAGTCGCTGTACATCAGCCGCCGTCAGCAACTGCACGATGAGGTGGGCGGCTTGCAGGAGCAGTTGATCCAGCGCCAGCAAGAGCTGCGCGAGTTCACCTCCAAGCAGGCGCAGTACCGTCAGCAACTCGGTCTGCAGCGCCAGGAAATCAACATGTCCGAGCCGCTGGTGGCCCAAGGCGCGGTGTCGCCGGTGGAAGTGCTGCGGCTCAAGCGTGCCGAGGTCGAAACCCGTGGTCAGCTCGACGCCACCACCCTGGCGATTCCGCGTGCCGAATCGGCGATCAAGGAAGTACAACGCAAGATCGACGAGACTCGCGGCAAGTTCCGCAGCGAAGCCCTGACCCAGCTCAACGAAGCGCGCACTGACCTGAACAAGGCCCAGGCCACGGGCAAGGCGCTGGAAGACCGGGTCAGCCGGACGCTGGTTACCTCGCCGGTGCGCGGTATCGTCAACAAGATGCTGGTCAACACCATCGGTGGCGTGATCCAGCCGGGCAGTGATCTGCTGGAAATCGTGCCGCTGGACGACACGCTGCTGGTCGAAGCCAAGATCCGCCCGCAGGACATCGCGTTCCTGCATCCGGGCCAGGAAGCGACGGTGAAATTCACCGCCTATGACTACACCATTTATGGCGGGTTGAAGGCCAAGCTGGAGCAGATCGGCGCCGACACCATCACCGATGAAGACAAGAAAACCACCTACTACGTCATCAAGTTGCGCACCGAGCGCAGCCATCTGGGGACTGACGAGAAGCCGTTGCTGATCATTCCGGGGATGGTGGCGTCGGTGGACATCATCACGGGCAAAAAGACCGTGCTGAGCTATCTGCTCAAGCCGATCATCCGCGCGCGGGCCGAGGCGCTGCACGAGCGGTAGGTCTTCGCTGGTTTCACTGACGCCTTCGCGGGCTTTCCCGCGAAGGCGTTCTGCCAGGCAGCACAATCAGTCAGCAAGTGACAAAAACCGTCACTCACCAGCCGGTCCATTCCTCGCCAATCGCCATATCGTTATTCGTTAACGGTATTTAATTTCCAGTTCTTATATCTATAAAGTCACCCTCCTGCGTACCTGCCGACCAATCGGCGCGCCGCACGACACGAACCAACACGCAGTCCAGCGTGAGTTTCTGATCGACGCGCGCGCCCTTGAGCGCGCCGTGCGTGGGAGATTGATTGATGTCCGCAGCCACTGCTACCCCGAGCGCCGCGACTGTCGCGCCGCAAACTTTCGAGATTCGTCCGTTCAGCGGTGCCGTGGGCGCCGAGATCATTGGTCTGGACCTGGCGCTGCCTGTCAACGATCAGGACTTTGTCCGCATTCACCGCGCGCACCTCGACCACCATGTTGTGGTGTTCCGCGACCAGCGCATCACCCCGCAACAACAGATCGATTTCAGCCGCCGCTTCGGCGTGTTGCAGATCCATGTGCTCAAGCAGTTCCTGTTGGCCGGCCACCCGGAAATCCTCATCGTTTCCAACATCGTCGAGAACGGCCAGAACATCGGCCTGGGCGATGCCGGCAAGTTCTGGCATTCCGATCTCTCCTATAAAGAGCTGCCGAGCCTCGGTTCGATGCTTCACGCCCAGGAACTGCCGTCCGAGGGTGGCGATACCCTGTTCGCCGACATGCACAAGGCCTGGGACAACCTGCCCGAAGCGCTGCGCAAAGCGGTCGAGGGCCGTTCGGCCGCGCACTCCTACACCGCGCGTTACAGCGAAACCAAATTCGAAGGCAACTGGCGCCCGACCCTGACCCCGGAGCAACTGGCCCAGGTCGCCGAAGTGGTTCATCCGGTCGTCCGCACCCATCCGGAAAACGGCCGCAAGGCATTGTTCGTCAGCGAAGGCTTCACCACCCGTATCGTCGGTCTGCCGGAAGACGAGAGCAATCAACTGCTCGCCGAGCTTTACGCGCACAGCGTGCTGCCGCAGAACATCTACCGCCATCAATGGCAGCCCCACGACCTGGTGTTCTGGGATAACCGCTCGCTGATTCATCTGGCCGCCGGTTGCCCCAGCCACCTGCGCCGCAAGCTGTATCGCACCACCATTCAGGGCGACGCGCCTTTCTGATTTGCCGGAGAACCGATCATGTCCAAACGTCTTCCATTCGCGCCGCTGGCCGCTGCCATCGGCCTGGGTTTCAGCCTGATCGCCGGCAGCCTGGTGGCGCCGACCGTGGCCCACGCTGAAGGTGAAATCCGTATCGCCGAGCAGTTCGGCATTGTTTATCTGTTGCTCAATGTGGTGCGCGATCAGGGACTGATCGAGAAGTACGGCAAGCAGGAAGGCCTCGACATCAAGGTCGACTGGACGCAGTTGTCCGGCGGCGCGGCGGTCAACGATGCCTTGCTGTCCGGCTCCATCGACATTGCCGGGGCCGGCGTCGGTCCGCTGCTGACCATCTGGGATCGCACCCATGGCAAGCAGAACGTCAAGGCCGTGGCCTCGCTGGGCAACTTTCCGTACTACCTCGTGAGCAACAATCCCAAGGTCAAGACCATCGCCGACTTCACCGAGAAGGATCGCATTGCCGTGCCGGCGGTCGGGGTGTCGGTGCAGTCACGCTTCCTGCAATACGCGGCGGCCAAGCAGTGGGGCGACAAGGAATTCAATCGCCTGGACAAGTACACGATTGCCGTCCCGCACCCGGATGCCACCGCTGCGTTGATCGCCGGCGGAACCGAACTGACCGGGCACTTCTCCAACCCGCCATTCCAGGATCAGGCGCTGGAAAATCCGAATGTGCATGTGGTGCTCAACTCCTATGACGTGCTCGGCCCGAACTCGCCGACTGTGCTGTTCGCCACCGAGAAGTTCCGCAACGACAACCCCAAGACCTACAAGGCGTTCGTCGAAGCCCTGACGGAAGCGGCGCAGTTCGCGCAGAACGATAAGGGCGCGGCGGCGGACACCTACATCCGCGTGACCAAGGCCAAGATCGACCGCGCCGCGCTGCTGAAAATCATCGATAACCCGCAGTTCGAGTTCAGCGTCACGCCGAAAAACACCTACCCGTTGGCGGAGTTCCTCTACCGGGTCGGCGCGATCAAGAACAAACCGGAGTCGTGGAAGGACTACTTCTTCCAGGATGCCAAACCGCTGCAAGGGAGCTGATCGACATGAACGCCCCTTTGCAAGGCCACGCGGCCAGCAACCCGATCGCCAGCGCCGACGCACTGCTGGCGGTCGATCATGTCAGCCTCGAATACCGCACGGCGCAGCGCGTCGTGCGCGCCACGCACCAGGTCAGTTTCGAGATCGATCCGGCGGACCGCTATGTGCTGCTGGGGCCGTCCGGGTGCGGTAAATCGACCCTGCTCAAAGCCGTCGCCGGGTTCATCGCGCCCAGCGAAGGCGAGATTCGCCTGCAAGGCCAGCGTGTCGATGGGCCGGGGCCGGACCGGATCGTGGTGTTCCAGGAGTTCGACCAACTGCCGCCGTGGAAAACCGTGAAGCAGAACGTGATGTTCCCGCTGCTGGCCTCGCGCACGTTGAAGAAAAAGGAAGCCGAAGCGCGCGCCCTGCATTACCTGGAAAAGGTCGGTCTGGCGGCGTTTGCCGACGCCTACCCGCACACCCTGTCCGGCGGCATGAAGGCACGGGTGGCGATTGCCCGCGCGCTGGCGATGCAACCGAAAATTCTGCTGATGGACGAGCCGTTCGCCGCGCTGGATGCCCTGACCCGGCGCAAGATGCAGGAAGAGCTGCTGTTGCTGTGGGAGGAAGTGCGTTTCACGCTGTTGTTCGTCACCCACTCGATCGAAGAGGCGCTGGTGGTCGGCAATCGCATCCTGCTGTTGTCGCCGCATCCTGGAAGGGTGAGGGCGGAAGTCCACAGCCATCAATACGATTTGCACAGTCTCGGTGGCGCGGAGTTTCAAGCGTCGGCGCGGCATATTCATCGGCTGTTGTTCGACGAAGGCCAGTCGCCGGAAACCGAACGCGAGCTGGATTTCACTGATATCCGTATCGCTTATTGAGCGGCCTGGAGGATTGCCCGATGAGCCATTCATCACCTGTACGTGAAGCGTTCGAAACCGTTCTGGAGCCGCTGACCAGTGTGCCGCTGGAGCGTGAACTGCCGCTGGGCCAGCGCTTGTGGCAACAGGGCTGGCTGCGCAAAAGTCTGATCCTGATTCTGCTGGCGGTGCTCTGGGAGGTGATCGCCCGGGTGCAGAACAACGATCTGCTCTTGCCGAGTTTCGTCCAGACCAGCCACGCGCTGTATGACGGTCTGCTCAGCGGCGAACTGTTGGACAAAGTGTGGATTTCCCTGATGGTGCTGGTCAAGGGTTACCTGATCGGCATTGTCCTGGCGTTTGCCCTGACCACGCTGGCGGTGTCGACCCGGTTCGGCCGGGATCTGCTGAGCACGCTGACCTCGATGTTTAACCCGTTGCCAGCGATTGCCTTGCTGCCGTTGGCGCTGTTGTGGTTCGGTCTGGGGCAGAACAGCCTGATTTTCGTGCTGGTGCATTCGGTGCTGTGGGCGCTGGCGCTGAACACTTACGCTGGATTTCTCGGCGTCTCGGAGACCCTGCGCATGGCCGGGCGCAATTACGGCTTGAAGGGCATGCGTTTTGTGCTGTTCATTCTGATTCCAGCGGCGCTGCCGTCGATTCTGGCCGGCCTGAAGATCGGCTGGGCCTTCGCCTGGCGCACGTTGATTGCCGCTGAACTGGTGTTCGGCGCCACCAGCGGCAAGGGCGGCCTGGGCTGGTACATCTTCCAGAACCGTAACGAGCTGTACACCGACAAGGTGTTTGCCGGGCTGGCGGTGGTGATTCTGATCGGGTTGCTGGTGGAGAACCTGGTGTTTGACAGCCTGGAGCGGGTGACGGTGAAGCGCTGGGGTATGCAGCGCTAACCTTTTCTGTGGTCTGCAATGGCGCCGCAAAATTCAAGGCATGTCTGCTAGCATTGCGTCAGAGTCAATTCTGATCGGCAACGAGTGCTAAAAATGCAACTCCCGGACATGAACCTGCTGGTCGCCCTCGACGCCTTGCTCGACGAGGGCAGTGTGGTCGGCGCCGCGCGGCGGATGAACCTGAGCCCGGCGGCGATGAGCCGGACCCTGACGCGCATCCGCGAAGCCATCGGTGATCCGATCCTGGTGCGCGCTGGCCGAGGTCTGGTGCCGACGCCCAAGGCGCTGGAGTTGCGCGAGCAAGTGCGCGACGTGGTCGAGCAGGCGGCGTTGCTGTTCCGTTCGGCGGATGCGGTGGAGCTGGGCACCCTGCGCCGGCGGTTCAGCATTCGCGCCAACGATTTTTTCGTCGGCGTGTACGGCGGCAAACTGTTCGACACCCTCGACCGTCAGGCGCCGCACTGCGAGCTGCGCTTCGTCCCGGAAGGCGATGGTGATGATGAGGCGCTGCGCGAAGGGCGGATCGACCTGAGCGTGAGCAACACGCGCCCGGTGACGCCGGAAGTGAAGGTGCAGAATCTGTTTTCCACCCACTTCGTCGGCCTGGTACGTGAAGACCATCCGTTGTTCGATCAGGAAATCACCGCCGAGCGTTACGCCGGGTTTTCCCACATCAGCATGTCCCGCCGTGGCATCGCCAGGGGGCCGATCGACACGGCGCTCAACGCGCTGGGCCTGGAGCGGCGGGTGGCGGTGATCGCGCCAAGTTTTCACGCGGCGATGTTCGCCTTGCCGGACTCCGACCTGATTCTGCCGGTGCCCAAGGAAGCGCTGTTGAGCGTGCGGCGACTGGGGCTGAAACTGCGCTCGTTCGACCTGCCGATCCCGCTGCCGACGCTGATGCTGACCCAGGCCTGGCATCCACGCTTCGACAAGGATCCGGCCCACCGCTGGCTGCGGGAAACCCTCAAGACCTGCTGCGATGAAACCTGGCGGGCGGCACAGCCTTGAGCCATAAGCGCCCACAAAACGCTGAACTTTTATTGCTGCGTCAAACGCACTTATAACCTTCCGACAAGTCAATTTTCGTCATTGCCAAGCCCGACTAAGATGCTCCGGTATTTTTCTATCCGGAGTTAGCGTCCATGACATCCCTGACGGTTCCGGCACCGGTGGCCGCAGCCGCTCCGGCGACGGCTTCGCCACCGGTGTTCGGGGCGCGGATCATCATCGGCCTGGTCGGCGTGCTGCTGGCGGTGCTGGTGTCCGGCCTCAACGAGATGGTGACCAAGGTCGCCCTCGCCGACATTCGTGGTGCCCTGGGTATCGGCTACGACGAAGGCACCTGGCTGGTCGCCAGCTACACCGCCACCTCGGTGGCCGCCATGGCATTCGCGCCGTGGTGCTCGGTGACCTTCTCCCTGCGCCGCTTCACCCTCGTTGCCATCAGCGTCTTCACCCTGCTCGGCGTGCTTTGTCCGTTCGCCCCGAACTACGAAAGCCTGCTGTTGATGCGCACCTTGCAGGGGCTGGCCGGCGGCGCGTTGCCGCCGATGCTGATGACGGTGGCTCTGCGCTTCCTGCCGGCGAACATCAAACTGTATGGCCTGGCCGGTTACGCGCTCACCGCCACCTTCGGCCCCGGCCTCGGCACGCCACTGGCGGGGATGTGGACGGAGCATGTCGGCTGGCAGTGGACATTCTGGCAGATCATCGTGCCCTGCCTGATTGCCATGGTCGCCGTGGCGTATGGCTTGCCGCAGGATCCGTTGCGACTCGAACGGCTCAAGTCCTTCAACTGGAAAGGCCTGCTGCTGGGTTTTCCGGCGATCTGCATGTTGGTGATCGGCCTGTTGCAGGGCAATCGTCTGGACTGGTTCGAATCGAACCTGATTTGCGCGCTGCTCGGCGCCGGCTCACTGTTGCTGGTGGCGTTCCTGATCAATGAATGGTCGCAGCCGATTCCGTTCTTCAAGTTGCAGATGCTCGGCATCCGCAACCTGTCGTTCGCCCTGATGACCCTGGCCGGCGTGCTGGTGATTCTGTTGGCGGTGGTGTTGATCCCGTCGAGTTATCTGGCGCAGGTGCAGGGTTATCGCCCGGTGCAGACGGCGCCGATCATGCTGATCGCTGCGCTGCCACAACTGATTGCGCTGCCGCTGGTGGCGGCGTTGTGCAACCTGCGTTGGGTCGATTGCCGCTGGGTGCTGGGGATCGGTCTGAGCATGCTGGCGCTGTCGTGCCTGGGCGGTTCGCAACTGACCTCAGCGTGGATTCGCGATGACTTCTATGTCCTGCAGTGGCTGCAAATCTTCGGTCAGCCGATGGCGGTGCTGCCGCTGCTGATGCTCTCCACCGGCAGCATCACGCCGCTGGACGGGCCGTTCGCTTCGGCCTGGTTCAACACCGTCAAGGGCCTGGCGGCGGTGGTCGCCACCGGGGTGATCGAAGCGCTGACCACCTCGCGCCTGCATTTTCATTCGACGATGCTGGTCGATCGCCTCGGCAACTCGCCGCTGGCCGAATCCGACAGCGCCGGTCTTGCCCATCGTCTGCACGAACAGGCGCTGGTGCTGACGTCCTCCGATCTCTATTTGTGCATGGCGGGCGTCGCGGTGGCGCTGATCCTGTTGATTTTCTGGCTGCCGACGCGGATTTATCCGCCGCGCGCGCCAACCTGATGGCTGTACTGAAACAGAAGGTTTTTATGACGACGCAAGCAAAGAAAAAAATCGCGGTCGCGGTGGCCGCCACGTTGGCTGTCGGGGTGTTGCTGTACCTGGCGATGCCGGGCCTGTTCGGCAAACGCACCCAGCAGAGCACCAACGACGCCTATATTTCCGCCGACTTCACCCTGGTGGTGCCACGGGTGGCGGGCTTCATCAAGCAAGTGCTGGTGGAGGACAACCAGCAGGTCAAGGCCGGACAGTTGCTGGCGCTGATCGATGACCGTGACCTGCGCGCCGCCGCCGAAGCGGCGGATGCGCAAACCCTGGTGGCCCGCGCACAACTGCAAAACGCCAGGGCGACGCTGGAGCGTCAGGCGTCGGTGATCGCTCAGGCGCAGGCTTCGGTGGTCTCGGCTAAAGCACAGATGGCGTTCGCCCAGCAGGAGTTGAATCGCTACAACCACCTCGCGGGCGTCGGTGCGGGCACTGTACAGAACGCGCAACAGGCGCGTACCCGCATCGATCAGGCGACGGCGAGTCTCGACACCGCTACCGCGAAACTGGCGGCGGAGCGCAAGCAGGTCGAGATCCTCACCGCTCAGCGTGATGCCGCCGAAGGGGGCTTGAAGCGTGCACAAGCGGCGCTGGAAATCGCCAGTTTCGAGCTGTCCTACACGCGCATCACCGCACCTCAAGACGGCATGATCGGCGAGCGCGCGGTGCGGGTCGGCGCCTACGTGACGCCGGGCAGCAAACTGCTGGCGGTGGTGCCGCTGCGCCAGGCCTATGTGGTCGCCAACTTCCAGGAAACCCAGCTCACCGACGTACAGCCAGGACAGGACGTGCAAGTGCGGGTCGACAGCCTCGGCGGTGAAGCCCTGAACGGCCGCGTCGAAAGCATCGCCCCGGCTACCGGCGTGACATTCGCAGCGGTGAAACCGGACAACGCCACCGGCAATTTCACCAAAGTCGTGCAGCGTATTCCGGTGAAGATCCTGCTGGAGCCGGGTCAGCCTTTGACCGAGCGGCTGCGGGTGGGGATGTCGGTGGAGGCGAGCATCGACACCGCCAGTTCGGCGACGTCGGCGCGTGAGGTGACTCAGCGATGATTCGTGATGACCGGACTGACGCCTTCGCGGCGGGGCATTTTTTGTGGGAGCAGGCTTGCTCGCGAAGAGGCCGGCTCAAGCAACTCATTGCTGGCGCCCTGCTTGCCGGCAGCCTGACGGCTTGTACCGTCGGCCCTGACTTCCACAAACCCCAGGCCACGCAAATCGCCGACTGGGCCAAGCCCGCCAGATCCGCGCCGGGCCAGGCCGTCAGCGATCCTTTGAACGAACGCTGGTGGGAGGTCTTTCACGACGCACAGCTCTCGGCCCTGACCCAGCGCGCCTTGCGCAGCAACCTGGATCTGCAACTGGCCAGCAGTCGCCTGCAACAAAGCCGCGCCGTGCGCCAGGTGATGACTGCCGATCGTTATCCCAACACCGCCGTCACCGGCAGCTACGGGCGCAAGCGCAACAGCGGCGAGGGCCTGAACGATCCGTCCGGGCACAACGGCGACTCGGCCTTCAACCTGTGGGACGCCGGTTTTTCCGCTTCCTGGGAGCTGGATTTCTGGGGCCGTGTGCGCCGGGAAACCGAAGCCGCCGATGCCACTCTGCAAGTTGCGGAGAACGACCGGCGCGGCGTGCTGCTGGCGGTACTCGCCGACACGGCGCAGAACTACATCCAGCTGCGCGGCGTACAGAACACCCGTGCGGTCACCGAGCAGAACCTTGACGTCGCCCGGCACAGCCTGAAACTCTCGCAGCTGCGTTTGAACGATGGCGTGGCGACGGACCTGGATGTCGCCGAAGCCGCCGCTCAGGTGGCGGCCATCGAGTCGCGCCTGCCGGCGTTGGAGCAGCGTCAGGCGCAATTGATCAACGCCCTCAGCCTGTTGATGGGGGAGCCGCCACAAGCATTGAACCAGGCGCTTTCCACAGACGCGCCGGTGCCGCAGTCGCCACCGCAAGTCGCCATCGGCCTGCCTTCGCAACTGGCCGAACGCCGTCCGGACATTCGCCAGGCCGAGGCGCGTCTGCACGCCGCCACCGCCAATATCGGCGTCGCAAAGGGGGATTTCTATCCGCGCATCACCCTGTCCGGCAACCTCGGTTCGCAGGCCATGCAGCTCAGTGATTTCGGCTCATGGGGTTCGCGCGCCTTCAGTATCGGCCCGCAACTGAGCCTGCCGCTGTTCGACGGTGGACGCCTGCGCGGCGTGCTGCAATTGCGCGAAGCCCAGCAACAGGAAGCGGCCATCGCCTACCAGCAAACCGTCTTGCGCGCCTGGCATGAAATCGACGATCAGCTGACCGCCTACAACGCCAGTCAACGCCGCCGCGACAGCCTCGCCGAAGCCGTGCGCCAGAACCAGATCGCCCTGCGCACCGCGCAACAGCAATACGTCGAAGGTGTGGTCGATTTCGTCAACGTCCTCACCGTGCAGGGCGCGTTGCTCGCGACTCAGGAGCAGTGGGTGGAAAGCTCCACGGGCGTTTCACTGGCGATGGTCGGGTTGTACAAGGCGCTGGGTGGGGGATGGGAGTCGGTGTATCCGGAGGCTTTGGCGGCTACCAGTAATCCGGTTTGATGGCGGGTTTCTTGTGAGTGGGAACCCGGTCCGGGAATTGATGCGACAACAGCTCGTCAGCGGTGATGACGCGCCGTATCCAGTGTGAGTGGTTTTTCAGGGCGCCAGGGGCTGGTCGATCAGAATCCGCGCGATAAGGAAGAATGATCCCGATAATTACATTGGGAAAGTCTGCTCGCACGGCTTTCAGGACAGGTGTCATGTCTGTATCGCCAGATACCAGCACAATCTGTTCAATGCACTCGTGAGCCGCACGTGCTGTCTGTCGGCTCGCCGCGCGGTACATGCTAATGGCGATGTGAACATCGGTTTCTTTTTCTTCCAACTTCCAGATATCGACTTTGTCTTGGCGGGAAGCAGGAGTGTGTCTGCCGACGAACCTTGGAGCTTTGGCGGGTTCGAGCTGATGACGACCAAAATGCACAGTGACATTGCTGGCTCGCAACGCCTTTATATAAGAGTCTTGAGCTTCCTTGGATATTCTTCCAAGCGTTGCCAGTTGGGGCTTGATGGGGGACGTGAAGTAATCAATCGAGCTAATCGAGCTTTTCGGATTTTCGATGTGCGTGATATGCGAAAGCAGGCTCCTGAGATTCAGCCATTTATAAGGTGTACCGGCGAGCAATCCGTAGAACAGGTTGTAGCCATCAACAAAGCAAGCTGTGCGCACAAAAAATCCTCAGAAACGAAAAAACCGGCCTAAGCCGGTTTTTTCATCCCCAACTGCCAGCGAACTGAATCGCTACGTACGGGGCTGAGTAAGGCAATCTTGATTGAGTTCGTCATGCAGGTCAACCGTGGTTTTTCCAACGACTCAATCTGCTGGATTCTAACCAGCGCCGGCCCTCCAGTTTTGGTTACACACTTCAGTGTGGGTCAAGCCATTCATCGTCGTCTGTGTCAGCAGTTGTTGCGATAAAGCAGGAGTACGCCCTCACCTTGTCGTTATCTTCACTTTGTCGAATAGGCTGCGTCTGTGACGCGTGTAGGAAAAAACAACACTCCTACAGGATTGAATCAATTCCGCAGCTAAGTTGATCAAACAGTGGTTTTTGCAACAGGACATTTCCAAGCAGTGATGGCCTTTCGCTTGACGCTAAACCCCGCTGTCGTAGACTCCGCACATCCGACAGGGAGTAGCGGTTATGCGGCGTTTTCGTGGTTGGGCTATCGGATTGACCTTGTTGACCAGTGCTGTTCAGGCGCAAACGCCCGGGCCAGACGATCCGCTGCTGGATAACGGCGCGGCGGCCAATGCGTCGGCGAGCAGTGATGCGCGGGGTGTGTTGCGGGCGCGGGACCAGGCGGTACTCGCCAGTGAGTTGTCCGGGCGGATTGTCGAGTTGCCGTTCAGCGAGGGCGAATCGTTCAAAAAGGGCGATACGCTGGCGCGGTTTGACTGTTCGGCCTATCAGGCCCAGCTCAATGCCGCGCAAGCCGCCAGTCGTGGCGCCGGTGAAGAATTGGCGCACAACAAACAACTGGCCGCGCTCAATTCCGTCGGGCGTTTCGAAGTGGCGCGGGCCGAGGCCAAGGTCAGCGAAACCCAGGCGCAGTCCCAGGTTTATCAGGTTCAGGTCAAGCGCTGCAGCGTGATCGCGCCGTTCGACGGGCAAGTGGTCGAGCGCAAGGTCAAGCGCTACGAGAGCGTGCCGGCCGGGTCGCCGCTACTGGATGTTGTCGACAACCGCACTCTGGAAATTCATCTGCTGGTGCCGTCGCGCTGGATGGCGAAGCTCAAGCCCGGCCAGACGTTCAGCTTCGTCCCCGATGAAACCGGTCAGCCGCTGGACGCCACGGTCAAGCGCCTGGGCGCACGCATCGATGAAGGCAGTCAGACCCTGTTGCTGGTCGCGACCCTGCCGCAAGTCCAGGGCCTGGTGGCCGGTATGAGCGGCACCGCGCATTTCTCGGAGCTTAAATGAACGCCCCGGTGAACGGTGGCGCCGAGCAGGTATTTGCCCGGTTTCTCGACCTTGAACGCCAGACCCGTGCGTCCCGCGATGCCTCGCAACTGGCCTACAGCCTGGTCAACGACGGCCAGTCGCTGTTCGGTTTTCGCCACGCGGCGTTGCTGATCGCCGGCAAGGTGCAGGCGGTGACCGGGGTCAGCGCGGTGGAACCGAATGCGCCGTTCGTGGCCTTCGTCGAGCAGGCCGTGGCGCAACTGTTCAAACAGAATGTGCTGAAGCAGGCGCGAGTGATTGCGCCGGAACTGGTGAACGAATCGATTCAGGCCGACTGGCGCAGTCTGTCGGCGGCGCAAGTCTTCTGGTTGCCGCTGATCGACCGTCAGGGCGAGGTCTTCGGCGGTTTGTGGCTGGCCCGCGATGTGCCGTGGAACCCGTCCGAACAAGTGCTGCTGTCGCAACTGGGTGACACCTACAGTCATGCCTGGCTGGCCTTGCAACCGCGCAAACCGTGGCGCCTGCGCTGGACGCGCAAGCGTCAGGTGGCGTTGGTCGCGGTGTTGTTGCTCGGCTTGTTGATCCCGGTGCGTCAGTCAGTGCTGGCACCGGCCGAAGTGGTGCCTCAGGGTGGCCGCGTGGTCGCTGCGCCGCTGGACGGGGTAATTGCCGAGTTCCTGGTCAAACCCAACCAGTCGGTGAAGACCGGCGACCTGCTGCTGCGCTTCGAAAGCACCACGCTCAAGGCTCAGGCCGATGTCGCCGAACGTGCGTTGGGCGTTGCCGAAGCCGAACTCAAATCCAATTCCCAGCGTTCGTTCGCCGATGCCGAATCCAGCTCCCGGGTGGATCTGCTGGCGGCCCGGGTCGAACAAAAGCGCGCCGAGCGTGATTACGCCCGCGAGCTGCTCAACCGCAGTGAAGTGCGTGCCGAGCGTGACGGGATCGCGGTGTTCGCCGACGCCGAGCGCTGGACCGGCAAACCGGTGCAGACCGGCGAGCGGCTGATGGAAATCGCCGACCCGAGCCAGGCCGAATTGCGTATCGAACTGGCGGTGGGCGATGCGATCGCCCTGGAACCCGGCGCCGAAGTCGCGCTGTTTCTCGACAGCGATCCGCTGCAACGCCATCTCGCTACGCTTGAGCGCTCGGCTTACGAAGCGCAGCCCACCGCTGGCGGGCAACTGGCTTACCGGCTCGACGCCAATTTCGCCGATGCGCCGCCGCGCATCGGCCTGCGCGGCACGGCGAAGATTTTCGGTGACCGCGCGCCGCTGGCGCTGTATCTGCTGCGCCGGCCACTGGCAGGCCTGCGTCAGAGCGTGGGCCTGTAAATGAACCTGCCGAGCCTGCGTGCCGACCTGCAATTGTCGCCCGCGGCGCCGGCATTGGACGGTTCGCCGCGCTGGACTCTTGCTGACCCGGTGCGTGGCCGCTATTTCAAACTCGGCAGCGCCGCGATGCGCCTGTTGCGGCATTGGTCGCTGGGCGACGCGGAGCAGGTACTGCGAGCGGCCAATCGTGAGCCGGGATTGCCGCTGGATGGCAATGAGCTGGCGCATTTGCTGGTGTTTTTGCGCGGCCACGATCTGATCAGCGCCGTCGACGACGAGCAACGCGCCAGCTACCACGTCAAGGCGCTCGCGCAACGGCAGAGCCTGTGGCAGATCCTGCTGCATCAATACCTGTTCTTCCGGATTCCACTGTGGCGCCCGGACGCTTTTCTCAACCGCGTCTGGCCATGGCTTGAGCGTTTCGGCCCGAAACTGCTGCGCTACGGCTTGCCGGCGACACTGGCGCTCGGGGTGTTTCTGGTCTCGCGGGACTGGCAGCGTTTCGTCGGCACTTTTCCGCACCTGTTCAGCCTTGGCGGCGCGATCGCGTTCGGCGTGTCGTTGTTTTTCGCCAAGCTCTGTCACGAATTCGGCCATGCGTTCATGGCCAAGCGCGCCGGGTGTCGGGTGCAGAGCATGGGCGTGGCGTTCATGGTGCTGTTGCCGATGTTCTACACCGACGTCAGCGACGCCTGGCGGGTCAACGACCGGCGCGCGCGCTTGCTGATCGGCGCCGGCGGGGTGATGGCGGAACTGGTGCTGGCGTGTCTGGCCCTGCTGGTCTGGTCGTTCCTGCCCGACGGTCCCGGCCGTACGGCGGCGTTCATGCTCGCCAGTGCGACGTGGATCACCACGCTGGTGGTCAATCTCAATCCGTTCATGCGCTTCGACGGTTACTTTCTGCTCAGCGATTTGTGGGAAGTCGATAACCTTCAGGGCCGGGCCTTTGCCCTGTGTCGCTGGCGGTTGCGGGAATTTCTGTTCGGTTACGGTGCCCCGGCGCCGGAGCCTTGGTCGCCGACGATGCAGCGGCGTTTGCTGATCTGGGGGTATGGCTCGTGGTTATGGCGTGCGGCGTTGTTTTTCGGGATCGCGCTGGCGGTCTATCACCTGTTCTTCAAAGTGTTGGGGATCTTCCTGATGCTGGTGGAACTGGTGTGGTTCATCTTCCTGCCGATCATGAATGAGTGGCGCCAGTGGTGGAGCCGCCGCGAGCAGGCTCACGGCCCACGGGTGCTGCTCAGCAGCCTGGCGGTGCTGGGCCTGTTGCTGGTGCTGATCGTGCCGTGGCGCAGCGCGGTGGAACTGCCGACGATGCTGGAGAGCGGTCGCGCCAGTGCCTTGCATGCCCCGGTATCGGCGCGGGTGAAAGCGGTCAGGGTCGAGGACGGGCAGCAGGTCGTGCAGGGCGAGGTGCTGATCGAACTGGAATCGCCGGATCTCGATTCGCGCCAGGCCATCGTGCGCAAGGAAATCCAGATCCAGCAGTTGCTGATGCGCCGTCAGGCCGGGCGCAGCGAGACCGCCGCCGATGCCGGTATCGTCGAACAACGGCTGGCCGAAGCGGTGGCCGAGTACCGTGGGCTGGCGGCCCAGCGCGAACGCTTGCTGCTGCGTGCGCCGCACGCCGGAACGGTACGCGATCTGCTGCCGAACCTGACAGTCGGTCGCTGGCTGTCGAGCAAGGATGCGCTGGCACGGGTGGTCGAGGATGGCACGCGGCTGCGGGGTTATCTGGCCGAGGCCGAGTTGTGGCGGGTCAAGTCGGGCGCCACCGGGCGCTTCATCGCCGACGATCCGATGCACCCGGCCATCAGCGTGCAACTCAACGAAATCGACACCAATGGCGTGGCCTTTATCGATCAGGAAGCGCTGACCTCCGATCACCACGGGCCGATCGCCGTGCGTCGCGATCAACAGCAACGGGCGGAACCGGTGCAGGCGCAATACGGTGCGCGATTGACTACGCTGGATCAGGCACCCACGCCCGTGCAGCCATTGCGCGGGGTAGTGGTGTTGCAGGGCAGCGGTGAATCGTTGCTCGGCGTGGCCTGGCGTCGAATGGCGGCACTGGGGGTCAGGGAAAGCGGTTTCTAAGGGAGAGCGACGATGGCGGACAACGCAGCGGTGGCGGCAGACGGATTGGTGGTGCGGCCTTCACGGGCCACGGACGCACCCTTCCTGCACAGCCTGTATCAGTCGGCGCGCCCGGATCTGCAATGGATCGACGATGAACAGGAACGGCTGCAACAGGTGGTGGCCCAGCAGTTTCAGGTGCAGGAGCAGGGCATAGGTGACAGCTACCCGAACGCCATGCACTACGTGATCGAAAAGCTCGGTACGGCCATCGGCGCGTTGAGCACCGATTTTGGTGCCAACGAAGTCCGGGTGCTGTATCTCGCTTTCATTCCCCAGGCCCGTGGCAAGGGTTTCGGCCGCACAGTGCTGCAAGGTGTGCAGAAAGCTGCCCAGCAGGTCCGCTGCCCGGTGGCGACGGTGGTCTGGACCAGCAATCCCCATGCGCGTCAGCATTATCTGGCGTTGGGGTTTGCGGTCGAGGAGCGTACGCCGACCGCAGAGCGGCTGGTGTGGTATCCGCAGGGCTGAAAGCCGTGGGAGCGGGCAAGCCCGCTCCACGTTGGAAACTGAGCGGGTCAGTTGAAGGAAATGCAGAAATACCCCAGCTGCGGATCCCGTCCCATGGCTGGCACCCGCGAGACGAAAATGTCCTGCACCAGACCCAGTTCGGGCAATTCCAGCGCGCACAGACCGTCGACGAACTCGGTCGGCACCAGGCTTTTGAATTCGAGGCTGAACGGCATGCGTTCGCTGTAGCGCAGTTTGGCCGAGGGGACTTCTTCGAAGTGTTCGATATGAATCGCCAACGCCGTGCCGTCCGGCAGGTGCAGGGTGGTGGAGTGCCCCGGCAGGCTCTCGAAATGTTGGCTTTGAATCGCTTGCAGCATGGTCTGGCTCCGATGATCTGAAAACGGCCGGGAGCGCGCAGCCCCCGGCCATCGACTCAGTTACGCGACGGGAAGAGGCCGTTCAGGGCAACGCTGAAGTTGAGCACCAGGTAGGGGTTCATGATGCCCATCGGCGTGCTGCCGCCGGCAGGCGAGATGTCCCCGGTGACGGTGGTGCTCACACCTTTGAGCGGTACGGGCGTCGCACCCTGGGCGTCGGAGTAGATATTCGCCGAGCCTGGGCCGCCACCCGATGCGCCGATGTAGCAGTTGGTCGCGGTCGGCAGCGTCGCCGGGTTGCTCGCCGGTACGGCCAGTTGCAGGGCGGTGTTGGCCGTGAGCCCGGTCATGGCGTGGGTATGGTTGGGCATGTTGGCGATGGTCGCGGTCACGTTTTCGGTGCCGGACACTTCGCCGATGGTGCGCGGCGTCAACCCCAGCCCTGTGCCCTGAGCCATCGGGAAGCGGCCTTGCAGGTTGGGCAGGGCGAAGTTGGTCGTGCCGTTACCGCCGTAGTAAGTGCCGAGCAAGGCAAACAAGGCGTTGTATTGCGAGATCGCCAGGATCTGCCCGTTGCACAGCGCCCAGCCACTGGGAGCAAAGTTGAAGGCGAACGGTTGAATCGTACCCATAAAGACTTCCATGGTTCCTCATCCTTCTGTCAGGTGGTCGGCGCGCCGCGCGGTAGCCCTGTTGCCGGGCAGGTCGAAACACGTTGCTGACTCCTTCCCTTTGCGCGGGCAGGTCACGCCATGCCGTAGCGTAGACCCGGATCGACGGACTTGCCGGATGTCGTCGCGCGAGCGCATCGTCTCCGGCACTGGCCTACAGTGAGCGCTGGGCCGCCGGCTGATTTTGATCAAGAACGACAAGGGGAGGTTGATGGAAGCGCGTCGCGAAACACCGCTGGGCGATACTCAGGATCCGTTCGCCGCACCGGGCGCGCATCTGCGGCGCCTGCTGCGCTGGGCGAGCCAGCACGGGTTGATTCCGATCCTGCTGCTGGCGGCGCTGGTGCGGTTTTATGACCTGACGGCGGCGGCGATCTGGGGCGACGAAGCCTCCAGCCTGCTGCTGGCGCGGTATTCGCTGAGTGGCATCTGGAACCATGCCGCGTTCGATGTGCATCCGCCGCTGTACTTCATGCTGTTGCATGGCTGGATGGCGCTGTTCGGTGACGGGATCTTTGCCGTGCGCTGTTTCAGCGCGCTGGCCGGAATTGCCACGGTCGGCCTGGGGGTGTGGCTGGTGGATCGACTGGCTACCCGCCGCGCCGCCGTCATGGCCGGGGTGTTGCTGGCGTTGCTGCCGACGGCAGTGCGCTACAGCCAGGAAGTGCGCATGTACGCGCTGCTCGGGTTGTTGCTGATTGCCGCCACGCTGGCGCTGGTCTACTGGGTCCGGCGCCCGCAACGCAAGGGCTATCTGCTGATCTACGCGCTGCTGATGAGCGCGGCGTTCTACACCCATTACTTTGCCGTGCTGGCGGCGCTCAGCCATTGGTTGTACCTGGGGCTGATCCGCCTGCTGCCCGGTTTTCGCCTGCGGCATATCCAGCGGCGGGACTGGTGGCTGGCGAATCTGGGCATCGTCGTGCTGTATCTGCCGTGGTTGCCGAACCTGGTGGACCTGCTGCAACACATGGAGCAGCTCAAGGTCGGCGGCGACGTGGGCTGGGAAGATCCGGTGACCCTGGCTTCACTGCCGTCGATGATCTGGACCTGGCTGATCCAGGACGATGGCGAGCAACTGCCGCTGCTGGTGTTCGGCGCCGTGCCGCTGGCAGTGCTGGTGCTGGCGGGCGTGGCCGTGGCCCGTGATCGCAGCGTGAACCACGGCAGCGTGCTGCTCGCACTCTACACCGGTGTGCCGCTGCTGCTGGTGTTCGCGGTGTCGTTCGTCACCCCGGTGTTCATCGAGCGTTATCTGACCGCCTACGCGCTGGGCCTGCCAATGCTGGCGGCACTGGCCGTCGACCGTTTGTACGCTCGCGTGCGGGTATTGGCGCTGGGGGTGTTGGTTTCTCTGGTCGCGGTAGAGTTGATCGGGGTGAACAACAACGCCACGGTCGACCGCGACGATCAGTTCAACGTCATGGTCGATTTCGTCAACCGGCACTTCGTCAGCGGCGACCAGATCGTCACCAGCGACATGATGTTTTACCTGAGTTACCTCTACTACGACCGCACCGGTGCCCAGGTGCGCCTGTACACCCCGCCGGCCGCCGATGGTCGCTCGATGCGTCCCAACGAATACGGCTTCGGCACCCTGGTGAACAGCGACGTGTACCTCGATCATCTGGCCGATCTGCCCAAGGGCAGCCATCGGGTCTGGCTGATTGGCGCACTGGATGAGCCGGACGAGTTCGCACCGTTGCCCCAGGGATGGCAGCGCGCCAGCGATGTTCACGGCGGCGACGTCTACGCGCGTCTGTATGTGCAGCCAAATGCCGGGAAACCGGGGGAATAATGCTTAAACGATTCATCCGCCGGGTCATTCTGCCAAAAGGTGTTTTATAGCGATTTAACCTACATTTGATATCAAAACACCACTAGTCGTATGGTCATCCTTGAGCTACGCTTTGTCGGACAAAAGGAATTACCTAGATGGTGAAGGGATTGCAGCAGTTTCACTTTATCTCCGGCTTGCCGCGCTCGGGCTCGACCCTCCTCTCTGCAATCCTTTTGCAGAACCCGCGCTTTCATGCCGGCATGACCAGCCCGGTGGGTTCGCTGTTTTCCGGTGTCCTCGAGCAATGCAGCGCCGGCAGCGAATTCGGCGCCGTCATCGACACCGACATGCGCCGTCGCCTGCTGCGCGGGCTGTTCGATTCCTACTACGCCGACAAGGCTGACAAACCGGTGGTGTTCGACACTAACCGGCAGTGGAGCGCCCGGCTGCCGGCGATCAACGATCTGTTTCCCAAAGCCAAGGTCATCGCCTGTGTGCGCAACGTCGCCTGGGTGATGGACAGCCTGGAGCGGCTGTACCGCGCCAATCCCTATGAAAACACCAAGCTGTTCGGCGATGCCGTCGAGCGCAACACCGTCTACAGCCGCTGCGAAACCCTGGCCCAGCGCAATCGCCTGGTGGGTTTTGCCTGGGCAGCGCTCAAGGAAGCCTATTACGGCGAGCATGCCGATTCGCTGCTGATCATCGATTACGACCTGTTGAGCCAGGCCCCGGAGCGGGTGCTGCGGCTGGTCTACGAGTTCATCGGCGAACCCTGGTTCGAACACGATTTCGAGCGTCTGGCCTACGATGCGCCGGCGTTCGATCAAGCCCTCGGGGTGGCCGGTCTGCACAAGGTCAAACCCAGGGTTGCCCTGGAGTCCCGGCGCACCATCCTGCCGCCGGACCTGTTCAAGCAATACGCCGATTTGTCCTTTTGGCTCGATGGCTCAGCCAGCGCCGCCAATGTCATTCGTATGAAGTCCGACGCCGCGATCAGCTGATCGCGGCGTTTTTCATTGATGCGTCAACAACTGTGTTCGAGTCCGGGTGAGCAGCATGTGGTGGAACAATAAGAAAGCGCGGGTAACCGAAGGCCAACGGACGCTGGCCACGCCGATGATCATGTCGCTGGAGCCGCGCATGCTGTTCGACGGCGCCGTTGCCGCGACGGTGGCCGACACGGCCGCCCAGGCCCAGGCTGACAGTCATTCCACCGCCGACGCCGCCAAGACGCCGACCGCCGATCATCCGGTGGCGAGCAAGGACACCCATGGCCAGGCCGATGCCACACCCGCCGCCAGCCCCGTCGCGGTGCCGGGCCAGAGCGTGGTGTTCGTCGATTCGCGGGTCAAGGATGCCGACAGCCTGCTCCAGGGCATCGCCCCTGGCACCCAGGTGGTCAAGCTGGTGGCCGGCAAGGACGGCTTGCAGCAGATCGCCGACTACCTCGACCAGCACCACGGCGTCAGCTCGGTGCAGATCATTGCTCACGGTAACGCCGGCGATCTTTGGCTGGGCGACAGCTATCTGTCGGCAGACAACGTGGCCCAGCGCAGCGCGGTCCTGGCCGAAATCGGCAAGGACATGAACGCCGGCGGCGACATCCTGATCTACGGCTGCTACACCGCCGAAGGCGAGCGCGGCTTGAGTTTCGTCGACTCGCTCGCACAATTGACCGGTCGCGACGTGGCGGCCTCGAACAACCGTACCGGCGTGGGCGGCGACTGGAATCTGGAAATCGCCACCGGCACCATCGAGAGCGCCAACGTCCTGTCCACCAAGGCCATGAGCGAATACCAGTGGGGCCTGGCGACCTGGACCGCGACCAACAACCTGAACACCGGTGTCGGCTCGCTGCGCGCGGCGCTGGCCTCGGCGCAGAACGGCGACATCGTCACGTTCAGCACCGGCATGACGGTGCAACTGACCTCCGAACTGCTGATCAACAAGAACATCACCGTCGATGGTGACCTGAACAACGACGGTGTCGCCGATGTCACCCTCGATGGTCAGTACCGGACCCGGGTGGTGGAAATCGCCTCCAGCAATACGGTGACGCTTGACGGGCTGGTGATTACCCGGGGCCTGGTGTCGGGTAACGGCGGTAATGGCGGCTATGGTGCGACCGGCGCGTTTGGCGGCGGGATTTTCAACGCCGGCACCCTGACCCTGAACAACGTCACGGTCACCGGTAACGCGGCGGCCGGTGGTGGCGGCGGTGGCGGTGTCACCGGCGCCTTCTACGGCGGCGGTGGCGGTGGCGGTGGCGGACTCGGCGGGCAGGGCGGCGGCCATGGCGGCTCGGCCGGGCCGGGCGTCGGCACGCTGGGTGGCAGTGCCGGCAACGCCGGTGTCGGTGGCTACGGTGGCGGTTACGACGCGACCCACATGGGCGGTCGAGGCGGTTCCAGCACCGGCGGCACCGGTGGCCTGGGCGTCTCCTATTACAGCAACGGCGGCAACGGCGGCACGGCCAGCAACGGCACCATTTCCATTGGTGGCGGCGGTGGCGGCGCGGGCTGGGACAAGGTCGGCGGAGCGGGTGGCAATGCCGCCGGCGGTATCTACAACGCCGCGACCGGCACCCTGAAAATCGTCGGCACCTCGGTCATCAGCAACAACATCGGCGCCGGGGGCGGTGGTGGCGGTGGCGGCGGTCAAAGCAGCAACGCCTCCAACGGTGGTGCTGCCGGACGTGGCGTCGGTGCGATCTGGAACCAGGGCGGCGTCGTATTGATGACCGCCGCCAACTTCGCAGCCATCAGCGGCAACGCCGCCGGCAGCGGTGCCGGTGGTGTTGCGCTGGGCGGAGGGACCACGGGGGCATCGGCGACGGCGTTCGCGGCGATCTTCAACAACGGTGGCGTACTCAACACCGCCTATGTGGAACCGCCGACCGCGACCATCGTGGTCTCCGACACGACCCTGAGCATCGGCGAAACGTCGCTGGTGACCATCACCTTCAGCCGCGCCGTGACCGGTTTCACCAACGCTGACCTGACCATTGCCAACGGCACGCTGACCTCCGTGTCCAGTGCCGATGGCGGCATCACCTGGACGGCGACCTTCACCCCGACCAACGGGATCAGCGACACCACCAACCTCATCACGCTCGACAACACCGGAGTGACGGCGGTATCGGACGGCGCGGCTGGCACGGGCACCACCAACTCCAATAATTATGTAGTCGATACCCAGCGTCCGACGGCGACCATCGTGGTCGCCGACAATGCGCTGAGAGTCGGCGAAACCTCGCTGGTGACGATCACCTTCAACGAGGCCGTCAGTGGTTTCACCAACGCCGACCTGACCATCGCCAACGGTACGTTGAGCGCGGTGAGCAGCAGCGACGGCGGTATCACCTGGACGGCGACCTTCACCCCGACCAACAGCATCACCGATACCACCAACCTGATTACCCTGGACAACACCGGGGTCGTCGACCTGGCCGGCAACGCCGGTACGGGCACCACCGATTCGAACAACTACGCGATCGACACCCAGCGTCCGACCGCGACCATCGTGGTGACCGACACCAACCTGATCGCTGGCGAAACCTCGTTGGTGACCATCACCTTCAGCGAAGCGGTCACGGGCTTCACCAACGCCGACCTGACCATCGCCAACGGTACGTTGAGTGCGGTGAGCAGCAGCGACGGCGGTATCACCTGGACGGCGACGTTCACGCCGACCGCAGGCATCAATGACGCCACGAACCTCATTACCCTGAACAACACCGGTATCGCCGACCTGGCGGGCAACGCCGGTGCGGGCACCACCGATTCGAACAACTACGTGATCGACACCCAGCGTCCGACCGCCACGATTGTGGTGGCCGATAACGCGCTGAAAATCGGTGAAACCTCGCTGGTAACCATCACCTTCAGTGAAGCGGTCACTGGCTTCACCAACGCCGACCTGACCATCGCCAACGGCACGCTGAGCGCGGTGAGCAGCAGCGACGGTGGTATCACCTGGACGGCGACCTTCACCCCGACCAACAGCATCACCGATACCACCAACCTGATCACCCTGGACAACACCGGGGTCGTCGATCTGTCCGGCAATGCCGGCACGGGCACCACCAACTCGAACAACTACGCGATCGATACCCAGCGTCCGACCGCCACCGTGGTGGTCGCGCAAAGCGCCCTGAAAATCGGTGACACCTCGCTGGTGACCATCACCTTCAGCGAAGCGGTCACTGGCTTCACCAACGCCGACCTGACCATTGCCAACGGCACATTGAGCGCGGTGAGCAGCAGCGACGGCGGGATCACTTGGACCGCGACCTTCACCCCGAGCGCCAGCATTACCGACACCACCAACCTCATCACCCTGGACAACACCGGTATCTCCGATCTGGCGGGCAACGCCGGCAGCGGCACCACCGATTCGAACAATTACGCGATCGACACCCAGCGTCCGACCGCGACCATCGTCGTGGCCGACCCGAACCTGAGCGCCGGCGAAACCTCGCTGGTGACCATTACCTTCAGCGAAGCGGTCAGCGGTTTCACCAACGCCGACCTGACGGTGCCCAACGGCACGTTGAGCGCGGTGAGCAGCAGCGACGGCGGCATCACCTGGACCGCAACCTTCACGCCGAACGTCGGGGTCAGCGACTTCACCAATCTGATCACCCTGAGCAACACCGGAGTCGCCGACCTGGCGGGCAACGCCGGTTCCGGCACCACCAACTCCGCCAACTTCACCATCGACACCGTGCTGCCGACCGCCACGATCGTGGTCGCCGACAGCGCGCTGAGAATCGGCGAAACCTCGCTGGTGACCATCACCTTCAGCGAAGCAGTCACTGGCTTCACCAACGCCGACCTGACCATCGCCAACGGTACATTGAGTGCGGTGAGCAGCAGCGACGGTGGCATCACCTGGACGGCGACCTTCACGCCGACCAGCAACATCACCGATGCCACCAACCTGATCACCCTGGACAATAGCGGCGTACAGAACGCGTCCGGCAACGCCGGCAGCGGCACCACGGATTCGAACAACTACGCCATCGACACCCAGCGTCCGACCGCCACTATCGTGGTCGCCGATGCGGCACTGGGCGTCGGTCAGACCTCGTTGGTGACGATCACCTTCAGCGAGGCGGTGACCGGGTTCAGCCTGGCCGATCTGACCGTGGCCAACGGCACGCTGTCCGGGCTGACCACGTCGGACAACATCACCTATACCGCCACTCTCACCCCGACAGCGGGCATCACCGACACCAGCAACCTCATCACCCTGGACAATACCGGCGTTACCGACCTGGCGGGCAACTCGGGCACCGGCACCACCGATTCGAACAACTATGTGATCGACAGTCAGCGTCCGACGGCCACGATTGTCATGTCCGATCCGACCCTGAGCGCCGGTGAGACTTCGCTGGTGACCATCACTTTCAGCGAAGCGGTCAGCGGTTTCACCAACGCCGATCTGAGCGTGCCCAACGGCACCTTGAGCGCGGTCAGCAGCAGTGACGGCGGCATTACCTGGACGGCGACGTTCACGCCGAACGTCGGGGTCAACGATACGACCAACCTGATCGTCCTGAACAACACCGGGATTACCGACCTGGCCGGCAACGCCGGCACCGGCACGACCAACTCCGCCAACTTCACCATCGACACCGTGCTGCCGACCGCCACCATCGTGGTGGCCGACAACGCGCTGAGAATCGGCGAAACCTCGCTGGTGACGATTACCTTCAGTGAGGCGGTGACTGGCTTCACCAATGCCGACCTGACCATCGCCAACGGTACATTGAGCGCAATCAGCAGCAGCGACGGCGGCATCACCTGGACGGCGACGTTCACCCCGACCAGCAACGTGACCGACGCCAGCAACCTGATCACCCTGGACAACAGCGGCGTACAGAACGCATCCGGCAACGCCGGCAGTGGCACCACCGACTCCAACAACTACGCCATCGACACCGAGCGTCCGACCGCGACCATCGTGCTGGCCAACCCGGCATTGGGCGTCGGCCAGACTTCGCTGGTGACCATCACCTTCAGTGAGGCGGTGACCGGTTTCACCAACGCCGACCTGACCATCGCCAACGGTACGTTGAGCGCGGTCAGCAGCAGTGACGGCGGTGTCACCTGGACAGCGACGTTCACGCCAACGGCGGGCATCACCGACACCAGCAACCTGATCACTCTGGACAATACCGGCGTTGCCGACCTGGCGGGCAACTCGGGCAGCGGCACCACCGATTCGAACAACTATGTGATCGACAGCCAGCGGCCGACGGCCACCATTGTCATGAGCGACACCGACCTGCGCCCAGGCGAAACCTCGCTGGTGACCATCACCTTCAGCGAAGCGGTCAGCGGTTTCGACAATTCCGACCTGAGCGTCGCCAACGGCACGCTGAGCAACGTTTCGTCGAGCGATGGCGGTATCACCTGGACGGCGACTTTCACGCCGAACATCGGCGTCAGCGACGCGACCAACCTGATCATCCTCAACAATGCCGGGATCGCCGACCTGGCGGGCAACGCCGGCACCGGCACCACCAGTTCGACCAACTACGGGGTACAGACCCTCGTCCCGACCGCCACCATCGTGGTCGCCGACACGGCGCTCAAGGCCGGTGAAACCTCGCTGGTGACCATCACCTTCAGCGAGGCGGTAAGTGGTTTCGACAACAGCGACCTGAGCATCGCCAACGGCACGTTGAGCGCGGTCAGCAGCAGCGACGGCGGCATCACCTGGACGGCGACGTTCACCCCGACCGGCAACGTGACCGATGCGACCAACCTGATCACCCTGAACAACGCCGGGGTGAGCAACATCTCGGGCAACAGCGGCGTCGGCACCACCGATTCCAATAACTTCGCCATCGATACCGCGCTGCCGACGGCCACCGTCGTGGTCGCCGACAATCGCCTGGGCATCGGTGAAACCACCACCGTGACCATCACGTTCAGTGAAGCGGTGAGCGGCTTCGACCTGTCGGACATCAGCGTCGCCAACGGTGTGCTGTCGAACCTCGCCAGCAGCGACGGCGGTGTCACCTGGACCGCGACCCTGACGCCGACCGCCGGCATCAACGACGCGACCAACCTGATCGTGTTCGACACCAGCGGCGTGCAGGACGCAGCCGGCAATGCTGGCGCGAGCATCGCGATTTCCAACAACTACATCCTCGATGCCACGCGGCCGACTGTGGACATCGTGGTCGCCAATCCACGCCTGGGCATCGGCCAGACCACCACCGTGACCTTCACCTTCAGCGAGGCGGTGAGCAACTTCGATCTGTCCGACCTGAGCGTGACCAATGGCGATCTGAGCAACCTCACCAGCAGCGATGGCGGCAAAACCTGGACGGCGACCTTCACACCGACGGCGAACGTCACCGATCCGAGCAATTTCATCGCGCTCGACACCAGCAATGTCACCGACCTGGCGGGCAACGCCGGCAGCACGGTGGCGGTGTCGAACAACTATGCCCTCGACAGCGAACGGCCGACCGCCACCGTGGTGATCGGCAATCCGAACATCGGCATCGGCCAGACATCGCCTGTGACCATCACCTTCAACGAGGCGGTCAGCGGCTTCGACCTGGCGGACATCAACGTCCCCAACGGCACCTTGTCCAACCTGAGCAGCAGCGACGGCGGCAAGACCTGGACCGCGACCCTGACACCGAACGCCAACGTCAACAGCGCGAGCAATGCGATCAGCGTCAACAGCGCCGGGGTCAGCGATCTGTCCGGCAACAGCGGCAGCGGGGTCAGCAGCTCCAACAACTACGCGATCAACACCGTTCCGGTGGTGGTGCCGCCAACCACGCCAACCGTGGTGGTGACACCGGACCCACTGTTCCGCAGCAGCGACCCGGTGGTGCCGCCACCGGCGCCGTTTGTGCCGTTGCAGCCGATCGTCTTCACGCCGCCTACCGGTGATCTGGGGTCGCCGCTGACCTTCACGCCACTGTTCGAGCAGCGCGTGCTTGGCGACGGTATCCGGCCGCTCGGCGACATTTTCATCAACCACGGCGCACTGAGTCCGAGCTTCATTGCTCAGGTCTTCAGCAGCAGCGACAGCGGGGGTGATGGTTCGGGTCATGGCTTCCTCGGTTTCGGCGGCGGCGATGGCGGAGTGTTCGGCGCCAGTACGCTGTCGAGCCTGTTCAACCAGAACAGCGGCGCCGAGCGTGATTCGCTGAATACCTTCGGCAGCCAGTCGATCAGAGGCAGTGATGTTTCCCAGGGCCTGCGCGGTGTGTTTGGCGCGCCTACACTGGGTCAGCAGTTGCAACAGCTCAAAGACACTGAGCAGCACCGGGTCGACGATCTGGCCGCCGCTCTGAAACAGGTCGGCATCAGCGAAATACCGGCCTGAAAAACACAACAACTCAATCTGTGCGGGACCTAGGGGCGATCCAGGGATGAAAAGAAGTCAGAAGTTGTTCGGCGCCAGCCTGCTGGCGCTGGCGATCAGCGGGTGTGCGGTAACCAGTGAACCGATTGAACGCAGCGTCAGTGAGCAGCGGGCCAGGGCCGACCTGCAAAGCATGTACAAGGATCAGGAGCCGCTGCGTGGCCCGCTGACCCTGCACCAGGCCATGGCCCGGGCGGTGAAATACAACCTCGAAGGCCGCTTGAAGATCATGGAGGAAGCGCTCGCCAAGCGGCAGCTCGACCTCGCCAGTTTCGACATGCTGCCGCGCATGGCGCTGGACGCCGGGTACGTCGGACGTAACAACGTCAACGCCTCCAGCAGCCAGAGTGTGCGCACCGGCACCCAGTCTCTGGAACCGTCGACCTCCCAGGATCGCGACCGCGACGTCGCCGACCTGACCATGGTCTGGAACGTCCTCGACTTTGGCGTCAGCTACATCAGCGCCAAGCAGCAGGGCGATCAGCGGCTGATCGTCCAGGAGCGTCGGCGCAAGGTGATCAACACCATCGTCCAGGACGTGCGCTCGGCGTATTGGCGCGCGATGGCCGCCGAACGCCTGCTCAAGCAGATCGACAGCCTGATGGCGCGGGTCGACACCGCCCGCCGTAACAGCCAGAGCATGAGCGACCAGCGCATCGGCGACCCGGTGCAATCGCTCGGTTATCAGCGTTCGCTGATCGAGGCCACCCGGCAACTGGAAGAACAGCGCCGCGCCCTGTCGCTGGCCAAGACCGAGCTGGCGACCCTGATCAACCTGCCGCTGGGCACCGAACTGACCCTCGCCACCGACGACGGTTATCAGATTCCGGAACTCAAGGTCGATCTGGCGAAACTGGAACAGGAAGCACTGACCAGCCGCCCGGAACTGCGCGAGCAGGATTACCAGACGCGGATCAGCGCCGCCGAAACCCGCAAGGCCATGTTGCGTCTGCTGCCGGGCCTGGAGTTTTCCGCCGGCGGGCATTACGACAGCAACTCGTTCCTGGTCGAACAGGGCTGGGCCGACTATGGCGTCAAAGTCACCTGGAACCTGTTCAACGTGATCTCGGCCCCGGCCGCCATCGACGTTGCCAAGGCCGGCGAAGAAGTCGCCGCTGCCCGTCGTCAGGCGATGTCGATTGCCGTGCTGGCGCAGTTGTACGTCGCCAACGCGAACTATCAGGAAGCGTTGCGCCAGTTCAAGACCAACCAGCAACTGTCGGACATCGACGGGCAAATCGTCGGTCAGTTGCGCAACCGTCATCAGGCGGCGGGCATCGGTGAACTGGATCTGATCCAGGGCGAACTGAACAACCTGCAGGCCGATCTGCGCCGTGACCTGTCCTACGCCGATCTGCGCAATGCCTATGGGCAGATCTTCGCCAGTGCCGGCCTCGATCCGCTGCCGGACCAGGTGCAATCGACCGAAGTCCAGTCGATCGCCACGGCGCTGGCCAGCCGCGAGTCGGCGTGGGCCTCGGGTGATATCTCGGTGCCGGTGGCGCATGCCCCTGCGCGGTGATGTGTCGGTTGACTCATGAACCGGCCGGCGTTTTCGCGCCTGCCGGTGTCGGTGGATCTGCCGCTGTTGTTGCAGGCGCTGGCGGCGATTGACGACGGTGCGTGGCGCAGCCATTTCAACACGGCGTATTTCGCCGGGGACTGGAGTGGCGTGGCGCTGATTTCCGCTGCCGATGCGCTGACCGAGCTGTCGCCCGGACAAGGTCAGCCGTTGCAGCGCGCGCCCTGGTTGCGGGATGCGCGCTGGCAGCAGGCGTTGCGCGTGCTGTCGCTGGAGATCGTCAGTGCGCGGCTGCTGCGTCTTGGCCCGGGTGGGCAGATTCACGAGCATCGTGACTACGATCTCGACGGCCCGGAGGCCGACCTGCGTCTGCACATTCCGCTGCTCAGCCCGCCCGCCGTGGATTTCTGGCTCGACGGTCGGCGCATGCCGATGACGGCGGGGGAGTGCTGGTTTCTCGACCTCGCCCGACCGCATCGGGTGGACAATCGTGACACCTCGGCGCGGATTCATCTGGTACTCGATTGTCGCCCCGGCGCCTGGCTGGCGCAGATGATCGCCGAAGGCTTGCCCGGTACGCCTGAGCCGGACGGCTCGGACAGCACATTGCAGCGCTTCCAGCATCTGGTGGCGGCCGATCAGTCGTTGTCCGCAACCTTGCAGGCGTTGCACGACCCTGAAGCCTTTATCGCCCGCACCCTGGAACTGGCCGCCGAGCGTGGCCTGCCGTTTTCCCGTGAAGAACTGCGTGCGGCGATGCGCCATGGCCGTCGGCAATGGAACGAGCAATGGAACGCCTGAGCTTCGATGGCTGGTTGCCTGCCCGTGTCTACCAAGATGCCGGGCAGTGGCGAGTCGACTGGTGCTGGTTCGGTGACACGCCTTTGCATCAGCCATTCTTTCGCGATGCGGTCGATGATGCGTTGCGCTTGCCGTTCAATCAGGCGTTCCGGCGGCAGACGCCGTTGGCGGCGCTGGGCGAGTGGCAGGCGCAAAGTCCGGGCCTGGCGCCGAGTGCGTTTATCCTGCATGCCTCGCGCTGCGGCTCGACGTTGATCAGCCAGATGCTCGCCCGGCTCGACGATCACATCGTGGTATCGGAACCGCCGCCGCTGGATACCCTGCTGCGCGCTGATTTGCCCGACGGCGAGCGGCGCGCCGCGATCAGCGGCTTGCTCTCGGCCTACGGCCAGCGCCGGCGCGGCATCGAGCAGCGGCTGGTGATCAAGCTCGATGCCTGGAGCATCGGCGAATGGCCGTTGTTGCGCGCGTGCTTCCCCGATACACCGTGGCTGTTCGTCTATCGCGATCCGCTGGAAATCGCCGTCTCCCACCTGCGCCGCCCCGGCCTGCATATGGTGCCGGGAATGCTTGGCGACTGCGTGCTCGATGACGATTTACCGTTCGAAGGCCGCGAGGACTTCATCGCCCGCCGGTTGGGGCGATTGCTCGAAGCGGGCGGGACTCACTGTCGTGACGGCGGCGGGCTGGCGTTGAACTACAGCGAGTTGCCCGAGGCCATGGGCGGGCGCCTGGGGAGGTTTTTCGGCTTGGCTGACGAGCAACGCCGACAGGCACTGGTGGCAACGGCGCAACATTCCAAGCAACTGTCCCAGGCGTTTGTCCCCGATGGCGAGGACAAGCGCCGCGAGGCTTCGGCGCTGTTGCAGTCGCGGGTGCAACACTTTGCGCGGGCACCTTATGAGGCGCTGGAGCAGCACAGAAAATCGCAGCTTTCAGGATTTCTCCGATAAATCCGCCATGCCCTTGAGCAATTCGATCGGCAACGGAAACACGATGGTTGAGCTCTTGTCCCCGGCGATCGAACTCAAGGTCTGCATGTAACGCAACTGCATGGCGCCGGGCTGGCGACCGAGCATTTCAGCGGCCTGCATGAGTTTCTCCGAGGCTTGCAATTCGCCTTCGGCGTGGATCACCTTGGCCCGCCGTTCCCGCTCGGCTTCGGCCTGGCGGGCAATGGCGCGCACCATCGATTCGTTCAAATCCACATGCTTGATTTCGACCGTGGCGACCTTGATTCCCCAGGCATCGGTCTGGGCGTCGAGCACTTGCTGGATGTCGATGTTCAGTTGTTCGCGTTCGGCCAGCAGCTCATCCAGCTCATGTTTACCGAGTACTGCACGCAGGGTGGTCTGGGCCAGTTGACTGGTGGCGGCGAGAAAGTCCTCGACCTGAATGATCGCTTTCTGCGGATCGAGCACCCGGAAATACAGCACCGCGTTGACCTTCACCGAGACGTTGTCACGGGTGATCACGTCCTGCGGCGGGACGTCGAGAACGATGGTGCGCAGATCGACACGAACCATTTGCTGCACCACGGGAATCAGCAGGATCAGTCCCGGCCCCTTGACCTGCCAGAAGCGCCCGAGCTGAAACACCACGCCGCGCTCGTATTCACGCAGGATGCGGAACGTCGACCCGGCGAGGGCGATCAGCAACAGCAGCAGCGCGACAAAACCGATTTGCAGACCCATGATCACTCTCCGAGCGGCGCCGCGTCAGTCGCGGCCACTTGCAGCAACAAGCCTTTGCGGCCCACCACCCGCACCGGTTGCCCGGTGTGCAGCGGCGTGGCGCTCAGCACTTGCCAGCGTTCTCCCTGCAATTGCACCCAGCCGTTGCGGGCATCGTCCGGTTGTACGGTGGTGACCGCCGTCACGCTGCCGAGCAGGCCGGCATCGCCGCTGACCGGATGACGCGGTCGGGTCTTCAAGGCTCGGATCAGTAGCGCGATCAGGATCAGGGCGCTGATCAGGCCGAGGCCGATCATCATCGGCACCGGCAGCTCGGTATTGCTCAGGATCAGCGCGCCGATCACGAACATGACAATCCCGCCCAGACCGATCACTCCGTAATTGGGCAGCGCGGCTTCGGCGATCAGAAACGCGATGCCCAGCGTGATCAGCCACAGGCCGACCGGATTGACCGCCGTCAGCGTGGTGTCGGCGGCGAGGGCCGATCCACTGAGCAGCAGGAGCAAGGCACACGTACAGCAACGGATGTTCACGTGACCCTCCGGGAGAGTCAGGGGGTTCTTCTTACAGTCTAGTTCAGCCTGTCATTGGTCGAATTCTGATCAGCTTTTGCCAGGCGCCAGTGAGCGGATTTCCCGGCGCGGATGGCTCGCGGGTCTAGACTTTCAAGGACGGCAACAGCGTTTCATTGCCGCCCGCCGCGCAATGGCGGCGGGCACCGAGGTGCATCATGCGTATGGCAAGAAAGGTGCAAAGCAGCCTGACCCGGGCGCATTGCGAATATGACATCGTCGCCCACCCGCACTCGTCCAGCAGCCTGGAAACGGCGCGGGTTTCCGGGATTCCGGCGGAACGGGTGGCCAAATCGGTGATCCTCGACGACCACCATGGTCACTATCTGATGGCCGTGCTGCCCGCCAGCCGCCATCTGGACCTGAGCAAGGTGCGCAGCAGCGGCGAGTGGCAGATCACCCGCGAAAGCACGCTGGCACATCTGTTCGACGACTGCGAACGCGGGGCGGTGCCGCCGCTGGGCGATTCCTATGGCCTGGATGTGGTCATCGATCCGCTCGTCACCCGGCAGAAAGATATTTATCTGGAGGCCGGCAACCACAACAACCTGCTGCATATGGACATGTCCGAGTACCTGAGAATGGTGCCCCATGCTCAGGTGCGGGAGTTGACCGATTAGGTCGGCGGCGTTTGAGCTGACGCTTTCGCGGGCAGGCCGTCGCCCACAGGGCATCGTGTCCTGTGAGCGACGGCTTGCCTGCACTTCACCCGACACTTTCCTGAAGGAGTCCGATCATGGAAAACCCGACCCACAGCCTGCCCGCCCTGTTCAAGCAACTCGGCCTGGCGAGTGATGCCTTGAGCATCGACCAATTCATCGCCAGCCATTCCCCGCTCAAACCGGAACTGCACCTGGCCGATGCGTTTTTCTGGACGACGAGCCAGGCGGATTTCCTGCGTGGGGAAATTCTGGAGGATGCGGATTGGGCGGAGGTGGTGGATCAGTTGGATGTGATGTTGCGCAAGGGTAGGAATGTGTAAAAAAATCTGTAGGAAATTGCTGAAATGTAAAAAAAACCTGTGTCCAGTAAAAAAATCTGGGCTTTAATCGTCCCAGTTGAAGTTTTTTTGGACGCAGCCATGACGAATGTTGGATACGCCTACTTGTGCGATGCGCTGAACCTCAAGGCGTTTGCCCCCAAGCGCACCGCGATGATCAAACCGGTCACCCGGATCACTCTGATCGGTGAATGTCTGGCTGTGCCACCAGCGGTCGCACCTGCTCAAGGATCGGTGCTTGAGCACATCCTGTTCGCCTTGAAGCATGAGGGCACCAACCTTTGTATCCTTGCTCAGGCGCTGGAGCACGTCGACGCGACTGCATTGCTCGGTGAGTTGGGAAAATCGCCGAATGGGGTGTTCATACGCAAGGCGTGTTTCCTGTGGGAAAACTTCACCGGTAAACAGCTGGAGTATGGCGTGCCGGTCAGGGGCGGTGCAGTTGGCCTGTTCGATGAGAAGCGTTATGTCACCGGCCCCGCCATCCGCAACAGCCGCTGGCGGGTGGATTTCAATGGCCTGGGATCGCTGCGCTACTGCGCCACGGTCGAGCGAACCGATGAGCTGCAAGCGCTGCTTGACCTCGACATCATCGGCCGGGCTCAAGCGTTCATGGCCACCTTGCCACCTGAAATGATGGATCGTGCGATCAACTGGGCGTATCTGCACGAAACCCGCGATTCCTTTGCGATCGAGAAAGAGGAGCCCAGTGAAGAAAAATCCCGTCGCTTTGTTCAGTTGCTCCGCCAGGCCCATCAAGGGAGAGCGTTGAGCGAGGAATACCTGGTCGAGTTGCAGAACAGTACGGTTTCCAATCCATTCGACAAGGCAACGTTGTTTCGTCATGAGCAAAACCATCTGCATAACGGTTTGAGGGGGGCCGCCGGGGTCAGCTACGTCCCGCCTGTACCGGATCTGTGCCGTGAGTTGATGGAAGAGCTGATGAGCTTTTCCAATCAGTCGGCACGACATGTTGATCCTCTGGTTGCGGCAGCGGTGGTGGCCTTCGGTTTTGTATTCCTCCACCCGTTCATGGATGGCAATGGCCGTCTTTCACGTTTTCTCATTCACCAGACGCTGTGCCATGCCGAAGCATTGCAAAATGGCTTGCTGTTGCCCGTTTCCGTGGCGATGAAGCACGAAGAGTCAAATTATCTGGAAGCACTCAAAGGCTTCTCGAAGCCTGCCCGCGACTTTTGGAACGTTACCTGGCTGGATGCCGATCAGATGGCCTTCGAATTTGTCGGACACTCCTCCATCTATCGGTTCTGGGATGCGACCCAATCCGCCGAGTTCACATTGCGGATGGCCCGACGGGCGCTGGAAGTGGAGTTACGCGAGGAAACCGAGTTTCTCGAGGCATATGACCATCTGGTCAAAGCGGTGAATGAGCGTTTTGACGTGCGCGGAAGTGATTTGTCGAAATTGGTGATGATGTGCCTGGACAACGGTGGGAAAGTCTCAAAGCACCGACGCAAGCAATTCCAGTACAGCGTGCCAGAAGCGGTTTTTGAGTTCATCGAGCAGAGGGCCAGTGAGCTTGCGGCAGGTGACTGAGCGCTCATCGCCAATTTGTTTCAAAACTTGACTGAATTTCCCCGTCAATGCGATATTGATAGTTAGCAAACTAACAGTGTGTGCATTGTCCCGTGCCGAACTCTCTCGACGCTCTCCAGATGAACATCAGCAGTGCCATGGTGGTAGCCGCCCGGCATTGGCGGAAAATCTGCCAGACCACGCTGGTCAACTATGGGATTTCCGAGGCCTGCGCCGTCCCGTTGTTGATGATCGGGCGCCTGGGCGAGGGTGTGCGTCAGGTGCAGGTGGCGCAGGCGGCGGGGATGGAAAGTCCTTCGCTGGTGCGCCTGCTCGATCAGTTGTGCCACGCCGGCTACGTCTGCCGCACCGAAGATGCCCAGGATCGTCGGGCCAAGTGCCTGAGCCTGACCGACGCCGGCCGCGAGCTGGTGCAGGCGGTGGAGATCGAACTGGTGCGCCTGCGCCATGAAGTGCTGGAAGGCATCGACCAGAGTGATCTGGAAGCTACGCTTCGGGTACTGAAGGCTTTTGAGGCGGCCAGCCCGCCAGCGGTGGTCAACCCTTGAACGGTTTTTTCTCCGGCATGCCTCCGGCCCGGGACTGGTTCTACGGGATCCGTACCTTTGCGGCGTCGATGATCGCGCTGTACATCGCCTTGCTCATGCAAATGCCGCGTCCGTACTGGGCGATGGCGACGGTGTACATCGTTTCCAGCCCGTTTCTCGGGCCGACCAGTTCGAAAGCCTTGTACCGGGCGGCGGGGACGTTTCTCGGGGCCGCGGCGGCGGTGCTGTTCGTGCCGATGTTCGTCCAGAGCCCCTACGTGCTGGTGGTGGTCGTCGCCCTGTGGACGGGGATTCTGCTGTTCCTGTCCCTGCACCTGCGCACCGCCAACAACTACGCGCTGATGCTTGCCGGCTACACCTTGCCGCTGATTGCCTTGCCGGTGGTGGACAACCCGCTGGCGGTGTGGGATGTGGCCGAGGCGCGGACCGAAGAGATTTTTCTCGGCATTGCAGTGGCGGCGGTGGTTGGCGCGATGTTCTGGCCGCGTCGTCTGGCGCCGGTGTTCAACGACGCCGTGGGCAAGTGGTTCAGCGATGCGTCGACCTACAGTCTGCGTTTCCTCAATCGCGACGTGCGCCCCGAAGAAGTCACGGCCTTGCGCATGGCCATGGTCGGCAGTTTCAACAGTCTGGAATTGATGATCGGCCAGTTGCCCCACGAAGGCGCGCGGCCGCAAACGGTGCGCAATACCAAGGAACTGCGCGGGCGGATGATTCACTTGCTGCCGGTGATCGACGCCCTCGACGATGCCCTCTACGCGCTGGAGCGGCGTACCCCGGAGCTGGTGGACAAGTTCGTGCCACTGCTCGCCGCGACCAGCGATTGGCTCGGCCACAAAGACGCCGACCCGGATCGCTGGCAAGCCTTGAAAGACCGCCTCGAAGCCCTGCAACCGAGCTTCGAGGCACTGGAAGAGCGCAAGCAATTGCTGTTCTCCAACGCGCTGTATCGCCTCGGTGAGTTCATCGATCTGTGGCAGGACTGCCGCAGTCTGCAGGACGCGATTCTCTGCGAACGCCAGGACAGTTGGCGCGCGGTGTATCGCCACTGGCGCCTCGGCCGCCTGACGCCGTTTCTCGACCGTGGCCTGATGGCCTACTCGGTGGCCTCGACCATTCTGGCGATCATCGTCGCCTCGGTGCTGTGGATTCTGCTCGGCTGGACCGACGGCGGCAGCGCGGTGATTCTGGCGGCGGTGGCGTGCAGTTTCTTCGCTTCGATGGACGACCCGGCGCCGCAGATTTACCGGTTCTTTTTCTGGACCGGGATGTCGGTGCTGTTCGCCAGCCTCTATCTGTTTCTGGTGCTGCCGAACCTGCATGACTTCCCGATGCTGGTGCTGGCGTTTGCCGTGCCGTTCATCTGCGTCGGCACGCTGACCGTGCAGCCGCGTTTCTACCTCGGGATGCTGCTGACGCTGGTCAACACCTCGTCGTTCATCAGCATTTCGGGTGCCTACGACGCGGACTTCTTTGCCTTCGTCAACTCGAACCTGGCCGGTCCCATGGGACTGCTGTTCGCGTTTATCTGGACCCTGGTCGCCCGGCCGTTCGGCGCCGAACTGGCGGCCAAGCGCCTGACCCGTTTCAGCTGGAAGGACATCGTCGAACTCAGCGAACCGGCGACCCTGGCCGAACACCGGCAACTCGGCGTGCAGGTCCTCGACCGCTTGATGCAGCACTTGCCGCGCCTGGCCCTGACCGGCCAGGACACCGGCATCGCCCTGCGCGAAGTGCGGGTGGCGCTGAACCTGCTCGACCTGCTGGCCTACACCCCGCGTGTGCAGGGCGTGCCGCAAGCCTTGCTGCGTCAGGTGGTGGCCGAGGTCGGGGATTATTTCCGCGCGTGCCTCAAGGCCGGCGAACGCCTGCCTGCCCCGAGTCCGCTGTTGATGACCATGGATCGCACCCGCCGCGCGCTGCATGGCCACGGCGATGACGAAACCCGTCTGCACCTGCTGCACGCGTTGAGCGGCTTGCGTCTGGCGTTGCTGCCCGGCGTCGAGTTTCTCGGCAACGCCGAACCCGAAGAACCGCTGCCCCATGGCATTGATGGAGCGCCCCTATGATCGGTGATCTGGACATCAGCGGGATCTTCCTGCCGACCCTGCTGGTGTTGATGGGCATCACTTATGTGCTGTTTCTGCTGGTGCACGGCGTGCTCACGCGGCTGCACTTTTACCGTCTGGTCTGGCACCGGGCATTGTTCAACGTGGCTCTCTACGCTGTGCTGCTGTACGGCGTGGACTCACTCAGTCGATACCTGATGACATGAAAAAACCGTTTTTGACCCTTGGTCGCGTGGTGCTGACTCTGCTGATCGTGACTTTCGCCGTCGTCATGGTCTGGCGCATGGTGATGTATTACATGTTTGCGCCCTGGACCCGCGACGGCCACATCCGTGCCGACATCGTACAGATCGCCCCGGACGTGTCGGGGCTGATCCAGCAAGTCGAGGTGAAGGACAACCAGCCGGTCAAGCGCGGCCAGGTGCTGTTCAGCATCGACCAGGATCGCTTCAAGCTCGCCCTGCGCCAGGCCAAAGCCGCCGTCGCCGACCGCGAAGAGACCCTGGCCCAGGCGCAACGCGAAGCCAAGCGTAACCGTGGCCTGGGCAATCTGGTGCCGGCCGAACAGCTGGAAGAAAGCCAGTCGAAGGTGGCCCGTGCGCAGTCGGCGCTGGCCGAGGCGCTGGTGACCGTGGACAGCGCCCAGCTCAACCTCGATCGCTCGGTGATCCGCAGCCCGGTGGACGGCTACGTCAACGACCGTGCGCCGCGCTCCCAGGAGTTCGTCACGGCCGGGCGTCCGGTGTTGTCGGTGGTCGACAGCAACTCGTTTCACATCGACGGCTATTTCGAAGAAACCAAACTCGACGGCATCCGTGTCGGCCAGGCGGTGGACATCCGCGTGATCGGCGACCGCGCACGCTTGCGCGGCCATGTCGAAAGCATCGTCGCCGGTATCGAAGACCGTGACCGCACCAGCGGCAGCAACCTGCTGCCCAACGTCAACCCGGCGTTCAGTTGGGTGCGCCTGGCCCAGCGGATCCCGGTGCGCATCGCGTTTGACGAGGTGCCGGAAGATTTCCGCATGATCGCCGGACGTACCGCCACCGTCTCGATCATCGAAGACGGGCAGCAGGAGCCCCGGCCATGAGCAGGGCGCTGATGATCGCCGGTCTGGGCGTGATGCTCTCGGCCTGTCAGGTGGTCGGGCCGGATTATCACCTGCCTGACGAAGCGGCCGTTCACCGTGAAGACCTGCAAGGCGAACTGGCGGTGAATGGCAAACCGGTGGTCTCGGCGCCGGTGCCGGCGGACTGGTGGCGGCTGTATCAGGACCCGCGCCTGGATCAACTGGTGCAGCAGGCCATGGCGTCCAACACCGATCTGCGCGTGGCGGCGGCGAACCTGTCGCGCGCTCGGGCGCAAGTGGAAGAAGCCGAGGCGGCGGGTGGCTGGAGCGCCGGCGTGAAGATGGGCGCCCAGCGCTTGCAGGAGTCCGGCGAGGCGTTTCTGCTGCCGGAAAAAGTGCCGGTGGACAACATCGGCGACATTGGCATCAGTGCGTCCTACCAATTCGACCTGTTCGGCAAGTTGCAGCGCGGCATCGAAGCGGCCAAGGCCAGCGCCGATGCGACCCAGGCTGCCGCCGACACTGCGCGCATCACGCTGGTGGCGGACGTGGTCCGCGCCTACACCCAGGTGTGTGCGGCCAATGAAGAGCGCGAGATCGCCCAGCACTCCCTCGACTTGCAGGACCAAAGCACCTTGCTCGTGCAGCGCCTGCGTGACGCCGGCCGGGGCGACGAAACCCAGGTGACGCGCTCGCAGACCCAGCAAAAATCCCTGCGCGCCGATCTGCCACGCTATGAAGCGGCACGCCAGGCCGGTTTGTATCGCTTGTCGATGCTGTTGGCGAAACCGGTCGATCAACTTCCGGCCGGCACCGCGCAATGTGCCGAACTGCCGAAAATCAGCCAATTGGTCCCAGTGGGCGACGGCGCCGCGCTGCTCAAGCGCCGCCCCGATGTGCGTCAGGCCGAGCGCCATCTGGCGGCCGCGACGGCGGGCATTGGCATCGCTACCGGCGAGTTGTATCCGGACATCAGCTTCGGCGCGACGATCGGCACGGTCGGTCTGCTGGACGATCTTGGCAAGCCTTCCACCAACCGCTGGGGCTTCGGCCCGTCGCTGAGCTGGAAGGTTCCGACCAACGGCTCCCGTGCGCGTATTCGTGAAGCGGAGGCCACCACTCAGGGCGCGCTGGCGCATTTCGACGGCGTGGTGCTGAACGCCATTCGTGAGGCGCAGACCGGTCTGTCCCAGTACGGCGCGCTGCTGCAACGCCGCGACGCACTGGCCGATGCCGAGCAATCGGCGCAACGGGCGGCGGATCAGACCCACCGCTTCTTCCAGGCCGGCCGCGAGTCGTTCCTCGCCGACCTGCAAGCCACCCGCACCTACACCGATGTGCGGGCGCAACTGGCTGCCGCCAACACCCAGGTTGCCATGAGCCAGATCGATTTGTTCCTTGCCCTCGGTGGCGGTTGGGAAAGCGGACGAACGCAAGCGTCGAGCGCGAGCAAACCCTGAGGCCGTAGCTATGCTTTGAAGTGTTGGAGGGGCGCCCCGTGCAAAGCGTCCCTGCAACGCTTCAGGCATGCGCAGGTCAGGGGGAAACCAATAATGAAAAACCCTTATGCTCTCGGCTTCTGGTGCGCCCTCGCAGCCTTGGTGCTGCTGTCGGCCACCTACTTCTACGGCATCATGCTGGCTCACCAGATCGACAAGGCGATGGTGTTCCTCGACAGCGCGACCGCGCTGATCGCGGTCATGGCCATCGTGGTGGTGGCCTGGGCATCGGTGCAGGTGCAGCGGGTCAAAAAAAGACAGCTCGAACAGGGCCGGACCCTGGTGCTGATCTGGGACACCAAAGTCGCCCTGCGCCGGGTCGAAACCGTATTCGACCGCTACTTCTGGGGCAGCTACTGGCAACCGGGGCGCACCTTCGCCGAAGTCATGGGCGAACTCACCGGCACGCCGCTGGAAAAAAGCCTCGAAGCCCTGAAAAAACAATGCCTGGAACTGGACAAACAGATCGCCGACGAAGGCTGGCACTGGCTCAACAACGCCCGTGAACTGTCCGACGTCGCCACGGCCATGGCCCGCGAACGCTATCAACTGGATTTCTGCGACCCCCGTGCCGACGGGCCGGGCGGGGCGGTGATCGATCGGGATTTCGAGGTGCTGGTGTATACCTGGACCGCGCGGCTGAAAAGTTTCGATCATCAGCTGGATGAGATCGAGGTTCAGTATTCCTGATTCTCTGTTACATCAACCAGCCGTTTTCGTGGGCGGGTTCCCTCGCGAGAGCGGCTGCAAAAACCTGCAACATTTGCCGCCTGCTGATTTTTCGCACACCCCATAGACACTCTTTAACCTTTAAACATTGGGCCGCATTGCCTGCCCGGTGCTAATCTCCACCGCTAATTTCAGCGGAGTCGAGCCGCGACCCGGTCACGGGTTCAGGGAAGACGACCACACTTTCAGCCACGGAATCGATCAGGTCATTCATGAATAAATCAGCAGGCGTGCTTCTCGGAATTGTTGTTGCCATTGGTGCCATCAGCGCGGGCGGGGCCTGGTACACCGGCACCAAGATCGAAGGTGTGCTCAACAACGCCGTCGTCAACGCGAACAAAGAACTGCAGACCGCCATGGCCGGCTCCAACGGCAGCGCGACCCTGGAACTGGTGTCGCTGGAGCGCAACACGTTCAGCAGCATCGCGCATTATCGCCTGAAGGGCGAAGGCGAAATGTTCGGTGATGCGCCGGTCGAGCTGGAGTTCGAAGACCATATCGAACACGGCCCGCTGCCGTTCTCGCGTCTGGTTTCGCTGAAGTGGCTGCCGGTCATGGCCACCAGTCACTACGCGCTGAAAAAGACCCCGGTCACTGAAAAATGGTTCGCCGCCACCAAGGACGCTGCGCCGCTCAAAGGTGTGGTCAACATCGGCTACGACGAATCGACCACCGGCAACCTCGAATTGCTGCCGCTGGAAACCGCGCTGGACGACAAGTCGAGCCTGAAATTCTCCGGCCTGAACATGGACATCTCCGCCAGCGCCCAGGCGCAGAAGGTCAAGGCTGATGGCTATATGGACAGCCTGCACCTGGTCACCGTCGCCGAAGACCGGAGCCCGGTACAGATCGAGCTCAATGGTCTGACCCTGGCCAGCAATCTCGCCAAGAGCAGCTACGGCTACTACACCGGCGAAAACGTGCTCAAGCTGACCAGCAGCAAGACCACCTTCGGCGCCAAACAATCGGTGTTGGGCGTGAAGAACTTCGAAATGAAGAACCAGACCGAGGAAACCGGCACCAACGCCTCCGGCCGTGCGGACTACTCGATCAGTGAAGTGACACTGAACGACAAGAAAATCGGCTCCGCGCAAATGGTCATGAGCCTGAAAAACCTCGACATTCCGTCGACCATGTCGCTGATGCAGATCTACCAGACCAAGTTGCAGCCCTACGAGAAAGCGGCCGCCGAAGCCACTGCCGCCGGCCTGCCGGCGCCGGAGCTGAACCTGACCGAAGCCGAGTCGGCACAGGTCAAGGCTGACCTGCAGAAACTGCTGGCCGCCGGCCCGCAATTGGCGCTGGAAAACCTGTCGCTGAAAACCGCCAACGGCGAAAGTCGCGCCAACCTGGTGCTCGACCTGACCAAACCGGCCTCGATGGACCTGCCGCCGGATCAACTGGGCAAACAGTTGATCGCGCTGCTGGACCTGAATGTGCTGGTGTCCAAACCGATGCTGATCGACCTGCTCAGCGTGCAGGCGCAGGTTGACGGTCAGACCGATGCCAAGGCCATCGTCGATCAGGCCAGCGCCGCCGCCGACATGTTTGCCGGCATGGCCGTCGGCTCGCAAATGGCGACGCTGGATGGCGCCAACGTTGTCACCAAACTGCATTACGCCGCCAATCAGGTGGAATTCAACGGCCAGAAGATGACCGTTGAGCAGTTCGTCGGTTTCCTGATGAGCAAATTCGCGGGCATCACCGTGACCCAGGATCCCGATCAGTAACACTTCACGCTCCAAAGCAACGCCCGGCCTTTGCACCACGCAAACGCCGGGCGTTTTGCTGTCCGGCATCCGGATTGGCGGTCCATTCGGGAAAATTCGTCACGAATCTGAACAATTATTGTGTTCTGGATATTGGTCTACGCTTGCGTGCAAGACTGCCTGACTGAAATTGGCCGTGAGCTGTTCGGCCACTGTTACGAATGGGCAAGGAGGGCATTGCGACCCGGCTGGCCATGTAAGGATGCTGACAAATGCCGCGTATTGATGTCCCCGTATTACATCGTGGTTTACGCCCTTTGTTTCGAGTCGCGCTGTGCAGCCAGTTGCTCTGGCCGGCCATCGCGTTCGCCGATACGGCCTACGATCAGATGGTGCTCGACGCTCGGGCAGGGCATTACACGCCTGCGCTGACGGTGCTGCGCCAGGTGCCGCCCGGTCAGTCGACCAACGGGCAAGTCAGCGATCACTTGCAGATCGCCAGTTGGGCCGGACTCGATGCCGAAGTGGTCAAGGTCTATGAAACCGAGGGCCGCGACCGCGCGCTGCCGGTTCAGGCGCTGACCGCCACCGCGCGGGCCTATCGCAACCTCAAGCGCTGGGATCAAGCGACGCAGGTCTACAACAAGGCCCTGGCGCAGGACCCGGACAATGCCGATCTGCAACTCGGCCTGGCCCTGACCCAGGCGGACTCGGGCAAGCCCGACGAGGCGGTGATCCGCGCCCGGGCACTGGTGGCGGCCAAACCCGATGATCCTGCCCGTCGCCTCGCCCTGGGTTATGCCCTGACCCGCGCTGGCAAGCAGTACGACGCCTTGTTCGAATACGATCAGGCCTTCATCCGCGCCGGCAGCAAGCCGGAAGTCGCCCGCGAATACGTGGTCGCCCTGCAAAAGGCGCGTCTGCCGGAACCGGCCCTGCGTCTGGTCAGGCAACGACCGGGGCTGATCGATCCGGTGACCCAGCGCCGTCTCGAAGGCGATCTGGCCGCCGAACGCGTGCGCCTCGCCGAACTCGCCACCCGCAGCGAAAAAGAACGCTACGTCATCGCCGACCGGGCGCTGGCGGACTACGACCAACTGCTCGCCACCTGGACCCCGGACGCCACCGCCCACGACGACGTGACGCGCTGGCGCATCGACCGCATGGGCGCGCTCAAGGCCCGGGCGCGCACCGCCGAAGTCATCAGCGAGTATCAGAAGCTGCAAGCCGAAGGCGTGCAGATTCCGACCTATGCCCTGCGCTGGGTGGCGGCCTCGTACCTCGACCAGCGCCAACCGGAAATCTCTACCGATCTCTATCGTCAGGTACTCGCGGCACCGGACGCCGATGTCGGCGACCGCCTGGAAGACACCACGGCGCTGTACTACTCGCTGCTGGAAAGCGACCGCGCCGCTGAGGCCCGCAAGGTCGCCGAAGACCTGGCCAAATCCCAGCGCCCGCGCATCGAACTCAAGGGTTTGCCGATCGGCAACCCCAACGACGAATGGATGGACGCCCAGCAACTCGCGGCGCAGGCCGGCACCTACGGTTCCGATTTGCCCCACGGCGAGGAGCGTTTGCAGGCGCTGGTCGATCAGGCGCCGGGCAATGTCGGCCTGCGTCTGGCCCAGGCTGACCTGTACCTGGCCCGCAACTGGCCGCGCCGCGCCGAAAACCAGCTCAAGGAAACCGAGAGCATGGTGCCGCGCGACATGGGCCTGGAGATCGCTCAGGCGCGGACGGCCATGGACTTGCAGGAATGGCGGCAGATGGATGCGCTGACCGATGACGTGGTCGCGCGTTTCCCCGACAACCGTCAGGTGCAGCGTCTGGCCCGCGAGCGCGAAGTGCATGACATGTCCGAACTGCGCGTCGAAGCCTACGGTGGCAAGGCCAATGGCGGCGGCAATGGCAATGCCGGTGCGGTCAGTGGCAGTCGGGACTTTGGAATTCAGAGCACCCTCTACAGTCCGCCGATCGATGAAGACTGGCGGGTATTCGCCGGTGTCGGTTATGCCACCGGCGACTTCGCCGAAGGCACCGGCAATCATCGTTTCCAGCGGGTCGGTCTGGAGCGTCGCACCCGCGACATGACCCTCGAAGCCGAAATCTCCAACCATTCCTACGGCTTCGGCGACAAGCAGGGCGCACGTCTGGCGATCGCCCGCGACATCAATGACCACTGGCAATACGGCGGCAGCCTCGAATACCTGTCCGAGCAAACCCCGCTGCGGGCGCTCAACAGCGACATCAAGGCCAACGGCGGCAGCGGCTTCATCCGCTGGCGCGCCAACGAGAGCCGTGAGTGGAAACTGTCCGTCAGCCCGTCGCACTTCAGCGACGGCAACAACCGCGTCGAAGCCTTGCTCACCGGGCGGGAAGGGATCTACAGCGCGCCGAACATTCAGGTCGACGCCGGCCTGGAAGTCGGCACCAGCCACAACTCCAAATCCGATGATGTGCCGTACTTCAACCCGAAGTCGGACTTGAGCGTGATGCCGCTGCTGAACGTCAACCACGTGCTCTATCACCGCTATGAAACGGCGTGGAGCCAGCAGTTCCAGGCCGGCGCCGGTACGTACAGCCAGCGCGACCACGGCACTGGCGGCATGGCCTTGCTCGGCTACGGCCAGCGCTACGCCTGGAACGACGTGTTCGAGGTGGGCGGTCTGTTCAGCGTGATCAACCGGCCCTACGACGGTGACCGGGAAACCGATCTGCGCCTGCTCGTCGACCTCACTTTCCGCTTCTAGAAGAGTTTGAAGATGCCTTTGATTTCGCGTTTCATCCTTCTGCTGGGAGTGCTGCTGGTCAGCGCCTGCGCCCAGCAAGCCCCGGCCTTCGCGCCGCCGTCCGAGCGCCCGCTGGCGGCCAATGAAAAGCCCTGGCCGAAAAACCATGTCCTGGGCATTGCCTACCACGACGTCGAGGATCGCGATCCCGATCAGGCGGTGGTGGCAGTGCGCACCGAGCGTCTGATCGAGCAGCTCGCGTGGCTGCGGGAAAACAATTACAAACCGGTGACCGTCGACCAGATCATGGCGGCGCGCAAGGGTGGGCCGGAATTGCCGCCCAAAGCCATCCTGTTGAGCTTCGACGACGGTTACTCAAGCTTCTACACCCGCGTGCTGCCGGTGCTGCGCGCCTACAACTGGCATGCGCTGCTGGCGCCGGTCGGCACCTGGATCGATACCCCGCTGAATCAGCCGGTGGACTTCGCCGGCACCCCGCGTTCGCGCGCCGACTTCCTGACCTGGGACCAGGTGCGGGAAATCTCGCAATCGGGGCTGGTGGAAATCGCCGCGCACACCGATGCCAACCACAAGGGCATCCTCGCCAACCCGCAGGGCAACATGCAGCCGGCCGCCGCCACCCGACGTTACGATCCGGTGAGCAAGCGCTATGAATCCGAAGCGGATTTCCAGGCACGGATTCGTACCGACGTGGCGACCATTTCGGAAAAAATCCGCAAGGTCACCGGAAAAAAACCAAGGATCTGGGTCTGGCCGTACGGTACGGCGGACGGCACGTCGCTGACCGTGGTGGGCGAAGAGGGCTACGAAATGGCCCTGACCCTCGATGACGGTCTCGATGCCCTCGACAACCTGATGAGCAGCCCGCGTTTCCTCGTCGCATCCGACCCTGACGGCGAGCACTTCGCCAACAGTGTCGTCGGCGTGCAATCGGACTTCACCATGCGCGTGGTGCATGTGGATCTGGACAACGTCTATGACCCGGATCCGGCGCAACAGGAAATCAACCTCGGCAAACTGATCCAGCGCATGGCCGACATGGGCGCCAACACCGTGTTCCTGCAAGCCTTCGCTGATCCGCAGGGCGATGGCCTGGTGCATTCGCTGTATTTCCCCAACCGCCACCTGCCGGTGCGCGCCGACCTGTTCGACCGGGTGGCGTGGCAACTGCGTACCCGTGCCCATGTGAAAGTCTTTGCCTGGATGCCGGTGCTGAGTTTCGCCCTGGATTCGAAGCTGCCACGGGTGACACGCTGGGACCCGCAGACCGGTGCCACGTCCGTCGACCCGGATCAGTACAAGCGCCTGTCGCCGTTCGATCCGCAAGTCCGGCAGGTCATCGGCGAAATCTACGAAGACCTGGCGCGCCTGACGTCGGTCGACGGCGTCCTCTACCACGACGACGCGGTGCTCTCGGATTTCGAAGACGCCGGCCCCGAGGCGCTGAAAACCTACGCCGCCAACGGCTTGCCAGGCTCGATTGCCGCCCTGCGCGCCGATCCGGCGGCGATGCAGCGCTGGACGCGGTTCAAGAGCCGTTACCTGATCGACTTCACCAAGGAGTTGACCGCCAAGGTCCGCGCCATCCGTGGCCCGCAGGTGGAAACCGCACGCAACATCTTTGCCGAGCCGATGCTCAATCCGCACAGCGAGGCGTGGTTCGCGCAGAACCTCGACGACTTCCTCGTGACCTACGACTGGACCGCGCCGATGGCCATGCCGCTGATGGAAAAACAGCCGCTGGCGCGATCCGGCGAGTGGCTGGAGTCGCTGGTGGCGACGGTCAAGGCACGCCCCGGTGCGCTTGATCGCACCGTATTTGAATTGCAGGCCCGGGACTGGACGAAAAAGGATCAGAACGAAATCGACGGTGCCCAACTGGCCGACTGGATGAACCGTCTCAAGCGCCAGGGCGCGGCGAGTTTCGGTTACTACCCGGACAACTTTCTCGAGAACCTGCCGGACCTGAAAAACGTGCGGCCTGCGCTCTCCAACAAATGGAATCCATAACATGCTGGATAGACTGTTAGCCCTGCTTGTTCTGGCGCTCGTCCTCGGCGTGCCGCTGGGCCTGATCTTCCTGGTCACCGGGCAGTTCCTGATGGACTTCGTGTTCTTCTACCCGCTGTTCATGTCCGGGCTGTGGATTTCCGGTGGCTTGTATTTCTGGCTGCACTGGGAGCGGCACTGGCCGTGGAAGGACGATACGTTGCCGCCGCCGCTGGAAGGCGAGCCGCTGATTTCGATCCTGATTCCTTGCTACAACGAAGGCGACAATGCGGCCGATACCATCCACGCGGCGTTGGCCCAGCATTACCCGAACATCGAAGTGATCGCGATCAACGACGGCTCCAAGGACAACACCGCCGAAGTGCTGGACGCGCTGGCCCGGGAAGACTCGCGTCTGCGCGTGCTGCACCTGGCGGAAAACCAGGGCAAGGCCGTGGCCCTGCGCATGGGCGCGATTGCCGCGCGCAGCGAATATCTGGTGTGCATCGACGGCGACGCGCTGCTGGCACCGAACACCGCCGCCTATCTGGTCGCACCGATGCTCGACAACGCACGCCTCGGCGCCGTGACCGGCAACCCGCGTATCCGCACCCGTTCGACACTGGTCGGGCGCGTGCAGGTTGGTGAGTTCTCTTCGATCATCGGGCTGATCAAGCGTACTCAGCGGGTATTCGGCCGGATCTTCACCGTGTCCGGGGTGATCGTCGCGTTCCGCCGCACGGCGCTGAACCGGGTCGGCTACTGGAGCCCGGACATGATCACCGAAGACATCGACATCAGCTGGAAGCTGCAACTGGATCACTGGAGCATCTTCTACGAGCCTCGCGCCCTGTGCTGGATCCTGATGCCGGAAACCCTGCGCGGCTTGTGGAAGCAACGCCTGCGCTGGGCCCAGGGTGGTGCCGAAGTGCTGTTCAAGAACATTCGCGGTATCTGGCAATACCGCCACCGTTACCTGTGGCCGCTGCTGTTCGAATACTGCCTGTCCACCGGTTGGGCATTCACCTTCCTGTTGTCGGTGATCTTCTGGGCGGTGGGCAAATTCGTGGTCATGCCCGAAGCGATCGCCGTCCATCACCTGATGCCGCCGGCGTTCACCGGGCTGCTGTTGGCGTTCGTCTGCCTGGTGCAGTTCGCGGTCAGCATCATCATCGACCGGCGTTACGAACCGGGCCTGGGCAAAACCATGTTCTGGGTGGTCTGGTATCCGATCGCATTCTGGTTTGTCAGCCTGCTGACCACGCTGGTCAGCTTTCCCAAGGTGCTGTTCGGTCAGCATCAGAAGCGTGCGCGCTGGGTCAGTCCTGACCGGGGCATCAAGCCGATCGGGGACGACGAAGAGGAGGTCATCAAATGAAAATCATCCGGACCCGTCAACGACCCTTCATGGTCGTGGTCGATGTGATCCTCACCGTAATAGCCTGGATCGGCCTGCTGTTTCTGCTGGTGCGCGGGCTATGGCCGCTGATCGAGACGCATGCCGGCGGGCCGCGCATCGACAATTCAGCGTTCGAAGCCCTCGGCACGTTGCAGATTTACCTGTGGGTGGCGCTGGTCAACGCGGTCATTCTGATTTCCTGGGCGCGTTACCAGCAGCGCAAAAGCAAGAGTTTCTCCCAGCGTCGTCTGGCGGCGCCGATGGTCGACGACGAAGGGCTGACCAAGAGCTTCAAACTGTGCGATGAACGTTTGCAGAAGTTGCGCAGCCCCGGCGTGATCACCATTCACAACAATCAGGACGGTGATGTCAGCCATGTGGTGCCGCACTTCTGGCCCGTGGAACCGTCGGAAGTCCCGCCGCCCCTGGCGCCGCTGGAGCACCCGCGAGTGATCTTTCTGCACGCCGAGGACGACGACAATCGCGAGCCGGTCAACCGCATTACCTGACTTCGCGAATCAACCGCCATGCCTGCTCCATCGGCAGCGGCTGTTTCATCCGCTCCGCCAACAGCGCCATGGCCCGCTCTTCTTCGCAGGCCACGGCGGCCACCACCACGCCGTTTCGGCCAAACAGGCCAATGAACGGCGGCTGCTCTGGCGCGCCGCTGAATTCGACTTCGTCCCACTGCCCGGCGTGGCCGAGGTAGTCGTAGCTCTTGCCGAAATGCCAGGTCCAGAAGAACGGCACGTCGAGGTAGTGTTCCTCGCCGCCGAGCATATTGGCGGCGGCGATGCGCGCATGCTGTTGGGCCAGGCGCCAGTGTTCGATGCGCTGCGGCTGGCCGTTCAACGGAAACGTGGCGATATCGCCAATCGCCCACAAGCCATCGGTCACGCGCATGCCGTCATCGACCCGCAGCGAGCGGTCTTTTTCCCGAGGCAAGCTGGAAAACGCCTCGGTGGCGGGATGCACGCCGATCCCCGCCAGCACCAGATCCGCTGAAAGACGCAGACCGTTGTCCAGCAGCACCGCCTCGACCTTGCCGTCGCCGGTGATCTCTTTTGCTTCATGGCCGTTGATGAATTTCACCCCGTTGGCTTCGTGCAGCGCGCGGATCGCGCGGCCCACGGCTTCGCCGAACTGGGCGGCGAACGGGATGGCGTGGCGTGCAAGCACCGTCACGTCGAGGCCATGCTGGCGCAGGGCCGAGGCGCATTCGAGGGCGATGAAGCTGTCGCCGATGATCACCGCCCGTTGATCCGCTTTGGCCACGCTCATGATCCGCTCGGCCTGGGCCTTCGAACGCAGAACGAAGACGTGCGGCAAATCGGCGCCGGGCAGCTCCAACGGATTGGGTTCGCCCCCGGTCGCCAGCACCGCTGCATCATAAGCGAGGGTTTGGCCGTTGTTCAGGTGAAGGGTTTTGGCCTGGGCGTCCAGCGAGGTGATTTCACCTTGCAGGCGCTCGATGCGCTGCTCCTTATAGAAGCCGTCGTCGCGCAGCGCCGGGGTTTCCTGCGATGGCATTTCACCGGCGAGGACAAATTTGCTCAGCACCGTGCGGTCGTAACCGGCGTCGGGCTCGCGGTCGATCATCAGGATCCGGCCACCAAAGCCCTTTTCCCGCAGCGCCGCCGCACACGCCGTCCCGGCGGCTCCGGCACCGGCAATCACGAAGGTGCGCGAGTCGTCGGCAGGCGGCCTATGCGGATCGGGCAATGGCTGGTCGTCGACCCAGACTTCATCGCCGCGCAATTCCAGCGGGTAACGCTTCAGGCTGTCGAGGGCCGGGGGCTCGCACAACGCACCGTCCTCCACCCGGAACGCGGCTTTGTGCCATGGGCAGATCAGTCGTCCGTGACACAGCGCACCGTCAGCCAAGGGCGCGCCGGCATGCGGGCATTCGCCCTGAAACGCGCGCAGCTGGCCGGCGGCACGCAGAAGGACGATCTTGCAATCGCCAATCTGCACGGGCAGGCCACGGTCTTCAGGGACATCGGCGAAACGGGCGACACGGTGCAGGGACATGATCTGGCTCCTCGCGGGCATTTCTCTTACGAGTTTGCGCCGCAATACGAGGTTCATCCAATTGCTACTGCCACGGCATGAACGGTACGGCTATAGTTTGCAGGCCGACGACGGCCCAACTGCACAAGGTGCCCGGAATGACCCGATTGACCTCTCTCAACCCTTGGCTGGCGGCCGTTGCCGTCGCCCTTTGCGTGCAGTTCCCCGCGCAGGCCCAGGAGCGCTTCACCCTCAACATCCCTGGTGTTTCCGATAACCGTCTGTTCACCTCGGCGGCGGCCAGCGATGCGGCCGGTTGCGGCGGCAAGAACCAGTCGCCGGCCTTGAGCTGGAATGCCGGCCCGACCGGCACCCAAAGCTACGCCATCGTCATGCACGACCCGGACGGCCAGAAAGGCCTGGGCGTCGATCACTGGATTCATTACGGCATCAAGTCCACGACCCGGCAGATTCCGGCGGGCGTCGGCGCCAAATCCGCGCTCGAAGGTGTCGGCGGCACCAACAGCAAGGGCAACACCCATTACATGGGGCCGTGCCCGCCGGTTGGCGACAGCGCACACCACTACATCATTCAGATCTACGCCCTCGACCTGGCTCCGGACGCCTTGCCCGCCGGTCTGACCCGTGCCGAACTGATGGAAAAAATCAAAGGTCATGTGCTGCGCAACAGCAGTGCGGTGCGGCGTTATCACCGCTGAAAAAATTTTCAGCGGTGTTTAACCCGAACCGAAAGGGCTGACCGTCTCAGAGGATGAATGGATCAATTTCCTCTGAGGTCAGCCCCCATGTCCTTTCCTTCTGTCTTGCTGCGACCGGTTGCCGTCGGCGTGCTGCTGGTCATCGCCGGCTGCGGTGTTCCCTCCAACCCGCAATCCGCCGTTGTGCCGCCTGTACCCTCCGCCTCACAGCCTGAACCCAAATCCGAGGTCATGCAGGAAGCCGTCATGGCCGACAGCGTGATGGCCAAGCGCAGCCTGCGCCCGGCTCCCATCGCAAGTGTCGCCCCGATGCCTGCCGGAGAAAGTTATCCACAGGGCTACCGCGATGCGCAGCGCGAGCAATACCAGACCCTGACCGACAATCCGATCCACAGCGTTGCCGAGGCGCCGGTCTCGACCTTCAGCGCCGACGTCGACACGGGCGCCTACGCCAACGTCCGGCGGCTGCTCAATCAGGGCCGAATGCCGCCGGACGGCGCGGTGCGGCTGGAGGAGATGGTCAATTACTTTCCCTACGACTATGCGTTGCCCAGCGACGGCTCGCCCTTCGGTGTGACCACCGAACTGGCTGCCTCGCCGTGGAACCCGCACACACGCCTGCTGCGCATCGGCATCAAGGCTTCCGACCGCGCGGTGGCTGAACTGGCCCCGGCGAATCTGGTGTTTCTGGTGGATGTGTCCGGCTCGATGGACCGTCGCGAAGGTCTGCCACTGGTCAAAAGCACGCTGAAACTGCTGGTCGATCAGTTGCGCGAACAGGATCGGGTGTCGCTGGTGGTGTATGCCGGCGAATCACGGGTGGTCCTCGAACCCACATCCGGACGGGAAAAGGCGAAAATTCGCACAGCCATCGAGCAGCTGACGGCGGGCGGTTCCACCGCCGGAGCTTCCGGCATCGAACTGGCCTACCAGATGGCCCAACAGGCGTTCATCCCGAAAGGCATCAACCGCATCCTGCTGGCCACCGACGGTGACTTCAATGTCGGCATCAGCGACTTCGACAGCCTCAAGCAAATGGCTGTGGATAAACGCAAGACCGGGATTTCTCTGACCACCCTGGGTTTTGGTGTGGATAACTACAATGAACATCTGATGGAACAACTGGCCGATGCCGGCGACGGCAACTATGCCTACATCGACAACCTGCGCGAGGCACGCAAGGTACTGGTGGATCAACTCGGTTCGACCCTTGCCGTGGTGGCGAAAAACGTCAAATTGCAGGTGGAGTTCAACCCGGCGCAGGTCAGCGAATACCGCCTGCTCGGCTACGAGAACCGCGCGTTGCAGCGTGAGGACTTCAGCAATGACAAGGTCGATGCCGGGGAAGTAGGCGCAGGACATACGGTGACGGCGCTGTATGAAATTGTTCCGGCGGGGGAGAAGGGGTGGCTGGAGCCGCTGCGCTATGGCAAGTCGGGCGCGGTCGTTTCCGAAAAGAACGGAGAATTGGCGATGCTGCGTGTGCGTTATCAACAGCCCGAAGGTGGGAAAAGTCTTCTGATTGAGCGCCCGATCGCCAATCAGGTCGCAACGGCCAGCGAGGATCTGCGCTTTGCCGCCGCCGTGGCCGCATTTGCCCAGCAACTCAAGGACGGCCGCTACACCGGCGACTTCAGCCTCAAGGACACCGCAACCCTGGCCCGTGGTGCCCGTGGCGATGACCGCTTCGGCCTGCGCAACGAGTTCGTGCAACTGGTGGAACTGGCGCAGAGCCTGCGCACGACAACCGCATCGAACGGGATGCCCACTGACCGACGGATTGAATAGTGAGCCGCTTGAAGGGCTTTATCAGTCAGCTGTTTGCGCCTGCAAGCAGCCTTGAGGCCAGCAGCGATGAGTCGTTGCTGGCCCGTTATCGCGAGGGTGACGGCGCGGCGTTCGAGATGCTCTACGCCCGCCATCGCCAGAGTCTGTACCGGTTTCTGCTCGGGTTGAGCGGCAAACCGGAACTGACCGATGAGGTCTTTCAGGAAACCTGGCTGAGCCTGATCCGCAGCGGCAGTCAGCCACAAGGTCGGGCGACTTTTCGTACCTGGCTGTTCCAGATTGCCCGCAATCGGTTGATCGATCACTGGCGCAAGCACGGTGCCCACCAGCCCTTGCACGATAGCTACGATGAGCAAACCCATGCGGTCAGCGACGAAGCGACCGATCCTGAACAACTGCTGAGTCTCAGCCGCGACAATCAGCGCCTGGAAAGCGCTCTGCAAACCTTGCCCGCCGATCAGCGCGAAGTGTTCCTGCTGCGCGCCCATGGCGACCTCGACCTGGCGCAAATCGCCAGCCTCACCGAAACACCGCTGGAAACCGTCAAGAGCCGCTTGCGCTACGCCCAGCAAAAACTGCGTCGGCTGCTGGCCGAGGAGGTACTGACATGACTGACGCCCGCCAGACACCCGAGGCGCAAGTGCTCAAGCACTTCCGCGAACAACAGAACGGCGAACCGCCGGCGCATCTCGACGCGCTCATCCTCGACGCTGCTCGCCGCGAAACCCCGGCACCGAAACCCGGTCTGTGGCAGCGTTGGCTTCAGGCTTGTCAGAAACCGCGCTGGCAAGTCGCCTTCGCCAGCCTGATCGGCGTGGCGCTGATGCTGTCGCTGGTGCAACGCGCACCGGAACCGGTGGCTCAATACGACTTTGCCCCGGCCGCCAAGCCCGCCGAACCGCTGGCGCGCAAGCAAGCCGCCGAACCGCACGCCCTCGCCGCGCCGTCCGCCGCCATGCCTGCTCCCGCACCGATGGCAGAGATGGCCGCGCCGATGCAAAGCGAATCGATCAGCGCCGACATGGCTGACGAAGCCAAATCCAGCAAACGCGCCCCGGCTCCTGCCTCGGTCAACGGCCTCGACGAGCAATTGCGCGAAGTCCTGCGCCTGCGCGAAAACGGCCAGCCGCAAGCCGCCGATGCGCTGTTCAACAACCTGCACAAGCGCTACCCGAACATAAACCTCGACCTGCGCCTCGAACAAATCCGCCAGAACTGACCGCACAACCTCCAGCCATTTGGCATTGCCCCGCAAAAACGCGCACTATCGGGGCATTGCCGATGCGCTGGAGAACACCGTGGCACCAAAAATCGACCGCATCGCCCAACTCCTCAACTGTCCGGAAAAGGGCGAAGAGATGCGGCGAGCGATTACCGAGACGCGTAAGGAGTTTCTGCTGAATCAGCCGGAAGAAGACGTTGTTGATGAGGACGACGTGTTCGAGGAGGTTGAGGACGAGGATGATGAATACGATGAGTTTGACTGGACGACGGAGTGAGCCGTAGCGGTTCAGTGTTGAATTGCCATCCACAAAAAAGCCCCGGACCTTTCGATCCGGGGCTTTCTCGTTTCTGTTCATGGCGCACCAGGCGGGATTCGAACCCACGACCCCTGCCTTCGGAGGGCAGTACTCTATCCAGCTGAGCTACTGGTGCAGCGGGCGACATCATACCTAGGTCGGCTCGGGGCGTCCATGCCGGTTTTCGCTGGCTAATTGTCAGTGGTCGTGTCCGCGAGGGTGCATTCCAAAAGGCGGTAACGTCCTGCAAAACGCTCTCGTGGCAGTTTGGCGAGGCTGATCTATTGTTTTCCTGCGGCGGGTTCCTCGATCGCCTTCCTTCAGGAGAAATGCATGAGCGTCGTCAATCCTCAGATCACCGATTCCGTTACCCAATCGAGCGTGCAGGTGGTCGGTTCCGCGCCCGCCACGGCCATCGCCACGCTGACGCAGGTCACCAGCCATGCGATCAGTCTGGCGTTGGAGAATGCGGTCAGCCAGCAACAGGCGCTGAACATTATCGGCAACGCCACCGTGGCCGCTGCGGTGCAACAGATTCTGGCGGTGGGAGGGCGGTCATGACGGCGAAGGATCAGGCCCAGACCGATAATACTGAGCAGCCGGCCGTCGATCCCGCCGCCGCAGCGGCCGCTTTGCTGGCCTCGCTCAACGAGCAGTTGCTCACGCAGACCGCCCAGGGCGTGGGCGCCGACGCCTTGAACCGGCAGATCGTCGAGGCGGTCAATCTGATCAACACCCAACTGGCTGCCCATGCACCCACCCTGGCGTCTTTGGGGCCGGAGCTGCTGATTCGTCAGGCCAGCGGGTTGGTGGCGCAGTCGGCGGCGAGTTATTTCGACGGTGTCACCAAACTGGCCCTGGCCTCGCAAGGCGTTTTGCTGCGACAGATGACCGAAAGCATTATCAAGGACGACCTCGACGCCGCCACCGAAAGTGCGCTCGGGGCGCTGAACACACACCTATTGGTGGGCGGTGCTGCGGCGGTGGCTGCCGCCAGCGGCGTGCTGGATGCCGAGGGGGTGAATCAGGCGCTGGAGCGAATCAACCAGAGCATTGCCCAGTTCAGCGCCAGTCAACCTGAACGTACACCCACCGCCTGAGCAGTATTTGCAACACCCACCATCCCGTGAAAGGAGTCAGAACATGGCAACCGTGAATGATCAGATCACCGATGCAGTCACCCAGACCAGCGTGAAGGTTGTGGCCGAAGCGCCGGCCCTGGCGATGGGCTCGCTTTATCAAAGCATGGCGCACTCGACAGGCCTCATGTTCGAGAATGCCGTCAACGCCCAGCAGCAACAAAACGTGCTGGCGCAGGCTGCAACCAATCAGGGCGTGATGCAGATCTACAGCGTCGATACCGCAGCCGAGGCCGTCGCGGCCCAGAAAATCCTCGAGGATTCTGCCGCCAAGACAGCGAAGTCCTGACACTCCCCGCAACGGGCAGCCCCGTGAGTCTGGCGGGGCTTGTTGCTCGTTGATCTGAAAGTCTGTGCAAATGCGGCGTTTTTGTTCTTTTTTTTGAACAGACTATTGTCCTTTAACCCCCTTTGAACCTAGGATTCGTTTGAGATTTCAAACGCTCCTTGTCTGGGTGCTGAGCCGCACGGGTTTCGAATCGTGCGCTATTTATGTGTTTCACCCGGTAAATGATTTCCCTGACGGCAGCCTTGCGAGGCGCCTTTCTACAATCATAATTTGCTCCGCTTCAGTAAGCGGTGCTGTTAAGGAAAGCCGACATGCAGCTTAAAGACACCCTGTTGTTCCGCCAGCAAGCCTTTATCGATGGCGCTTGGGTCGATGCGGACAACGGTCAGACGATCAAGGTCAACAACCCGGCAACGGGCGAAATTCTGGGCACCGTGCCGAAGATGGGCACTGCCGAAACCCGCCGCGCCATCGAAGCCGCCGACAAGGCGCTGCCGGCCTGGCGTGCACTGACCGCCAAAGAGCGTGCGAACAAGCTGCGTCGCTGGTTCGAACTGATGATCGAGAACCAGGACGACCTCGCTCGCCTGATGACCCTCGAACAAGGCAAGCCGCTGGCCGAAGCCAAGGGCGAAATCGCCTACGCTGCCTCCTTCCTGGAGTGGTTCGCCGAAGAAGCCAAGCGCATCTACGGTGACGTGATTCCGGGCCACCAGCCGGACAAGCGCCTGATCGTGATGAAACAGCCGATCGGCGTGACTGCCGCCATTACCCCGTGGAACTTCCCGGCGGCGATGATCACCCGTAAAGCCGGCCCGGCCCTGGCCGCCGGTTGCACCATGGTGCTCAAGCCTGCCTCGCAAACGCCTTTCTCCGCGTTCGCCCTGGCCGAACTGGCCCAGCGCGCCGGCATTCCAAAAGGTGTGTTCAGCGTGGTCACCGGCAGTGCCGGCGACATCGGCAGCGAGCTGACCGGCAACCCGATCGTGCGCAAACTGTCCTTCACCGGTTCGACCGAAATCGGTCGCCAACTGATGTCGGAATGCGCCAAGGACATCAAGAAAGTTTCCCTGGAACTGGGCGGTAACGCACCGTTCATCGTGTTCGACGACGCGGACCTGGATAAGGCCGTCGAAGGCGCGATCATTTCCAAATACCGCAACAACGGCCAGACCTGTGTCTGCGCCAACCGTCTGTACATTCAGGACGGTGTGTACGACGCATTCGCCGAGAAGCTGAAAGCGGCGGTTGCCAAACTGAAGATCGGCAACGGTCTGGAAGACGGCACCACCACCGGTCCGCTGATCGACGAGAAGGCCGTGGCCAAGGTGCAGGAGCATATCGCCGACGCCGTGGGTAAAGGCGCAACCTTGCTGGCCGGTGGCAAGCCGATGGAAGGCAACTTCTTCGAACCGACCATCCTGACCAACGTGCCGAACAACGCGGCTGTTGCCAAGGAAGAAACCTTCGGCCCGCTGGCGCCACTGTTCCGCTTCAAAGACGAAGCCGACGTGATCGCGATGTCCAACGACACCGAGTTCGGCCTGGCCTCGTACTTCTACGCTCGCGACCTGGGCCGTGTGTTCCGTGTGGCTGAAGCCTTGGAATACGGCATGGTTGGCGTCAACACCGGTCTGATCTCCAACGAAGTCGCGCCGTTCGGCGGTATCAAGGCTTCGGGCCTGGGCCGTGAAGGCTCCAAGTACGGCATCGAGGATTACCTGGAAATCAAATACCTCTGCCTGGGCATCTAAGCCCGGCCAGGGAGTGCTTCAAACGCAAAGGGCACGAGAGCGCTGTCCCTTTGCGTCGCTTCAAAACGGAATTTTCTCTGCGGCCGGGAACGCTGTGGCAGTCGATCATCGCATGCTGCCGTAGTTGCTCCCCGCCGCGTAATCCTTGAACCACGCCGACCGATGAGCGGCGAATGAGGAATGTAATGAGCAAGACTAACGCTGATTTGATGGCCCGCCGTGTAGCCGCTGTTCCACGTGGTGTTGGCCAGATCCACCCGATCTTCGCCGAGTCCGCGAAGAACGCTACCGTGACCGACGTTGAAGGTCGCGAGTTCATCGACTTCGCCGGCGGTATCGCCGTGCTGAACACCGGCCACGTGCATCCGAAAATCATCGCCGCCGTGACCGAGCAACTGAACAAGCTGACCCACACCTGCTTCCAGGTACTGGCCTACGAGCCGTACGTGGAACTGTGCGAGAAAGTGAACGCCAAGGTGCCGGGTGATTTCGCCAAGAAAACCCTGCTGGTGACCACCGGTTCCGAAGCTGTTGAAAACGCCGTGAAGATCGCCCGTGCCGCCACTGGCCGCGCCGGCGTGATCGCCTTCACCGGCGCTTACCACGGCCGCACCATGATGACCCTGGGCCTGACCGGTAAAGTCGTGCCTTACTCGGCCGGCATGGGCCTGATGCCAGGCGGCATCTTCCGCGCGCTGTACCCGAACGAACTGCATGGCGTGAGCATCGACGATTCGATCGCCAGCATCGAACGCATCTTCAAGAACGACGCCGAGCCGAAAGACATCGCTGCGATCATCATCGAGCCTGTGCAGGGTGAAGGTGGTTTCTATGTCGCGCCGAAAGAATTCATGAAGCGCCTGCGTGCCCTGTGCGACCAGCACGGCATCCTGCTGATCGCTGACGAAGTGCAGACTGGCGCCGGCCGTACCGGCACCTTCTTCGCCATGGAACAGATGGGCGTTGCCGCCGACCTGACCACCTTCGCCAAATCCATCGCTGGCGGCTTCCCGCTGGCCGGTGTCTGCGGCAAGGCTGAATACATGGACGCCATCGCCCCAGGCGGTCTGGGCGGCACCTACGCCGGTAGCCCGATCGCTTGCGCCGCTGCCCTGGCAGTGATGGAAGTGTTCGAAGAAGAGCACCTGCTGGATCGCTGCAAAGCGGTCGGCGAGCGTCTGGTGACTGGCCTGAAGGCTATCCAGGCCAAATACCCGGTGATCGGTGAAGTGCGTGCCCTGGGCGCGATGATCGCGGTCGAGCTGTTCGAAAACGGCGACAGCCACAAGCCTAACCCGACTGCCGTTGCAGCCGTGGTTGCCAAGGCTCGCGACAAGGGCCTGATCCTGCTGTCCTGCGGCACTTACGGCAACGTGTTGCGCGTTCTGGTCCCGCTGACCTCGCCGGACGAGCAACTGGACAAAGGCCTGGCGATCATCGAAGAGTGCTTCGCGGAGCTGTAAGCCCGGGCGCTGTGTGATCGGATCGACAAAAAACCCGCTTCGGCGGGTTTTTTCATACCCTCGAAACACTTCCGGGGCTTTTGCGCTGTATCGAATGGCCAGCATTGGCTAAGGTTCAGGGATTGCAAGGGAGAGCGCGCATGACTGCCGTTGAATTACCCGCCGTACCCCGGGTGCTGATTGCCGAGGCCGACCCCTGGTCTCGCGATCTGCTCAAACAGGTGCTGTTGAACGTACGCTGCGATGCGCGGCTGGATCTGTGCTCCGACGGCCAGCACGCGCTGTCGCTGCTCAGCGAAGTACCGTATGACCTGGCCATCGTTGACTGGGAGTTGCCCGGCGTCGATGGCCTGAACGTGTTGCGCAGTGTTCGCCAGCGCAAACGCAATCCGCCGCTGCCGTTCATTTTGATGAGCAGTCGCAATGACAGCGCCAGCGTGCGCGAAGCCCTGCCGCTGGCGCCGACGGCCTATCTGGCCAAACCCCTGAACATGGAAAGCCTGACCCAGCGGTTGCAGGATCTGCTGCTTCATGCGGGCGAAGAAGTGTTTTGCGAAGTGCCGTCGCTGGCGCCGGGCATGACCCTCGCGGTGTTTCTCGAACGACGCCGTGAGCAGGCCGATGGCGCGCCGCTGATGACCGACGTGCAAGTCGCGGTCAAACGCAGCCTCAATCCGAACGGCCTCGATCTGAAATTGCTGGAAGACGAAATCCGCACCGACCCGCAGATCACCGCAGTGTTGATCGCTGCCGCCAACAGCGCCGCGCAGCATCACGGCGCGCCGGTGCAGACACTGGGCCAGGCGTTGCACCGGTTGGGCACCGGGCAGAGCATGAACCTGATCCTCGGTCTGGCACTCAAGCGCAGCGCCAAACTCAGCGACCCGTGCCTGGCGGATTACGCCGAGCGTTATTGGGGCCTGTCGCTGCACACCGCCGAATATGCGCGGACATTGGCGCGGTTGCTCGATCTGGATCAGGAGCGCTGTTATTGCGCGGGCATGCTGCATCGTCTTGGCGACCTGGCGTTGCTGCGTTGCTTGCAGGAATGGCAGCAGGCGGGCGGCGAGCTTGACGATCAAGAGGAAGTGGGCGAGGCGCTGGTGGAGTTCGGCGCGGCCTATGGTTCAGCCCTGCGTACCCGCTGGCGTCTGCCGCTGGAACTGCGCGAGTTGATCGCGGCGGTCTATCAGCTTGGGGGCGGGGTGTATTCCCGCGAGGCGCTGGTGATGAACATGGCGGCGCAGATGGCGCGCCTGACCGAGCATGAGGGCATCGAAGAACTGGCGAAGAGCCGCACGGCGCGGCTGCTCAAGATCGGGTTGCCGGAACTGATGCGGATGCGCAAATAGTCGGCGCTGCCAAAAGCCATGAGAGCCGGATTGGCCCGGCTCCCACCTTGGTTTTGGGTCTGTCCAGCAAGCTGTGTCAGCCGGAAATGATCCGGTTCTTGCCCTGGCGCTTGGCCTCGTACATCGCCGTGTCGGCGCGGGCGAACAGGCTGTCGAGGTTTTCGTCTTCCGGGGTCAGGCTGGTCAGGCCCTGGCTGACGGTGACGCTGAATGTCTGCCCTTCATGGCTGAAGCTCAACCGCTGAATCTCCCGTTGCAGCCGCTCGGCCACTTGCATCGCCATGTCCGGCGCGCAGCCGGGGAACACCGCAGCGAACTCCTCGCCACCAATGCGCCCGAACAGATCTCCACGACGCAATGAGGCCCGCCCGCACTCGGCGATCCGTTGCAGGACGGTGTCGCCTTCCGGATGGCCGTAGGTGTCGTTGATCACCTTGAAGTCATCGATATCCAGCAGCAGAAACGCCAACGGCGCGCCTTGCAGGCGGGCCTGTTCGAATTCCTGGTTGGCGCATTCGAAGAAGTGGCGGCGGTTGCTGCTTTGGGTCAGCACATCGGTGGTGGCCAGGCGCTGCAACTCGGTTTCCAGTTGCTTCTTTTCGGTGATGTCTTCGGCGATGCCGACGATGATCACCGGCTGTCCCGGTTCTTCCAGGCGATTGATGAAGCATTTGTCGCTGAGCCAGCGCACCTGACCGTCGGCATCGATGATCCGGTATTCGCGATCTTCCACGGCACCCTTGTGCAGCACTTCGGCGAGGCTGCGTTCGGCGTATTCCAGATCGTCGGGGTAGATGCTGTCGCGCCACTGGTTGTAGTCGGCCAGCAGCAATCCGGCGGAGCGGCCGAAGATCCTTTCGTAGGCCGGGCTGACGTACAGCACCTGGCGGGTTTCCCAGTTGAACGCCCAGAGCACGGCGTTGACGCTGACCAGCAGCGAACTGAACAGCTGTTCGCGTTCGCTCAGGCGCGCGACCTCACCCTGGGCGTGCATCAGCGCCATCAGGGTTTGCGCGGCTTCGGGCCACTGCGGGGGGGATGAGTCTTTTTGGTTGTTATTGACCATCGGCACATATCTCAAAGGGCGTGCCGCGATTCGACAGCGGCCACAGTACAGCCCGCCGGGGATGGCGAAGTGTCATTGAGATAGGGGATCGGGGGTGAAGTTCCGAAGGGCGCGCCCGGGAACCGGGCGCGCCGATCAACGGCATCAGGCGGCGGCAGGACGCAGCGAGTAGGTCTTCAACTGGTCGGCGAAGTCGCGCAGGGACTGAATGCCACTGGCTTCGGCCTCGTGGACCCATTCCTTGATGGCCGCGAGCATGTCGTGGCCATTTGCGCTGGTCTTGACCCAGATCTGCTGCAAGGCCAGACGTTTCTCGTAAATTACCTTCAGCGCCTGGCTGTGCTCGAGCATGTTCTGGATGCGCACGTGATGACGATCCTCCAGCAGGCTGGTTTCCCGCGAGAGCAAGCGCTTGGCCCGATGGAACTGGTGACGCACCGAATGATCGACCTTCGCCAGCTCCTGCTTGACCAGCGGCCCGATCACCAGTTTTCGATACTGGGCCATGATCTGGAAGCGGTTGTTGAGGATCGCCATGGCGGTGTCCATGTCCAGGCTGCCCTTGCCTTCGACGCGGTGGGCAATCGGCGCGACCCGCTGCACCTTGGCCAGGCGCAGGAAACTGAAGACTTTGATCCACGCCCAGCCGAGGTCGAACTCCCATTTCCTGACCGACAGCTTGGCCGAGTTGGGGTAGGTGTGATGGTTGTTGTGCAGTTCTTCACCGCCGATCAGGATGCCCCACGGCACCAGATTGGTCGCGGCATCGCGGCATTCGAAGTTGCGGTAGCCGACGGCATGGCCGAGGCCGTTGACCACGCCGGCGGCCCAAACCGGGATCCACATCATCTGGATGGCCCAGATGGTGATGCCGATGGTGCCGAACAGCAGCAGGTCGATGACCGCCATGATCGCCACGCCGAGCAGGCGATAGCGGCTGTAGAGGTTGCGCTCGATCCAGTCTTCGGGGCAGTTCTTGCCGTAAATGCGCAGGGTCTCGGGGTTCTGGGCCTCTTCGCGGTACAGCTCGGCGCCTTTGCGCAGCACGGTGGACAGACCCTTGATGACCGGACTGTGCGGGTCATCCTCGGTTTCGCATTTGGCGTGGTGCTTGCGGTGGATGGCGGTCCACTCGCGAGTGTTCTGCGCCGTGGTCAGCCACAGCCAGAAACGGAAAAAATGCTTCAGCCCGGCATTCAGCTCAAGGGAGCGATGGGCCGAGTAGCGGTGCAAGTAGACCGTGACGCTGACGATCGTCACGTGGGTCATCAGCAGGGTCACGGCGACCAGTGACCAGGCCGACAAGCCAAGAAAACCTTCGTACCACATAGGCTATGGGGCCCTCGATAAATAAAAAAACAGCCGCTGCATTATCACCAAGCACACAGATAAAACCAGTCGGCCTTTCAGATAAGAGTTGGCTGGATGTTTCTTGACCTATAATCCCGACATTTTTGTAGGGACATGGACGGCCGAATGTCTGCCACTTATCGCGATGCCTTGCGTGCAGCGCTGCTTTATCTGGTTCTTGCAGTGGTCTGGCTGCAGGGCACTGGTTACTTATTGAACAGTTTCTTCGATAGCTCCGGGGATCTGCTGCGTTGGCAACTGATCAACGGTTATGCATTTGTGGCGCTCAGCGCCGGTCTGATCTTTCTCGCCCGGGCACGATTGTTCGAATGTTTGGGGATCGGTGCCCGTCTGCGTGAGCGTCAGGCCGATCGCGAACGCCTGCGCCAGGCTGCGGCGGTGTTCGACTGCACCCGTGAAGGCGTGCTGGTCACCGATCGCCAGGGGCTGATTGTTCACGTCAACCGCGCCTTCATGGAAATCACCGGTTATCAGGGCGAGGAAGTCCTCGGACGCCAGCCAAGCCTGTTCAAGTCGGGCCATCATCCGCCGGGCTTCTATCAGGCGATGTTCGCGCAACTGGGGGCGAGCGGAGAATGGAGCGGGGAAATCTGGAACCGACGCAAAAGCGGCGAGATCTATCCACAATGGCAGACGATCCGCGTCATTCACGACGATGACGGCCGTCTCAGCCATTACGTGGCGGTGTTTTCCGACATCAGCGCGATCAAGGACTCCGAGTACGAACTCAAGCACCTGGCCCATCACGATCCCCTGACCGACCTGCCCAACCGCCTGCTGTTCAGTGATCGCGCCGAGCAGGCGCTGGCTTCGGCGCAGATCCACAAACGCGGTTGCGCGTTGCTGATGATCGATCTGGATCACTTCAAGTTGATCAACGACAGCCTCGGTCACAACGTCGGTGACCGCTTGCTGAAGGCGGTGGCCGCGCGTTTGCAGGACTTGTTCGGGCCGGGAATCACCCTGGCGCGGCTGGGCGGCGATGAGTTCGCCGTGCTGGCGGAGAGTTGTCCCCAACTGGTGCAGGCGGCCGCGCTGGCGCAACGGATTCTCGACGGACTCAAGGAGCCGTTCTGCCTGGACGGCCACGAACTGTTCATCGACGCCAGCATCGGCATCAGCCTGTTCCCCAGCGATGCCCTGAGTGCCGAACAACTGTTGCGCAACGCCGACGCGGCGTTGTTCAAGGCCAAGAGCAGCGGGCGCAATGGCTACGCGCTGTACACCGAAGAACTTACCGCCCACGCCCAGCAACGGGTCGAAATCGCTTTCGAACTGCGCCGCGCGCTGGAGCAGCAGGAACTGCGGGTTTATTACCAGCCGGTGCATGACCTCAAAAGCAGTCGCCTGATCGGTGTCGAGGCGCTGGTGCGCTGGGAGCATCCGCAGCGTGGACTGGTCTCGCCGGCGGAGTTCATCCCGATTGCCGAGCGCACCGGGATGATTGCCGAGATCGACGCCTGGGTCATGCAGCAGGCCTGTCGGCAGATGTGCCAATGGCAGCAGGCCGGGGTGGTGCTGTCGTTTGTCGCGGTGAATGTCTCGTCGCGGCTGTTCGCCCGCCGCGAGTTGTATCAGCAGGTGGCGCAGGTGCTGCACGACACCGGACTGGATCCGGCCTGTCTGGAACTGGAAGTCACCGAAAGCGCGGTAATGGACGACCCGGAAGTGGCGCTGGAGCAGATGCATCGCCTGCGTGAGTTGGGCATTCGTCTGGCGATCGACGATTTCGGCACCGGGTATTCGTCGCTGCTGCGGCTCAAGCGCCTGCCGGTGCAGAAGCTGAAGATCGACCAGGGTTTTGTCGCCGGGCTGCCGTGGGATGAGGATGACGCGGCAATCGTCCGGGTCATCATTGCGCTGGCGCGCAGCATGGGCATGCAGGTACACGCCGAAGGCATCGAGCAGGGCGAGCAGGCGGCGTTTCTGCTGGCGCAGGAATGTGATCTGGGCCAGGGCTACTGGTTCGGGCGGCCGGTGCCAGCGGCGCAACTGGACTGGATGAATGCGCCGGTGATTGGCTGAATCCCCGGCTTTTGGTGCCGGCTCTCAAGGCGTGTTCTTGCGCCTGTGCGAAGCGCAAACCCTTGTCCCGCCAGATAATGTTTTCTGGTTATATAAACATTCTTAAATAGTCTTTTTAAGAATATCCAAGGCTCTTTTATATTGCATCCACGCCGAACGCAGTGCCGCCCACTGCCAGGCATATCCCATACAAAGGAGCAGCACCATGAGCGCATCCCTGCGTAGCGTTGACGGTCAGGACGAAACCACCATCTTGCGCGAAATCCAGAGCGCCTTGCGCGACCTGCGTTTCGGTGCGGTGGAAATCACTGTGCATAACGCCCAAGTGGTCCAGATCGAGCGTAAAGAGAAATTCCGCTTGCAGCAGCCGGGCAACAAGCCGGGCTGAAATCAAAAGATCGCAGCCTGCGGCAGTTTCCGCAGGGGATGAATGCGGGAGCTGCCGCAGGCGGCGATCTTTGAATGAGCAACCGATTCCAGCAGCACATAAGAAAAAGCCACCACCAAGAATTCCAGGAGCTTTCACCATGTCGTCGATTCGCCGTTACGCTTTGGCCGCCCTGGCCAGCGCTGTGTTTGCCGGTTCTGCGGTTGCCAAGGATTACGAACTGCTCAACGTGTCGTACGACCCGACCCGTGAGCTGTATCAGGATTACAACGCCGAGTTCATCAAGTTCTGGCAGAAGGATCATGCCGGCGACACCGTGAAGATCCAGCAATCCCACGGTGGCTCGGGCAAGCAGGGCCGTGCGGTGATCGATGGCCTGCGCGCCGACGTCGTGACCCTGGCCCTGGCGGGCGACATCGACGAAATCGCCAAGCTCGGCAAGACCCTGCCGGTCGACTGGCAGAAGCGTCTGCCGGAAGCCAGCACGCCGTACACTTCGACCATCGTGTTCCTGGTGCGCAAGGGCAACCCGAAAGGCATCAAGGACTGGGGCGACCTGGTCAAGAACGACGTCTCGGTGATCACCCCGAACCCGAAAACCTCCGGTGGTGCCCGCTGGAACTTCCTCGCGGCATGGGCCTACGGCCTGAAAGCCAACGGCGGCAACGAAGAGAAGGCCAAGGAATACGTGCAGACCCTGTTCAAGCACGTTCCGGTGCTGGACACCGGCGCCCGTGGCTCGACCATCACCTTCGTCAACAACGGTCAGGGTGACGTGTTGCTGGCCTGGGAGAACGAAGCGTTCCTGGCGCTGAAAGAAGATGGCGGCGCCGACAAGTTCGACATCGTCGTGCCTTCCCTGTCGATCCTCGCCGAACCGCCGGTGGCCGTGGTCGACAAGAACGCCGAGAAGAAAGGCAACGAGCAGATCGCCGAAGCCTACCTCAAGCACCTGTACAGCCCGGCCGGCCAGGAAATCGCGGCGAAGAATTTCTACCGTCCGCGTGACAAGGACGTTGCTGCCAAGTACGCCCAGCAGTTCCCGAAACTGGAGCTGGTGACCATCGACAAGGACTTCGGCGGCTGGAAAACCGCGCAACCGAAATTCTTCAATGACGGTGGCGTGTTCGACCAGATCTATCAGGCGCAGTAAGTATCAATAGCCTAAAACGAGCCCCGGATTTATGTTCGGGGCTTTGCGCGTTCTCAAACCAGGGACTTTTATGTCGCGTCGTATCTCCCCCGTCATACCCGGCTTCGGGCTGACGCTGGGCTACACCTTGGTGTACCTCAGCCTGATTGTGCTAATCCCGCTGGCGGCGATGTTCGTCCACGCCGCCCAACTCACCTGGGATCAGTTCTGGACGATCATCTCCGCGCCACGGGTGCTGGCGGCATTGAAGCTGAGCTTCGGCACCGCGCTGTGTGCCGCGATCATCAACGGCATCATCGGCACGCTGCTGGCCTGGGTGCTGGTGCGCTACACCTTCCCGGGTCGCAAGGTCATCGACGCAATGATCGACCTGCCGTTCGCTCTGCCGACAGCGGTGGCCGGTATCGCCCTGACGGCGCTGTACACGCCGACCGGGCTGGTCGGGCAGTTCGCCGCCGACCTCGGTTTCAAGATCGCCTACACCCCGTTGGGGATTACCCTTGCCCTGACCTTCGTGACCCTGCCGTTCGTGGTGCGCACGGTGCAGCCGGTGCTCGCCGATATTCCCCGTGAAGTCGAAGAAGCGGCCGCTTGCCTGGGGGCAAAACCGTTGCAGGTGTTCCGCCACATTCTGCTGCCGGCGCTGCTGCCGGCGTGGCTGACCGGGTTTGCCCTGGCGTTCGCCCGGGGCGTCGGCGAGTACGGTTCGGTGATCTTCATCGCCGGCAACATGCCGATGAAAACCGAGATCCTGCCGCTGCTGATCATGGTCAAGCTCGACCAGTACGACTACACCGGCGCCACCTCCATCGGCGTGCTGATGCTGGTGGTTTCCTTCGTCCTGTTGCTGCTGATCAACCTGTTGCAGCGGCGCATCGAAACCCCATAAGGAGGCGCGAACCATGTCCCAATCGTCTATTGCGGCCGCGTCCTCGGCCAACGCCGCGCGCCGTGGCAGCGCCACGTCGCGCAGAGTCCTGATCGGCCTTGGCTGGCTGATCTTCGCCCTGTTCCTGTTGCTGCCGCTGTTCATCGTGGTGTCCCAGGGTCTGAAGAACGGCATCGGTGAATTTTTCACCGCGATCCTTGAACCTGATGCCTTGTCGGCGCTGAAACTCACGGTGATCGCCGTGCTGATTTCGGTGCCGCTGAACCTGGTGTTCGGTGTCAGCGCCGCGTGGTGCGTGAGCAAATACTCGTTCCGTGGCAAGAGCATCCTGGTGACGCTGATCGACCTGCCGTTCTCGGTGTCGCCGGTGATCGCCGGTCTGGTCTACGTGCTGATGTTCGGCGCTCAAGGCCTGTTCGGGCCGTGGTTGCAGGATCACGACATCCAGATCGTCTTCGCCCTGCCGGGCATCGTGCTGGCGACGATCTTCGTCACCGTGCCGTTCGTGGCCCGTGAGCTGATCCCGCTGATGCAGGAGCAAGGCACTCAGGAAGAGGAAGCCGCGCGTCTGCTCGGCGCCAATGGCTGGCAGATGTTCTGGCACGTCACCGTACCCAATATCAAATGGGGCCTGATCTATGGCGTGGTGCTGTGTACCGCGCGGGCCATGGGTGAGTTCGGTGCGGTGTCGGTGGTTTCCGGGCACATTCGCGGGGTGACGAACACCTTGCCGCTGCACGTCGAGATCCTCTACAACGAATACAACCATGTGGCCGCGTTCGCCGTGGCGAGCCTGTTGCTGATCCTGGCGCTCTTCATCCTGCTGCTCAAGCAGTGGAGCGAAAACCGTATCAACCGCCTGCGCGCCAGCGCCGCGGAGGAATAATTCATGTCGATCGAAGTGCGTAACGTCAGCAAGAATTTCAACGCGTTCAAGGCGCTGAACGATATCAGCCTGGACATTCGCAGCGGTGAGCTGGTGGCGCTGCTCGGCCCGTCCGGCTGCGGCAAGACCACCCTGTTGCGGATCATCGCCGGTCTGGAAACCCCGGATCAGGGCAACATCGTGTTCCACGGCGAAGACGTTTCCGGCCATGACGTGCGTGATCGCAACGTCGGTTTCGTGTTCCAGCACTACGCCTTGTTCCGCCACATGACGGTGTTCGACAACGTCGCGTTCGGCCTGCGGATGAAGCCGAAAAACCAGCGCCCGAACGAAAGCCAGATCGCTGCCAAGGTGCACGAACTGCTGAACATGGTGCAACTGGACTGGCTGTCGGATCGCTATCCGGAACAACTGTCCGGTGGCCAGCGTCAGCGTATCGCCCTGGCCCGCGCCCTGGCGGTGGAGCCGAAAGTGCTGCTGCTCGACGAGCCGTTCGGCGCCCTCGATGCCAAGGTGCGCAAGGAGCTGCGCCGCTGGCTGGCACGGCTGCACGAAGACATCAACCTGACCTCGGTGTTCGTGACCCACGACCAGGAAGAAGCGATGGAAGTCGCCGACCGCATCGTGGTGATGAACAAGGGCGTGATTGAGCAGATCGGTTCACCGGGCGACGTCTACGAAAACCCGGCCAGCGATTTCGTCTATCACTTCCTCGGCGATTCGAACCGCCTGCATCTGGGCGATGACAATCATGTGCTGTTCCGCCCCCACGAAGTGTCGCTGTCGCGGCATGAACTGGCGGATCACCATGCGGCCGAAGTGCGCGATATCCGGCCGCTGGGCGCCACCACACGGGTGACGCTGAAGGTCGAAGGGCAGGCCGATCTGATCGAGGCCGAAGTGGTCAAGGATCACGACAGCCTGACGGGGCTGGCGAAGGGCGAGACGCTGTTCTTCAAGCCGAAGGTCTGGCAGAAAGTCGCCAATCTCTGAGATCAAAAGCTTCGCGGGCAAACCCGCTCCCACGGGTGGACGGTGTACACCGATCCACTGTGGGAGCGCCGTTGCTGATGCAGTTATTACTGTTAGCGCGATTCGATCTAACCGCCTGCCAACCCGGACTTATTCCTTACCTAATCTCCAGTCTGTGCCAGGAGGCGCAGTGAAGAGTCCATGACGGACCGGCGTATCTCCTGGACCCTGATGCCAAGGAGATGACGATGAGAATGGAAGTCCACAGGCACCGGCCGTGGCTGGGGTGTGCGTTGTTTGGCGCAATCCTCAGTCCCCTGGCCTATGCCGATCCCACGCTGTCCATGCAAATACCCTTCGATGTCACGGCCACACCACCGTTTTCCCTGACCAGCCTGCAACAGAACTTCGATGAAATGTCATGGCAGACGTTCATCGCGCTGAACTGGCCGGCGCTGGATAACGGCGATCCGAACAGCGGCACCCAGATCGGCCAGCAGGACGCCGCGACGGTCTGGGAAAGCTGGAAAGAGAGTTATCAGATCTTCCTGCCCAACGGCCAGAAACCGGCGTCCTGGAGCGCGCCGGCAAATGTTCCCAAGGCGTGCGAGGGGCTCGGAGAAGGGCGCCTTCTGCAACAGATGGGCAAGGTGCCGGATGTCCTCGACGAATTCATCCAGCCCTTCCAGAGCGGACCGCTGGTGGATCAGGCCGGCGTCTACACGCGCAACGAAATCGTGGTCAACCAGCCGATGTTCAACGACATCGTCAATAACGGCCTGTACAGCGTCGAGGGGCAGCAGGCGTTTTTCAAGGCCAGTTCGAGCAATACCGTGGCGTTCAGTTGCGGCGATCCGAAAACCAGTGAAGTCGGTTCGCTGATGGTCAAGGCGTCGTGGAAAGTCCTCGACGGCAATGACAAACGCGAGAACTTCCACACCGTCGATGCGCTGGTCTACACGCCGGGCAACAGCGACCCGAGCAAAGGGCCGGTGGTGCCGGAGTCCTGCAAGGCCGAACCGGTCGGGCTGGTGGGGCTGCACATCGTACACAAGACCAGCAGCGCGCCGCAGTGGGTCTGGTCGACCTTCGAACACGTCGATAACGTGCCGGAAAAAACCACGCCCGAGGCCGAACGCAAAGGCCCGTACCTGTTCTACAACGCCAGCAGTAAGGCCGAAGTCAATCAGCCACCGCCCCGGCCATGGAACTCGGCGGTGAAGGCCACGCCTTCGCAGATCGTTCGTGAAGAACCGCTGACCGCTGCTACCAAGACCCTCAACAGCACTTACCAGACGCTGCTGCGCACGGTGAATCCGAAGAGCGTGTGGGCCAACTATCAATTGATCAGCACCCAGTGGCCGACGCTGACGCCGCAGCCGCCGTGTCAGATCTCCAAAACCGAACCGCTGGGCCGGCCGGCACCTTCGTTCCTCGCCAACGCCACCCTGGAAACCTACATCCAGGGCACCGTGCCGCAGGCGTCCTCCAGCTGCATCGCCTGTCACGGCAACGCCGCCACCCATGTCACCGAGTCGCCGCGCACCAGCTTCGCGGACTTCACCTACCTGCTCGAACGCGCGCAATCCACGGGCGCGACAAGGAGTCAGCCATGAGCACCGATCTGGACAATTTCGCCGGTCTGTCATCGGCCCTGACCGGCATCCCGCAATCGTTCATTGCGCCGCAGGTCGACCCGGTCGGGTTGCCGACCCAGTTCCTGGCCTTCGTCACGCCGCGCATCACCTCCAGCGTCTTGCAGGCCTTGTTGACCCAGTACGCGACACTGGCGGCGGACAAGGTGCCGCCGGATCAGATCGCCCAGGCCATTTTGATGAACGGCACGCAGCCGGCCACCACGCAAGCGGCCCAGGCCGCCCGCGCGATCATGAAGCTCTGGCTGCTGGGTGTCTGGTATCAGCCTTATGACGTGGACAAGGTCGCCAAAACGGGCGATCAGACCGTGGTCTCCGATCAGGCCTACACCAACAGTTGGGCATGGAAAATCGCCCAGGCCCATCCGATGGGTTACAGCGAGTTTTTCTTCGGTTACTGGAACAGCGAGCCGCCGAGCCTTGAAGACTTCACCGGGGTTCCGGCCAGCGGACAACAGGGAGCGTCGTCATGAGTACCGAACAAGCAGATGTGGTGATCGTCGGCGCGGGCCTCGCAGGCAGCATCATTGCCTATCAGTTGGGCCTGGCCGGGGTGAAAGTGCTGGTGCTGGAGTCGGGGCCTGAGGTTCCGGCCAATCGCAATCAATATCTGGAGCGCTTCTACACCGCGACCCTGAAGACGCCGGAGTCACCTTATCCACCGGTCAGTACCCTGGACACGCCACGGGACCCGGCCAAGGAAAACGCCCCCCGGGCCACCATCGCCGATCTGATTCTCGGCTGGGACAACCCCGAGGTCAGTTATCTGGTGCAGAAAGGTCCGCTGGCCTTCACCAGCACCTATGAGCGGGTCGGCGGCGGCACCACCTGGCACTGGGTAGCGACCTGTCTGCGCATGGTGCCCAACGATTTTCGCCTGAAGTCGCTGTACGGCGTGGGGGTGGACTGGCCGATCAGCTACAACGATCTGCAAAGCGCCTACTGCCGTGCCGAAGCGGAAATCGGCGTGGCGGCCAATGTCGCCGATCAGGCCTATCTGGGCATGACGTTTCCCACCGGCTACCAATTCCCGATGACCAGCATTCCGTTGTCGCTGGTCGACGGCAGTTTTGTCGCGGCGGTCCAGGGGCAGTCGTTCGACGGTTTGCCGCTGGTGGTCAGCCCGACACCGGCGGGGCGCAACTCGCAGCCGTACGCCGGCCGCCGGGTGTGTGCAGGCAACACCAACTGCACGCCGATCTGCCCGATCCAGGCCAAATACGATGCCACGGTCACCCTGAACAATGCGTTGAACACCGGCAATGTGCGGGTGCTCTACAAAACCGTGGCGAGCAAGGTCACGGTGGCGGCGGACAAGTCCATCAGCGGCATCGAGTTCATCCAGTACCAGTTGGGCGATGGCCCGCCTACCGGCACCGGCGTTGCGATCGGCCAGCGTTACGTGATCGCCGCCCATGCCATTGAAACACCGAAACTGCTGCTCAACTCCGCCAGCCCGGCGTGGCCCAAAGGTGTGGCGAACAGCAGTGGCCAGGTCGGGCGCAGCCTGTCTGATCACCCGATTTATCTGGCCTGGGGTCTGATGCCGGAAGGCAAGCAGGTGTTCCCGTATCGTGGGCCAGTGTCCACGGCCGGCATCGAAAGCCTGCGCGACGGCCAATTCCGTAGCCAGCGCGCGGCATGGCGGATCGAAATCGGCAATGAAGGCTTCAACTGGCCGGTGGGCGATCCGTATGTCACCGTCGCGGACCTGATCGATGGCGCCAACAACAGCGCCACCAACCCGCTGCCTCCCGCCTCGGGGCCACAGCAGGTGCTGTACGGCACGGCGTTGGTGCAGAAGCTCAACGACCTGCTGATCCGTCAATTCCGCATCGGCTTTCTGGTGGAGCAGGTGGAGGACGATCCGGACAATGCCGATTGCTACATCGTGCCGTCGACGCAGTACAAGGATCGGCTGGGCATCCCTCGGCCGGAGATCCACTACGACTTGTCCGACTACACCAAGGAAGGCTTCCGGCAGGCGAAGATTCTCGCCACCCACATCATCACCGAACTGCTGGGCGCCACCGAGTTGACCAAGCCGCTGCCGCCGGGGCTGTTCACCTACAAGGGGGAGAATTACAGCTTCCAGGGCGCCGGACACTTGATGGGCACGTACCGCATGGGCGATGACCCGGGCAAGTCGGTGGTCGACAAGGACCAGCGCAGCTGGGATCACAAAAACCTGTTCCTGGTGGGCGATGGTGTATTCCCCAGCACCGGCACGTCGAACCCGAGCCTGACCATCGCCGCGTTGTCGATTCAGGCCGGCGACACCCTGGCCAATGATCTGAAGGCCGCGACGGTGCAGGTCCAGGCCAATCAGCCGTGGCAAGGCACCGGGGTGCAGATCAACGGGCCGAGTCCGCGTCTGGTGCGTTATGTCAGCGGTCTGTGGTTTGCCAGTCCGGCCGGCGGCAGGGTCGATGGCAATGGCAGTCCGGGACTGATCGCCAAACCCGGCTACACCTTGCCGGGGGCCAGTGAAGGGGCGTTGATCGGGCGGATCGGCAGTTCCGGCCAGCCATTTCTGATCGGTGATCTGGCGCAGATTCCTGCCGGCCAGCAAGGCGAGTTGCAGCTGTGTATCAACGATGATCTGGAGGGGCGCTACGGTGTCGGGCTTGCCGACAATCAGGGGGCGCTGACGGTGCAGGTGACCTTCGGCGCGTTGTGAAACAGGCCGGGCGACGTGCGTTGGAATGCGCGTCGCCCGGTTCTCTCAATGGACGGTCCTGTGCTCGCGAAGCATCACCGGACCGACGCGCTCTTCAATGGTGTGTTTGAGTTCGTGGCGCATGCCAAGCATGAACGCCAGTTCCGCCACGACAAACAGCGGGCCGACGATCAGCCCGGTGAGGTCATCGACGAACGCCGGTTTGCGCCCTTCGTAGTGATGGCCGACAAACTGGATCGCCCAACCGATCACGAACATCCCCAGGCCGCTGCTCAGCCAGACCAGGGTGCTCTGTTGCGCCAGCGTGTGCCCGGCCCAGACCGACAGCCCCATCAGCACGGTCATCAATACCCCGAGCCGCAGTTCCAGGCGCAGGTAAAACCATGCCGAGGCCAGTGCGACCACAACGGCCGGCGATAACCACAACCCGCCCACCGCCCATTCCGGACGCGACAACAACACCGCCACGGCCACCACAATCAGCGGAATGCCGATAAAGTGGCTGGCAATGTTGCGCGGGTCACGGTGGTAGGCGGCGTATTGACTCAAATGATCGACGAGGCTTTTCATTGTTGTTCCTCCTGTAGGGTGATCGAATCATGCGCCGGGTTTATGGTTCGCTCTGTCAGGCAGGCGACAATCTTCAGGAGAGTGCATGGAAAAGGTCTGGCGCGAACGCCTGATGACCGGGCAATGGTTCAGTCATCTGCCGTTGTCCTTTCAGGATAGTCTGCTGGCGAACGCCCGCGAGCGGCGGCTGGCGGCGGGGCAGCGGCTGTTCCAGCGCGGCGATCCGCCCTGCGGGCTGTACGCCGTGCTGGATGGCGCGGTGCGCATCGGCGCGGTCAGCGAGCAGGGCAAGGAGGCGCTGTTGAGCCTGGTCGAAGCGCCGCACTGGTTCGGCGAAATCTGCCTGTTCGACGGCCAGCCCCGCACCCACGACGCCTATGCCGTCGGCCCGTGCACCCTCATCAATATCCCGCAGTCCACGTTGCTCAAACTGCTCGAGGAACACCCGGTGTACTGGCGGCACCTGGCGCTGCTGATGAGCCACAAATTGCGCCTGACCTTCATCAACCTCGAACAACTGAGCCTGCTGCCGGCCCCGGCCCGCCTCGCTCACCGATTGCTGATGATCGCCGAAGGCTACGGCGAACTCGATCCACCACGCCGGGTTCTGCAACTGCCTCAGGAGCAGCTGGCGTCGATGCTGTCGTTGTCGCGCCAGACCACCAATCAGATTCTCAAGGAGCTGCAGGGGCAGGGGATTATCGGACTGGCTTACGGCGAGATCGTGATTCTGGATGCGCAGCGGTTGCGGGCGTTGGCGACCATTTGATCAATCATGCAAAACCTGTCAGCGCAACTGATCCCGAAACTGCCCCGGCGTCATACCCGTCCAGCGCTTGAACGCGCGACTGAAGCTGCTGGTGTCGGCAAACCCGAGCAGATAACTGATTTCGCTCAGCGAGCATTGCGGATCACGCAGGTGCAGCAGCGCCAGGTTCTCGCGGCTTTCGTTGAGCAGCGTGTCGAAGCGGCAGCCCTCGTCCGCCAGGTGCCGTTGCAGGCTGCGCAGGCTCAGGTGCAGGGCCTCGGCGATCCGTTCGGCTGAAGGTTCGCCGTCCGGCAGTTGTTCTTCGATCGCATCGCGCACCTTGCGCTCCCAGGTCAGTGGCTTGAGCTGGGCCATGGTGCGTTTGAGTACCGCCTCGTTGTGTTCGGCCAGTTCCGGGTTGGCGTCGTCGAGGTGGCTGTCGAAGTCAGCAAGGGCGAATTCCAGGCGATCCTCGGCGGCGCCAAAATGCACCGGGGCGCGGAAGACTTTGTGCCACGGGTGATCATCCTCGGGCACCGGGCGGCGCAGGTACACCGCTAGCGGCGCGTAGTCGCGGCCCAGGCGATTGCGGCAGGTGCGCACGTAGATCGCGGCGAACGCATCGATGGCCTCAAAGGCTGGCGCGGGATTGCCGGAGGGGATTTTCAGGCGGAACAGGTAACGGTCATCGTTGCGGCTCAATTCCAGTTCGAGGGCATCGCTGACGACCGGGTGATAACGCACGATCCGCTCGAACACCTCACGCAGGCTGCCACTGGCGACCAGCGCGTAACCCAGCGCATGAAACGTGGTCGGGCTGACGAACCGCGACACCCGCAAACCGATGGCCGGATCGCCGCTGACCTGCACCGCGATCTGCCACAGGCGGGTGGTGCCGGACAGCGGATAGCGCGCGTTCGGGTCGTCCATCAATTGCGGATCGAGGCCGGCCTGCTGACAGAGGGCAATGCTGTCCAGCCCCAGCGCGTCGAGTTGCTTGCGCAGGGCACGGGTCCAGCTGGCGAGAGAAGTGGGTTCCTTCATGCTGATTGGCGCTTCCGGTCAACAGGTTGGCGTTCTCGGCTACCGCGTTCAGAACCTTTGCAAGGCAGGATGCGAACATCGATAACCAGAGGATGGAAGCATGGACCGTACTTCTGCAAGTCCCCAGCGACACAATGCTGCGCAGCGATCAGCGCATATTCGCCAAGTGGTGCTGGCCAAAGGCGTCGAATTGCGTGAGCGCTACCCGATTCTCAAGCACCAGGACGCGCTCGGAGCGGGGATCCTGGCCTTTGCCCTGGCCGGGATGATCGGTTCGGCGGCGCTGTACATCAGCGGCCACATGGCGTGGTGGGCGTGCCTGCTGCTCAACGCCTTTTGCGCTTCTCTGACCCATGAGCTGGAGCATGACCTGATCCACAGCATGTATTTCCGCAAGCAGCGCGTGCCGCACAACCTGATGATGGGCCTGGTGTGGCTGGCGCGGCCGAGCACCATCAATCCGTGGATCCGCCGCCACTTGCACCTGAATCACCACAAGGTTTCCGGCACCGAGACCGACATGGAAGAACGGGCGATCACCAACGGCGAGCCCTGGGGGTTTGCACGCTTGCTGATGGTCGGGGACAACGTGATGTCGGCGTTCATCCGCATGCTTCGGGCCAAGACCTGGGTGCACAAGATCAACATCCTCAAGCGTTCGCTGAAGGTCTACGCGCCGCTGGCGCTGCTGCATTGGGGCGCGTGGTACGTGTTCCTCGGTTTCCATGGGGCCAATGGCGTTGCCTGGCTGATGGGCTCGTCGATCGAATGGTCGGCGACCACGCTGTCGGTGATGCAGGTGATCGACATCGCGGCGGTCGTCATCATCGGCCCGAATGTGCTGCGCACGTTCTGCCTGCACTTCATCAGCTCGAACATGCATTACTACGGCGATGTCGAGCCGGGCAATGTGCTGCAGCAATGCCAGGTGTTGAACCCATGGTGGTTGTGGCCGCTACAGGCGTTCTGCTTCAACTTCGGCAGCAGCCACGGGATTCACCATTTTGTGGTGAAGGAGCCGTTCTACATTCGCCAGATGACCGTGCCGGTGGCGCATAAAGTGATGCGTGAGATGGGGGTACGGTTCAATGATTTCGGGACGTTCGGGCGGGCGAACCGGTTTGTTCGGAAGGCTGACGTGGTGAGTGAAGAGGTGCGTACAGCCCGGGCTTGATGGTTGACTGCAAAGGCCTAATCGCTGGCAGGGCCAGCTCCCACATTTGGAATGCATTCCCCCTGTGGGAGCCAACCTGCCAGCGATAGCTGTTTCTCAAGCACCCTCAATCCGGCTGAAACGGCGAGGCACTCAAAATCACCCCGGTCTCTTCGACATACTGCTGCCAATGCCCGATCAAGGTGCTGAGTCTGTCAGGCTGACTCAGCGCCAGGTCATGAATCTCCCCCGGATCACTACGCAAATCATAAAGCTGCCACGTCGCCGGCCCCACCGGTCCGGGGATGTACACCGCTTTCCATTGTCCTTGCCGGATCGCCCGCCGACCGAACAATTCCCAACCTGTGACGGTGTGTTCGTCATGCACCTGCGGCGTCTCGCCGGACAGGAATCCCAGCCAGGATTTACCCCGCAGCGGCGCCACCGGTTTGCCGCGCCATTGCTTGCCCGGATGACGCACGCCGGCCAGGTCGAGGATGGTCGGGGTGATGTCCATCACCGTGCCGAAGCCGTGGCTGATCTGGCCCTTGAGCGGCAGTTGCGGATAGTGCAGCAGCGCCGGCACGCGGATCCCGCCTTCGGTGGTGAAGGCCTTGAACAGGCGTGACGGCGCGGTCGCCACCTGCGCCCAGCTCGGCCCGTACCAGACGTAGGAATTGCCACGGCCGATGTTGTCGAGGCTGTTGTCGTAATGCTGGTTCAGATAGGTGAGCAGCTCCGGACCGAACTTGGGGAAGGCTTCGAGCAGCGCACCTTCGGCACCGTTGTCGGACATGAACAGGATGAAGGTGTTGTCGAGTTGCCCCTGCTGGCGCAGATAGTCGACGACCCGGCCGATGTTCCAGTCCATGCGCTCGACCATCGCCGCGTAGACCTCCATCGCCCGCGCGGAAATCTGCCGCTGTTCAGCGCTCAGTGCGTCCCATTGCGCGGTCAACCGGATCAGCGGATGCGGCTCGACATCCGCCTCGATCAACCCCAGTGCCTTGAGTTTTTCCAGGCGCTCCAGACGCAGCACTTCCGGCCCCGCGTCGTAGCGGCCACGGTATTTTGCGACGACATCCGCTGGCGCCTGCAACGGCCAGTGCGGTGCGGAAAACGGCAGGTAAGCGAAGAACGGCCGGCTCTGGTCGCGCTCCTTGAGGTATTGCAGCAACTTGTCGCCGAAGGCGTCGGAGGAATAGAAATTCTTTGGCAATTCATCGAGAAACGTGTCGTCCTCGATGTACAGCGCCGGGGTGGACTTCAGCAGACCCGGCGTGTGTTCGTCGTAGGTCGGCTCGAAACCATAGTGGTTCGCCGCGCCCGGCAGCAGCGAGAACGAACGCTCGAAACCGCGCGCCTGGGGCGCCAGTTCAGCGGTCAGGCCCAAGTGCCATTTGCCGCTCATCAACGTCTGGTAACCGGCCTCGCGCAGCAGCTCTGGCAAAGCGACGACACGGTCGTTGAGGTAACCCTCGTAACCCGGTTTGCCGATCAGCTCCGGGGTCAATGCTTCGGCCATGGTGCCGATGCCGGCGATGTGGTGATCGGTGCCGGTGAGCAGCATCGAGCGGGTCGGTGAGCACGTCGGGGCGGTGTGGAAATCGGTCAGGCGCAGGCCGTTGCTGGCCAGTGCATCGAGGTTCGGCGTGGCGATCTCGCCGCCAAAAGCGCCGATGTCGGAGAAACCGAGATCATCGGCCAGGATCACCAGGAAATTGGGACGTTGCGGCATTCGCGGGAACTCCTGTTCAGCAGGCGATGAACGACAGCGGCAGATCGCGGATCTGCGCGGGTTGGTTCGGTTGATAGTGATCGTCACTGGTCAGTTCGTGCAGCAGCTCCTCGCGCAACTGATGGAAGTCAAAACTGCTGCGCTGGCGCGGATGGGGCAGGGCGATGTCGACCACTTGCTTGATCCGTCCCGGACGCGGCTCCATCACCACCACGCGATCGGCAAGGAAGATCGCTTCCTCGACGTCGTGGGTGACCAGAATCGTGGTGATCCTGGCCCGGTCACGAATCGCCAGCAGTTCGTCCTGCATCTGTTGGCGGGTCAGGGCGTCGAGGGCGCCGAAGGGCTCGTCGAGCAACAGGATTCGCGGGCTCGCCACCAGGCCGCGAGCGATCGCCACCCGCTGCGCCATGCCGCCGGAAAGTTGATGCGGATACGCGCGGGCGAAGTCGCGCAGGCCCACCAGATCGATGAAATCGTTGATCCGCTGCTGCTTTTCGGCGGCACTCAGCGGCTCGTTGACCAGCCCCAGGCCGATGTTGTCGGCCACCGTCAGCCACGGGAACAAGCGGTGTTCCTGAAACACGATGCCGCGCTCGCCGCCGATGCCGCTGACGGCTTTGCCGTCGACGCTGATCTGCCCGCGAAATTGCGTATCGAGGCCCACCAGCAAGCGCAGCAGGGTGGATTTGCCGCAGCCGCTGGAACCGACGATGGCGACGAATTCGCCCTCGGCGATGTCGAGGTTGAATTCGCGGATCGCCTCCAGTTCGAAACCGTCGACGTCGAAGGATTTGCCTACGTGGGTGAAGCTGACAATCGGTGCGTTCATGCGTGTCTCCAGCGGGTGGCGCGGATTTCCAGGCGTTGGCCAATGAGGTTGAGCAGGGCGCCGGTGAGGCCGACCAGGAGCATCCCGGCCATGATCAGGTCCATGCGCAGCAGTTGTTGCGCGCCGATCATCTGGCTGCCGATGCCGCCGTTGGACGGCATGAAATATTCGGCGCCGATGGTGCCGAGCCAGGCGTAGATCAGGCTCAGCCTGAGGCCGGCGAAGATCCCCGGCGCGGCGCCCGGCAGCACCAGGCGGCGCAGGCGTTGAGCTAGGTTCAGGCGCAATACCTGCGCGGCTTCGTTGAGTTGTGGCGACAGGTTGGCGACGCTGCGCTGGGTGGCGACAAACAGCGGAAAAAACGCGGCGAGGGCGACGAACACCCACTTCGCCAGTTCACCGAGACCGAACCATGCGGTGAGCAGCGGCACCCAGGCGAAAATCGCGATCTGCCGCAGCGCCGCGAGAGTCGGGCCGAGCAGGCGTTCGCTGGTGCGCGACAGGCCGAGCAACAGGCCCAGCGTGAGGCCGAGTCCGCCGCCGATCAGCAGGCCGCCAAGGGTGCGGCCGAGACTCAGGGCCATTGCGCTGATCAAGGTGCCGTCGAGCAATCCGTGGTACGTGGTTTCCAGCACCGTCAGCGGACTGACCAGAATGTTGGGGTCGACCCATTGTTGATCGGTCGCCAGTTGCCACAGCGCGAACAGCGCCAGCGGCAACAGCCAGGGTTGCAGACGCTGCCAGCCTTCATAACGCGGGCCGCGACGAATTTCAGCGGTGGCCGGATGCGGCCAGTACACCAGTTTCCTGTCCAGCAGACCGATGCCGCGATCCATCGCCACGCCGATCACGCCGATCAGCACAATGCACACGAAAACGATGTCGAGCATGAACAACTGCCGCGCCCAGACCATCAGGAAACCGATGCCTTCACTCGACGCCAGCAGTTCCACCGCCAGCAGCGACGTCCAGCCGGCGGCCAGGGCCAGGCGCACGCCGGCCATGAATGCAGGAAGGGCGGCGGGCAGCACCAGGCGCCGGATCAACAGCCGTGGTGGCAGGCGCAACACGGCGGCGGCTTCGCGCAATCTGGGTTGCGCATCGCGCACGCCGACCAGAGTGTGCAGGGTGACCGGCACCACGATCGCCTTGACCAGCACCACCAGTTTCAGCACTTCGCCGATGCCGAAGAACACCATGAACAAAGGAATCCATGCCAGCGTCGGCACTTGGGCCAGGCCGGCGAAGGTCGGGAAGATCAAGCGCTCCAGACGTCGACTGAAACCCAGCGTCGCGCCCAGTACGGCACCGGCGGTAATCCCCGCCAGCAGTCCCCAGAACAGCCGTTGCAGGCTGATCCACAAATGGCTCCAGATCTCGCCCCGGGACAATTCGACGGCGCTGTTCCACACCAGCGATGGCGCGGGCAGGATCTGCTCGCTCATCCATTGATGGCGCGCGGCGAGCCACCACAGAGCGAACAGGGCGATGGGCAGCAGCCACGGCAGCAGACGCTGGCTCAACGTCGGCCAGCCCCGTCGATTCAGCGGCGGGGCGGCGAGTGGCAGGCGGAGCAAGGATTCTCGGGCCATGGGTGACCTCCGTTGTCGGGTTGCGTGGCAGCCGCTCCCACGAGACAGAAACGGTGTATGCAAAATTGATCTATAAAAATTCAAATCAATACTATTGGGAGATAAGCCAGACCATTTAAGGCTTACAGCCCGATACGCATCCAATGCATTCGAAGAATATTTTCGATGCTCTCCATGCATATCGCTGTGGAAGTCCCGGTGCCGCTCGCTTAGCGTTAAAAGCTATAAAAATGTGCATTTATAGTATTTAAGCGCAGATGTACATTCCGCCTACTTTCGGCTCCTCAATGCCCGTCGTGACCCAAGGAGCCGCACCCATGAACCTTCCCTTCAAACGCGTCATCAGTCTGTTCGCCGCCCCGGCGCTGGCGGGCCTGCTGGCGTTCAGCGCCAGCGCCGAGGAACTCAAGGAAATCAGGATCGCCGTGCCCGACCTGAGCGCCGGTGCCCAGCACAGCGGCGGGGGCATCGTGGATGTCTTGCGCGATCAGCAGATTTTCGAAAAGGCGTTTGCCGAGCAGGGCATCAAGATTCAGTGGAGCTTCTTCAAGGGGGCGGGGCCGGTGATCAACGAGGCGTTCGCCAATGGCCAGGTAGATCTGGCTTATCTGGGTGACCTGGCGGCGATCATCGGCAAGTCCAACGGTCTGGACACGCGCCTGCTCAGCGCCACCGCCCGTGGGGTGAAACAGTATCTGGGCGTAGTGCCGGGATCGGGGATCAAGACCTTGCAGGATCTCAAAGGCAAGCGTGTGGCGATCTTCCGTGGCACCGCGACCCAGTTGTCGTTCGATGCGGCGCTGGCGAGCGCTGGCTTGAGCGAGAAGGACGTGAAGGTGATCAACCTCGATTTCAACGCGGCGGTCGCCGCACTGGCGGCGAAGCAGATCGATGCGTCGTGGGGCAGTTCGGGACTGACGGCATTGCAGGCCAAAGGGCTGGCCGAGCTGCCGCTTAATACCAAGGACCTCGATGGTGCCGGCAGCGTACAGGCGGTATTGCTGGGCACCGGCAAGTTCATCGATGCGCACCCGGAGGCGGTGGCGAAGCTGCTCAAGGCCCAGCAGCAAGCAGTGGACTGGCTGACTCAGGACAGCAACAAAGAGGCTTACGTACAACTGGTGTCGGGCCTGGCGAGTTATCCGTCGGTGATCCTGACGCAGGACCTCAAGGATCAGAATCTCAGCGAAGTGTTCCCGTCGACGCTTGATCCGCTGTTCCTTGAAGGCTTGCAGGGCAAGGTGGATCTGGCGGCGCAACAGAAACTGATTCGCAAGCCGTTCAAGGTGAGCGATTGGGTGGCGCCTGGCTTGGCGGCGGCCCAGCTCTGAATTTGCGGCGTTCTTGAGGGCCTCTTCGCGGGCTTGCCTGCGAAGAGGCCCTAAACCGCGACGCCGATGTCCTGCCGGTCTACCGCCACCAGCGTCTCGATCATCGCCCGTGCTGCCGGCGACAGGCGAAACCCGGTCCGGCTGACGATCCCGCACCGCGCATTCATGCTCTCCAGGTTCTGCGGCAGATTGCGCCAGTGCAGCAGCGCCAGCGAGCCCTGGGCGATGTCCTCGACAAACGCCTCTTCGGTGCCCACGCCAATCGCATTGGATTGCAGCACGACCTTGACCAGTGCCGGGAAATGCTCGGTTTCTATGGTTGGTGAAAAGTCGATCCGCCCGCTGAGGTTCGCCAGCAGTTTGCGAATGCCCGGCGGGATCAATGTGGTCGCCAGCGGGTAATCGAACATGTCGTTGGTCGACAGGCTTTCCTTGCTCAGCAACGGATGCCCCGGGCGGCAGAAAAACACCCCGCGCTTGGGTGTCAACGCACGGGTCTGAAAGTTCGGGTCGGACTCGAAATGGCGGATGTCGGCGATGAAGAATTCGATCTCTTCGCGGCTCAGGGCGCGGCTGAGTTTTTCCCAGTTATCCACCTGAAAACAGGTGCGTACTTTCGGGTGAGCGTTGATGAATTGCGCCACGGCGTCCGGCACCAGTTTCACGGCCGGTGCCGGGCCGCAACCGAAGTGCAGTTCGCCGGCGTCGAGCTTGGTCATCTGCGTCACTTCGGCGCTGAGCAATGCCGCGCCCTGGACCAGGGTCAGAGCGTGTTGCAACACCACCTGGCCTTCGGGCGTGGGGCGCAGATCCTTGTTGCCGCGATCCACCAACACGCAGCCGAACTCCTGCTCCAGCCCTTGAATACTGCGGCTGAACGCCGGTTGCGTGATGCCCATCGCGTCCGCCGCGCGGACAAAACTGCGGTGCTCGTTGAGGGCGATGAAGTAGCGCAGCTGGCGAAGATCCATATGCTTTTCCGGCATCCTAAAAATAGCTCGAAGGCATTTGCGACGAGGGTTGCCTGAGGTTTTAAATGCAAGCTCTTATTCCGTCAACGAAGCATGTGAATATCTATTAGATGTATATGGAATATAGATAGAGCGTTGTTTCGCTGCCGCCAACCGCAAGCAGTCGATGAGGGTCTACCCATGAGCAATGCCGCACTCGCTGTAAAACCCGCTGTCCATGCGCTGGACATTCATCCGGTGGCCGGTCGTATCGGTGCTGAAATCCGTGGTGTGCAGTTGTCCGGCGAGCTGGACGCCGCCACGGTCGAGGCGATCCAGCAGGCGCTGATCCAGTACAAGGTGGTGTTCTTCCGCGAGCAGATCCAGCTCGACGATCAGCGCCAGGAAGCCTTCGCTCACCTGCTTGGCGAGCCGGTGGCGCATCCGACCGTGCCGTCCCGCGAGGGCACCCGTTACTTGCTGGAACTGGACGGTGCCGAAGGCCAGCGCGCCAACTCATGGCACACCGACGTGACCTTCGTCGACGCCTATCCGAAGGCCTCGATCCTGCGTTCGGTGGTAGCCCCGGCCTTCGGCGGCGATACCCTGTGGGCCAACACCGCCACTGCGTATAACGGCCTGCCGACCGAGTTGCGTGAGCTGGCGGACAAACTGGTGGCCGTTCACAGCAACGAATACGACTACGCCTCCGCAAAGCCGGACGTCTCGGCGGAGAAGCTTGAGCGCTACCGCAAGGTCTTCACATCGACCGTCTACGAGACCGAGCATCCGGTGGTGCGCGTGCACCCGGTCAGCGGTGAGAAAAGCTTGCTCCTGGGGCATTTCGTCAAACGCATCAAGGGCTATTCCCAGGCCGATTCAGCGCACTTGTTCGGGTTGTTGCAGAGCCATGTGATCCGTCAGGAAAACACCGTGCGCTGGCGCTGGAAGGCCGGTGACGTGGCGATCTGGGATAACCGCTCGACCCAGCACTATGCGATCGATGATTACGGCACTCAGGATCGCGTGGTGCGTCGGGTGACGCTCAAGGGGGAAGTGCCGGTGGGGGTCAATGGGCAGCGGAGTCAGACCATCAAGGGGCGTGATTGAAGACCAGGAGCCCCTCACCCCGACGGGTGAGGGGCTTTTCTCTGCTACCAAACGCCAATCTGCACCACCTTCTCGCTCTCCGGCTCCCCATAACGAAACCGCTGCCCGCGCACATCGATCTCCTGATGGCTGATGGTGGTACGCCGCTTCAACCCGCGCACCCATTCAAACAGATACCCCGCATGCTCCTCGCGCACCGCCGCGCAGGCCGGGTCATCGCCCAAGTCATGTAATTCCTGCGGGTCATTCAGCAGGTCAAACAACTGCGGGCGAAAGCCGTCGTACGCCAGGTATTTCCAACGCTCGCTGCGCACCATGGTCATGCGGCAGCGGTCGATCGGCTGGCCCAGCCGCTCTCGCACAGGGGCTTGAAACGCATAGTCGTATTCACTGATGGCATAGCGGCGCCAATCGGGGTTTTCGCCGTGCAACAAGGCAATCAACGAACGGCCTTCGAGGCGATGCTCCGCCCCCGGCAATCCCAGCGCATCAAGAAACGTCGGCAGAGTGTCGATGGTTTCCACCAGCCTCTCATCCACCGAACCGCGAGTGACATCTGCCGCCGCACGCGGGTCGCGCACGATCAACGGCACGCCCACCGCCTGCTCCAGCAGAAACTCCTTCTCCCCCAGCCAGTGATCGCCCAGGAAGTCGCCGTGATCGCTGGTGAACACGATCAGCGTGTCATCCCAGCGCCCGCTGCTTTGCAGGAAATCGAACAGCCGCCCGAGCTGGTCATCGACCTGTTTGACCAGGCCCATGTAGGTCGGGATCACGTTGTTTCGTACTGAATCTTTGGAGAAGTTCAGGCTTTCCTCGTGCTGGCGAAAGGCCTTGTAGACCGGATGGTCGCTTGGAAGGTCCGATCGGACCGGTTTGAGAATCGATTTCGTACTGTACAAGGTGTGGTACGGCGCTGGTACGATGTAGGGCCAGTGCGGCTTGATGTACGAGAGGTGTAAACACCAGGGTTTTTCACCTTGCTCACCGATGAAGTCGATGGCGCGATTTGTAGTGTAGACGGTCTCTGAATGTTGCTCGGGAATCCGCGCCGGCAGGTGCGAATGGCGCATTTGCCAGCCGCTGAGGATTTCCCCGTGCTCGCCTTCGGCGGCGTTGGCCCAGTCGTGCCAGGGATTTCGTCCGTCGAAACCCTGTTTGCGCAGGTAATGGGTGTAAGGCGCGGATTCGCGTTTGTCATCGAACAGCGGGTCGTCGGGGAAGATGCCGTCGTGGCGAAAGTACGGCTCGAAACCGACCTCGTTTAGCACCTCGGCCTGTTCGCTCCGGGGATCGATCGCCAGCCGTTGCAAGGCATCCACATTGGCCGTGGCGTGGGTTTTGCCGACCAACGCAGTACGAATGCCGTGGGGCCGCAGGTAATCGCCGAGGGTCAGTTCTTCCAATGGCAGCGGCACCGCGTTCCATGCCACCTGATGGCTGCTGACATAGCGTCCGGTGTACGCCGACATCCGCGATGGCCCGCAGATCGTGCCCTGGGTGTAGGCACGGCTGAACCGGACGCCGGCAGCGGCCAGGCGATCGATGTTCGGCGTGTGCAGATGCGGATGGCCGTAACAGGACAGGTAATCGCGGCGCAGTTGGTCGCACATGATGTACAGCACGTTGCGCACGGGGTTTTGCGAGGTGGTCATGAGGTTCACCGGTCAGAAGGACAGGTGAGGGTTTTCGCTTTCGGCGGTGGTGTTCGGCAAGTGCATTCGGGGAATGGGTTTTATGCAGAAGGTGCATCGGTGCTGAATCAGACCGCCAGCCCCGCCAGTGAGCACACTTCCTCATCCTGCTGATCCATTTCCTTGATCTGTTCGATCATCGCCTCCGCCAGCGGCGACAAGCGATAGCCGGCCCGGCTGACGATCCCGTAGCGCGTGTACAACTCTTCCAGATCATCCGCCAGCCCCTCGATCTTCAGGCGCACCAGTTCGCCCCTGGCCTGATGCAGGGCATCGGAATACGTCCCGACGATCCCGATCGCATCCGAGTGCAGCACCACGCCGAGCAGGCTGGTGCTGTTTTCACATTCCACGTTCGGGGTGAAGTCCGGGCGGCCGCTGAGGTCGACGATGACCTTGCGCAGATTCGGCGGACGAATGCTCACCGCCAGCGGATAACTCATCAGTTGCGCCGCGCTCACCCGTTCGTGCGTCGCCAGCGGATGTCCGGCGCGGCAGCAGAAATGCCACTTTCGCGGGCGCAAGCGGTGGGTCAGATAGTCCGGATCGGCTTCGAAATAACGCGTGTCGGCAACGAAGAATTCGAACTCCTCGTTCAGCAACCGCTTGCTCAGACTCTGCCAGTCATCGACCTGAAACTGCACCCGCGCTTTCGGGTAGCGGCCGATGAAACTGCCGATCGCCCGAGGGATCAATCCCGCTGCGGGCGCCGGGCCGCAACCGAAGCGCAACTCCCCCGCCTCCAGGCCATTGAACTGGCTGATTTCGTTGGCCATCTGCTGCGCGCCGCTGACCAGTCGCCGCGCGTGTTCGAGCAGCACCTGGCCCTGTTTGGTCGGCGGCAGATCCTTGCGTCCGCGATCGACCAACTGGCAGCCGACGCTGTGCTCCAGCGCCTGGATGCTGCGGCTGAACGCCGACTGCGACAGATTCACCGCCTGCGCGCCGGCGACGAAGCTGCGTTGTTCGACGAGGGCTATGAAGTGGCGAAGCTGGCGCAAGTCGATATGCATTTTTCACATAAAAAATATCCGGGAAATGCATTGGATATGCATCAGGTCGACTCCTTATAAAGGCAATCTCTTATGCAGTAAATATTTGTAAATCCATAAATAAATAACTTTAAAGAATATGCAGCGCTGAAGATGTCTGTGTGTTTTTTGACCAGGAGCGTCTTATGAGTCCAGTGAAACGTGCGTCCCCGCTAACGCCCCGACGGCTCAAGCGCCTGCCTTTGGCCCTGCTGCTGGCGGGGAGCGCCAGTTGGACTCACAGCTACGCCGCCGACGCCGAAACCCCGGCACCGGCTCCCGCCGGCAAAACGGCTGCCGACAGCTCGCAGCTGGAAACCGTGACTGTCACCACCCGCCGCCGCGAAGAAAGCTCCCAGGACGTGCCGACCCCGATGAGCGTAGTCAGCGGCCAGACGCTGGAGACGCAGCGGGTCTATCGGATTCAGGATTTGCAGCAACTGGTGCCCAGCGTCAATGTCGCCTACATGCATGCGCGTCAGTCCAGTGTGTCGATTCGCGGTCTGGGCAATAACCCGGCCAGCGATGGTCTGGAAGGCAGCGTCGGCCTGTACATCGACAACGTTTATCTGGGTCGTCCGGGGATGGCGGTGTTCGACCTGATGGACATCGAGCAACTGGAGGTTCTGCGTGGGCCGCAGGGTACGTTGTTTGGCAAGAACACCACTGCCGGGGTCATCAACATCAGCACCCGTGCACCGAGTTTCACCCCGGAGCGCAGCATCGAAACCTCGGTCGGCGAGGACGGTTACTTCCAGACCAAGGGCACGATTTCCGGGCCGCTCAACGATCAGTTGGCCGGCCGTTTTTCTGCCTATCGCACCCGCAGCGACGGCGACATCAAGAACGAATTCGACGGCCACGACCTCAACGGCGGCTCGCGCGACGGCTTTCGCGCGCAACTGCTGTTCAAGCCCAACGAATCGTTCAACCTGCGCTGGATCGGCGACTACAACGAAGAAGATTCCAGTGCCGGCACGCGCGTGTTGTACAGCACCGGGCCGACCATCAACGGCGTCAATCTCTACTCGGCGCGGGCTGCCACGGCGGGGGCGACCCTGGTCAACGGCTCGCACCGCAAGGTCAATCTGGATGGCGACCAGCGCGTCACCGTGCATCAGGGCGGCACCTCGGTGGAGGCCAACTGGACGCTGCCCAGTGACTTCACCCTGACCTCGATCAGCTCCTACCGCTTCTGGAACTTCACCCCGCGCAACGACGAGGGGCTCAACGTGGCGGCGACCTACAATGCCGGGGTTTCGGCGCAAGACAAACAGTACTCCCAGGAATTTCGTCTGGCATCGCCCAAGGGTGAATTCTTCGATTACGTGTTGGGGGCGTACTACTTTGGTTCGGAACTAGATAACAGATCCTTCGCCTATTACGGCCCGCAGGCCGATATCTGGAATGGTACGTCCAGGGGTGCGTTGGCCAACGTAGACAGCGTCGGTCATGGCCACATCAAGACCGACAGCTTTGCGCTGTTCGCCCAGGGCACCTGGCATCTCACCCAGCGGCTGGATTTCACTGCCGGGGTGCGTGGCACCTATGAAGAGAAGAACGCCGATGTCACGCGTGACGCTCCGCGCGGCGGAGTGGCGGTGAGCGGTGCGGCGGCCACGGCGCGGCGCAATCGTGTCGGCGCCTACGATTCCGGCGATCTGAATCAGTACAGTTCCAGCCCCTCGGGCCTGCTGAACCTCAGTTATCGCATTACCGACGATTTGCTCGGTTACGCGACCCTGTCACACGGCGAAAAGTCCGGCGGAATCAACCTCGCGGTGGGCTCTGCGCCGACCGCTGGCACCGACTCGCTGCTGATTGGCACCGAGCGCGCCAACAACGCCGAACTCGGCTTCAAGAGCACACTTTGGGATCGCCGTTTGCAGCTCAACGCCAACGTGTTCTGGACTCAGGTCAATGCCTATCAGACCAACGCCTACGATGCCGCCAACCGCGTGCAATACCTGACCAACGCCGGTTCCGTGCGCTCGCGCGGGGTGGAGTTCGAAAGCACCGTGATCCCGCTGCGGGGCCTGACCCTGAACATCAACGGCTCCTACAACGACGTCCGCTATCTCTCGTACAAGGATGCGCCGTGCCCGCCGGAAGTCAGTCAGGCGCCGGGCGCCCCGGCGTCCTGCGACCTCAGCGGGCACCAGGTCGTCGGCGCTTCGAAATGGATCGGCAACGCCAACGGCGAATACAAATGGAACCTGGATAACGGCTTCGAACCCTACGTCACCGCCAGCTATGCGTTCCGCTCCAAAGCGGTGGGTACGGTGGAGGATTCCGATTTTGGCCAGATCCCGAGCTATGCGGTGGTCAACTTCTCCACCGGCCTGCGCGGCGATTTCAATCAGGGCCAGTGGGACGTCTCGCTGTGGCTGAAAAACGCCTTCGACAAGACCTACTACACGACCCTGTGGACCGGCGGCAACGGCGGCTATGAAGGTCTGCTCGGCACGCCGCGTACTCTTGGTGTCACCGGTCGTTATGATTTCTGATCGAAGCCAAATCACAGGGAAAGTTAATCTCGAGATGATTAGTGCTTATAGCAATTTCGTTGAAAAGTTGCGTGGACAATAAAGGAATCACCAACCATTCTGTGTCTCGTGAGTTTCCAGGAGGAAACTTGCTCTCATCGGAAGATACTTAACCAACGATTAAGGAAATCTTGTTATGTCGAGCATTAACGGAACTTATTTAAACGCTAACTCGGGCGCCAAGCTGGTAATCACCGATGGTAATGATTCCAACGGCAGCTTCAGCGGCACCCTGAGCCAAGGCGGCGTAAACTACGACATCCGCTACGGGAACTACCACTTCCAGAACAGCACCGGCAACCCGACCACGATCGCGGTCCTGGCTCAGAATGGTAATAGCGGTTATCAGACATGGACTCTGTTTTCCCCAGATCATAATTACGCGACACTCCGCGCCACAGGTTCTCGCGTAAACTTCGACGGTGAAGTAGTTAATTTGGGTGGTGAGTTTAAAAAGCAATAACGTAATTCCGTTACAGTCAGGCCGATGCGCATTTGTGCATCGGCCTTTTTATTTTTATATGAAAAAGCATGGCAACTATTCAATCGGTATTAGTTGTCCCTGTTTTCCGGATCATCAATCCATCCAATGCCTTGCACGAATATTTTCAATGCCGCAAAAGCATGCTTTTTCAGGCACCTCGCTGAACGCCTTGCGGGCCGTGGCTTTGCCGGAAATGATCATTTTTCATATTCCATAAATGTCTATCCATAACATCAAAGATTACTTTCGGAGATAAGCCGCACAGCCAATGATTGAGCCATCGATCACGCCGTGGGGGCTGCAAAAAACGGCGCATCGACCGCGTGTGCGAAACCGAACGAAAGAGACCGCAGGGAGTGAAGCAATGGGCAATGTCCAGACCGCCGCCAGTGCTCAGGAAGTGCTGTGGCGCCAGGCGCCGGGTGGCGAATTGGTCGATCTTGGCCGGCCCCATCGCGTGCCGTTGGGGCAGTTGCGTTTGCAGCGTGCGCCCAAGGGCATTCTGAGCCGGCGCGAAACGATTCTGCTCGGCGTACTGGCGCTGGTGGTGCATGGCGCGGTGATCTACTGGATCAACCAGCATCCGACACCGGCGCTGCCGATCGTGCCGCCGGAAATTCCACCGATGACCATCGAGTTTTCGCACCCCGCGCCGCCGGCTCCGCCCGTGGTGCAGCCGCCACCTCCTGCGCCGGTGGTCGAGCCGCCACCGCCGGTGGAAGACGAACTGGCCGTGAAGCCGCCGCCACCGAAACCGATTCCCAAGCCCAAACCGGTCGCCAAACCCATACCGAAACCGGCGCCCAAGGCTGTCGAGCAACCACCGGCACCGCCACAACCGGCCGCCCCGGTCGCGGCGCCGGCTCCACCCGCTCCGCCCGCGCCGGCACCGGTTACGCCAGCCTCGGCCAGCGCCGCGTACCTGAAAAACCCGGCGCCGGAGTATCCGTCGCTGGCCCAGCGTCGCGGTTGGGAAGGCAGCGTGCTGCTGCGGGTTCACGTACTGGCCAGCGGCAAACCGGGTGAGATCCAGATTCAGAAAAGCAGTGGCCGGCAGCAACTCGACGATGCGGCGCTGGCTGCGGTGAAGCGCTGGAGCTTTGTACCGGCCAAGCAGGGTGATGTCGCCCAGGACGGCTGGGTCAGCGTCCCCATCGATTTCAAGATTCATTAAACCGAAACCAATTTCGCGCTAAACGTTTACACGAGGGAACACATCATGACGTTACTGGCCTCTCCACTGGAATCCATCGAAAGCGCGGTGATCTGGCTGCTGGTGGTTTTTTCCGTCGCCACCTGGGGACTGGCGCTGCTCAAGGCTGTGCAGTTCGGTCGCCTGAAATCCCAGGATCGCAAATTTCACAAGCGCTTCTGGGCGGCGTCGAGTCTCGATTCCGCCGCCGAGTTGAGTGAAACCCAGCCCGGCGCCGCCGCGCGCGTGGCGCAGTCCGGTTACGCGGCAATCCAGGTCGGCGAGGCGCCGCAGGCGGCGGACCTGAGTCAGGCGATCAACCATCAGGATCGCCTCGAACGTGCGTTGCGCCAGCAGATAGTGCGCGAGCGGCGTTCGCTGGAAACCGGTCTGGCGGTGGTCGCGAGTATTGGCAGCACCTCGCCGTTCATCGGTCTGTTCGGCACGGTCTGGGGAATCATGGAAGCGCTGAAAGGCATCAGCGCGGCCGGTTCGGCAAGCCTGGAAACGGTCGCCGGCCCCATCGGTGCGGCACTGGTCGCCACCGGGGTGGGGATCGCGGTCGCGGTGCCGGCGGTGCTGGTTTACAACTACTTTTTACGTCGCCTGAAACTGACGGCGGCGGACCTGGACGACTTCGCCCACGACTTCTACAGCCTGGCGCAGAAGAGTGCGTTCCGCGTGCTGATCCACCCGACCGCGCACAAGGTCGCGGCCCAGGGCAACGGACAGAAAGTGAAGGAGGCGTCCTGATATGGCCTTCTCCACGCAAGACAGCGATGAGGTGCTGAGCGAGATCAACGTGACACCGCTGGTGGATGTGATGCTGGTGCTGCTGGTGGTGTTTATCGTCACCGCGCCGCTGCTGACCAACGCGATTCCGATCAACCTGCCCAAGACCGAGGCGGTAGCGCCGGTCGAGCAGAAAGACCCGTTGGTGGTGAGCATCGACGGGGCGGGAAAACTGTTTATCAACAAGGACGAAATCCAGCCGGACCTGCTGGAATTCAACCTCACGGCGGCCAAGGCCAAGGACCCGGAAGTGCGCGTGCAATTGCAGGCGGATGACGGGGTGAATTACGGCGAAGTGGCGCGAGCCATGGCGTCGATCGAGAGGGCAGGGATCACCAAGCTGTCGGTGATTACTGCGCGATAAGGGATTTTCGTTTTTCCGGGGCCGTCTCCTTGGCAGGGTGCGGCCCCTTTTTTTTGCCTCAAGTGAAATAAGCCACAAGCGTCCAGAAAACGTCCGTTTCGCTAGCAGCTTGAGGCTCGCAGATTGATGCTGCAATTCGGTTATTAATAAATAGCTTCTTATTCCTTAACGAATATAAATCCCGTCCCTATACTCGATCAGGAACAGACACGACGCAGGAGAGCTTCCCCCATGCGCAACGAATCAATCCGTTATCTGATTGTGCCGGGCTGGCAAGGATCGCCAGAAGATCATTGGCAAACCCACTGGCAGAACAGCCTGCCCAACAGCGCGCGGGTGGAGCAGGCCGACTGGCTGACGCCGCGCCGCGAGGACTGGGTGGCCGCGCTGGCCGAAGCAATTGCTGCCGATAGCTCGCCGGTGATCCTCATCGCGCACAGTCTCGGTTGCATTACCGTTGCCCATTGGGCGGCCACCGCGCCGTTGCATCATTTGCGTCAGGTTCGCGGAGCGTTGCTGGTCGCGCCGGCGGATGTCGAGCGTCCGGCCTGCGCTCCGGCGCTGCGCAATTTTGCGCCGATTCCGACCGACCTGCTGCCGTTCCCGAGCCAGGTGGTCAGCTCCGACAACGACGCTGCGGTCAGTGCGCCGCGCGCTCTGGAACTGGCGCGCAACTGGGGTGCCGAGGCGGGGATTCTCGCCGGTGCCGGGCACATCAACGTGAAGTCCGGGCATCAGCGCTGGGAGCAGGGATTCGCTTATCTGTATCGCCTGCAAAACCGCATGGAACACCACGCCCGGCGTCGCGCTTGAACACTATTTTTCTTCTATGAACGCCCCCGTCTCCCGGCGGTTCTGGGCGGGAGTCTGCCATGAGTTTCGAAACCTTCGGCCAGCCGTTGCTGACCTTTCCCGATGCGGAAAAAAGCCCCCTGAGCATTCGCGCCAAGGCGCTGGTGTTTGTCGATCTCCGCTCGCGCCAGTTGCGCGAGGAAATGAACCAACTGGCGCCGCGTTCGACATCGGTGCTGATTCGCGGCGAGACCGGCACCGGCAAGGAATTGCTCGCCCGCCACATCCACCGCGCCAGTGATCGCAGCGGCCTGTTCGTGTCGGTCAATTGCGGGGCGATCAGCCCGACCTACGCCGACGCCGAACTGTTCGGCTATGCCGCCGGCAGTTACAGCGGCTCGGCCAGCAGCCGTGCCGGATGGTTCGGTTCGGCCAATGGCGGCACCCTGTACCTGGATGAAATCGGCGACTTGCCGCTGCCGATCCAGATCAAATTGCTCGCTGCCCTGGAAAACCATGAGGTCACCCGCGTCGGTGCCCATCAGCCAAGCCCGGTGGATGTGCGCCTGGTGGCGGCAACCAGTATCGATCTGGCGCAAGCGGTGGCGGCGGGGAAATTTCACGAGCGCCTGTATCACTACCTCAGCGAAGGGCATCTGGAACTGCCGGCGCTGCGTGAGCGCATCGGCGACATTCTGTCGCTGGCCGAGTATTTCCTCGGTATCTACAGCCAGCGTCTGGATCTGCCCGTGCCGCTCATCAGTGAATCGGCGCAGCAGGTATTGGAACAACACAACTGGCCGGGCAATACCCGGGAGCTGGAAAACGTCATTCACTTTGCCTTGCTGGTGAGCACCGGCGACGAGATTCTGCCGGAGCACCTGAACCTGCCCGAGGTGTCTGGCCCGCTGGTTCAGATCGAGCGTCAGGTGGCGAGCATTAGCCTCAACGGCAGTGCCGCCGAACGTAAGGCATTGAAAGATTTACTGTTAAGCCTGAGCGAGGCGTTGTAACCCCTTTTGTGCAACATGAACAAAATGGAATATGAAGCTGAATAAACGTTATTGTCAGGGAATAAAAAATCCCGGTATTGTCCGACTCACGCCAGCGATAGCACTTCACTGGCACTCGTATTAAATGCCGTCGTCGATGACGACCGTGATTCTCGATAAGGACACTGCATGAAAAAGGTTCTGTTGTTTACCGCATTGGCGGCTGCTCTGAGCGCTTCTCTGGCCCAGGCCGGCGAGAAACTGGTGGTCGCGGCGACCCCGGTCCCACACGCCGAAATCCTCGAACTGATCAAGCCGACCCTCGCCAAAGAAGGCGTGGATCTGGAAGTCAAAGTCTTCACCGACTATGTACAGCCGAACGTGCAAGTGGGCGAGAAGCGTCTGGATGCCAACTACTTCCAGACCAAGCCATACCTGGACAGCTTCAACGCCGGCAAATACAAGGACGACAAGTCCAAGTACCTGGTGACCGTGCAAGGTGTTCACGTTGAACCGTTTGGCGGCTACTCGAGCAAGTACAAGACCCTGGCCGAACTGCCTGACGGCGCGACCATCGCCATTCCAAACGAAGGCAGCAACAGCGGTCGTGCGCTGATCCTGCTGCAGAAGGCTGGCCTGATCGAGCTGAAAGACCCGAAAAACGCCCTGGCCACCCCGAAAGACATCGCCAAGAACCCGCACAACTTCAAGTTCAAGGAACTGGAATCGGCCCTGCTGCCGCGTGTTCTGAAAGAAGTCGACCTGGACATGATCAACACCAACTACGCGCTGGAAGCCAAGTTGAACCCGACCAAGGATGCCTTGGTGATCGAAGGTGCCGACTCGCCTTACGTGAACTTCCTGGTGACCCGTGAGGACAACAAGAACAGCGACGCCATCCAGAAACTGGCCAAGGCGCTGACCAGCCCGGAAGTCAAAGCGTTCATCGAGAAGAAGTACAACGGCGCGGTATTGCCGGCGTTCTGATCTGACGCAGCAGCAAAACCCCTTCAAGGTTTGCAAAACGCCGATGGCCAGTGATGGTCATCGGCGTTTTTTTGTGTGCGGGGCAAAACGGCCCTCACGGCCGGGCATTGAGAGCCCTGCGCAACGCTACCAGCAATTTCACGATGTCCTGCGGATCCAGGCGCTGCGGAACTTTTACGTCCATGTTCTCTTCCTTGTTATGGGTTTGGCCGGGGGAGTCTGGCCAAAAGCTGCTCGTCCTTGGAGGGCTTTCCTGAAAAAAAGATCCTTCCTACAGCGCAAGGAAAAATAGCCTTCTTCTTCCTTCTCGGCAAACGCACAGGAATAGTTTTTTGAGTGATATCAATATGCTTTAACGGTATTTAAATTCTTCTTTTTATACCTTTAAAGTCGGTGCCTGCCGGACAGTTACCCGCTGTCCATGGACTGCACCACCGTCGCTTACCGAGCGGCGTCAGGACGTTTCATGACCTTCGATTACGCATTCATCCTCAGCACCCTGCCGGCGTTTCTCAAAGCCGTGGGCGTGACGCTGCAGGTCGGTTTGATCGCCATCGGCACTTCCCTGGTGGTGGCGCTGATCAACGCAACGATTCTGGTGTTTCGCACCCCCTACCTGCAAAAACTGGTGGGCCTGTACGTGGAGCTGGCGCGCAACACACCGCTGTTGATCCAGTTGTTTTTCGTCTACTTCGCGCTGCCGGCGCTGGGCATCAAGGTGTCCGGTTTTGCGGCGGCGATCATCACCATGACCTTCCTCGGCGGCGCCTACCTCACCGAAGTGCTGCGCGCCGGGGTCGACGCGGTGCCTCAGGCGCAACTGGAGTCGGGCCGCTCCATCGGTTTATCCCACGGCCAGTTGCTGCGCTACGTGATCCTGCCGCAAGCGGGGATCCTCAGCCTGCCGTCGCTGTTCGCCAATTTCATTTTCCTGCTCAAGGAAACCACCGTGGTGTCGGCGGTGGCGGTGCCGGAGATTCTCTACACCACCAAGAGCTACATCGCGCTCTATTACAAAACCTACGAAATGCTCGCCGTGCTGACGCTGATTTGCGTGCTGCTGTTCTTGCCGCTGTCGCTGTTGCTCAGCCGTCTGGAAAGGAGGCTCCAGCATGGCCAGTTCGGGTCTTGAACTGCTTTGGGTGTCGTTGCCGCAACTGGCGAAGGGCGCCGGGCAAACGCTGTCGATCTCGTTTTTGAGCATCGCCATCAGCACCGTCGGCGGTGTGCTCTACGGCGTGTTGCGCACGCTCAACGTGACGTGGCTGAACGCGGTGCTGCGGGTTTATCTGGAGCTGTTCCGGGCGATTCCGGTGCTGGTCTGGTTGTACCTGTTGTTTTTCGGTCTGCCGATTTTCTTTGGCCTGAGTCTGCCGAGCTTCTGGTGCGCGGTGCTGGTGCTGTCGCTGTGGGGCGCCAGCGAGGTCGGCGAAGTGGCGCGCGGCGCATTGCATTCGTTGCCGCGCGGGCAGCGTGAGGCGGGGCTGTCGATCGGCCTGAACGCGGCGCAGCTCTACGGCTACGTGTTGCTGCCCCAGGCGTTGAAACGCATGACGCCGCCGACCATCAACGTCTACACGCGGATCATCAAGACCAGTTCGCTGGCGGTGCTGATCGGTGTGGTGGACGTGATCAAGGTCGGCCAGCAGATCATCGAGCGTACCTACGAATCGGTGTTGATCTACGGCGCGCTGTTTCTGTTTTTCTTTTTCATCTGCTACCCGCTGTCGGCCGCGTCCCGCGTGCTGGAGCGGCGCTGGACGCAAGCATGAGCGCATTGATCGAGTTTCAGGGTTTCAACAAATTCTTCGGCGAGCAACAGGTGCTCAACGGCATCGACCTGCACGTGCAGGCCGGTGAGGTCATTGTGATCCTCGGCCCCAGCGGCTGCGGCAAAAGTACCTTGTTGCGTTGCCTCAACGGCCTGGAAAGCGCCCACAGCGGCCATCTGCGTTTTGCCGGGCGCGAGCTGCTGGACAAGGCCACCGACTGGCGCGAGATCCGCCAGCAGATCGGCATGGTGTTCCAGAGTTATCACCTGTTCCCGCACATGAGCGTGCTCGACAACCTGCTGCTCGGCCCGCTCAAGGTGCAAAAGCGCGAGCGTCGCGAGGCGCAGCAGCAAGCCGAAGCCTTGCTTGAGCGTGTAGGCCTTGCGGACAAGCGCGACGCCTTCCCGCGTCAGCTCTCCGGCGGCCAGCAGCAACGCATCGCCATCGTCCGTTCGTTGTGCATGAACCCTCGGGTCATGCTCTTCGATGAAGTCACCGCCGCCCTTGATCCGGAGATGGTCAAGGAGGTGCTGGAAGTGATTCAGGGCCTGGCCCGCGAAGGCATGACCCTGTTGATCGTCACCCACGAAATGGCCTTCGCCCGCGCGGTGGCCGACCGCATCGTGTTCATGGATGGCGGGCGCATCCTTGAACAGAACCCGCCCGAGCTTTTCTTTACGAACCCGCAAACCGCACGCGCGCAGCAGTTCCTGGAGAAGTTCTCCTACGTCGAGGCCCTGACCTCGACGGCTTCGCCCAAAACGACTCCAACAAAGGAACTGGAACTGCCATGAAAACTGCCAAATCACTGTTTGTCCTGCCACTGCTCGGCCTGGCCTTGCTGGCCGGCTGCAATAAGTCCGAAGAACCGGCCAAGCCGAAAGTCGCCAGCGAAAGCACTGCGCCGGCCGGTTACCTGAACAAGATCAAGGCCCGCGACAAACTCATCGTCGGCGTGTTCACCGACAAGCCGCCGTTCGGTTTCGTCAATGAAGCCGGGCGTTACGTCGGTTTCGATACCGACATCGGCCGGCAATTCGCCAAGGATCTGCTCGGCGACGAGAACAAGGTCGAATTCGTCGCGGTGGAGCCGGCCAGCCGGATTCCGTTCCTGCAAAGCGACAAGGTCGACCTGATTCTCGCCAACATGACCGTGACCCCGGAGCGCAAGGAAGCGGTGGAATTCACCAACCCCAATCTGAAGGTTGCGGTGCAGGCTTTGGTGCCGCAAAACAGCCCGGTGAAAAGCCTCGATGACCTGGCGAGCCGCACTACCATCGTCACCACCGGCACTACCGCCGATATCTGGCTGACCAAGAATCACCCGGACTGGAAACTGCTGAAGTTCGAGAAAAATTCCGAATCCCTGCAGGCACTGGCCAATGGTCGTGGCGATGCCTATGCGCAGGACAATCTGGTGCTGTTCAGCTGGGCCAAGCAGAACCCGGGCTACCGCGTGCTGGACGAGAAACTCGGCGCCGAAGCACCGATCGCACCGGCGGTGAAGAAGGGCAATATCGAACTGCGTGACTGGGTGAATGCCGAGTTGGCCAGACTGGGCGAGGAGAAGTATCTGCTCAAGCTGTATGACCAATATGTGCGTAAAGAACTGAGCGATGACACCAGACCTGAGAGCGTGATTGTCGAAGGTGGGAAGTGGCAAGGGTGATTTGATTGCCTGTTGGATTGGCGGTGAGGCTATTCCCTCACCCCAGCCCTCTCCCGGAGGGAGAGGGAGCCGATTCCTGGGTTTTGAAGATTTTTATCAGGCCCCGGCCCTCTGGGAGAGGGTCAGGGTGAGGGCCAATTCCACGCCGGCTCATCGAGCACCCGCTGGCCGACAATCCCGGTCTGCCCGAGGGTCTTCTCCAGCACGATGCAATTGCATTCCGGATCTTCCTGCAACGCCGAAATCAACCGCCGCGCATGGGACACCACCCACACCTGACACTCCTGCGAAGCCCGCATGATCAGCCGGGCCAGCGCCGGCAGCAGATCCGGGTGCAGGCTGGTTTCCGGTTCGTTCAGCACCATCAGCGACGGCGGGCGTGGCGTCAGCAGGGCGGCGACCAGCAGCAGATAACGCAGCGTGCCATCCGACAACTCCGCCGCCGACAACGGCCGCAGCAACCCTTCCTGATAAAACTCGATGGCGAACCGTCCGCCTGCCAGTGGCGCGATGTTCAGCCGGGCGCCGGGGAAGGCATCGCTGATCGCTGCCTGCAGCGCCTCGGGATCGCCGATTTCGCGGATGGTCTGCAACGCCGCCGCCAGATCACGCCCGTCGTGGTGCAGCACCGGCGTGCGCGTGCCCAGTTGCGGTTGGCGCACCGGGGCGTCGGCGTCGCTGCGAAAGTGGTCATAGAAGCGCCAGCGGCGGATGAACTCGCGCATCTGGAACACTTCCGGGGAGTTGCGCAGGCTGCCGACCTGATCGAACAGGCTGTCGAAGTTCGGCGTGTGCTGGGCCAGCACATCCCAGCCGCGACCTTCACGGGCGCGGATCATCGGGCCGTCGCGATCCACCAGCAGGCTGGCCGGGCGATACAGCGGCCCGGCCCAGATGCATTCCTTTTTGATTTCCGGATCGAGAGAGAAATACGAGCGGCTCGGTTCGGGCAGGCCCAGGGCAATCGCGTAGCTGAAATCCTCCCCGGCAAAACCCAGGCGCAGGCGGCGGACGCCCTGGCGCACCGTCGGCTCGATCGCCACTTCGCCGTTTCGCATCCGCCGGCTGATGGTTTCCGGTCCGGCCCAGAAGGTCGAATCCAGCCCGCCCTCGCGCGCCAGCGCATTGACCACGCCGCCCTGCGCGGTTTCCGCCAGCAGGCGCAAGGCCCGGTAGAGGTTGGACTTGCCGCTGCCGTTGGGGCCGGTGATCAGGTTCAGCCGACCCAGCGGAATCACCAGTTTATTGATCGAGCGGTAATTGGCGACCGCCAGGGTCTTGAGCATGAAAGTCCTTCTCTGATGAAACGCTGAATCCTTGTGTAGATTGATCATTCATTACGCAGAGCGTGGTAACGATCAATGTCCGGGAGGAAATACTACGTTCACGCGAGCGAAGCCGGAACCCTGTTCTAAGCTCACAGTCGTATCGTCACTTGCACGTTCGTACACAGGAAGGAGTCTGCATGGCGAGTCCCGGATTGAAAACAGTGGTCATGCTGAGCCTGCTCGCCCTCCTGGGAGCGTGCGGCAAAAAGGAGCAATCGGCAAAGGACTTGCCCCGTGTGTTCGTGCAAGAGGTCAAGCCTGCGGATTACGCGGCGTCGGTGACCCTCACCGGTGACGTCCAGGCACGGGTGCAGACCGAGCTGTCGTTTCGGGTCGGCGGCAAGATCATCCAGCGTATGGTCGATGTCGGTGACCGGGTTTCGGCCAAACAGGTGCTGGCCAAACTCGATCCCAAGGATCTGCAGACCAACGTCGATTCCGCCCAGGCCCAGGTGCTGGCCGAACAGGCGCGGGTCAAGCAGAGCGCGGCGGCGTTCGTCCGCCAGCAGAAGCTGCTGCCCAAGGGCTACACCAGCCAATCCGAATATGACGCCGCGCAGGCCGCCTTGCGTAGCAGTCAGAGCGCGCTGACGGCCGCCCAGGCGCAATTGGCCAACGCCCGTGAGCAATTGAGCTACACCTCGTTGATCGCCGATGCGCCGGGCATCATCACCGCGCGCCAGGCCGAAGTCGGCCAGGTGGTGCAGGCCACCGTGCCGATCTACAGCCTGGCGAAGGACGGCGAGCGTGACGCGGTGTTCAACGTCTATGAATCACTGCTGAGCAACCCGCCGTCGAATCGCACGGTGGTGGTCAGCCTGCTCGACAATCCGAACATCAAAACCAACGGCACCGTGCGCGAAATCACCCCGGCGGTGTCGGCGCAGACCGGCACGGTGCAGGTCAAAGTCTCCCTCGACGGCTTGCCGGATGGCATGCAGCTCGGCTCGGTGGTCAGCGCCACCGCCAAGACTGCCGGCAAATCCGCCGTCGAATTACCCTGGTCGGCCCTGACCAAAAACCTCAGCGAACCGGCGGTGTGGATCATCGACGGCGAAGGCCGGGCGCAGTTGCATAACGTCACGGTGAGCCGCTACCTGACCGGCAAGGTGATCGTCAGCGATGGCCTGCAGGCGGGCGATAAAGTCATCATCGCCGGCGGCCAGTTGCTGCATCCGGGGATCAAGGTCGAGGTCGCCGAAGGCGTCTACAAGGATCTGCAAGTAGGAGCCCAGCCATGAAGCGCGTGCTGTTGTTATCCGTGCTGCTGGCGCTGGGCGCCTGCTCGAAAAAGGAGCCGCCGCCAGAGCCGGTGCGTCCGGTGTTGTCGGTGGAGGTCCAGGCTCTCGACCAGGAAGACCTCGGCCGTTTCGCCGGGAGCATTCAGGCGCGCTATGAGAGCAACGTCGGTTTCCGCGTGCCGGGGCGTATTGCCAGCCGCAACGTCGATGTCGGCGCCGAAGTGCAGAAAGGCGCGTTGCTTGCCACCCTCGACCCGACCGACCAGCAGAACCAGTTGCGTGCCGCCGAGGGCGACCTGGCGCGCATTCAGGCGCAATACATCAACGCCCAGGCCAATGCCCGTCGTCAGCAGCAATTGTTCGACCGGGGCGTCGGCGCCCAGGCGCAACTGGACATTGCCCAGACCGACCTGAAAACCACCCAGGCCTCGCTGGATCAGGCCAAGGCTGCACTGAGCCAGGCCAAGGATCAGCTCGATTACGTGCAATTGCGCACCGACCACAAGGCGATCGTCACGGCCTGGAATGCCGAGGCCGGGCAGGTGGTCACCGCCGGCCAGCAAGTGGTGACCCTGGCGCAACCGGACATCAAGGAAGCGGTGATCGATCTGCCCGATACCCTGGTCGATCAACTGCCGGCGGATGTGGTGTTTCTGGTGGCCGCGCAACTCGATCCGAGCGTCAACACCACCGCGATCATTCGCGAAATCGAACCCCAGGCGCAGAGCGCCACCCGCACCCGTCGCGCGCGCCTGACCATGACCGACACGCCACCGGGTTTCCGCCTCGGCACGGCGGTCAGCGTGACCCTCAGTTCGGCGATCAAGCCGCGCCTGGAACTGCCGCTGAGCGTGTTGCAGGAAGTCGACGGCAAGACGCGGATCTGGGTCATCGACCCGCAGTCGCAAACCGTGTCGCCACGGGACGTCAGCCTGATCAGCCGCAACGACAGCACGGTGGTGCTGACCGCCGGGGTGAAGGCCGGTGAGCGGGTGGTGAGCGCAGGAGTGAACAGCCTCAAGCCGGGGCAGAAAGTCAAAATCGACGAGGACAGTCCACGATGAAAGGGCCTTTCAACTTATCCGAGTGGGCTCTCAAGCATCAGTCGTTCGTGTGGTATCTGATGTTCGTCGGGCTGCTGATGGGCGTGTTTTCGTACATGAACCTGGGCCGCGAGGAAGACCCTTCGTTCACCATTAAAACCATGGTGATCCAGACCCGCTGGCCCGGCGCGACCCAGGAAGAAACCCTCAAGCAGGTCACCGACCGCATCGAGAAAAAACTCGAGGAACTCGACTCCCTCGACTACGTGAAAAGCTACACGCGCCCCGGCGAATCCACTGTGTTCGTCAACCTGCGTGACACCACCAGTGCCAAGGACATCCCGGAAATCTGGTATCAGGTGCGCAAGAAGATCAACGATATTCGCGGCGACTTCCCCAAAGGCCTGCAAGGGCCGGGGTTCAACGACGAGTTCGGCGATGTGTTCGGTTCGGTGTATGCGTTCACCGCCGACGGCTTGTCGATGCGCCAGTTGCGCGACTATGTCGAGCAGGTGCGCGCCGAGATCCGCGATGTGCCGGGCCTGGGCAAGGTCGAGATGGTCGGCGAGCAGGACGAAGTCCTCTACCTGAATTTCTCCACGCGCAAGCTGGCGGCGCTGGGCATCGATCAGCGCCAGGTGGTGCAGAGCCTGCAATCGCAGAACGCGGTGACCCCGGCCGGGGTGATCGAGGCGGGGCCGGAACGGATTTCCGTGCGCACGTCCGGGCAGTTCGCTTCGGAAAAAGACCTGGCCGACGTCAACCTGCGTCTCAACGACCGCTTCTATCGGCTGGCCGACATCGCCAACATCAGCCGTGGTTACGTCGATCCGGCGAGCCCGGAGTTTCGCTTCAACGGCACCCCTGCCATCGGCCTGGCGATTGCCATGAAGAAGGGCGGCAATATCCAGGAGTTCGGCAAGGCCCTGCATACGCGCATGGACGAACTGACCGCCGACCTGCCGGTGGGCGTCGGCGTGCATAACGTTTCGGATCAGGCCGAGGTGGTGGAAAAAGCCGTCGGCGGTTTCACCAGTGCGTTGTTCGAGGCGGTGGTGATCGTGCTGATCGTCAGCTTCGTCAGCCTCGGGGTGCGTGCCGGGCTGGTGGTGGCGTGTTCGATCCCGCTGGTGCTGGCGATGGTCTTCGTGTTCATGGAGTACAGCGGCATCACCATGCAGCGGATTTCCCTCGGCGCGCTGATTATCGCCCTCGGCCTGCTGGTGGACGACGCGATGATTACCGTGGAGATGATGGTCACGCGTCTGGAAATGGGCGAGACCAAGGAGCAGGCCGCGACCTTCGCCTACACCTCGACTGCGTTCCCGATGCTCACCGGCACCCTGGTGACGGTCGCCGGGTTCGTGCCGATCGGCCTCAACGCCAGTTCGGCGGGGGAGTACACCTTCACCCTGTTCGCGGTGATCGCGGTAGCGATGCTGGTGTCGTGGATCGTCGCGGTGCTGTTCGCGCCGGTGATCGGCGTACACATCCTCAGCACCAACGTGAAACCTCACGATGCCGAGCCGGGGCGCACCGGCCGCGCGTTCAACGCGAGCATGCTGTGGGCCATGCGCAATCGCTGGTGGGCGATTGGCATCACCGTTGCGCTGTTCGTGGCGTCGGTGTTTTCCATGCAGTTCGTGCAGAACCAGTTCTTCCCGTCATCGGACCGGCCGGAAATCCTGGTTGACCTGAACCTGCCGCAAAACGCCTCGATGGCCGAGACCCGCAAAGCCGTGGACAAGCTCGAAGCCACGCTCAAGGGCGACCCGGACATCGTGCGCTGGAGCACCTATATCGGTGAGGGTGCGATCCGTTTCTACCTGCCTCTCGACCAGCAATTGCAGAACCCGTACTACGCGCAACTGGTGATCGTCAGCAAGGACTTCGAGTCCCGCGAGGCTCTGAGCCAGCGCTTGCGCGAGCGCCTGCGCAAGGACTTCGTTGGCATCGGCAGCTACGTGCAGGCGCTGGAAATGGGTCCACCGGTCGGGCGGCCGATCCAGTACCGGGTCAGCGGCAAGGACATCGATCAGGTGCGCAAGCATGCCATCGAACTGGCAACCGAACTGGACAAGAACTCGCACATCGGCGAGATCATTTACGACTGGAACGAACCGGGCAAGGTCCTGCGCATCGACATCGCCCAGGACCGGGTGCGGCAACTCGGGTTGTCCTCGGAAGATGTCGCCAACCTGATGAACAGCATCGTGGTCGGCGCGCCGGTGACTCAGGTCGATGACGACATCTACCTCATCAACGTGGTCGGCCGCGCCGAAGACGCCGAGCGTGGCACGCCGGAAACCTTGCAGAACCTGCAAATCGTCACGCCGAGCGGTACTTCGATTCCGTTGCTGGCGTTCGCCACCGTGCGCTATGAGCTGGAGCAGCCGCTGGTGTGGCGCCGCGACCGCAAGCCGACCATCACCATCAAGGCAGCGGTGCGCGACGAGATTCAGCCGACCGACCTGGTCAAGCAGTTGCAACCCGACATCGAGAAGTTCGCCGCCGGCCTGCCGGTGGGTTACAAGGTCGCCACCGGCGGTACGGTGGAGGAGAGCGGCAAGGCCCAGGGACCGATTGCCAAGGTCGTGCCGCTGATGCTGTTCCTGATGGCGACCTTCCTGATGATCCAGTTGCACAGCGTGCAGAAGCTGTTCCTGGTGGCGAGCGTCGCGCCGCTGGGGCTGATCGGCGTAGTGCTGGCGCTGATTCCCACCGGCACGCCGATGGGCTTCGTGGCGATCCTGGGGATTCTCGCGCTGATCGGCATCATCATCCGTAACTCGGTGATTCTGGTGACCCAGATCGATGATTACGAGAGCAAAGGCTATACGCCATGGGATGCGGTGGTGGAGGCCACGGAACACCGGCGCCGACCGATTCTGTTGACGGCCGCAGCCGCGAGCCTGGGGATGATTCCGATTGCCCGGGAAGTGTTCTGGGGGCCGATGGCCTACGCGATGATCGGCGGCATCATCATCGCCACGCTGCTGACGCTGCTGTTTCTGCCGGCGCTGTATGTGGCCTGGTACAAGATTCGTGAGCCGAAGAAGGACCGCGAATAAAAACCTGCGGGAGCGGGCACGCTCGCTCCCGCAGAGCCTCCGGATCTGGCGCTTCAGCGCCAGTCACCGGTCAAAAATGCACAGGCAATATCACCAGCGCCTGCAATCCGCCCTTCCAGCGATTGCGCAAGGTCAGTTCTCCACCGTGCTCCAGCACAATCGCCCGCGCTGCGGATAAGCCCAGACCGACACCCCCTGTGCTTTTGTTGCGCGAGCCTTCCAACCTGAAGAACGGCGCGAAGACGTGTTCGAGGCTGGCTTCCGGAATACCCGGCCCGCGATCCAGCACCTTGATCCGCACTTCCCCGGCGTCGGCCACCAGCTTCATCTCCGGTTCCGTGGCGTATTTGATCGCGTTATCCAGCAGATTGGTCATCACCCGCTTGAGCCCCAGCGGCCGGCCGAAATACACCAGCCGCTGCGGCCCGCTGAAGGCGATCTCGATGCCTTGATCGCGGTAATCATCCTCCAGTGTCTGCAACAGCTCCGCCAGATCGAACTGGGTGGCCGGTTCCAGCCGCGCATCATCGCGAAAGAACTCCAGCGCCGAATTGATCATGGCCTGCATTTCATCCACGTCGCGAAACAGCCGCTGCTGTTGCTCGACGTCGTCGATGAATTCGCCGCGCAAGCGCATGCGGGTCAGGGGCGCGCGCAGGTCGTGAGAGATGGCGGCGAGCATTTGCGTGCGGTCGCGGATGAAGTGCTGCAACTGGGCCTGCATGGCATTGAACGCGAGGATCGCCTGACGGATTTCCTGGGGGCCGAGGGGCTCGATGGGCGGCGCGCGGAAGTCCGTACCGAAACGTCGGGCGCCTTCGGTGAAGCGTTGCAGCGGGGTGGCCAGGCGGCGGGTGGCGACCAGAGCCACGAGGGCGGTGGAGATCAGCACCAGCAGGATGATGATCAGCACGCGCGGCGTTTCGTTGAGGCCCCAACTGCGCGACGGCGCCGAGAAGCTCAGCCATGAGCCATCCGACAACTGGATCACCAGCATGTATCGGGCCTGCTCCGGGGCTTCGGCCCAATCACTGGGTTCATAGGCTTCGATCCGCCGGCTCGTGGCGTGCAGCAATGGCAGCAGGATCTTCGAGCCTTCCTCGGAAACCGGATCGTCCACGGTCGGCAAATTGAGGTCCTGCCGATCAAGGTGCCAACTGACCGTGAAACCGTCCTCCGTCACCGAGCGCGCCAATTGCGCACGCACCGATGGCGGCGCCGCATCGACCAGGCGGGCGATGGTCGCCGCGTTTTCCAGAATGCCGGCCTCGGTCAATGACGGTCGCGCCCAAACCCCGGCCAACTGGATAAACAGGCCATTGAGCGCCAGTGAAATCAACATGGCCAGAATGATGGTCAAGGCGACCCAGCGGGCCACCGTGTCCCGGCGAATCCGCTTCAGCCAGTTCATCGGCGCGTCACGCCGGGGGTGAACAGATAGCCGCCATTGCGCACGGTGCGAATCATCGCCGGGCGCTTGGTGTCGGATTCCAGCTTGCGGCGCAGGCGGCTGACTTGCACGTCGATGCTGCGGTCATAGGCGTCGTGACGTTGACCGCGAGCCAAGTCCAGCAACTGTTCGCGCGTCAGGATGCGTTGCGGGTGCTCGACGAACACCAGCAGCAGGTCGAACTCGCCCGCCGACAGCGGAATCATCACGTTGTCCGGCGAGCGCAGTTCGCGGCGGGTGACGTCGAGGTGCCAACCGGCGAAATCGATCAGCGGCCGTGGCCGTTCCTCGGCCAGCGGGCGGCGTTCGTCGACCCGGCGCAACACGGCGCGCACCCGAGCCAGCAACTCGCGGGCGTCGAAGGGTTTGGTCAGGTAATCGTCGGCGCCCAGTTCCAGCCCGACCACGCGGTCGCTGAGTTCGCCCATGGCGGTGAGCATGATCACCGGCATGGCGTGGCGAACGCGCAGTTGCTGGCACAGGATCAATCCGCTGTCGCCCGGCAACATCACATCCAGAATGATCAGGTCTGGCGGCTGGCGTTCGATGGCCGCCCACAACGACGCGCCGTCGGTGGCGACGTCGACGCGGTAGCCGTGTTGCACGAAGAATTTTTTCAGCAGGTCGAGGACTTCAAGGTCGTCGTCGACAATCAGCAGGCTGTTCACCGAGGGTCACTTAGGGGCGTGAATGGAACCGCCATCTAAAACCATTCGTGGCGGCGCGTCATATATTTCAATCGTGCAACAAAGCGTCAGCGGCGCAATAAACCAGACATTTTTGCGCAAGACTCTGGGCTCAGCATCACGGCGAATTTCTCCCGAGACTTGCCCTATGCCGCGTTACACCTGTGCTCCCTGGCTGGCCCGCAACACCTCAATTGCCGTGCTGGCCGTCGGGCTGGCCGGTTGCAGCAGCCAGTCGTCGGCTCCGGCCGATGTGCGTTGCGCCGATATTGCCTATTCCGTGTACGACCCGGCGGAGCCGGTCAATCGCGGGATCTTCGCGTTCAACCGGGTGGTGGATGACTACGCCCTGGCACCGGTCGCCCGGGGCTATCGCTACCTGCCGGATGTCTTCCAGAGCGGTGTGCACAACTTCGTCGCCAACTTCGGCGAGCCCAAGGTGTTCATCAACGACCTGCTGCAAGGCAATCCACGGCGTTCGGCGAACACGCTGGGGCGTTTCGTGATCAACACCACGGCGGGGGTGGCCGGTCTGTTCGATGTGTCCGGCAAACTCGGCATCGCCCGCCATCAGGCAGACTTCGGCCAGACCTTCGGTGTGTGGGGCATCGGCAGCGGGCCGATTGTGGAGTTGCCGCTGCTCGGCACCTCCAACAGCCGCGACGCGGTCGGACGGGTGTTGAGTTTTGTGGTCGATCCGTTCGGCGACAGCAGCGACACCGTGGACACGCTGTCGACGATCAACACCGTTGGCGACATCGTCGATGGTCGCGCCGAAGCCCTGCCGCTGACCGACAGCCTGCAAAAACTGCCGGACTACTACAGTGCGTTGCGCAATGTGGTCGCCGAACATCGCGCCGGTTTCGTGATGGACGGCAAGCAGGGTTCCCCGCAGGCGACGCAAACGCAATGCACAGGAGCCGCGGCCGATGGTTTTTGAATTGCTTCAACAACAGGTCAGTCGCCACCCGGAAGCACCGCTGCACTGCCGGGAAATCACCCTGAGTTTTTCGCCCGACTGCCGGCAAGTGGTACTCAGCCGCTACAGCGAGCATTACGGCCCGGCGCTGGTGCGCTGGATCGAGCGCAGCCATACGGTTTCGGTCAGCGAGCTGTTTCGCTGGCTGGTGGCGAACGGTGAAACGGCTGTCAGATGTCACGAAGAACCTGCCCGTCATGCGGTTTGATCGAGCGACCGGGACTGTTCGGCAAAAACCTGGAAGCGAGATGCCCGCGAAAGTGCTCTACAAATTTCCAACATTTTGCTGACAGACATCCCGTTCCGGTTGCCCTTACCCTCCTTGCTCTCGACGCAGAAGGGCCATTCCCATGCAGCTTTTTCATCGCGTTTTGCGCTACGCCCTGTTCGCTTGCGCCGGGTTGTCATCGTCCTGGGTGTCGGCCGGCACTGTGCTGGAAAACCCGCTCTGGCGCGTCGAACTCGACCCGGCAACGTTGTCGATCCGCGTCACCCCCGCACAGGAAAAACCGGTGCAGGCCTCGGCCGGCGTCGATCCGCACACCGTCAGCCGCCTCACGCAGAGCGCCACGCACGCAGACTGGCAATGGGACGACGGCGCCTGGACGCTCAGCGCCCGTCTCGATCAGCGTGACCTGTCGCTGTCTATCCGCGCTCGCGATCCCGGTGAGCTGAGTTTCCTCAGGCAACCGGGCAGCGCCATGGGCAAAGGCCTGATCTGGGCGTTGGCGGAGGGGCATTACGTGCCTGCCGGGGATGCACGCTGGCAAGGCTTTCTGCTGGATCAGGGCGAGTTCAATACCACCCAGGACCTGAGCTTGCCGCTGTGGGGCGTCGATCATGGTCGCTTCACGCTGAACTGGATGCTGAGCAATTCCTATAACAACCGGTTGAGTTTCAGCGCCGATGGCAAGGCCCTGGCGCTGGCCGCCCGTCATCAATTCACCTCGCTGGATCCACGCGCAGCGCTGACGTTCACCCTGTCGCTGGGTGATGCCGACCCGCTGGCCGGTGCCAAACGCTATCGTCAGTGGCTGATCGACAATCGCCAATACGAACCCTTGAGCGACAAACTGCGGAAAACCCCTGAGGCGAAGAAACTGCTCGGTGCCAGTCATGTTTATCTGTGGGGCAATGACCTGCTCGGCCCCGCTGATGTGCGCAGTTGGCCGGCGTTGCTGAAACGGCTGGGGAGCACTGATGCTCTCGCCAGCGAGTTGCGTGGTAGCTTCGACGCTGAAACCTTGCAGATCCTCAGCCGCGCCAAAGCGCCGCTCGACCGCTATCAGCAAACCACGTTGCTGCGCGGCCTCAATGCGGCGCTCAATCAAAGGGCACGAAGTGGCTGGCAGGCAGTCGCCGAGCCGGACATGCAGGCACTGGCCGATGGTTACGGGCGGGTGCGCGGGGAAGTGGCGAAGACGTTTGCCGACGCGCTGATAACAACCCCGGAGCGCTGGGGCAGCACGCTGTCACCGGTAACGATCGAGCAGTTGCAGGCCGCTGGATTGACGCGTTTGTGGCTGGGCCTCGGCGAAGGCTGGGAGGGCGGTCTCTGGCATCCAGAAACGGTACGCCAGGGTGTGGCGGCCGGGTATCTGCTGGCGCCTTACGACTCATATGAAACCGCGTTGACCAGCACTGAAAACCCCGACTGGACCACCGCGCACCTCGGCGCCAGGGCCAACCTTGAATGTGCGGTGGTCTTGAGCAGCGGCGCGTTCAAGAGCGGCTTTCAACAATCGGGGCATTACACCCGGCCGCAGTGCGTGCGGCCATTGCTTGAGGCACGGATCAAAGCCGTTCAGGCCCGGGCCGGGTTCAATAGCTGGTTTCTCGATGCCTACGCCACCGGCATGCTGTTCGACAGTTATGGCCCCGGTGCGACCATGACCCAGGCGCAGAACGCCGAGGGCAATGTCGATGCCTCACGTTGGGTGAACGAGACCTTGCAGTTGCCGGCCGGCTCGGAGGACGGCAACGCCACCACGGCACGAGGCGTGCTGTTTGCCCATGGGATGCAGACCCCGGTGATCGGCTGGGGTGACCCCGACATGAGCAAGAACCCCAAGTCCCCGTATTACGTGGGCCGCTGGTTCCCCAACGAAAGGCCCGAGGTGTTCTTCAAAACGGTGCCGCTCAAGGAGCCTTACCGGACGGTGCATTTCGCCCCGCAGACCCGTTTGCCGCTGTATCAGGCGGTGTTCCACGGCTCGGTGATCACCACCCATCACTGGCTGTTCGACAGTCTCAAACTGAGCAATGTGCGGGTCGAAAACGAGCTCACCCAACTGCTCTACAACGTGCCGCCGCTCTATCACCTGAGCGCCGATACGTTGCAGCAGCGTTTGCCGCTGATCGCGCGCCAGGATGCTTTTTTCCGCCCGTTGCATGAACGCCTCGCAACTCAGGCGCTCACTGGTTTTCAGTGGCTGAGCGAGGATCGGCAGGTGCAGCAGACGACCTTTGCGGATGGCACGCGCCTGCTGGCCAATTTCGCGGCGCAGGCGCGTGAAGTTCAGGGGCTGACATTGCCGGGGCAGAGTATTACGGTGCGTTCCGCGCAGGGCAAGTCGAGTTATTTTCAGATCGGCGCGCAGCCCTGAAAAAAAGCGTCAGGCCTTGCGCCAGACGCTGGCGAGCCACGGTTGCTGCTCCCGAGGCAACCCCGCCGGCCGGTAGTAATGCTCAAGCTCCACGAACCCGGCGGCGTTCAGCAAACCGCGCCACGCCTCAAGATCGTGATAGGCGCCGTACCGAGGTCCGTTCCAGCCTTCACGGTTGTCCCCGCGCGGGTTGGAACTGAACAGCACGCCTCCCGGTTTCAGTGTCCCGTGCAGTTGCCTGAGCACCCGCGGCAATTCTTGCAACGGCACATGAAACAGCACCGCGTTGGCGAAGATTCCGTCGAAGCGCTCCGCCGGCAGATCGAGTTTCAGGAAGTCCTGCTGCCAGACCTCGCAACCGCTGTCCTCGCGGGCCATGCGGGCAAACTCCTGCGAGCCATCGAGGCCTACCGCGACGTGGCCCAGGCGGGTGAAGGTCTGCAAGTCGCGCCCCGGCCCGCAGCCGAAATCGAGAATGTGCCACGGCGCCGATCCCTGGAGATGTCGCAGCAGCGCATCGATGTTCTGGCTGACATCGTGATCGCGGGTGCCTTCGCGAAAGCTTTCGGCCACGGCGTTGTAATGGCCCAGGGTGGTCGTGGTGATCTGTTCGAGGTCGTCGGGACTTTGCTTCATGGGCAGGCTGCGCAGGCGATGGAGATTGGCCGAATATACGCCATGCGGCCGGCGGCTGCTGTGCAGTCCATCGCGAGCAGGTTCGCTCCCACATTGATCGGCTGGGAGCGAGAAGGGATCAGCGTGGCTTGATGTGCAGGCAATCGATCGAGCGATCGACCATCGCCTTGGCGATCTCCAGCAAGTGCCAGACCGAGAACACCATGGCGCGGTCCGCGCCATCGAGGTGGTCGCCACACTGATGCGCGGTGACCGAGGCGCAGCGCAGCAGATCGGCGATATACAGTTGGGCGTCCTCGAGTGTCACCTCGTCGCTGATGTTGTACATGTGCAGGTTCCCCGGAGCGGCGACCGGGTTGCCGGTCAGGTGGGAATCGACGGCACGGCACAGTGCGGAACGATCCTTGAGCAAGTCCTCGGTGAAACTCTTGTTGGACGCGAGGTTGAACGGCGGATCGGGAAGGCGTTTTTCCATGAGCAAACTCCTGGCGGTGATGGGAGCCGGCCCGTCCCGAGACTGGACGATCAGGGCAGCGGCTGCACGCAGGTCAGTCACTGACCGCCAGGCTGCGCACAGCCTCCCTGGAGCAGATGAGGTTGTGTGTCCTGCGAAATCCGTACGACTGAACCCGGTCACTGCAGGGCAGTGATAATCGGAGATTAGCCAGCGCAAATTTCAGGCACAAGCGCAGGAAACCATCTCGGAAGCGTCCTGCAAACGAACCTGATCCGGGCTGGCGAATCAGCCCTTTCCGTGTCGGAAAAGTCGGTTTTTCACCGAGGACATTGCCTGAAATTCCGGAGAATTCGCGTTGTGATCCGACCACGCCCAAGTCGCTCATCGGCAGGGTGTTTCAGCGCTTGTTCAACCCCCTCGCCAAGCGGTCGCCACCGAGCTGAATCACCGCCACCAGCGCCACCAGCAGCACGATCACCGTGAGCATGATCTGGCTGTCGAAGCGCTGGTAGCCGTAGCGATAGGCGATGTCGCCCAGTCCGCCGGCACCGATTGCGCCGGCCATTGCCGAGGAGTTGATCATCGTCACCAGCGTGATGGTGAAGCCGCCGACAATCCCCGGCAGTGCTTCGGGCAACAGCACATGCCAGACGATGTGCCAGCGCCGGCAGCCCATGGCTTGCGCGGCCTCGATCAAGCCATGATCGACTTCGCGCAGGCTCACTTCGGCGATCCGCGCAAAGAACGGCGTCGCGGCAATCGTCAGCGGCACAACAGCGGCCCAGACACCATAGGTGGTGCCGACGATCAGCCGGGTGAACGGGATCAGCGCCACCATCAGAATCAGAAACGGAATCGAGCGGAACAGATTGACGAAGGCGCCCAAGGCGCGGTTCAGCACCGGCGCTTCGTAGATACCGCCCTTGTCACTGGTGACCAGAATCACCGCCATGGGAATCCCGGCCAGCAACGCGATCAATGACGACACACCGACCATCAGGAACGTGTCGATGAAACCCTGCAGCAAGCGATCAAACCACATAACCCAGCACCTCCGTGCGTTGTGCCCATGGCGCGGCGCGCTGGCGCAATTGCTCGGCGCTCAAGCTTGAGCCGCTCACCGCCAGCAGCAGTTGCCCGAGGGCATGGCCCTGAATCCGTTCCACACCACCCTGAAGCAGTCTCACCCGGCCACCGAGGGCGCCGAACAGCGCCGCCAGATCCGGTTCGTCCTGGCTGCTGCCGGTGAACTGCAAGCGCAGCACCACGGCGGCGTCGGGGGAGGGCGATTGCGCCTGCAAACGGCTCTGCAACTCTTCGGGCAGGGCATGCTGCAGCGGCGCGAGCAGGGTCTGGCTGACTTCGTGCTGCGGGTTGCCGAACACTTCCCACACCGGGCCTTGCTCGACGATGCGTCCGTGTTCCAGCACCACCACCCGGTCGCAGATTTCGCGGATCACCGCCATCTCATGGGTAATCAGCACGATGGTCAGGCCCAGGCGCCGGTTGATCTCGCGCAGCAGGCCGAGGATCGATTGGGTGGTTTCCGGATCCAGCGCCGAGGTCGCCTCGTCGCACAGCAGAATGTCCGGGTCATGCACCAGCGCGCGGGCGATGCCGACGCGCTGTTTCTGTCCACCGGAAAGCTGTGCCGGATAGGCCTTGTGCTTGGCTTGCAGGCCAACCAGCTCCAGCAGTTCGCTGACTTTCCTGTCGCGTTGTTCCTTGGGCACGCCGGCGACTTTCAACGGCAGCTCGACGTTCTGCCAGACGGTCTTGGCCGACATCAGGTTGAAGTGCTGGAAGATCATGCCGATCCGCCGACGCAGGGCGACCAGGCGGTCCTCGTCGAACCCGCCGATGTCGACCTGATCGATCAGCACCCGGCCCGAGGTCGGCTGTTCCAGACGATTGATGGTGCGGATCAGCGACGACTTGCCGGCGCCGCTGCGGCCGATGATGCCGAACACTTCACCGCGCTGGATCGCCAGGTCGATGCCTTGCAGCGCCGCGACCGGGCCTTGGGCGCCGTTGTAGGTTTTGCCGAGGCCGATAAAGCGCACGTGGGCGCGGTTCAGCTCGGGGTGCAGTTCGGTGCTGTCGGCATGCCTCTCGGAAAGAGAGTGTGGCTCTGGATTCTCCAGTCGCCGTTGGATGGCGGCGCTCATGCTCAGCTTTCCCAACCGGCCTGGTACAGCTTGCCGTGGGCTTTATCCAGGGCGGCGCGCACCGCTGGCGAGTGCTGGTAGATGTCGACGAATTTGATCAGGCGCGGGTCGGTCTTGCTCTTCGGCTGGATCACGAACTGAATCACGTACTCCTTGTGATCGAGGCCGTCGAACAGCAACGCGGAGCCGGCATCGAAGGTCTTCGCCAGGCGAATATAGGCCGGGTAGCCCTGCACCAGATCGGCGTCATCGTAGGCGCGTACCAGTTGCACGGCTTCGACTTGCAGGATCTTGATCTTCTTCGGGTTGCTGACGATGTCGTCTTCGGTGGCCTTGTAGCCAACGCCGGGTTTCAACGTGATCAGGCCGGCCTTCGCCAGCAGTTGCAGGCCACGACCGCTGTTGATCGGATCGTTGGCGATGGCGACGCTGGCGCCTTCGGGCAACTCGTCGAAGCTCTTGTATTTCTTCGAGTACAGGCCGACGTTGTTGATGATTCCCGGCGCGAACGGCACCAGGTCGAAGCCGGAGGCCGCCTTGGCGTTTTCCAGGAAGGGAATGTGCTGGAAGTAGTTCACGTCAATGTCGCCGGCCGCGAGGCTGACGTTGGGCGCGATCCAGTCGGTGAACTCCACCAGCTCGACTTTCAGACCTTGCTTGGAGGCCTCTTCAACGGCGGCTTCCAGCGGAATGGCGAACGCGGCGGTGGTGCCGACTTTCAATGGGGCGTCGGCGGCGAATACCGCCGAGCTGAACAGGCCGAGGGCCAGGGCCAGTGCTTTGACTGGGTGGGTCAGGAGTTTCTTGGTCATGGTGGTTATCCAGTCAGTGCATGAATTTTTATGTCCGGGCAAGGCCCGTGGGAGCGGGCTTGCCCGCGAAACTTTCAGCGGCGCAACGCCGATCCCGTGTGTTGCGGCGGCAGATGCGCTGTGCCGTGGAACAGCTTTTCCCGCAGGCTGCCGTCGTCATAAGCGGTCTTGTACGACCCGCGCCGTTGCAGCTCCGGAATCACCAGGTCGATGAAGTCCACATAGCTTTCCGGGGTGACGATGCGGGTCAGGTTGAAGCCGTCGAGGCCGGTTTCGGCGATCCACGATTCCAGCTCATCCGCCACTTGCTGCGGCGAACCGACCACGGTGATGTAGCGACCGCCGAGGGCGTGCTGGTCGAGCAATTTGCGGCGGGTCCAGTCGTTGTTCTGCAGGTTCTTGGTGGCCGACTGGATCGCGTTGCTCTTCACGTACTGGATCGGTTCGTCGATCTCGTACTGGGAAAAATCGATCCCGGTGGACGCCGAAAAATGCGCCACGCCGGCTTCGGCGCTGGCGTAACTCAGGTACTCGGCGTGCTTGGCCCAGGCCGCTTCCTCGGTGGCGCCGACGATCACGTTCAGGCCCATGAACACCTTGATGTCCTCTGGATTGCGCCCCGCTTGGACGGCGCTGGCGCGTACCTTGTCCACCTGAATTTTGGTCGACGGCTTGTTCTGACCGCTGATGAACACGCACTCCGCGTGACGTCCGGCGAACAGCAGGCCGCGATCGGAACTGCCGGCCTGGAACAGCACGGGTGTGCGTTGCGGCGACGGCTCGCACAGGTGATAACCCTCGACCTGATAGAACTCGCCCTTGTGCTCGACCTTGTGGACTTTGTCCGGCAAGGCGTAGACCCGCTCTTGCGGGTCGTTGAGCACCGCGTCGTTTTCCCAGCTGCCTTCCCAAAGCTTGTAGAGGACTTCGAGGTACTCGTCGGCCTGGTCGTAACGCCGGTCATGCTCGACTTGTTCGCTGAGGCCCATGGCCTTGGCGGCGCTGTCCAGATAACCGGTGACAATGTTCCAGCCGACCCGTCCACGGCTCAGGTGATCGAGGGTCGACATGCGCCGGGCGAACAGGTACGGCGGCTCGTAGGTGAGGTTGGCGGTGAGGCCGAAACCGAGATTTTTCGTCACCGCCGCCATCGCCGAAACCAGCAGCAACGGATCGTTGACCGGCAACTGGATCGACTCCTTCAGCGTCACGTCCACCGCGTTCTGATAGACGTCGTACACGCCGACGATGTCAGCGATGAACAGGCCGTCGAACAGTCCGCGCTCCAGCAGTTGTGCCAGTTCGGTCCAGTACTCGATGGTCTTGTAGCGGGTCGAGGTATCGCGCGGATGCGTCCACAAACCATGGTTGATGTGGCCGATGCAGTTCATGTTGAACGCGTTGAGCAGGATCTTCTTTTTTGCCGCCGTCATCAGATGGTCCCCCGCAGCGGAGGGTTTTCATCGTTGAGGTAGTAGTTGCCGACCGCGTGGTATTTCCAGCGCACCGGGTCGTGGAGGGTATGCACCCGGGCGTTGCGCCAGTGCCGGTCGAGGCCGTGTTCAATCAGGGTGGCCTGGCTGCCGGCGAGTTCGAACAGGGTGCTGCCGGCAGCGAGGGAAATTTCGGTGCTGATCGCCCGGGCTTCGGCCACGGCAATCGATGCGGCGGCGACCGTCTCGGCATTGGACTCGGCCTGCGCCGCATCGACGAATTCGCCGGCACGCTCGAGCAACGCTTCGGTGGCGTGCAGGCGGATGCTCAAGTGGCCGAAGCTCTTGAGGGTCAGCGGGTCTTCGGTGGCGTTGTCGTTGCCCGAGTCGATCCATGGCCGGGTCTTGCTGCGCACGAAGTGCAACGCGTCCTCGAAGGCGGCGCGGGCGATGCCGGTGTCGATGGCGGCGTGGAGAATCTGCGCCAGCGGGCCGACCGTGGTCGGGCGCTCGAAAGCGCTCTGGAATGCAACCACGTCTTCGGCGGCGACGTACACATCCTCGAATACCACCGAGCCGCTGCCGGTGGTGCGCTGGCCGAAGCCGCTCCAGTCGTCGATCACCGTCAGGCCCTTGCTGTCGCGAGGGACGAAGGCCAATTGCTGCACGCCGTTTTCATCGACCACCAACGTCGGAATGCGCTGCGCGTAGATCGCACCGGTCGCGTAGAACTTACGCCCGTTGATGTGGAAGCCGTCGCCATGGCGAGTCAGGCGGGTGATGCGGTCGTGGGCGGTTTTGGTGCCCAGTTCCGCCAGCGCATTGCCGAAGCGTTGGCCGGCGAGTGCTTCGGCGTACAGGCGTTGTTTCTGCTCGTGGCTGCCGTTCACGCGCAGCACTTCGAGGGCATAGAAATGGTTCTGCGGAATCTGCCCGAGGGAACCGTCGGCCCGGGCGATCAGGGCGATGACTTTGGCCAGGGTCACGTTGGACACACCGGCGCCGCCATATTCCCTGGGGACGCTGATGCCCCACAGACCGGAGCGGGAAAACACCTCCAGTTCCGCCAGTGGCAGGCGTCGTTCGCGGTCACGCAGGTTGCTGTCGCGCTGGAAATCTTCGGCCAGGTCGCTGGCGACGATCAGGGCTTGCTCGTCGCTGGTGATGACCGCGACGGGATGAGAAAGAGTCATGTGTTTCTCCAGAGATCTGGTCAAAAGTGTTCTGGTCGTCAAATCCAGGAATGACGAGCCGGCAACGTGCCGTTCAAGCGATAGGCGCCGACCGCGTGATACTTCCAGCGCACCGGGTCGTGCAGGGTGTGGACCCGGGCATTGCGCCAGTGACGGTCGAGGTTGAATTCGGCGAGGGTGGCGCGGCTGCCGGCCAGCTCGAAGAGCTTTTCGCTGGCCAGCAACGAGATTTCGGTGGTCAGCACCTTGGCCTCGGCCACGGCAATCGAGGCGCGGGCGGCGGATTCGGCGGTGAGCGGCGCGGCATGTACCTGATCCAGCACTTGCCCGGCCTTGCGCAGCAGCGCTTCGGCGGCGTGCAGTTCGATTTTCAGTTTGCCGATATCGGCGATCACATAGAGGTCATCGCTGGCGCGTTCGACCTTGGCATCGATCCATGGCCGGGCGCGGGTCTTGACGAACTCGATGGCGTCATCGAGGGCACCACGGGCGATGCCGGCGTCAATTGCAGCCTGGATCAACTGCGACACGGCGCCCTGGGTGTTGGGCTTTTCGTTGATCTTCCAGTTGTCCACCACGAGGTTCGACTCGACCCGCACGTTGTTCAGCAGAATCGTGCCGCTGGCGGTGGTGCGCTGGCCGAAGCCCGACCAGTCGTCGACGATGCGCAGGCCCGGCGTGCCGCGCCTGACGAAGGCCAGCACCTGTTTGCCGTCATCGTTCAGCGCCTTGACCGCGACCCAGTGGGCAAAGAGGGCGCCGGTGGAATAGAACTTCTGGCCGTTGATCACGTAATCGTCGCCATCGGCGGTGATCCGCGCTTTCAGTTCCAGCGTGTTTTTGGTGCCGCGCTCCGGCCCCGCATTACCGATGCGCCAGCCTTCGAGCACGCTCTGGAACAGCTGGTGTTTCTGCGCTTCGGTGGCGCTGCCGAGCACCAGATTGATGATGCCGAACTGGTTTTGCGGAATCTGCCCCAGGGCCGGGTCCGCTGCGGAAATGATCGCGAACACCTCTGCCAGGGTGACGAAGGAGACCTGTGGCCCTCCGTATTCGCGGGGGATGGCGATGCTGCCGAGGCCGCTGCGGGTGAACTGTTCGATTTCCGACCACGGCAGCTTGCGCTGACGGTCGCGTTTGGCGGCCTGCACGCGGGCGACTTGCGCCAGATCATGGGCAGCCTTGATGGCTTGTGCGTCGTTGCGCAGGACTTGCGCGGGCAACAACAACGGGGCGATGTCCAGGTCACTCTGGACGTTTGCGTCTGCCAGACTGGACATCAGTGCCGCTCCTTGGCTGCACGCAATGCCCTGGCGATCTGCACTGGGGTGATTGGGTTCCGGACCATGTTACCTACCTCACATTTCATGAAAAACGCCGCAGGTTTGCGGCGAATGGAAGAATGTCCGGTGGTCCGGTTTATATACCCTAAGCTTGTGTAAAAATTAAATAAACTAACTTTTAGGAATATGTATAGAAGGGGGTATGGACGGGTTGGTTAGGGGGGAGTTGGCGGCCTCTGGGCCGACCATGCTCTTGTCTGGTTTGGGGGAATATCCGTTGCTTCGGGTGTTTTTGCTGGCGGTTTCGCCCTTACGGCGAGTCACCTTTTTCAGACGCCGGAATGCCGGCCCAGCAAAAAGGTAACCCAAAAGGCTTTGCCCCGGCGTTCGGCCCCTCGCTAAGGCTCGGGGTTCCTTCGTTACGGGATTCATCCGGGGGCATCGCCTACGGTTTGCTGCGCTGCACCTCCTCTCGATGTGTTTGGCTTCGCCAAACGGTCGCTGCGCTCCCACCCCCGGATAAATCCCTCCACTCAGCCTGCCGAAGGGGCCGGCACGGCAAGATCAAAAGCGGTACTCGAGCTAACGCTCATCGTGTTGAGTGGTGAGAGGCGGATGCGGACTTCGCGGGCTGCCTTTGCCTTTGCCTTTGCTTTTGCTTTGTTTTTGTGGGAGTGGGCTTGCTCACGAATGTGGCTTCGGGCCGACCTGGTTTTGGTGGATGTACATTTTTTTCTGCCACCTCGATCAGTTCCCTCTCCCTCCGGGCGGTCCGACGTTTCGGGAGGGCTAGGGTGAGGGCCGCGTCTTCGAGTCTGTTTGAAGATGTGCCTGAGTTCACAAACCTCGGCGGCCTGACAGCCGTCCTGCAAGGGCTGTGGTTATTCTCGGCGCGGTTCGGCAGCCTTGGGCAGGATTTTGAGCGGTACTTTCAGGTAGGGGTTCGTGCAACCGATTTTCAAGGTGCGCGGCGGCGCCCAGCGTGAGTTGTTGCCGACCCGGTCGAGGATGCAGTAGGTCACGTCCAGGCGCAGGTCTTCGCCGGCTTCGAGGATGATGGCCGGTGGCACCCAGACCTGGATCGGATGGCCGACATCCGTCTTGCCAATGGGGGGCAAGTCCATGCGTACGTCGCCCCAGCGCAGGGTGATGTCATCGCCTTCGGCCATGTTCAGGTAAGGCTCGATGGTCAGTGGCACGCCGCGTCGGATCTGATTTGTATTGACCCCGCGTCGGCAGATGACTTCGGGCAGGCTGACCGGCGGCAGATACTGATTTTCCTCTTCGCAGCTCGGCGCGAATGGGCCGCCGGGGCAATCCAGTTTGACCTGGACGCGGGTGGTGGCCGACAGCGCCGGTTTGCGGCCGACTTGCATGACCCGGTAGTGCAATCGGGGGGCGCCGTTGATGATGAAGCTCTCCGGCACCCGCAGGCTGATCGTCTTGCCGACGTCGGCGGCGCTCAGCAGGTGGGAGGCGACGTAGCAGCCGTCCCAGAACAGCTCGATCAGGTCGCCGCTGTCCATGCCGGGATAGGGCTCGACTTCAACCGACAGGTTGGCGGCCGCCAGAATGTTGATGCCGGCCCGGTGTGCTTGCGCAAGTGTCGGTGGCGCCAGTGGCGGGGTGTCAGAGATGCAGGTCATCGGTTTCTCTCCTTGAAAGTCTTGCAACGAAGTCCGTTTCTGAAAGAACGAATGGCGTGAATTACCAGGCAATAAAACAGTGGAGCGCTTTTGAAGTTTTATCGAGTCTGGTTGAAGTAGCGGGCGCCGGTTTACGACTAGATAAGAGTTCGCTGGAAGAGGTGTCAAGGCAGCGGATTAGTTAATTCGTGAATTACCGATTAATCAGAAAGCTCCTACGCCTTGCTGTTAATAGGCCTAGGATACGCGGGGAAAAGAGCCACGGATTACGCCGGTTTTTCGGCTGTTTTGCCATCCGTATCGATGAGGCAGAAAGTTATAAAGCGATAAGTCAAGGACACGAGGAAGATGTTGCAGGACATATATATGTGTCACGGCAATAGTGTTTGTATTGTGAATGCCGCAAGGTAATTTTTATCGAGTGAAACATCACTTCCATCCATGGAAGTGAGTGGTAGTACATCGAAAGTTCTCAGGGGTGGTTACGGAACTTGCTGAGGAACTGACGGGTACGTTCTTCTTTCGGATTGGCGAACAGTTCTTTGGCTTCACCTTGCTCGACGATCACGCCCTTGTCGAAAAACACCACGCGGTTGGCCACGTCACGGGCGAAGGCCATTTCGTGAGTGACGATGACCATGGTGCGTTTCTCTTCGGCGAGGCCGCGAATGGTTGCCAGTACTTCGCCCACCAGTTCCGGGTCGAGGGCCGAGGTCGGCTCGTCGAACAGGATCACTTCCGGCTCCATCGCCAGCGCCCGGGCGATTGCCACGCGCTGTTGCTGGCCGCCGGACAGGCGCCGTGGATAGGCGTCTTCCTTGCCCGCGAGGCCGACCTTCGCCAGCAGCTTCTTGCCCAGGGCAATGGCGTCGGTGCGGGGCGTCTTCTTGACCACGATCGGGCCTTCGATGACGTTTTCCAGGGCGGTGCGGTGGGGGAACAGGTTGAAGTTCTGGAACACGAAACCCACGTGCTGGCGCAGGTTGCGCACCAGGCCCTGCTGCTGGTTCAGCGGGCGGCTGGTATCGATCTCGATATCGCCGACCTTGATCCGGCCGCTGGTGGGTTGCTCGAGGAAGTTCAGGCAGCGCAGGAACGTGGTCTTGCCCGACCCGCTGGGGCCGATGATGGCCACGACCTCGCCTTCCTTCACTTGCAGATCGATGCCGTTGAGCACGACTTGACCCTTGAACTGCTTTGTCAGTTTTTCCACGACAATCATGGGGTCAGGACTCCTGGTCGTGCCGATTGACCCGCTCTTCCAACTTGTTCTGCAGGTGCGAGAGCACCGTGGCGAGAATCCAGTAGATCAGCGCGGCGGCAAGATACATGGTGAAGACTTCGAAAGTCCGGGCAGTGATCAGTTGCGCCTGGCGGAACAGCTCCGGCACCTGGATGGTGGCGGCCAGTGCGGTGTCCTTGACCAGTGAAATGAAGCTGTTGCCCAGCGGCGGCAAGGCCGTGCGCATCGCTTGCGGCAGGATGGCCCGGCGCAGGGTCTGCGCGCGGGTCATGCCGATGCTCGCAGCAGCTTCCCATTGGCCGCGTTCGATCGAACCGATCGCGGCACGCAGGATTTCACAGGCGTAGGCAGCCATGTTCAGCGAGAAGCCGATCAGGGCCGCCGGCAGCGGATCGAGTTCCAGACCCAATTGCGGCAAGCCGTAATAGATCACGAACAGTTGCACCAGCAACGGCGTGCCGCGAAAGAACGACACGTAGATGCGGGCCAGCCAGCTCACCGATTTGAAGCGCGACAGGCGCATCAGCGCCAGGCCGAAACCCAGCACCAGGCCGAAGAACATGCCGCCGAGGCTGAGGATCACCGTGTAGTACGCGCCCTTGAGCAGGAAGGGCGCGGAGTCCAGCGCGAGTTGGAAAGCCTCTTCCATTATTTCGTGACGTCAGCTTGGAAGTATTTTTCCGAGATCTTCGCCAGGGTGCCGTCGGCACGCAGCTCGTCGAGGGCCTTGTTCACGGCGGCCAGCAGTTCCGGCTCGCCTTTGCGCAGGGCGATACCGGATTCCTGACGGGAGAACGCCTGACCGGCAGCGACGGTTTTCGGGGCTTTCTTGGCGTATTCGAGGGCTGCCAGGCGGTCGATCAGAATGGCGTCGGTACGGCCGTTGTTCAGGTCGGCGAACTTGGTCGGATCATCGTCGTAGGTGCGCACGTCGGCGCCCGGAACGTTGGCGCGGACCCACTGTTCGTAGTTGGTGCCCAGGCCTACGCCGACTTTCTTGCCGGACAGGTCAGCGGCGGACTTGATGTTCAGCGCCGCTTCCTTGTCCTTCAGCACCAGCGCCTGAATCCCGGAGATGGTGTACGGTTCGGAGAAGTCATACTTCTTCTTGCGCTCGTCGGAGATGGTCACCTGGTTGACCACCACGTCCAGACGCTTGGATTCCAGCGCTGCAAGGATGCCATCCCATTTGGTCGGCTGGATCTTGGCCTTCACGCCCAGCTTTTGCGCCAGGGCTTCGGACAGCTCGACTTCGAAACCGGCCAGTTTGCCGTCGGCGTCAACGAAGGAGAACGGTGGATAAGTGCCTTCCAGGCCGACGTTGATAACGCCTTTGTCCTTGATCTGTTTCAACTGCTCACCGGCAACCGCGTTGCCGATCAGGCCGGCGCTCAGCGCCAGGCCCAGCGAACCTACCAGCAGATTGCGACGTAGTGCGGAAAAATTCATGACAAGCCCCTGTGTTTTCTTATGGAAGACGCTTAAGGAAAGGTGGCGAATCCGGGATTTGGACGACAGCGCTATCCTGCCTTAAAGCAGCTTATGCGTCTCTCGCGAAATTCGCCTGCGGCGAGACTATATGACTGCTTTCTTAGAATTGAAAATAATGAATTTTATTTTTGTTATTCGTTATTTGAATATGCGCAAGTTGAGTATTTGCTGAGCATTCCCACGTTCAGCCGTGGGAATGCCGCCCGAGACGCTCCGCGTCCCCCGCGAGTGGCGGACGCAGAGCGTTTCTTCAAAGAAAGTCTTTGTAGGCGAACAACGCCGGCGCTCCGCCGGTGTGCAGAAAGATGATCGGCCCTTCATCGAAGCGCCCGCGACCAATGCCGTCGAGCAACCCGGCCATGGCCTTGCCGGTGTAGACCGGATCGAGCAGCACGCCGTCCTGACCCGCCAGCAGCTTGACCGCCGCCAGGGTGCCGGCATTCGGTTCGCCATAACGCGGGCCGAAGTATTCGTCCCACAGTTCGACCTTGAAGCTGTCCGGCAGCGCCACGCCCAGCAGGTCGGCGGTGCGTTCGGCCAAGCCCTGGACTTTCGGGCGTTGATCTTCTTCGCTGCGCGACACGGTCACGCCGATCACCGGCAATTGCGGCAACGCTTCGCTCAGGGCCAGTGCCAGGCCGCTATGGGTGCCGGCGCTGCCCGAGGCCAGGACCACGGCGGCGAAGTCCAGGCCGGTGTCCTTGATCTGCTCGGCCAGCTCCAGGCCGGCGCGCACATACCCCAGGGCACCGAGGGCGTTGGAGCCACCGATCGGCACCAGATACGGTTTCTTGCCGTTGCTGCGCAGGCGCACGGCGAGGGCGGCCAGTTGTTCGTCAGCGTTGTCGAGGTTGTCGACCAGTTCGACCTTGGTGTCGAACAGATCCAGCAGCAGGCGGTTGCCGTTGCCGGTGTAATTGCCGTCGTCGGTGCCCAGCGGATTTTCCAGCAGCGCCACGCAGCCAAGACCCAGTCTGGCGGCGACTGCGGCGGTCTGGCGGACGTGGTTCGATTGCAGCGCGCCGGCGGTGATCAGGGTATCGGCGCCCTGGGCGAGCGCGTCGGCGGCGAGGTATTCGAGTTTGCGCAGCTTGTTGCCGCCCATCGCCAGCGGCGTCAGGTCATCGCGCTTGATGTACACCTCGCGGCCGAGCCAGGCGGAGAGGCGTTCGAGTTTTTCCAGGGCTGTGGGTTGGCCGAGCAGGTCGAGACGATTAAAGCGGTCCAGCTGTTGTTTGATCATGAGCCTGTACTGGCGGAGGAAGATCACAGGACTATAGGCACCCCGATTTACCGGGGCAACCGCCAATCGCTTATAGCCAAACGTGCTGAGGCCAGCACTATCGGTTCTTAATTCGCACCCTTTGCGTTGCCGTAAAGTAGTCGCCGTTGACGCGGCCAGACAGTCCGGCCGCCCGTGAGGAGTCTTTACCGTGAGCGAGCGTTCCAGCCATTGGCAATTGCAGACCATCGTCAGCCAACTGCGTACCGCGCGAGATCAGTGGCGTACGCAAAATGGCCGCGCCAGCGGCGAGCAGGGAGGCCGTGAGTTACCGTCCCGGGCGGCGATGGCGGAGATTCTCGAAGCCCTGTGTGGCGCGCTGTTTCCGATGCGGCTGGGGCCGGTGGACCTGCGTGAAGAGAGCGAGGATTTCTACGTCGGGCATACCCTCGATGTGGCGTTGAATGCGCTGTTGGCCCAGGCGCGTCTCGAACTGCGCTACGTCGCGCGGCACAGCGCCCAGGTCGACACCGAAGTCGAAGCTCAAGCGATCCGGATCATCCAGGACTTCGCCCTCGCCCTGCCGGGCCTGCGCAGTCTGCTCGACACCGATGTGCTGGCCGCTTATCACGGTGATCCGGCGGCGCGCAGCGTCGATGAGGTGTTGTTGTGCTATCCGGGAATTCTGGCGGTGATTCACCATCGCCTGGCCCATCATCTGTATCGCGCGGGTCTGCCGCTGCTGGCGCGGATCAGCGCGGAAATCGCGCATTCGGCCACCGGCATCGACATCCATCCGGGTGCGCAGATCGGCCGCAGCTTCTTCATCGACCATGGCACCGGTGTGGTGATCGGCGAGACCGCGATCATCGGCGAGCGGGTGCGGATTTATCAGGCGGTGACCCTGGGCGCCAAGCGCTTCCCGGCGGATGAGGACGGTCAGTTGCAGAAGGGCCATCCACGGCATCCGATCGTCGAGGACGATGTGGTGATCTATGCCGGGGCGACGATTCTGGGGCGCATCACCATCGGCAAGGGCTCGACCATCGGCGGCAACGTGTGGCTGACCCGCAGCGTGCCGGCGGGGTGCAATCTGACCCAGGCCAATCTGCAGCATGATGACGGGACGCAGAAGTAAAACATCAAAAGCCACCCTCACCCCAGCTCTCTCCCGGAGGGAGAGGGCGCCGACGGAGGTGTCTTGCGCTATACATCGACCTGAAAGAACCAGTTGATTATGGATTCGGTGCAGCAAGATCAGGTCGGCGTAACTCTTAAGCATCCCCCAATCAGTCCCCTCTCCCTCCGGGAGAGGGTTAGGGTGAGGGCGCTTTTGACTTTGATTTTTCCACTGAACGAATCCGCCCAAACCCCCGTCATACCCCTCCTCAAGCGGCCGTACGAAAACGACCGTCCAGCCCCGGGATTAGTCCTTAGCGTGCTATCCATGTTTAACTTGAACGTTCATTCAAGTTAAACCGGCGGTTCGCTGCCCGCTCACAACAGGAGGCTTGCCTTTGCTGAGTCCGATCATTTCAGCCACTTCCCAACGCCACGAGGTGCACGTTTCATGAGTGCATCGTCCACCCCCGCCAGCGGTCTGGTGCGGATGAATCCGCCGGTATTCTGGTTCGCCGCGACGGTGATCCTGTTGTTTGGTCTTGTCGTCATCGCCATGCCGGAACAGGCCGGTGCCTGGCTGCTGCAAGCGCAAAACTGGGCGGCCAACACGGTTGGCTGGTACTACATGCTGGCGATGACCCTGTATCTGGTCTTCGTGGTGGTCACCGCGTTATCGGGCTACGGCAAGATCAAACTCGGTGCCGACCACGACGAGCCCGAGTTCAGTTACCTGTCCTGGGCCGGCATGCTGTTCGCCGCCGGGATCAGCATCACGCTGTTTTTCTTCTGCGTGTCCGAACCGTTGACGCACATGATCCAGCCGCCTCAAGGCGAGGCCGGCACCGCCGCGGCAGCGCGTCAGGCGATGCAGATTCTGTTTCTGCACTGGGGCCTGCATGGCTGGGGCGTGTTCGCCTTTGTCGGCATGGCGCTGGCGTATTTCGCCTACCGGCACAACCTGCCGCTGGCCCTGCGGTCGGCGCTGTATCCGCTGATTGGCAAGCGCATAAACGGCCCGATCGGTTACGCGGTGGATGGTTTCGGCATCATCGCCACGGTGTTCGGTCTCGGTGCCGACATGGGCTTCGGCGTGCTCCATCTCAACTCGGGCCTGGACTACCTGTTCGGCATCGCCCACACCCAATGGATTCAGGTTGGCCTGATCACCTTGATGATGGGCGCGGCGATCATCGTCGCCGTCTCGGGGGTGGATAAAGGCGTGCGGGTGATGTCCGACATCAACATGCTGCTGGCCTGCGCGCTGCTGCTGTTCGTGTTGTTCGCCGGCCCCACCCAGCATTTGCTCAATACCCTGATCCAGAATCTGGGTGACTACCTGGGTGCCTTGCCGACCAAGAGTTTCGACCTCTACGCCTACGACAAACCGAGCGACTGGCTCGGTGGCTGGACGGTGTTCTACTGGGCCTGGTGGATCGCATGGTCACCGTTCGTGGGCCTGTTCATCGCGCGGATTTCCCGTGGCCGCACCATCCGCGAGTTCGTCTTTGGCGTGCTGTTGATTCCGCTCGGTTTCACCCTGGCGTGGATGTCGATCTTCGGCAACAGCGCTATCGATCAGGTGCTCAACCACGGCATGTCGGCGCTGGGCATGTCGGCCCTCGACAACCCGTCGATGACCCTTTACCTGCTGCTGGAAACCTATCCGTGGAGCAAGACCGTCATCGCCGTGACGGTGTTCATCAGCTTCGTGTTCTTCGTCACCTCCGCCGACTCCGGCACGGTGGTGCTCTCGACCTTGTCGGCCAAGGGCGGCAACCCGGATGAAGACGGGCCGAAATGGTTGCGGGTGTTCTGGGGCGCAATGACGGCGCTGATCACCAGCGCGTTGCTGTTCTCCGGCAGCATCGATGCGCTGAAGTCGGCGGTGGTGCTGACCTCGTTGCCGTTCTCGCTGATCCTGCTGCTGATGATGTGGGGCCTGCACAAAGCGTTCTATCTGGAGTCGCAGAAGCAGATCGCGCAGTTGCATTCGCTGGCGCCGGTGTCCGGTTCGAAGCGCGGCAAGGGCGGCTGGCGGCAGCGCCTGAGTCAGGCCGTGCACTTCCCGTCGCGCGATGAGGTGTACCGTTTCATGGATTCCACGGTGCGCCCGGCCATCGAAGAAGTGACGGCGGTCTTCGTCGAGAAGGGCCTGCACGTGGTCACCCAACCGGATCCGGCGCACGACAGCGTCAGTCTGGAAATCGGCCATGGCGAGTTGCATCCGTTCATCTATCAGGTGCAGATGCGCGGCTACTTCACGCCATCGTTCGCACGCGGAGGCATGGGTTCCAAGCAAATCAACAACCGCCGCTACTACCGCGCCGAAGTGCATCTGAGCGAGGGCAGTCAGGATTACGATCTGGTGGGCTACACCAAGGAGCAGATCATCAACGACATCCTCGACCAGTACGAACGGCACATGCAGTTCCTGCATCTGGTGCGTTGATCGGAGCAGGGCGCCGAGGTGATTTCAAGACTCGGCGCTCAGCACCATGAATAGCACCATCGCCGCCATCGGCACGCCGAACACCGCGCTGCCCACGGCGATTTCCGACCCGACCGATTGCCCGGCATGCACCACGCCGACCGCGCCGTTGATCACGGTCAGTGCCAGCCACAACGCCGCAAAACTGTAAGCCAGGGTCTGCCGACTGAAGCCAACCCGCTCGCCGATATACAGCATCAGGGCGAGCAGGATCAGGCCGAAGGTGATGATGATCGTGGTGTGCATGGACGCGCCTGTGGGGTATGCGGGGTCTGAGCGGCCGCTTTCGTGAGCAAACCCGCTCCCACGGGGAACGGGTGCTGCTCACGAGGTTATTTAGAGCATAGTCAAAGTGGCCTTTCAGGATCGCGCCAATTTATCTGAGGCCAAATGTACTTTTCCAGCCTGGTCCACATCCTTGTGGGAGTGGGCTTGCTCGCGAAAACGGTAGATTCCCTGCGTGAGCGACGACTGACACGGCGCCTTCAGGTGCTCTCGCGCGCGATCACCTGGCACTGCAGCAGGTTCAGCTGTTGCACATCGTCGCTCGGCAGCACGCCGAGGCTTTCCAGCACCCGTGTTGCCGCCAGTACGCCGATCTCCAGCGCCGGTGGTTTGATGGTGCTCAGACTGGGCAGGAGCATTTCGGCGAACGGGTAGTCGCCGAAGCCGAGGACGGCGCAGTCCCGGGGGATTTGCAGGCCGGCGCGCTGGCCGGCGAGCAGGCCACCGGCGGCGAGGTTGTCGTTGGCGAAGATGATCGCGTCGGGGCGCGGTGAGGCGTTCATCAGGGCTTGCATCGCCTGCTTGCCGGCCTCGAATGGCGCGCGGTCGGCGTCCGGGGCGAACACCCAGGGTTCAAGCCCCGACTCGCGCACGGTGGCGGCGTAACCATCGCGGCGCTCAAGGGCACTGAGGTCGCCGGGGGCGCTGTTCTGGACGAAGGCGATGCGCCGATAACCTTTGTCCAGCAGATACCGAGCAGCACTCACCCCAACCTCGAAATGCGAAAAACCGATCTGCATCGGTTGGCGTTGCGGTTGGTAATCCCAGGTTTCGATCACCGGGATATCGGCTTCGGCGATCATCTTTTCCGTGCCGGCGCTGTGGAAGTGGCTGGTCAGCACCAGCGCCGCCGGCGACCAGCCGAGAAACGCCCGCACCGCGTTTTCTTCCTGTTCGGCGCTGAAGTAACTGGACGCCAGCAACAGCTGATAACCATGACGACTGAGGGTGTCGCTGAAGCCCTGAATGGTATTGGCGAAGATCGGCCCGGAGATGTTCGGAATCACCATGCCGACGATTTTCCCCCGCGCCGAGGCCAGGCCGCCGGCCACCAGATTCGGCACATAACCCAACTCCGCCACCACCGCCGCAATCCGTTCGCGGCGCTCGGGTGAAACCTGATCTGGCTGATTGAAATAGCGCGATACGGTGATGGCCGATACACCGGCCTGACGCGCCACCGCGCTGAGGGTCACGCGCCCGGCGCCACGGCGTTTGCGGGGCTTTTCTTCGCTCAAGGCTTGATCCTTCCTAAAAACCAAAACGCATATAAAAGTAATTTTTCAGTATTGGACGCTCTATGTGCCGCTTGCCAATACTGGCGATGTTAGCGCTAACAATACGCGCTGTCTGCTACTCGCTCGAGCGAATGCCCAAGACACCGATACAGGCGCTGTCGTCGCAGAACGGCAGCGGTTCAGGGCCATTTTCGAGCGGGCAAGCATGCACAACATTCCTGGGGCGACACACAAACTGGCGCAATCGATTCGCGCTGCGGGCTGGCTGTTCACCGGGCTGGCGGCGCTGCCGCTGGCCGATGCACTGGCCGCCGACAGCAGCGATCAGGAGCCGACACTCAAGTCCGTGACGGTCACCGCCACCCGCCGTGAAGAGTCGCTGCAAAAGGTTCCGGTGGCGGTATCGGTGATCGACGGCGAGCAACTGGAACGCGACAACCGCAACGGCGTGGCGAGCATCGTCCAGCAAGTGCCGTCGCTGAATTTCCGTACCGGCGCGTCGAACAAGGACACCTCGTTGTTCGTGCGAGGCGTGGGAACGATTTCCACCTCGCCGGGCGTCGAGCCGACCGTGGCCACGGTGATCGATGGCGTGGTTTACGCCCGTCCCGGCCAGTCGACCCTCGACCTGCTGGATCTGGAGCGCGTCGAAGTCCTGCGCGGCCCGCAAGGCACGCTGTTCGGCAAGAACGCGTCGGCCGGCGTGCTCAACATCACCAGCAAGGCACCGACCAACGACACCCACGGCTACATCGACCAGTCGTACTACAGCGGCAATGAAAGCCGCACCCGCTTCGGCATTGGCGGCAGCCTGATTCCGGACACGCTCAAGGGTTCGATCAGCACCCTGTTCGGCACCTACGACGGCAACGTCGACAATCAGCACAACGGCCAGGAGGTCAACGGCTACAACCATCGCGGCGTGCGCGGCAAGCTGGAGTTCACCCCGAACGACGACGTCACCTTCACCCTGATTGCCGACTACATGCAGTCCCACGATGACGGTCCGAACGGTGTCGTCACCAAGGCCCTGACCCCGGCATTCGCCAACGCGCTGAGCCCGGTCGGCGCCACCAGCCACAATCGCGACATCAACACCGATACCCGCAGTCACGTCGAAGACATCAACAAAGGCCTGTCCGGTCAGCTTGACTGGCAACTGGGTGATTACACCCTGACTTCGATCACCGCCTGGCGCGGCTGGGACAACACCCAGTATCAGGATGGCGACCGTCTCGGCACCGTGACGGCGGCATTCCCCGGCACGGCGGACAAGGGCGACCTGGCGTTCGACCAGTATTCGCAGGAGCTTCGCCTGGCCTCGCCGAAAGGCGAATTCCTCGAATACGTCGGCGGCCTGTTCTACATGCACGGCAAGGACGAAGAGACCTACCGGCGCACGCTGACCACCACCACGCGCACTGATCGCGGCGTCGCCGACTACAGCACCACCAGCGACAGCTACGCAGTGTTCGGCGAAAGCACGCTGAATTTCACCCCGGATTTTCGTGGCATCGTCGGTCTGCGCTACACCCACGATGAGCTGGAATACGACCACCGTCGCGTCTCGACATCGGCGACCACAGTCAGCGGCATTCAACCGGCGACAAGTAGCTCAGGTTCGGTGGACGAGGACGGCTGGTCCGGGCGTCTCGGCGTGCAATACGACCTGAGCGACGCGGTCACCACCTACCTGACCTATTCGCGCGGCTACAAAGGTCCGGCCTACAACGTGTTCTTCAACATGCAGCCGCGCGACACCGAAGCGCTGAAACCGGAAACCTCCAACACCTGGGAGGCGGGGATCAAGGCGACGAGCTGGAACAATCGCCTGACCACCAATCTCGCGATTTTCCACAGCGACTACGACAACTATCAGGCGAACTTTTTCGACACCGTCGCCGGGCAAGTGGTGACGCGTCTGATCAACGCCGGCAGCGTCAGCACCGAAGGCGTCGAACTCGACTACGCCTTGCAGGCGACCCAGCAACTGAAACTGTCCGGCGCACTGGCCTACACCCGCGCGCGCATCGACGAATTCGCCTGCCCGGCGGGTGCGGCGGCGTCCTGCAACGTCAACGGCAAACCGCTGCCGTTCAGCCCGGACTGGAAAAGTTACGTGCGCGCCGACTACACCATCCCGCTGGATAACGGCCTGGATATCGAACTCGGCACCGATTACAGCTGGCAGAGCGAAGTGCAGTACGACATCAGCCAGAACGCCGACACCAAACAGGGTGCCTACGGCCTCTGGAATGCCAGCGTTGCGTTGGCCGATTACACCCATGGCTGGCGCGTGGCGCTGCTGGGCAAGAACCTCACCGACAAGTCCTACTCGCCATTGCTCGCCAGTGGTGGCAACTACATCTACCGCGCCGTGCCACGGGATGACGAACGCTACTTCGGCGTGCAACTGCGCAAGGATTTCTGAGATGAGCCGACAGCTGAAACTCGGCGCGTTCCTCATGGCCACCGGGCACCACGTCGCGGCGTGGCGCCATCCGGAGGTGCCGGCCAACGCGGGACTGGATTTCGCCCATTACAAACGCCTGGCGCAGATTGCCGAGGCCGCGAAGTTCGATGCGCTGTTCGTCGCCGACAGCGTCGCCGCGCCGACCCAGGACATCGCCAGTCGCATGGCGCGCTCGGATCATTTCGAACCGCTGACCCTGCTCTCGGCCCTGAGCGCCGTGACCGAACACATCGGCCTGATCGCCACCGCCACCACCAGCTACAACGAGCCCTACCACGTGGCGCGCAAATTTGCCTCGCTGGATCACCTGTCCGGCGGGCGCGCCGGATGGAATCTGGTGACCTCGGACAACGCCGCCGAAGCACTGAATTTCGGCCGCGACCAACACCTCGGCCATGCCGAGCGCTACAGCCGTGCCCGGGAGTTTCATCAGGTGGTGACCGGGCTCTGGGACAGTTGGCAGGACGACGCCTTCGTTCGTGACAAGGCCAGCGGCACGTATTACGACCCGGAAAAACTGCATGTGCTGGATCACGTCGGCGAGCACTTTCGGGTCAAGGGGCCGCTCAATGTCGCGCGCTCACCGCAAGGGCAACCGGTGATTGTCCAGGCCGGTTCCTCCGAAACCGGCCGCGAGCTGGCGGCGCAGACCGCTGAAGTGGTGTTCACCGCGCAGACTTCGCTGGCCAGTGCCCAGGCGTTCTACGCCGATCTCAAAGGGCGTCTGGGGCGGTACGGGCGCAGCGCCGATTCGTTGAAAATCATGCCGGGTGTGTTTGTCGTCGTCGGGCAATCGGAGGCCGACGCCCAGGAAAAATGTGAAACGTTTCAGCAATTGGTCGAACCCGAGGTTGGCGTCGCGCTGCTTGGGCGTATGCTGGGCAACTTCGATCTGTCGAAGTACCCGCTGGACGGGCCGTTGCCGCAGCTGCCGCTGACCGACAGCGGTCAGCAGAGCCGGCAGAAACTGCTGACCGAACTGGCCGGCCGCGACAACCTGACGCTCGCCGGACTTGGCCGGCGGATTGCCGGAGGTCGCGGGCATTACAGCCTGGTGGGCACCCCCGCGCAGATCGCCGACCGCTTGCAGGAGTGGTTCGAGCAGGGCGCGGCGGATGGCTTCAACGTGCTGGTGCCGCACCTGCCCGGCGGACTCGAAGACTTTGCCAACAACGTGGTCCCGGAACTGCAACGGCGCGGGCTGTTCAGAACGGAATACGAAGGCCGGACATTGCGCCAGAACCTTGGCCTCGCCCGGCCCGGCAATCGATTTGCGTAGCGCCCTTCGCGAGCCTGCCCGCGAAGCTATCGACACCATTTTCAAGACCGACAAGAGAGGATTCGATGACTTACACCGCTGCCGAAAACCGCTATGACTCCATTCCCTACCGTCGCGTCGGACGCAGCGGCCTGGTGCTGCCGGCGCTGTCTCTGGGCCTTTGGCACAACTTCGGCGACAGCACGCCGATCGACACCCAGCGCGCCTTGCTGCGCACGGCGTTCGACCTGGGGATCAACCACTTCGACCTGGCCAACAACTACGGCCCGCCCTACGGCAGCGCCGAGATCAATTTCGGTCGCCTGCTGCGTGAAGATTTCAAGCCGTATCGCGATGAGCTGATCATCTCCAGCAAGGCCGGCTGGGACATGTGGCCCGGCCCTTACGGCCAGGGCGGTGGCTCGCGCAAATACGTCCTCGCCAGCCTCGACCAGAGCCTGCAACGCCTCGGCCTGGACTACGTGGATATCTTCTATTCGCACCGCTTCGACCCGGACACCCCGCTCGAAGAAACCGCCAGCGCTCTTGCCACCGCCGTGCAGCAGGGCAAGGCGTTGTACATCGGCATCTCGTCGTACTCCGGGGTGAAAACCCGCGAAATCGCCGCGTTGCTCAAAGAGTGGAAAGTGCCGCTGCTGATTCACCAGCCGGCCTACAACCTGCTCAACCGTTGGGTGGAAAAGGATCTGCTCGACACCACCGATGAACTGGGCACCGGCGTGATTGCCTTCACCCCGCTGGCGCAAGGCCTGCTCACCGACAAATACCTCAACGGCGTGCCGGCGGATGCGCGGGTCAATCGTCCGGGCGGTGGTTCGTTGCTGCCTTCGCATCTGTCCGAGGCCAATATCGCCCATGTGCGAGCACTGAACGAGATCGCCAAGCGTCGCGGCCAGAGCCTGGCGCAACTGGCCCTGGCCTGGACCCTGCGCGACCCGCGGGTGACCTCGGCCCTGATCGGCGCGAGCCGGCCGGAGCAGATCATCGAGAACGTCGGGGCGTTGAAGAACCTGAGTTTCAGCGCCGAGGAGCTGGCGGAGATCGATCGGTTTGCCCAGGAGGGTGGGATCAATCTTTGGGAGAAGCCTTCGACGGCGGAGTAAGCGTTCGGCGCCGGATTATCCGGCGCCTGTTTCGGCCTCTTCGCGGGCTTGCCCGCGACAGGGTCTCACATTCAATCAAGAATCCGGGTTCAGCGAAAAAACGGCACATCCCCCAACACCGTCGCCCGCTGCATCACCCGCCGCGCCGGGCGGTAGTCGTCCACTGCGTAGTGCTGGGTCACGCGGTTGTCCCAGAATGCAATATCGTCTTTCTGCCAGCGCCAGCGAATGGTGAATTCCGGGCGGGTGGCGTGGGCGAACAGAAACTTCAGGATCGCCTCGCTCTCTGTCTCCGACAGTTCATTGATCTTCGAGGTGAAACCTTCATTGACGAACAGCGCGCGCCGGCCGCTCACCGGATGGGTGCGAATGACCGGGTGCGACAACGGTGGATTCTTGCGTCGTGCCTCTTCCCACTGCGTCAGCGCTTCGGGTGTGTTGCCGTAGCGTTCCAGCGGAAACGAGCGGGTGAAATCGTGCGTCGCGGTCAGCCCTTCGAGCAGGGCTTTCATCGGTGCCGACAGTGCTTCATACGCAGCAATTCCGCTGGCCCACAACGTATCGCCACCGAACTCGGGCAGGAGCTTGGCACTGAGCACCGCGCCCATGGCCGGGGTCGGCAGGAAGGTCACGTCGGTGTGCCAGATCGCGTTGTCGCGCACGTCGGTGACGGCGGTGTCGAGGATCAGCACCTCCGGTTGTTCCGGCACGTTCGGGTAGATCGGATGAATGTGCAGATCGCCGAAGTAATGGGCGAAGCGCGCCTGTTGCGCCGGCTCGATCGGCTGGTTGCGGAAGAACAGCACCTGATATTCGAGCAACGCCTGTTCGATGGCGTCGCGTTGTTCCAGGTTCAGCGGCTGGCTGATGTCGACGCCGCTGATCTGCGCGCCGAGGGCCGAGCTTAAAGGGACGATGTTCAGGCTGCTCATGGTGGTTCTCGTCAATTGCGTGGCCCCGAACTGTCGGGGTAGTCAGTGCAGAAAAATCAGTGAGCCTGGCCGTGCCACGGCACCAGTTTGCGTTGCAGGGCGCGCAGGCCCATTTCCATGGCGAAGGCGATCAGGGCGATGACCAGAATCCCCAGCACCACCACATCGGTGACCAGGAACTGCGCGGCCGACTGCACCATGAAGCCCAGGCCGCTGGTGGCCGCGATCAGTTCGGCGGCGACCAGCGTCGACCAGCCGACCCCCAGGCCAATCCGCACGCCAGTGAGGATGTCCGGCAGGGCACTCGGCAAAATCACGTGGCGGATCAGTTGTGCACGAGTGGCGCCCAGCGACTGCGCGGCACGCAACTTGGCCGGGTCGACGGTGCGCACGCCGGTGGCGGTGGCAATCGCGATCGGGGCGAAGATCGCCAGGTAGATCAGTAGCACTTTCGACAACTCGCCGATGCCGCACCAGATCACGATCAATGGCAGATAGGCCAGTGGCGGAATCGGCCGGTAGAACTCGATCAATGGGTCGAGCACTCCCCGGGCGATGCGGTTGGCGCCGATGGCGATGCCCACCGGCACGGCGGTGAGAATGGCAAAACCGAGGCCCAGGCCGATGCGGCCCAGGCTCGCGCCCAAGTGCTGCCATAGGGTCGAATCCATGTAGCCGCTGGTTGCCAGCAACCAGCCTTTTTGCAGCACGGCCGAAGGGGGTGGCAGGAACAGCGGCTCGATCAGACCGGTGGCAGTGATCGCCCACCAGCCCAGCAACAAGGCGAACAAGGTCAACACGCTGATCCAGCGGGTGCTGAGGCGGCGGCGCACAGGAATTGCCACCGATGGCACGGCGGATTTCACCGCCGCTGCGGAAACGTCGTAACTGCTCATGCGCGCTCCTGCCGCTGGGCGGCGCTGCGTTGCGAGAACACTTTGGCGAGCACGTGTTCGCGGGTTTCGATGAAACGCGGATCGGACTTGATCGCCCGCGCCGATTCGCCGGCGGCGTAACGCTGGCCAAAGTCCAGGTGCAGGCGTTCGACGATCTGCCCCGGATTGGGTGCCAGCAGAATCAGATCCGTGGCGAGGAACACGGCTTCTTCAATGTCGTGGGTAATCAGGAACACCGGTTTGGCGGTGCGTTGCCAGACTCGCAGCAACAGCTCCTGCATCTGTTCGCGGGTGAACGCATCAAGGGCGCCGAACGGTTCGTCCATCAGCAACACCCGTGGGTCGGCGGCGAGGGCGCGGGCCAGACCGACACGCTGTTTCTGTCCACCGGAGAGCTGCCAGATTCGACGTTTTTCGAAACCCGAGAGATCGACCAGCGCGAGCATTTCCCGGGCGCGCTGTTCGCGTTTGTCCTTGGCGACGCCGGCCAGTTCAAGGCCGAAGGCGACGTTGGCCAGGACGTCCTGCCACGGCAGCAGGGCATCGTCCTGGAACACCACGCCGCGTTCGGCGCTCGGGCCTTTGACGGGCACGTTGTCGAGGGTGATGCGCCCGGCGCTGGGTTCGACGAAGCCGGCGATCAGGTTCAACAGCGAGGTCTTGCCACTGCCGGACGGGCCGAGGGCCACCAGCAACTGCTGAGGACCGAGGCTCAGGGAAATATCCGACAACACCGGTTCCGGGCTGCCGGGGTACTGTGCGCTGATGCGCTCCAGCTGTAGCAAGGCCATCGCAGTCGCTCCCGATCAGTTGGTGATGTACTTGGCGCTGACGTACGGCGCGTAGTCCGGCAGCACCGCCTCGACCTTGCCTTGTTCCTTGAGGAACGCGGCGGTGTCGGTGATGGCTTTGGTGGTCGGCGCGCCGAGGTCAGTGACCTGATCCGCCGCCAGCGGGTAGACGTTGCCTTGCAGCAGCAGCGGAATATCGCTGGCCTTGGCGCCGGACAGTTTCACCAGTTTGTCGACGTTGCCCTTGTCGGCGAGCCAGGCTTGCGGGTCCTTGCGGTATTCGGCGTAAGCGTCGAGGGTGACCTTGGCGAACGCGGTGACGATTTCCGGGTGTTTCTCGGCGAAGTCCTTGCGCACGATCCAGGCATCGAAGGTCGGCGCACCGAACTTGGCCAGTTCGCCGGAAGTAATCAGCACCTTGCCGTTTTCCTTGGCCACGCCCAGCGCCGGATCCCAGACGTAGGTGGCGTCGATGTCACCGCGTTTCCAGGCGGCGATGATCGCGGGCGGAGCCAGGTTGAGGACGGTGACTTTCGACGGATCGATGTTCCAGTGCTTCAGTGCGGCGAGCAGGCTGTAGTGACCGGTGGACACGAACGGCACGGCGATTTTCTTGCCGAGCAGATCCTGTGGCGTCTTGATCCCGGAACCGTCGCGTGCGACCAGCGCTTCGGCAGCGCCGATCTGGGTCGCGATGAGGAAGGTTTCCACCGGGACTTTGCGGGTGATCGCCGCGGTCAGCGGGCTGGAACCGAGGTAGCCGATCTGCACGTCGCCGGAGGCGATGGCGGCAATGACGTCGGCCCCGTTATCGAATTTGCGCCAGTTGATGTCGGCCTTGGTGGCTTTTTCATAGGCGCCGTCGGCCTGGGCGACTTTCGCCGGGTCAACGGTGGTCTGGTAGGCGACGGTGAGGTCGGCGGCCTGAGCCAGGAAGCTCGCGGCAGCCAGGGAGGCCACGGCCAGCAGGCGAAGCGGGAATGTCAGTTTCATGGGAGAGCTCCATATCAGGCGACCGAGCGTCGGCGTGAAAGGAGACTAAATGATCTAAGAATCTAAAAATAAATAACTTTTTAGAATGAGCTTATTAGCGGAAAAATCTAAGCCGAGGGGGATATTTCGGATTCTTCGTTCGACGTGAGATCTTCTCCCCCTCACCTCAACCCTCTCCCCCAAGGGGGCGGGGGGGAAGGGGGCCGATCGGGGGCTTTTCAAAATTGGAGTTCGGCTCGGTATTTCAAGTCGGCGCACCTCGCACCCACAACTCGGTCAGTCCCCTCTCCCTCTTGGAGAGGGCAAGGGGAAAAGATCCAAAGCCGATCGATCAGTTGCTGATCGCCAGAATGCTCGCCTGGTACGCCCCGACAAACACGTCGAAATCGCCCACTTCGTTCTGCTCCAGCTCAGCCTGTTGTGCCAGCGACGAGCGCGCCAGTTCTTCGAACTTCGCCTGTTCATCAGCCGCCAGCGGCTCGCTGCGGAAGAACTCCGCGTGGGCCTTGCTCTGACGCAGGGAGAACTGCGCGAAGCTTTCCTTGTGTTCGGCCATTGCCGCCAGCACCTGGGCCGATGGCGTCAGGGACGGGTCGCTGACTTTCGCCAGTTGCGCATCGAGGGCCTTGCTGTGGGCATCACCGCCATGGCTCTGATCCAGCAGCGCGGCGAGCGGGGCGATCTGCTCCAGCAGTTCGCCGGCCCATTGCTTGAGGTCGACCGGTTGACCGTCGCGCTGCAATTGCAGGCCCGGACGGCGACCTTCCTTGACCACGCTGAGGAAGTTCGACGTGGCGTTGCCGCAACTGGTGTTGGTCAGCAGCGGGCTGTCGTTGAGCGCGCAGTACAGCAGGAACGCATCGAGGAAGCGCGATTCGGTGACGTCGATGCCCATCGGCAGGAACGGGTTGATGTCCAGGCAACGCACTTCGACGTACTGGATGCCACGGGCCATCAGGGCCTGGATCGGCCGCTCGCCGGTGTAGGTCACGCGTTTCGGGCGGATGTTGGAGTAGTACTCGTTTTCGATCTGCAGGATGTTGGTGTTGAGCTGCACCCACTCGCCATCCTGATGCGTGCCGACTTCGACGTACGGCGCGTAAGGCGTGGCGACGGCCTGGCGCAGGCTGTCGGTGTAGCTCGCCAGGTCGTTGTAGCACGGCGTCAGGCCGGCCTGGGCGTTGCTCTGGTAACCGAGGTCGCTCATGCGCAGGCTGGTGGCGTACGGCAGGTACAGGGTGTCCGGGTCCAGTTGTTCGAGTTGATGCGCACGGCCGCGCAGGAAACCCGCGTCCAGCGCCGGCGAGGCACCGAACAGGTACATCAGCAGCCAGCTGTAGCGACGGAAATTGCGGATCAGCGCGATATAGGACGACGACTGGAAGTCGCGGTCGGTGCCGACGAAGCCTTCGGTCTGCTTGAGCAGTGGCCAGAGCTTTTCCGGCAGGGAGAAGTTGTAGTGAATCCCGGCAATGCATTGCATGGTCTTGCCGTAACGCAGGGCCAGGCCCTTGCGGTAGACGTACTTGAGCTGACCGATGTTGGAGGTGCCGTAGTAGGCAATCGGGATGTCTTCCTCGGCCGGCAGCGGGCACGGCATCGACGGACTCCACAGGAATTCGCTGCCGAGCTTGCTGTAGGCAAAGCGATGAATCTTGTCCAGGCTCGCCAGCGTATCGGCCGGGTCGGGCAGGGCCGGGGTGATGAACTCCAGCAGCGACTCGGAATAGTCGGTGGTGATCTGTTCGTTGGTCAGTGCGGAACCCAGGCTTTCCGGGTGCGGCGTTTGCGCCAGACGACCCTCGCCGGTCACGCGCAGGCATTCACGTTCGATGCCGTGCAGGCACTGCTCAAGCAGGGAGAGGTTGGCGCGCTCACCGAGCAGAGCCAGGCGGCGGTTGAGAAGTTCGCTCAATTTGGATTCCTTCACGCGTCAGTCGCCCCAATATGGGGGTGGGCAGGACGGTCTACAAGGGTGAAGTTGAAACTGGCGTTTTCGCCTGGTTTTCGGGCCATGAAAGCCCCATTTGAAACGCCAACTTCAGTCCCTGAATCTGGCTGACGCAGGCGAATTGTGGGAGTTGGCTCCCACAGCAAATCCCGGCGCTGCGGTCACAGCGCCGAAATTAACTCAAAATGATGAACAACATCTACAGGACAGCGAACGTGCCTTGTGCTTTTGCGACCAGTTTGTCGCCCTGCATCACGTCGGCTTCGACCACCAGCGTGCGGCGGCCCGGGTGAATCACCCGCGCCGTACACATCACCTCACCGCCTTCGACGGCGCGGATGTAGTTGATCTTGCATTCGATGGTCGCGCTCTGCTGGTCAAAGCCGTGGGTGCTGGAACATGCCAGCCCCATGGCGATGTCCACCAGACTGAACAGCGCGCCGCCATGCAGCTTATTGCCGCGATTGCGCAATTGCGGTTCCAGCGCCAGAGCGACTTGCGCCACCCCGGTTTCCAGGTTGTGCAGGCGGCAGCCCAACAGCTTGAAGAACGCGCTCTCGACGAGCCCGGCCGGAATGTCCATCAACGTTTTTTCAACTGCTTGGCGTTGGCGAACAGAGAAGCCATGGCGTTGTTCGCCGGGGCAGCGGTCGCGGTTTCCTTGCGCGGGGCGTTGTTCGACGACTGACGCGGCGCCGAACCCGGACGCGAGCCACGGGCACCGTCGACTTTCTCGCCCGGCGTGTCGCTCATGCGCATCGACAGGCCGACGCGTTTGCGTGGAATGTCGACTTCCATGACCTTGACCTTCACCACGTCGCCGGCCTTCACCGCTTCACGCGGATCCTTGATAAATTTCTCCGACAGCGCCGAGATGTGTACCAGACCATCCTGATGCACGCCGATGTCGACGAATGCGCCGAACGCGGTCACGTTGGTCACCACGCCTTCGAGGATCATTCCCGGTTGCAGATCCTTCAAGTCCTCGACGCCTTCCTGGAACTCGGCGGTCTTGAACTCCGGACGCGGGTCGCGGCCCGGTTTTTCCAGTTCTTGCAAGATGTCGGTGACGGTGGGCAGACCGAAGGTCTCGTCGGTGAATTTCTTCGGATCCAGACGCTTGAGGAACCCGGCGTCACCGATCAGCGAGCGAATGTCGCGGTCGGTTTCGGCGGCGATGCGCTGCACCAGCGGATAGGCTTCCGGGTGGACCGCCGAGGAATCCAGCGGGTTCTCGCCGTTCATCACGCGCAGGAAGCCGGCCGCCTGCTCGAAGGTTTTCTCGCCCAGACGCGCGACTTTCTTCAACGCGGCGCGGGTCTTGAACGCACCGTGTTCGTCGCGGTGGGTGACGATGTTCTGTGCCAGGGTCGCATTGAGGCCGGAGATCCGCGCCAGCAGCGCCACCGACGCGGTGTTCACGTCCACACCCACGGCGTTCACGCAGTCCTCGACCACGGCATCCAGGCCGCGCGCCAGTTTCAGCTGCGAGACGTCGTGCTGGTACTGACCGACGCCGATGGATTTCGGATCGATCTTCACCAACTCCGCCAGTGGATCCTGCAGGCGACGGGCAATGGACACGGCGCCACGGATCGACACGTCCAGGTCCGGGAACTCCTTGGCTGCCAGTTCCGATGCCGAATACACCGATGCGCCGGCCTCGGAGACCATGACCTTGGTCATTTTCATCGCTGGGTATTTTTTGATCAGTTCGATCGCCAGCTTGTCGGTTTCACGGCTGGCGGTGCCGTTGCCGATGGCGATCAGGTCGACCGAATGCTTGGCGCACAGGGCGGCCAGAATGGCGATGGTCTGATCCCACTTGTTGTGCGGCACGTGCGGGTAAACGGTGGCGTGATCCAGCAGTTTGCCGGTGGAGTCGACCACGGCCACCTTGCAGCCGGTACGCAGGCCCGGGTCGAGGCCCAGGGTTGCGCGCGGGCCGGCCGGAGCGGCCAGCAGCAGGTCGTGCAGGTTGTGGGCGAAAACGTTGATCGCCTCGGTTTCGGCGCCGTCACGCAGCTCGCCGAGCAGGTCGGTTTCCAGGTGGGTGTAGAGCTTGACCTTCCAGGTCCAGCGCACCACTTCGCCGAGCCATTTGTCGGCGGCGCGGTTCTGGTTCTGGATGCCGACGTGCTGGCCGATCATGCCTTCGCAGGGGTGCAGGGTGCCCGGCAGTTCTTCGCCGACTTTCAGCGCGGAGCTGAGGATGCCTTCGTTGCGCCCGCGGAAGATCGCCAGGGCGCGGTGCGACGGCATGCTTTTGAGCGGTTCGTCGTGTTCGAAGTAATCGCGGAACTTGGCGCCTTCCTCTTCCTTGCCGGCGATCACGCGGGCGCTGAGGGTGGCTTCCTGTTTCAGGTAGTTACGCAGTTTATCCAGCAGGTTGGCGTCTTCGGCGAAGCGCTCCATGAGGATGTATTTGGCGCCTTCGAGGGCGGCCTTGACGTCGGCCACGCCTTTTTCGGCGTCGATGAAGCGCGCGGCCTCGGTTTCCGGGGCCAGGTTCGGGTCGTTGAACAAACCGTCGGCCAGCTCGCCGAGGCCGGCTTCCAGGGCGATCTGGCCCTTGGTGCGGCGCTTCTGCTTGTACGGCAGGTACAAGTCTTCGAGGCGGGTCTTGGTGTCGGCGAGTTTGATTTCGCGCTCCAGCTCGGGCGTGAGCTTGCCCTGCTCCTGGATGCTGGCGAGGATGCTGATACGCCGTTCGTCGAGTTCTCGCAGGTAGCGCAGACGTTCTTCCAGATGACGCAACTGAGTGTCATCGAGGCTGCCGGTCACTTCTTTCCGGTAACGGGCGATGAAGGGAACGGTAGAGCCTTCATCGAGTAGCGCGACGGCCGCTTCGACCTGTTGCGGGCGTACGCCGAGTTCCTCGGCGATGCGGCTGTTGATGCTGTCCATAAAACCACCTGACAAATTGTGAAAGCAGGCTCGCGGGCTCGTAAATAAAGGCCCGGAGTCTGGTTGAGCGGCTTGATGATTGCCGCTGCCTGGGCCAAGAGGCACCCCATTGACCCGTGAAATCGAACAATTACTGCGCGGACCATAAAAGAAAAAGCGGCCACCTGCGGTAACGATTCAGACGTTGCCTGACACAAAACGCCGCGCATTATAACCAGCGTTCTGTCATTCGGGGGCGACACAGTCTGTAGGCACAAACCCCTGTTTTCTGGCAGTGAAGGAAAAATCTGCTAACAATGCACACGGTGCGTATAACGGCAGCTACGCCATAATGCGCGCCGAGCTAAAAGGAGCATCCAATGAGCAGCACTGCACAAACTGCTGAAGGCGAAAAAATTCTCATCGTTGACGACGATCCGGGGCTGAGCAGCCTGCTGGAACGCTTTTTCGTCAGCAAGGGCTATCGTGCCCGTGCCGTACCGAACACCGAGCAGATGGATCGTCTGCTGTCGCGTGAAGTCTTCAATCTGGTCGTCCTCGACCTGATGCTGCCGGGCGAGGATGGCCTGACCGCCTGCCGTCGTCTGCGCAGCGCGAACAACCAGATTCCGATCATCATGCTCACCGCCAAGGGCGACGAGCTGAGCCGTATCAAGGGGCTGGAGCTGGGTGCCGACGACTACCTGGCCAAACCGTTCAACCCGGACGAGCTGATGGCCCGGGTCAAGGCTGTCCTGCGTCGTCAGGCCCCGCCGGTGCCGGGCGCACCGGGCAGCGAAGACGAAAACGTCACCTTCGGTGATTACGTGTTGTCCCTGGCGACCCGTGAACTGAAGCGCGGCGACGAAGTACACATGCTCACCACCGGCGAGTTTGCGGTACTCAAGGCGCTGGTGATGAACGCTCGCCAGCCGCTGACCCGCGACAAGCTGATGAATCTGGCCCGTGGTCGCGAGTGGGATGCCCTGGAGCGTTCCATCGACGTGCAGATTTCCCGTCTGCGCCGGATGATCGAGCCTGATCCGTCGAAACCGCGCTACATCCAGACTGTCTGGGGCGTGGGCTACGTGTTCGTACCGGATGGCAACTCCACCAAGTAATTGGTGATTTGTAGGAGCGGGTCTGGCTGGCCGTTGCGCAATGCCAGACTCGCAATCCGCAATATGCGAGCATTGCTCGCTCCTGCAAGTGTGTAGCGGTTATCCATGAAAACCCCCGTCTGGTTCCCCCAAAGTTTTTTCTCCCGCACCCTCTGGCTGGTGCTCATCGTCGTGCTGTTTTCCAAGGCGCTGACCCTGGTTTATCTGTTGATGAACGAGGACGTGCTGGTGGATCGCCAATACAGCCACGGCGTTGCCCTGACGCTGCGTGCCTATTGGGCCGCCGATGAAGAAAACCGCGCCAAGATCGCTGATGCCGCGACCCTGATCCGGGTGGTCGGCGCCGGCGTGCCGGAAGGCGAACAGCACTGGCCGTACAGCGAGATCTACCAGCGGCAGATGCAGGCGGAGCTGGGCGCCGATACGGAAGTCCGGTTGCGCATGCACTCGCCACCGGCGCTGTGGGTTCGCGCCCCGAGCCTGGGCGATGGCTGGCTGAAAGTGCCGCTGTATCCGCACCCGCTGCGCGGCCAGAAAATCTGGAACGTGCTCGGCTGGTTCCTCGCCATTGGCCTGCTGTCCACCGCGTCGGCGTGGATCTTCGTCAGCCAGCTCAACCAACCGTTGAAACGCCTGGTGTACGCCGCACGGCAACTCGGCCAGGGCCGCAGCGTGCGTCTGCCGATCAGCGACACCCCCAGTGAAATGACCGAGGTTTACCGCGCGTTCAACCAGATGGCCGAGGACGTCGAGCAGGCCGGGCGGGAACGTGAACTGATGCTCGCCGGGGTTTCCCACGACCTGCGCACACCGCTGACCCGCTTGCGCTTGTCGCTGGAGCTGATGGGCGATCGCACCGACCTGACCGACGACATGGTCCGCGACATCGAGGACATGGACGCGATTCTCGACCAGTTCCTGGCGTTCATTCGCGACGGTCGTGATGAGTCGGTAGAAGAGGTGGACCTCAGCGATCTGGTGCGTGAAGTCGCGGCGCCGTACAACCAGAGCGAAGAAAAGGTGCGCCTGCGTCTGGAGCCGATCCAGCCGTTTCCGCTGCGGCGGGTGTCCATGAAACGCCTGCTGAACAACCTGATCGGCAACGCCTTGCACCATGCGGGCAGCGGCGTCGAGGTGGCGGCTTATGTGTCCGGTGATACCAGTGCGCCGTATGTGGTGCTGAGCGTGATGGACCGTGGCGCCGGGATCGACCCTTCGGAACTGGAGGCGATTTTCAACCCGTTCACCCGTGGCGACCGTGCCCGGGGCGGCAAGGGCACCGGGCTGGGACTGGCCATCGTGAAGCGGATCGCTTCGATGCATGGCGGCAATGTCGAGTTGCGTAACCGCTCGGGCGGTGGGCTGGAAGCGCGGGTGAGATTGCCGCTTGGGTTGATGCTTCCTCGGGATGCGGTGTAACCCCCTCCCTCATCGGAGCGCCGCCCTCTCCCTGCGGGAGAGGGTCAGGGTGAGGCGGCTCTTAGCCTTTGCCTTTGGTCCGGGTCATATTCGGGCCGCCATTCTTCTCAAGGTGTTCGATGATGATCCCCGCCACATTCTTCCCGGTGGTGGTCTCGATCCCTTCCAGACCCGGTGACGAGTTCACCTCCATCACCAGCGGCCCGTGGTTGGAGCGCAGGATATCCACGCCCGCTACCGTCAGCCCCATCACCTTGGCCGCGCGCAACGCGGTCATGCGTTCCTCCGGGGTGATCTTGATCAGGCTGGCGCTGCCGCCACGGTGCAGGTTGGAGCGGAATTCACCCGGTTTGGCCTGGCGTTTCATCGCCGCGATCACCTTGTCGCCGACCACGAAGCAGCGGATGTCCGCACCACCCGCTTCCTTGATGTATTCCTGAACCATGATGTTCTGCTTCAGGCCCATGAACGCCTCGATCACCGACTCCGCCGCCGTCGCGGTTTCGCACAGCACCACGCCGATGCCCTGGGTGCCTTCCAGCACCTTGATCACCAGCGGTGCGCCGTTGACCATGTCGATCAGGTCGGGAATGTCGTCCGGCGAGTGGGCGAAACCGGTCACCGGCAGGCCGATGCCCCGGCGCGACAGCAGTTGCAGCGAACGCAGTTTGTCCCGCGAACGGGCGATGGCCACCGATTCGTTGAGCGGAAAAACCCCCATCATTTCGAACTGGCGCAACACCGCGCAGCCATAAAACGTCACCGACGCGCCGATCCGCGGAATCACCGCATCGAAACCCTCCAGCGGCTTGCCCCGGTAGTGGATCTGCGGCTTGTGGCTGGCGATGTTCATATAGGCGCGCAAGGTGTCGATCACCACCATTTCATGCCCGCGTTCGGTGCCGGCTTCGACCAGACGACGGGTGGAATACAGACGCGGATTGCGCGACAGCACAGCGATCTTCATGCAACACCTGTGGAGGAGGTAGATACCGGGAACACCGGCTTGTCTTGTACATATTTGATGCCCGGATTGACCACCAACTGGCCGTCGATCAGGGCTTTGGAGCCGAGCAGCAGGCGATAGCGCATGGACTTGCGGCAGGCGAGGGTGAACTCGACCGGCCAGACCCGATCACCGAGGGCCAGGGTGGTGCTGATCACATAGCGCACCTGGGCCTGGCCGTTGGAACTCTTGATGGTTTTGCGCGTGACCAGCGGTGCTTCGCAACGCCGGTGACGCAACTGCACCACGGTGCCCAGGTGCGCGGTGAAACGCACCCACTTCTCGCCATCGCGCTCGAACGGCTCGATGTCGGTGGCGTGGAGGCTGGAGGTGCTGGCGCCGGTGTCGATTTTCGCCCGAAGGCCCGCGACTCCCAGATCCGGAAGCGCCACCCACTCGCGCAGACCGACAACGGTCAAATGGTCAAATGTCTTCAAAAAAATGCTCAACCGTGACAACCGCTCAGCCCGCACGGGGCCGGATTTGCGGTATTCACGCAGAATAATGGTTAAAAGGCGAACGATATCTACAGCCCGGATGACCCGCCTCTGAGGCTGGCGCCGGAATGCACGCATTGTAATCCGGGACGGCGCAATTCATGGCACGACAGAAACGGTAGTACAGTTCACCAATATTTCAGAATGAGGAAATTCCATGGCACAAAAAAGCGAAGAGGACGACAAGGTCCGTCTCGATAAATGGCTGTGGGCTGCGCGTTTTTATAAAACACGCGCATTGGCCAAAGCCGCGATCGAGAGTGGCAAGGTGCATTGTCGAGGGGAGCGCTGCAAGCCTGGCAAAGAGCCACGGGTTGGCGATGAATTCGAAATTCGTACCGGTTTCGACGTGCGCACGGTGAGAGTCGAAGCCTTGTCGATCGTGCGTCGTGGCGCGCCGGAAGCGCAGACGTTGTACGCAGAAACTGAAGCCAGCATCACCAAGCGCGAAGCAGCCGCGGCGATGCGCAAGGCGGGCGCGTTGGGCGTCAGCACCGATGGCAAGCCGAGCAAGAAGCAGCGGCGGGACCTGTTTAAATTTCGTGGGAACAGCAGCGGCGAGTAGAGCGGTTGTCTCTGCGTTGTCAGTGCCAATGCTTTTGCGGGCAGGCCCACTGGCTTGCCCGCAAGCAGCGCTGGATCAGAGGCTACGCACCACACTCATGCGCGAAACCAGCGGAAACTTGCCCAGCAATCCGAAAATTGGTGCGGTCGCCTTCAGCCAGAAATTCGCCGCGTGAAAGGCAAACGGCGTGTAGTAACCCCAGCCTAACGCCCACACCGCCAGCAGCATGCCGCCGATGTAATCGTCCTGACCCCAGTGCGCGCCCGCCACCAGGCGCGGCAGCATGAACAGCAACGCCAGGCCCCAGACCGTGAGGAACTGGCCCAGGGTACGGCTGAAAACCCCCATGAACAGCGCCCAGATCAACAGCACCGAAGCGTGATCGCCGGGGAAGCTCTGGCTCGAGCGGTCTTTCAGCTCCCAGGTTTTCTCCAGATGCGGGAAATAGTCACTGATATGCACCGCACCTTCGAGCACCATCGACGGGCTGCTGTGCTGCCAGTTCATGTAGTCGGAAAATTTGGAAAACAGCGCGCGGATCACCACCATCAGCAGCAGGATCGACAGAAAACCGAAAAAGGCGCGGCGTACATCGATCGCCTTGAAGACCCAGTCACCCTTGATCAGCAGTGTCAGCAGGATCAGCCCGACCACGATGTCGAACGGGCGCAGACTTGCAATTGCCCAGATGTGGAGCCATATGGGGTTGCTGGCCAGAGGCGCATTGAGTGAGCGGAACAGCCACTCGTCGAAAATCACACACAGCATCTGGCCCGTAGGCCATAACCAGAAGGCCAGCAGTGCCAATGGCACCACGTTGCAGAGAACCAGCCGGCCGAGGTTCCACCTTGATTGGAACAAACCCGGATTGTTCATAAAATGCCTCCCATGGCTAAACATCGGCACCAAAAAGAGTGCCAAGAACCGCAAATTTTCATGCTTTGTAACCATTTTGTCATCAAATTCAGATACCCAGACCTATGACCGATTTCCCGGATACCGATTACACCCAACGCTTCATCTTCGATGACAGCGACACTCGCGGCGAACTCGTGGCGCTGGAACGCAGCTACGCCGAAGTCCTCGCCAAGCACCCGTACCCGGAGCCGGTCGCGCAGTTGCTCGGCGAGTTGATGGCCGCCGCTGCGTTGCTGGTCGGCACCCTGAAGTTCGACGGCTTGCTGATTCTGCAGGCGCGTTCCGAAGGCCCGGTGCCGCTGCTGATGATCGAGTGCTCCAGCGAGCGCGAGATCCGTGGCCTGGCGCGTTACCACGCCGACCAGATCAGCCCGGATGCGACGCTCGGTGACCTGATGCCGAACGGCGTGCTGGCCCTGACCGTCGACCCGACTGCCGGCCAGCGCTACCAGGGCATCGTCGACCTCGACGGCGAAAACCTGTCCGAGTGCTTCACCAACTATTTCGTCATGTCGCAGCAGGTCGGCACCCGCTTCAAGCTCTTCGCCGACGGCCGTCGCGCTCGTGGTTTGCTGTTGCAGCAACTGCCTGCCGATCGCCTGAAAGATGAAGAAGAACGCGCCGCAAGCTGGCAGCACATCACTGCGCTGGGCAGCACCCTGACCGCCGATGAATTGTTGAGCCTGGACAACGAAACCGTGCTCCATCGCCTCTACCACGAAGAGCAGGTACGTCTGTTCGACGTGCAGAAATTGCGCTTCCGTTGCAGTTGCTCGCGGGAGCGTTCGGGTAATGCGCTGGTCAGTCTGGGTCTGGAAGATGCTCAGGCGCTGGTGGCCGAGCACGGTGGAAAAGTCGAGATCGATTGCCAGTTCTGCAACGAACGCTACCTGTTCGATGCGGCCGATATCGCCCAATTGTTCGCTGGCGCGGGTGTCGACACGCCGTCAGTTACCCGGCACTAAAACGGTTCAGCGCAGGTAAATTCACTGCTCAACGACGGAATTACGCCGTTACGACGGGAGGACCCTACTCTTTTTGGGCTTTTCTGGCATAATCCGGCCCACTTTTTTCGCGGTAGTAGTGCGGGACTTTCTACTACAAAACGTTTGGAGCACACTCGGCCACTGGCCGACGGGGAACCTCATGACGCAAGCCAATAACGCCGTGTACACCGATCTGAGTGTTGATGATCTGGTTAAAGAAGCCCTGAACCGCGGTGAGGGCGAGCTTGCCGATACCGGCGCTCTGGTTGTTCGCACCGGTCATCGCACCGGCCGTTCGCCAGTCGATCGTTTCATCGTTGAAGAGCCTTCCACCCAGGCCTCTATCGCCTGGGGCCCGATCAACCGCAAGTTCCCGGCCGACAAGTTCGACGCGCTGTGGGCTCGTGTCGAAGCCTTCAACAACGCGCAAGAGCATTTCGTTTCCCACGTGCATGTAGGCGCGGCGGCGGATCACTACCTGGCCGTGAAAATGACCACCCAGACTGCCTGGCAGAACCTGTTCGGTCGTTGCCTGTTCATCAACCCGGCCCAGTACAACCCGGCCGGTCGTGAAGAGTGGCAAGTGCTCAACGTTGCCAACTTCGAGTGCGTCCCAGAGCGTGACGGCACCAACTCCGACGGTTGCGTGATCCTCAACTTCGCACAGAAGAAAGTGCTGATCGCCGGCATGCGTTACGCCGGTGAAATGAAGAAAGCCATGTTCTCCGTGCAGAACTTCCTGCTGCCAGCCGCCGACGTACTGCCGATGCACTGCGCAGCCAACATCGGTGAAGAAGGCGACGTGACCCTGTTCTTCGGTCTGTCGGGCACCGGCAAGACCACCCTGTCCGCCGACGAAAGCCGTTACCTGATCGGTGACGACGAACACGGTTGGGGCGAAGGCGTGGTGTTCAACATCGAAGGCGGTTGCTATGCCAAGTGCATCGACCTGTCCGAGAAGAACGAGCCGGTGATCTGGAAAGCCATCAAGCACGGCGCCGTACTGGAAAACGTCGTGATCGACGACGCCAAGCACGCCGACTACGCCGATGTCAGCCTGACCCAGAACAGCCGCGCAGCCTACCCGCTGGAGCACGTTGCCAAGCGTTCCGAGAAGAACCTGGGCGGCGAGCCGAACGCGGTAATCTTCCTGACCTGCGACCTGACCGGCGTACTGCCACCAGTGTCGATCCTGAACAACGAGCAGGCGGCCTACCACTTCCTGTCCGGCTACACCGCACTGGTGGGCTCGACTGAAATGGGTTCGGGCAGCGGCATCAAGTCGACCTTCTCCACCTGCTTCGGCGCGCCGTTCTTCCCGCGTCCGGCTGGCGAATACGCTGAGCTGCTGATCAAGCGCATCAAAGGCTTCGGCTCCAAGGTCTACCTGGTCAATACCGGCTGGACCGGCGGCGGCTACGGCGTCGGCAAACGCTTCAACATCCCGACCACCCGTGCGGTGATCGCAGCGATCCAGAGCGGTGCGCTGATCGGTGCCGAAACCGAACACCTGGACACCATCAACCTGGACGTGCCACTGACCGTACCGGGCGTCGAAACCAACCTGCTCAACCCACGCAATACCTGGGCTGACAAGGCTGCCTACGACGAAGCTGCCAAAGCACTGGCCGGTCTGTTCATCGAGAACTTCAAGAAGTTCGAAGTGAGCGACGCGATCAAGGCTGCCGGGCCTAAGTTGTAAGACTTAGTTCTGGTGAATGAAAAAGCCGCCTCTTGAGGGCGGCTTTTTTGTGGGCGACAGGACGTCGCCGTCATAGCACTTAAGGCTGAGAGGATTATTCGGCAAGACAAGTGGAGGCTGAAACCTCTGTTTTTCAGGTGACCAAACCTGAATCGCTGATTGGGTAGCGACAGTCACAACTATAGAGTTGAGCTAACTAGTGCCGATAGAAGACAAGGCGCCGCTGCATGTAGGAACGGGATGCGGATCTATGCAGTCCGTTCCTACAGATCAATCACGGTTTTCAACGAATAACCCGATACCCCTCAACATCCAGCACGCTCGTCGTCAGTCCGGTCGCCGGGGTGTAGATCGTGCCCTTCACCGTCGAGAACGGGACGCCTTTGCTGCCCAGCGACACGTAGCGTTCGCCCTGATCCAGTTCGGTGAAGTAGGTGTACGAGCATTTTTCCATGGCTTTGTATTTCGCGGCGGCGTTGACCAGGGCGTCGGCGTGTTTGCGCAGGTCGGCGTCGGTCAGGTTTAGGGTTTTGCTCAGCGAGGTGCCCCAGCGTCGCAGACAGGCTTCGGCGAAGTGGCGCACCATCAGGCCGGGTTCTGCCAGCAGTTTCGGGCCGCTGACGCCGTCGGCGGAGGCGTTGCCGACGAGGGTGGCGTGGCGGCCGGGCATCGGGAAGATGTGGGTACGTGTGCCGGTGGCCGTTTGTGGGATGACGCAACTGAAGCCTTTCGAACGCTCGTCCCGGGCATAGAAACCGACGTACTCCTTGACGTTGGCATTGAGCCGGACACGATGCTCTTGAAAGTTGCCGATGCCGGGTACGGGATCTATCGCAAAGATATTTACCGGAATGTTTTTCAACACGCTGTCATTGAACAGGGCATTGGCCAACATATGGCAACTGATACCGCCACGACTCCAGCCCACCAGATTGACCTGAGTCGGAATAACACCGTCCTTGCGGAAAGTTTTAATGATCTGCTCCTGTAACTTCTGTTGGGTGATACTGCGTTCACCATAGTTGTACTTGCGCCAGAACCAGGAGCCTTCGGCTTTCACATCTTCGATGGGAATACCGGCGGCTTTGAGGCGGTTGTATTCCGCTTCGGTCAGTTGTTCGCGTTGCCAGTCGCACTTGCCGCGAATGATGTTCATCGCGTGCAGCACGTTCTCCTCCCAGCCCTTGCCGAACAGCGTGCCGCTGAGGCCGTAGTCCTTGGATTTGGCGAACAGCTCGTCGGCCTGCAGATTGCTGGTGCCGGGGCCGTCAACCACGATCCATTCGGCGAACTCGCGACCGGTGTGGTGCGAGGCGAGGGTGGAAACCAGTTCGCCGTCCCAATAGCTGGCGTGGCTGGTATCAAACTTGGTGGAGCCAGTGCCGCAAAAGAAAATAGTCAAGGTGGTCATGATATTGCTCTTGGTTGATGTAAGAGCAGTCAGGCTAGTTTTGACTATTTGCTTAATAAAGCAGTTAGTTGTTGCCGGATTTTTGGCTTTGTTATTTTAAATTTAATTGGCTATTTGCTGTTTCGCTGTTTCAAGTAGTTCGCAGCCGTCTTGCGTCAGCAAATAAAGCGCATTGACGATACTCGGGATGTCTTTGACGTCCGCCTGTTTGAAACACAAGCAGTAAAGAGTTTCCAGCAAGTCGCTGGCCGCGCGGATGCGTTGTTGGGCGGCGTCGAGCAGGTCGATGTGGCTGGCGTCGGTGTCGATGACCAGTACCGCGTTGTCACTGCTCTTGAGGGGGCGATAGCGGGTATTCATGGGGCAGGCATGTCCTTTAAAAATCTCTTTTCAGCCGCGATGGTCACTATAGAAGGGCCAAACACGGTGGGACAAGACAGCCGGAATCGACAGAATTCGTAGGGGTTTTACCGGCACTCGGGCATTTGCCCTACACGGTTTGCCGGCGTTTTCACGGCGAAACCCCTACGCAGGCAAATTCCTACGGGATTCTCAGGCGCTTCTACTCAAAGCGCTGTAAGGTGCGCGCCAGAATCCGTAGGGCGCTTGCGTGCGTCCGACACGCGCTTAAAGGGAATTGGGTATGCAGTGGCTACGAATGGCCTCGATCATTTTGCTGTGGGCCAGTGGTTGCCGTTTGACGGGAGCCGCCGATGGGGGCGATGCGCTGGTGCTGGGCAACCTCGATCGCACCGGTTGGCCTGATGCGCTGACCAGTCAGGCCAGCGTCGACACAGCGTCTCGCGCTGAAGCGCTGATGTTCGGCAAGGCCCTGCTGGCCAGTGAGGCGCTCGACGAACCGGGACTCAAGCAACGGCTGGGCGTGGCGCAGGTGCAACTCAAGTCGATCAGACAAGTGCGCGACGGTCTGTGGGATCGCTTGCTCGACACCTATCGCACCGCCAGCCGGAACTGCGACGAGCAAATGTTTTGCCCGCGCGTGCGCAGCGTCGCCGACCTGCGCCAGTTGGCAGCGGGGTTCACGGGCGATATCAGCCCGGCCCATGCACTGTGGGCCAGCAAGAGCCTGGACGTGCATGAGCAGGTACTGAACGAGCAATTGCGAGTGGCAGTGTTGCAGCCGTAGGTTGCCGTCAACCCGTGGCGGTAGCGTCTGTCGTCGTCACCACTGACAGCGGTGGAAGGTCTTCCGGAACCTGCATGCAGCCGCCCGACAGCAGCGACGCGATGATGAGGGCGAGGGGCAGTTTCAATCGGTTCGACATGTTCAGTCCTTGGTGGGAGTCCACGCGCGTCGACCGTCCTGGTGCGACGCTGGTTTCGTGGATAGCGGGAGCACGTTAGCCGCTGGGTCAATGGAGTGGCGATGAACAAAGTGTTTCCGTTTTTGACCCGGTAGGGCCGTACACGGCGCTGTATCATCCGGTATCGTTTTACCCCCAAAACCTTTCTCGACTCGCTGCGATCGCCCGCTAGGCTGTTGGCATGGCAGCGGTCAAAGGAGTGACAGCGAATGCACAACACCCTGGAACAGGTTTTCGGTTATCCACAGTTTCGTCCCGGTCAGGAGGCCACCATCGGCGCGGTGCTGGCTGGGCGCTCGGCGGCGGCGATTTTCCCCACCGGCTCCGGCAAGTCCTTGTGTTATCAACTGCCGGCGTTGTTGCTGCCGCACCTGACGCTGGTGGTCTCGCCGCTGCTGGCGCTGATGCAGGATCAGCTTGAGTTTTTGCGGCGCCGTGGCATTTCGGCGGGCAGCATCGATTCGGCGCAGAGCCGTGACGATGCCAGCGACGTGATGGCCCGTGCCCGTTCCGGCGAGTTGAAGATCCTGATGATTTCCGTGGAGCGTCTGAAAAACGAACGCTTCCGCAATTTCCTGCAGCAGGTGCCGATCTCGCTGCTGGTGGTCGACGAAGCGCACTGCATCTCGGAGTGGGGGCACAATTTTCGTCCCGACTACCTGAAGCTGCCGGACTACCAGCGCCAGTTCAATATCCCGCAGACCTTGCTGCTGACGGCCACGGCGACGCCGAAGGTCATCGCCGACATGCAGGCGAAATTCGCCATCGCCCCGGAGGATGTCGTCACCACCGGTTTCTATCGGCCCAACCTCAATCTGCTGGTGGAGCCGGTACGCGGCCCGGACAAGCGCCGACGCCTGGTGGAGTGGATGGCCGACCGTCGGGGCCTGCCGAGCATCGTCTACGTCACCTTGCAGAAAACCGCCGAGCACATTGCTGAGCACCTCGATCGCAACGGCATTCAGGCCGAGGCGTATCACGCCGGTCTGCCCAACGAACAGCGTGAGGCGATTCAACAGCGCTTCATGAGCGGGCAGTCCAATTGCATTGTCGCCACCATCGCCTTCGGCATGGGTATCGACAAGAGCGACATCCGCAACGTGGTGCATTTCGACCTGCCCAAGTCCATCGAAAACTACAGCCAGGAAATCGGTCGCGCCGGGCGTGACGGGCAGCCCTCGGACTGCCTGGTGCTGGCCAATCGTGACAGCCTCAACGTGCTGGAAAACTTCGTCTACGGCGATACGCCCGAGCGCGACGGCATTCGTCATGTGCTCGATGAATTGCAGGCCGCCGTGCCCGAAGGCCAGTGGGAGTTCTTGCTCGGGCCGCTGGCGGATCAGAGCAATATCCGTCAGTTGCCGCTCAAGACCTTGCTGGTGCAACTGGAGCTCAGAGGCGTTATCGCGCCGCGTTATGCCTATTACGCCGAGTACCGGTTCAAATACCTGCTCGAACCCGAAGCGTTGCTTGAGCGCTTTGACGGCGAGCGCAGGGATTTTGTCGCGGCGCTCATCCAGACATCGTACCTGGGCCACGGTGAACTTCGAGGCGATGTACACGCAGTATTCCGCCGAGCGCAACCGGGTGGTGAAGGCGCTGGATTTCTTTCAGGAGAAGGGCTGGGTCGAGCTAGAGAGCAAGCAGATGACCGAGGTCTACAGTCTGCTGGCAACGGATTTCGACAGTGGCGGGTTGAGCGCCGAGCTTCACGGGTACTTCACTCGGCATGAGCAGACCGAGGTGGCGCGGATTCACGCAATGCTGGAGATGTTCGCCACCGAACGCTGCCTGGGTTATCGACTGGCGGAGTATTTCGGTGATCGCAATGCGCCTGAGCGCTGCGGACACTGCTCGGTGTGTCATGGGCATGTCGCTAGACTTCCGGCGCCACCGGAATTACCGGCGCTTGTGGATAAAAACTTCGAGGCGCTGTGCAGTGACTTTATCCACAGGCATCAGCAGCACACCGGCAATGCGCCGTCGGCTGAACGGCTGACACGATTCCTGTGCGGCATCAGCGTGCCGCTGTTTACCAGGCTCAAGGCGCGGGCGATTTCCGGGTATGCGGCGCTGGAAGACTATCCCTATCTCGATGTTCGCACCTGGACCCAACAGCATTTGCCCGGTTAGATCCCCAAAAGGAACGCTGAACCGGGCCGCATCCATCCGCTGAATGTCGATCATCACGGTAATGAACTTCAAAAACCGCCAGTGGCTGACTATGGTGAGGGCTGTCTTCGGATCGCCAACAAGAGAACAACAATGAGCCAGACATCCTTCGCTATTCAGCAGGCTGCCGTGATCGGCGCGGGCACCATGGGCCGGGGCATCGTCATGTGCCTGGCCAACGCTGGTGTGACCGTGCAGTGGGTCGACAACAATCCACAGATGCTCGAACAGGCACTGACCACGGTGGCAGACACCTACGCCCATAACGTACGGCAGGGTCGTATCGATCAGGCCGAGGCCGATGCGCGTCTCGCCCGGATAACGTCGGCGGCGGATTATGCGGCGATCCGCAATGTCGATCTGGTGATCGAAGCGGTGTACGAAAACCTTGAACTCAAGCAGAAAATCTTCCGTGAGCTTGATGGATTGCTGAAACCCGAAGCGTTGCTGGCAAGTAACACGTCGGCGCTGGACATCGATGCGATTGCCGCGGCGACCAAACGTCCGCAGCAAGTGCTGGGCCTGCACTTCTTCAGCCCGGCGCACATCATGAAACTGCTGGAAATCGTTCGCGGTGCGCAAACCTCGCCAGCGGTGCTGGACGCAGCACTGGCGTTGGGCAAGCGCATGGGCAAGGTCAGCGTGGTGTCGGGAAACTGCCACGGTTTCATCGGCAATCGCATGTTGCACCCATACGTGCTCGAGGCTCGCAAGATGTTGCTCGAGGGCGCTTATCCACAGCAGGTCGATGCGGCGTTGCAGGGTTTCGGTTTCGCCATGGGGCCGTTCCGCATGTACGACGTGGTCGGTATCGATCTGGAGTGGCGTGCCCGGGAGCTGGCCGGCAAAGGGCAGGATGCGCCTGAGATTCAAGTGGATAACCGGTTGTGCGAGATGGGCCGGTTCGGTCAGAAGTCCGGCAACGGTTATTACCACTATGAGCCGGGTAGCCGGCAGGCTGAGCATGATCCCGAGGTCGATGCGCTGGTGCTGCGGGTCAGTGAAGGATTGGGTTTTCAGCGTCGCGAGATCGGCCCGGAAGAGATTCTGGAGCGCTGCTTGCTGGCGCTGGTCAACGAAGGCGCGAAGATCCTTCAGGAAGGCATTGCCGAGTCGGCCCATGACATCGATCTGGTGTACCTCAATGGCTACGGTTTCCCGGCGGACAAGGGTGGGCCGATGGCCTGGGCGGATCAGCAGGGGCTGGCGGATATTCATCAGCGGCTGTTGGCGCTGGATACGCGGCAGGGCGATCAGTGGAAACCGGCGCGGGTGATTGGCGAGCTGGCGGCGCAAGGCAAGGGGTTTGCCGATTATTGAGTGGGTGGCGGTTCTGGCACCTTCGCCGCCAAACCCGTTCCCATGCCGTAGACTTCGTCACTTATCTTCAGGAGTCGACATTGATGTCCAACCCGATGCCGCAACGCAGTGACTACCCGCACTTCCAACCGATCACCACCCGTTGGCATGACAACGACGCCTATGGTCACGTCAACAACGTCACCTACTACAGCTTCTTCGATACGGCCGTGAACACCTATCTGATCCAGGTGGGTGGGCTGGACATTCATGATGGCGAGGTGGTGGGTTTCGTGGTCAGTTCGGCGTGCGATTACTTCGCTTCGATTGCCTTTCCGGACTTGATCGAGATCGGTCTGCGGGTTGGCAAGTTGGGTAACAGCTCGGTGCAGTACGAATTGGCGGTGTTCAAGGCGGGTGAAGACGAGGCCTGCGCGGCCGGGCGTTTTGTCCATGTGTTCGTGGATCGGGCGAGCAATCAGCCAGTGCCGATTCCGGCCGGATTGCGCGGGGCGCTGGAGCGTCTGGTGGTTTGACAGGCAAAAAAAATCGCAGCCCTCGGGCTGCGATTTTTGTTTCACCGGGCAACGGGGCGTTTCACGCCTCAGTCGCGGTAGTACCGGTGATGCTTGCGGTGGCCGTAGGCATGGCCGCGACCCCGGTGGTCGTCGCGGTAGTAGCGACGATGGTCACGATCGCGATCGTAATGACGATCTTCATCGTTGCTCTTGTTGCCCATGTAGTTGCCCAGCGCGCCACCGGCGCCACCGCCTGCTGCGGCGCCGATCAGGCTGCCGGTGGTGCCGCCCATGCTGCGGCCGACCACGTTACCGCCGGCTGCGCCCAACGCACCGCCAATGGCGGCTTCGCCACGGCTGTGTTTGTTGGCGCCGACCGCACTGCCACCCGCGCCGCCCAGGGCTGCGCCGATAGTGGAGCCGGTGCTGCCGCCTAAAGACTGACCGACGACCGAGCCAAGAACCCCGCCCAATGCGCCGCCCACACCTGCTTCGGTGGTGCCTCCGGCAGAAGCGAAACCACTGACCAGGCCGAGGGACAACAAGAGAATCGAGGAGAACTTCATACATGAGCCTCAAAGGGATGACGGCGCGATCCTGAGGCTGTGGATGGGGCGTGACAATCGAAATCCGACGAATAGCACGACCTGTATACAATTATGCAAGTTACTGTTTTATCTACGGAACTTAACCGATTTTCGCCGGTCTTTAGCTACTTCGGACAAGGCCGTTTTCATAGGAAAACGGCCTTTTTTGTGGGCGATTGAAAAGTGAAGCGGGCAAGAAATGTGTTGGTTGAGGCGGTGTTTTCGCGGGTAAGCCCGCCCCCACAGGTACGGCGGTATCCTGTGGGAGCGGGCTTGCTCGCGAAGGGGTTACTGCAGACGCTCGATCAAGCCGTCTGAGCCATGATCAAACCTGTTTCACTCGCTGCTTCCAGGCGGATCGCAATGAACTTCGACGTCGGTGTATGGCTGCCATCGCCGACACTTTCCAGTGGCACCAGCGGGTTCACTTCCGGGTAGTAAGCCGCTGCCTGACCCGCCGGAATATCAAATGCGAGCAGGGTGAAGCCCTTCACCCGACGCTCGCGGCCATCGTCCCACAGCGACACGATGTCGGCCTTCTGCCCGGGGCGGAAGCCCAGACGGATGATGTCGGCCTCGTTGGCGAACAACACGTCGCGCTGACCCTTCACCCCGCGATAACGGTCGTCGAGGCCATAGATCGTGGTGTTGTACTGGTCGTGGGAGCGCATCGATTGCAGGATCAGGTCCGGCAGTTTGCCGGTGGCGCGGGTGCGCTCGTGCAGCAGATCCCGTGGCAGGGCGTTGGCCTTGAAGTTGGCGCGGCCCGAGGTGGTGTTCCACTTGCGCGCACCGGCGGTGTTGCCGAGGTAGAAGCCGCCCGGATTCTTGACCTTCTCGTTGAAGTCCTTGAAGGCCGGAATGGTGTCGGCGATCAGCTCGCGGATGCGGCGGTAGTCGGCCACCAGCCAGTTCCAGTCCACCGGTTGGCTGCCCAGGGTCGCGGCAGCAATGCCGGCCAGGATCGCCGGTTCCGAGCGCATCTGGTTCGACAGCGGCTGCAACTGGCCATTGGAGGCGTGCACCATGCTGAACGAGTCTTCCACCGTGACGGCCTGCGGGCCTTCGCTCTGGACGTCGATGTCGGTACGACCCAGGCACGGCAGGATCAGCGCGTCCTTGCCATGGGCCAGGTGACTGCGGTTGAGCTTGGTGCTGATCTGCACGGTCAGGTCGCAGTTCTGCAGAGCCTGGAACGTGCGCGGGCTGTCCGGCGTGGCCTGGGCGAAGTTGCCGCCCAGTCCGATGAAGACTTTGGCGCGCCCTTCGGCCATCGCGTGAATCGCTTCGACCACGTTGTGGCCGTTGTGGCGCGGCACCTTGAACTGGAAACGGCGTTCCAGGGCGTCGAGGAACGCCACCGGTGGACGCTCGTTGATGCCCATGGTGCGGTCGCCCTGCACGTTACTGTGGCCGCGCACCGGGCACAGACCGGCGCCGGGTTTGCCGATGTTGCCGCGCAGCAGCATCAGGTTGGCGATTTCCTGAATGGTCGGCACCGAATGCCGATGCTGGGTGATGCCCATGGCCCAGCACATGATCACGTTCTTGCCTTTGGCGTACATGCGCGCCGCTTGCTCGATTTCCACCAGGCTCAGGCCGGATTGCGAGACGATCTGCTCCCATGGGGTGTCGTCGACCACGCCCAGGTATTCCAGCACGTTGACGCTGTGCTCATTGAGGAAGTCGTGATCGAACACCGCGGGGGCACCGGCCTTCTGCGCATCGCGTTCCCATTGCAGCAGGAGCTTGGCCATGCCGCGCAACACCGCCATGTCGCCGCCCAGCGCCGGGCGGAAATACGCGGTGTTGGTCGGCTTGTCGCCGTTGGTGAGCATTTCGATCGGGTGCTGCGGGTGCTGGAAGCGTTCCAGGCCGCGCTCCTTGAGCGGGTTGATGCAGACCACCTGAGCGCCGCGCTTCACTGCTTCACGCAGCGGTTCGAGCATCCGTGGGTGGTTGGTGCCGGGGTTCTGGCCCCAGACGAAAATGGCGTCGGCGTGCTCGAAATCGTCGAAGGTCACGGTGCCTTTGCCCACGCCGACACTCTGCGCCAGCGCCACACCGCTGGCCTCGTGGCACATGTTCGAGCAGTCGGGGAAGTTGTTGGTGCCGTAGGCGCGCACGAATAACTGATAGAGATACGCCGCTTCGTTGCTGGCACGACCGGAGGTATAGAACTCGGCCTGATCCGGGCTCGACAGACCTTTGAGATGCTTGCCGATCATGGCGAACGCGTCTTCCCAGCTGATCGGCTTGTAGCGATCGGTTTCGGCGTCATAGACCATCGGCTCGGTCAGGCGACCCTGATATTCGAGCCAGTAGTCGCTCTGTTCCAGCAGCGAGGTGACGCTGTGTCTGGCAAAGAATCTGGCATCCACCCGCCGCTTGGTCGCTTCCCAGTTCACCGCTTTGGCGCCGTTCTCGCAGAACTTGACCATGCCGCTTTCCGGCGAGTCGCCCCAGGCGCAACCAGGGCAGTCGAAGCCGCCGTTCTGGTTGGTCTTGAGCATCATGCGCAGGTTTTTCAGCGCGTTGTCGCTGGTCAACCAGGCCTGGGCCACGCTGATCAGGGCGCCCCAGCCACCGGCTGCGCCTTTATAAGGCTTGTAGCGCGGGACGGGAGTCTGGTCGGCTTGATTGTGTTGGCTCACGAGTGTTTCTCCATCGCTGGGCTATACACCCGCGGCGCGTTCTTTTGCGGCAGGTGAATGAGATTGAGGTTGTGACGACGAGCCCACTGCACGGCAAGGCCGGTGGGCGCGGACAGGCTGACCAGGGTCTGGATGCCGGCGCGCAGGACTTTCTGGATCAATTCGAGGCTGCAACGGCTGGTGACAATCGCCAGGCCGCCGTGGGTGGAAATCTTCTGCCGGATCAGCCCGCCGATCAGTTTGTCGAGGGCGTTGTGCCGGCCGATGTCTTCGCGACCCAGCCGCAGTTCGCCGCTGGCGTCCATGAACACTGCCGCGTGTACTGCACCGCAATGCTGGCCCAGTGGCTGGAACGCGCCGATGCGCTGGCGCAGGCCGTCGAGCCATTGCGCGGGCGGCAAAGGCGCGCCGGGCAGTACCTTGAGATCGGGTAGCGCCTGTTCCACTGCTTCCACGCCGCACAACCCGCAACCGCTGGTGCCGGCCAATTGTCGACGTTGTTGCTTGAGGTTCCAGAAGGCGCGGTTGGCGATGGTCACTTGCGCATATTGCGCCGAGCCGGCACCGGTCAGTTGCAGGTCGTAGATATCCGATGCGTCTTCGATGATGCCGCTGCCGAGGCTGAAGCCGACGATGAAGTCTTCCAGGTCGGTCGGGGTCACCAGCATCACGGCCTGGCTGATGCCGTTGTAGGCGATCGCCAGCGCAACTTCCTCGGCGAGCGCGGTGCTGGCCGATTCTTCAAGGGGAAGATCGCTGTAACTGTAGGTCTGGCTGGCGACGGGCGCGGCCGTTTCAACAGCAGGCGCCGCGCAGACAGGGTGCTTGGCGTTCATGGCATCACCGACGGACTGATCAGCTATAAGCCTAGGCGCGGCAAGTTGTCGCGTCTAATCGCTAATCTCGATCTTCCGATAGATGCTGTCGATCAAGACTCGGCTGGTGATTTCTGATACAGCGCGAAGCAGGCTTCGGCCAGTGCCGAGCGCGGTGCGCCACGACGCATGATCAGACCCAGTCTGGCGAGGGTCTGGGCATGTTCGATCGGTTGCAGGCGCAAATTGTCGGTGAGGGTTTCCAGCCCACCGTCCAGCGGCATCACCGCGCAACACAGCCCGCCATGCACCGCTTGCAGCAATTGATGAACGGCATCGGTTTGCAGCAACGGCTGCGGTGTCAGGCCACGGCTGTGGAAGTTGTGGTCGATGGACTGGCGAAAGTGCATGCCGCTGGTGAGCATGCCCAGCGGCAGTTCGATCAGCGACTCCCAACTCAGCGGCGCCTCACCAAAACTGAAGAAGCGCTGGTCATAGAGCAGGCCCATGCGGGTTTCGCTGAACGCCAGGGACTCGAAGCGTTCGCCGTCGAGACGATCCAGATAAGACACTCCAAGGTCGATGCGGTTGTTTGCCAGTTGCTCCAGCATCTGGTCCGAACTCAGTGATGACAGTTCGAAGCGCAGATTCGGGTGCTGGGCATGCAGGCGCTGCATCAGCGGCAGCGCATCGAAACTCGACAGTGGCACCACCCCCAGACGCAACGTACCGATCAGGTTGCCGCGACACGCCGCCGCTTCCGCCTGCAAGCCGTCGTAGGCCGCCAGCACCGTGCGCGCCCAGGCCAGCACCCGCTCACCCGGCGCAGTGAACCCTTCGAAGCGCTGGCCACGGTTGACCAGCGGCAGATCCAGTTCTTCTTCAAGGCTGCGCAAACGCATCGACAGCGTCGGCTGGGTGATGTGGCAGCGCGCGGCGGCCTGGCCGAAATGGCGGGTTTCGTCGAGGGCGATGAGGAATTTCAGCTGCTTGATGTCCATCTTCGCTCCGGGGCGCAGGCAAGGGGTGGACGATTCTAACGCCTGTGTGGGGGCAGGGTCATTGGTCGGGCTGGAACCGGGAGCGTGCAGCGTGGTCTAGGCTTGGGCGTCTGGAACCCAAATCAAGGAGTGTGCGCCATGAGTCTTTTGAGCTTTGTGAAAGAAGCCGGTGAAAAACTGATCGATCTGCTGACCCCCGGCAACGCCAATGCTGGCGAGCAATTGAAGGAACATATCGCCAAGGTCGGCCTGGGCAATCCGAACGTCCAGGCGACGGTGGATGGCGACAAGGTGACGGTCACCGGTGAAGTGGCGAGCCAGGAAGAGAAAGAGAAGATTCTGCTGGCGGTGGGCAACATTGCCGGGGTTGGCAGCGTTGACGATCAGATCACCGTGACCGGTCCGGTGGCGGCCGCCGCGCGTTTTGTCACGGTGAAGAAGGGCGACACCCTCAGCGCGATCTCCAAAGAGGTGTATGGCGACGCCAACAAGTACAACAAGATTTTCGAGGCCAACAAACCGCTGTTGTCGCACCCGGACAAGATCTATCCGGGTCAGGTGTTGCGCATTCCCGAGTAACGCATGACCGCTGTGGCGCGGGGACAGGTCCCTGCGCCACAGCATTCAGAGACCGGCGATCAGTTCCCGGTAATCCTCGACCGCCGCAAACTCGGCGGTGTCCTTTGGCCCTTTGCGGCTGTCCGGTTCCTTTACGGCCAACAGATGCGCCACACCGAAATTCCGCGCGCTGCGCAGGATCGGCAACGTGTCGTCGATGAACAGGCTGCGCGCCGGATCGAAACCGATGTCGGCCTGCAGGGCGTCCCAGAATTGCGGGTTTTCCTTGGGGAAACCGTAGTCATGTGAGCTGATCAGCCGTTCGAAGTACGGCGCCAGCTCGACCCGTTCCAGTTTCAGCGACAATGAATCACGGTGCGCATTGGTGATCATGATGACCCGTTTGCCGGCGCGCTTGATCGCTTCCAGAAACGTATCGGCATCCGCGCGCAGGGCGATCAGGTGCGCGGTTTCCAGCTTCAGCTTGCGCACCGACAGCTTCAGTTCAGTACTCCAGAAGTCCAGGCAATACCATTGCAACTGGCCGGCGTGGCGCTCGAACAGCGGCTGCAATTCCATTTCCGCCATGGCCCGACTGACACCGTGCAGTTCGGCGTAGCGCTGGGGCAGGTGTTCCAGCCAGAAGTGGTTGTCGAAGTGCAGATCCAGCAGCGTGCCGTCCATGTCCAGCAGAACGGTATCGATGTCGGACCATGGTAATGAAGGCATGGCAACGTCTCGAGCGGTAGAAGGATATCCGACGCAAACAATCGGAAAAGCCGCGTTATAGTAGCGCGTTCACGCCAAGGAGCTTTGCATGCGCCAGAAACCCACCGTACTCGCCCGGGAAATCGTCGCCACCAGTCGTCTGTTCTGTGTCGAGGAACTGAAACTGCGTTTTTCCAACGGCGTGGAGCGTACTTACGAGCGGCTGGTCGGCAAGGGTGCCGGTTACGGCGCGGTGATGATCGTGGCGATGCTTGATGCCGAGCATGCGGTATTGGTCGAGGAGTACTGCGGCGGTACTGATGAGTACGAAATGTCGCTGCCCAAGGGTTTGATCGAACCCGGCGAAGATGTGCTGGCGGCGGCCGAGCGCGAGCTCAAGGAAGAGGCCGGTTACGGCGCCCGACAACTGGAGCACCTGACCGAGTTGTCGTTGTCCCCGGGCTACATGAGCCAGAAGATCCAGGTGGTGCTGGCCACCGATCTGTATGAGGAACGCCTGGAAGGCGACGAGCCCGAGCCGATGCGGGTCGACAAGGTCAACCTGCGCGATCTTTCGGCGTTGGCGCAAAATCCGCAATTTTCCGAAGGCCGCGCCCTGGCGGCGTTGTATCTGACCCGCGATCTGCTGACCCAGCGTGGTTTTTTTCAATGATGAGTGAGATGTCGATGAATTTTCCCCATTCGATGATGGCGCCAGTGGTTGAGCTGGCATTGCAGGCTGGCGAAGTGATTTTGCCGTTCTGGCGTTCCGGGGTTGAAGTCACGGCCAAGTCCGACGATTCGCCGGTGACCGCAGCGGATCTGGCCGCGCATCATGTGATTGTGGCGGGATTGAAAACGCTGGATCCGAGCATTCCGGTGCTGTCCGAGGAAGACGCCGACATTCCCCAGGCTGTGCGCGCCGGATGGCAGCGCTGGTGGCTGGTGGACCCGCTGGATGGCACCAAGGAGTTCATCAACGGCAGCGAAGAGTTCACCGTCAACATTGCCCTGATCGAAAACGGTCATGTGGTGTTTGGCGTGGTATCGATGCCGACCAGTGGACGCTTCTACGTCGGCGGCGCCGGGTTGGGTGCCTGGCGTGGCGACAAGGGCGCGACGCCGGTGGCGATTCAGGTACGTGACGTGCCAGCACCGGGCGAGGCGTTCACCGTGGTTGCCAGCCGTCGCCATTCGAGTCCGGAGCAGGAGCGTCTGTTGGCGGGGTTGAGCGCCAGTCTGGGCGAGCTGCAACTGGCGAACATCGGCAGTTCGTTGAAGTTTTGTCTGTTGGCCGAAGGTGCGGCGGATTGCTACCCGCGACTGGCGCCGACCTCGCAGTGGGACACTGCTGCCGCGCAGGGCGTGCTGGAGGGGGCAGGCGGTGAGGTGCTGGACCTGAGTGGCGATGCGTTCTGCTATCCGGCGCGGGAGTCGTTGTTGAACACGTACTTCCTGGCGCTGCCGGCGAAGGCGGCGTGGCGTTCGAGATTGCTGGAACTGGCCCGGGGTTAAGAGGCTTTTGATGTCAGCGGTGCAAGACGTACTGCCCGCTGAACGTCACTGCTTCCTCATCACTTCCCGCGTTGACAATCCGCGTATGCAGCGTCAACCGCGCCCGTCCATAACGCTGGTACATCGCCAGAAACTTCTTCCACACCGCTGCATTCGGTGCCGGGCAAATTGCTGTGGCATCACCGGTCACGGGCAACGGGTAACTGATCTGCCCCTCCTGGATCACGATATGCCCGTCTTCGATGCCTTCTTCCTTCAGGCGCAAATGCAGCCAGCCCCAGCCCGCCAGCACCGCGCCGCAGTACAGACTGCCGCCGAACATGGTGCTCTTGTGGTTGACGTTGGCCTCGAGCGGCAAGTGCAGGCTCAGTTGCTGTGCATGCCAGTCGAGCACCTTGAGGCCCATGTCCCGGGTGAGGGGAATGTCGTGATGCAGGACGGATTCCAGATAACGACTGTCGTGCTTCATGCCCGGGCCTCTTGTTGAAGAAGGTTGAATTGACCGTGGTTCATTCGGATTCGTCGGCATGACTGCCGCTGTCGGCGAAGTTCAAGCCGTGTTTGCGCAGTTTGTCGTGCAGGGTCTTGCGCGGAATGCCCAGAGCCTCGGCGAGGCTGCGAACCGAGCTGTGCGGACGCGCCAGTTCGGCGGCGATCAGCGATTTCTCGAAGTTCTCCACCTGTTCGCTGAGGCCACCGCCGCTGACTTCGACCGTGGCGCCGCCATGGCTGTCGGGTTCAGTGTTGTCCAGCGCCAGCTCCAGACCGAGGGCGAAACGCTCTGCCGCGTTTTGCAATTCACGCACATTGCCCGGCCAGCTGTGGCGCAACAGTAACGCCCGTTGCGCCGGTTGCAGCGAGTTGGGCAGCAAGCCGTGGCGCTCGCTGGCTTCATCGGCGTAATGCTGGAACAGCACCAGTGCATCCTCGCCACGTTCGCGCAACGGCGGAATGCGTAGCGGTGCGACGTTGAGGCGGTAGTACAAGTCGGCACGGAACCGGCCCTGATCGGCTGCCTGACGCAGGTCTTCCTTGGTGGCGGCGATGACGCGGATGTCCAGCGGGATCAACTGATTGCCGCCGAGCCGCTCGACTACCCGCTCTTGCAACATGCGCAGCAGCTTCACCTGCACATCGAGGCTCATGCTCTCGATTTCATCGAGGAACAGCGTGCCGCCGTTGGCGAATTCGAACTTGCCGATCCGGCGTTTCTGCGCGCCGGTGAACGCGCCGGGTTCGTGACCGAACAACTCGCTTTCCACCACCGATTCGGCCAGTGCCCCGGCGTTGATCGCCACGAACGGGCCGTTGCGGCGGCTCGACAGATCGTGCAGGGCACGCGCGACCACCTCTTTGCCAGCACCGGTTTCGCCGAGGATCAGCACGTCAGCCTTGGTCGCCGCCAGTGCGCCGATTTGTTCACGCAGGCGCAGCATCGGGGCCGATTGCCCGACCAGTCGCGCGCTCAGTTCATTGCGATCGCTGAGGGCCATGCGCAGGCTGCGGTTGTCCAGCACCAGACGGCGCAGGGCAAGCGCCCGGCGTACGCTGTCGAGTAGGGCGTCACTGGCAAATGGTTTTTCCAGGAAGTCATAGGCACCGGCGCGCATCGCCTGCACCGCGAGGGGCACGTCGCCGTGGCCGGTGATCAGCAGCACCGGAAGTTCCGGATCCTGGGCGTGCAGTTGACCGAGCAGCTCCAGGCCGTCCATGCCCGGCATGCGGATATCGCTGACCACCACGCCCGGCCAGTCGCGCTCCAGTTGCCCGGCCAGCCCGGTGGCTTCGGACAACTGAAGGATTTTCAGGCCCGCCAGATCCAGGGTCTGACCGAGGGCCTGTCGCAGGTGCGGATCGTCGTCGATCAACACCACCTGAATGCGATTGTCGATGGTCATGCACTTCGATCCTCGGACGGTTGCAGGCTGACCCCGGGCGCGCCGGCGCGCAGCCGCAGGGTGATCAAGGCGCCACCTTGCTTGTGGTTGGCGAACGACAGTTCACCACCGAAGGCGCGCATCAGGGTTTCACAGATTGCCAGCCCCAGGCCAAGGCCCTGGGTGCGGGTCTTGGTGGTGTAGAAGGGTTCGCTGGCGCGACCCAGGGCTTCCATGCAGAAACCCGGGCCGTTGTCGCGAATGTACAGGTTGACGCCTTCGCCGGTGGATTCGGCACTCAGCCACAGTTTTCGCGGCGGGCCTTTCTCGGTCAGGGCATCGAGGGCGTTGGCGAGCAGGTTGCCAAGCACCTGGCGCAGGCGGGTTTCCCCGGCCTCGACCCACAGGGTCGCGGCAGGCAGATCGCGGATCAGCTCGACATCCATGCTTCGCCGGCGTTTCGCCAGCAGCGCCAGGGCATCGTCCAGCGCCGGTTGCAGGGCCACGCTTTCCGGGGCATGACGATCACGTCGGGCGAACGCGCGCAGGTGGGCGATGATCGAGGCCATGCGCCCGGTCAGCTCGCTGATCAGCTTGAGGTTGCCACGGGCATCCTCTGTGCGCTGGTGATCGAGCAGTACTTCGGCGTTTTCGGCGTAGCTGCGAATGGCCGCCAGCGGCTGGTTGAGTTCGTGGCTGATGCTCGCCGACATGGTGCCCAACGCCGACAGTTTGCCGGCCTGTACCAGATCGTCCTGGGCACGTACCAGTTCCTGTTGGGCCTGTTCGCGCTCCAGCACTTCCTGTTTCAGGCGCCGGTTGAGTCCTTCCAGGTCGCTGGTGCGTTCGGCGACCCGACCTTCGAGCTCCCGCCGCGCCTTGGCTTCGAAAGCGATCCGTTCCAGGTAATGACGACGGCGCTGCATCATCAGACCCAGCAACAACATGACCACCAGCAACGTGGCACCGCCGATCGCCACCACCGTGCGTACCGGACGGTCGATCAGGGTGCGGGGGGCGAGAATGCTGACACTCCAGCCGGTTTCATCGATGTCCCGGGTCTGGGTCAGCCAGGCGCTGGAGCCGAGGTTCAGCGGGCGCGGGTTGCGGGTCGGGTAAGGCTGGATCGCGGTGATCGCCGCGCGTTCGGTGTCGCTCAGGGTACGGGTCGAGCGGAAACGCCATTCCGGACGCGAGGTGAGGATGACCACGCCGTTGTGATCGGTCACCAGCAGTTGTTCCGGGGTCTTGCCCCACAGGCTTTCGGTGTGGTCGAGGTCGACCTTGATCACCAGTACGCCGATTATCTTTTCGCCGTCGCGCACGGCGGCGGCGAAGAAGTACCCGCGCTTGGCAGAGGTGGTGCCGAGGCCGAAAAAACGCCCCAGGCGTCCGGCCATGGCCTCACTGAAATAGGGTCTGAACGAGAAATTGCGTCCGACGAAACTGTCATGTTTATCCCAGTTCGAGGCCGCGAGTGTCTGGCCGGACGTGGCCATCAGGTACATGACTTCGGCACCGGTCTGCGCCGCGATGTTTTTCAGCAGCAGGTTGGCGTTGGCCTGGGTGACGCCGTCGTCCGGTGCGCGAAGGACAGCGCGCAGCGCCGGCAGGTCGCCGAGTATCTGCGGCAGCACTTCGTAGCGATGCAGGGTGCCCAGCAGGTTGGCGACGTACAGATCGAGGGTCTGGCGGTTCTGGCCGACCAGTTCGCTGCGGTAATAGCGCTCTGCCAGATGTTCCAGCGGCCACAGCAGCGGGGCCAGGCACAGGGCCAGCAGGGCAAGGCTGCGCCAGCGGGGGCGACGGGGAAGGGTCGGTGTCATGAGCATCAAGCGCCTGTGGGTACAGGCGCATTATGCCTAGGCTTGCAGACGCAGTCTGCGCACCCGTTGCCGGGCTCGCAGCGGCGTTGAATATTCATACAAGACTTCAGGAAAAGACGTCGGCGTCCTTGAAGAAGGCTGCTGCCTGATCCTTGCCCGACAGTTTTGGCGCTTCGTCCAGCTGCCAGTCGATGCCCAGGTCCGGGTCATCCCAACGAATGCTGCGCTCGGCGGACGGGGTGTAGTAATCGGTGGTCTTGTAGAGGAACTCGGCGAACTCGCTGAGCACCACGAAACCGTGAGCGAAACCTTCCGGCACCCAGAGCTGGCGATTATTTTCGGCGGACAGGCGCACGGCGACCCATTTGCCGAAGTGCGGCGAGCTACGACGGATATCCACTGCCACGTCCAGTACTTCACCAGCGATAACACGAACCAGTTTGCCCTGGGTGTTTTCCAGTTGGTAATGCAGGCCGCGCAGTACGCCTTTCTGCGAGCGTGAATGGTTGTCCTGGACGAATTGGGTATCCAGGCCGGTGGCTTGCTGAAAAGCCTTGGCGTTGAAACTCTCGTAGAAGAAACCGCGCTCGTCACCGAACACCTTGGGTTCGATGATCAGAACACCGGGCAGATCGGTGTTGATGACATTCATGGGGTATTTCCAGTTACAGGTGAGAATGGCCGCCATTCTTGCTCAAAGTGCCGATGAGCGCGAGTGTCAGGCAATATTTCGCTTCAACCTCGTGGCCCGTTCGACGGAGCGGGGGTTGCAGATCGCTGCCGGCAATGGCGATATAAGCGCCTGATAATAATTCCAGGGGTCGTTCATGTCGTTCGCCACGCTGATTCATCGCGCCAGTTTGCCCAGCCCTCAGGTTTCTGCGCAGCAGGCCCTGCAAGTGCTGGCAGAGCATTACGGCCTCAGCGGCAGGCTGCATCCCCTGGGCAGTCAGCAGGATCTCAACTATCGGGTCGACAGCGAGCGCAACCGTTATGTGCTGAAAATCTGTCGGGGCGACTACTCGCTGGTCGAACTGCAAGCCCAGCATGCCGGCCTCAAATACCTTGCCGAGCATTCGGCTGTCCATGTACCTCGGGTGATCGCGGCCAGTAACGGCGAAGATCTGCTGTCGCTGGAAATCGGCGGTGAAGCGGTGCATGTGCGCCTTCTGGATTACATCGAAGGCCAGTCGCTGACGCATCTCGATCATCTTGGTCATGAAGTGGTGGCCGGGTTTGGCCGGCTCTGCGGCGAAATGGATCTGGCGCTGGCCGGGTTCGATCATCCGGGCCTCGAGCGCACCTTGCAGTGGGACGCCCGTCACGCCCATGCGTTGATCCGTCATTTGCTGCCGGTGATCGAGGACCAGGGCCAGCGTGATTTGATCGGCGAAGCCGCCGCCCAGGCCGAGCACCGTTTGCAGCCGTTGCTGGAAAAACTGCCGGTGCAGGCGATCCACATGGACATCACCGATGACAACGTGGTCTGGCAGCGCGACGCTCGCCGTCACTGGCGACTGCAAGGGGTGATCGATTTCGGGGATCTGATCCGCACCTGGCGTATCACCGATCTGTCGGTGACCTGCGCGGCGCTGTTGCACCATGCCGCAGGCGATCCATTCGTCATCCTTCCCGCCGTGCGGGCCTACCATGCGGTCAATCCACTGCAACACGAGGAGCTGCTGGCGCTGTGGCCGTTGATCGTTGCCCGCGCTGCGGTGCTGGTGCTCAGCGGCGAACAGCAGGTCAGCATCGACCCCGGCAACGCCTACAGCCGTGACAATCTCACTCACGAGTGGGAAATCTTCCGGGTCGCCACGTCGGTGCCGCTGGCGCTGATGGAAGCGGCGATTCTGGCGGCGGTCGGCCAGGCGTTGCCATCCATCGACAGCGCAGGCTTTGCGCCGCTGCTACCGGGTCTGGTCGGACGTGAGTTCGCCCTGATCGATCTGGGCGTGCTGAGCGCGCACTTCGAGGCCGGTAACTGGGAGCAGGCCGGCATCGATCAACGCCTGTTGAGCGAAGCCGCCGCCGTTCATGGCCTGGCGGCCAGCCGTTATGGGCAATACCGGTTGTCTCGTACGCGGCCCGACAGCGCCGACGAACCGGAAACATTCCCGCTGCACGTCGAACTGCGTGTGCCCCAAGGCACAACGGTGGAAGCGCCGTTTGCCGGCGTGCTTCATCAGGCCGCCGAGGGCACGTTGCGACTCGATGGTCCGCAACTGAGCGTGCGCTTGTCGGGAGTGGCGGCGTCGCTGCATGGCGGTGCGGCGCTGGTCAAAGGGCAGGTCCTGGGCACGGTCGATGGCCCGTTGATCGTGCAACTGAGCCGTGGCGCGCAGCTTGATGCGCCGCTGTTTTGCACGCCGACCCGCGCGTTGGCGTGGCAGGCGTTGTGTCCGTCACCGGCGGCATTGCTGGGGCTGGCGTGTGACGCCGAACCGGAGCTGGACGCGCAAACCCTGCTTCAACGCCGCGACGCCAGTTTCGCCCGCACGCAAAAGCACTACTACGTCGATCCGCCACGGATCGAACGCGGCTGGCGCAATCACCTGATCGACATGCAGGGCCGCTCCTACCTCGACATGCTCAACAACGTCGCCGTGCTGGGTCATGGCCATCCGCGCATGGCGGCGGTCGCCAGTCGCCAGTGGTCGCTGCTCAATACCAACTCGCGGTTCAACTACGCGGCGGTGGCGGAGTTCTCCGAGCGTTTGCTGAAGCTGGCGCCGGCGGGCATGGACCGGGTGTTCCTGGTCAACAGCGGCAGCGAGGCCAACGATCTGGCGATCCGCCTGGCGTGGGCCTACAGCAGCGGGCGTGACATCGTCAGCGTGCTGGAGGCTTACCACGGCTGGACGGTGGGCGCCGATGCGGTGTCGACGTCGATTGCCGACAATCCGAAAGCGCTTGAAAGCCGTCCGGACTGGGTGCATCCGGTGACCGCGCCGAACATGTATCGCGGTGAGTTCCGTGGCCTCGATTCGGCGCCCGACTACGTACGCAGTGTCGAGCATCATCTGGCGAGACTCGACGAGCAAAAACGCCAACTGGCCGGATTCATCTGCGAACCGGTGTATGGCAACGCCGGTGGTATCTCGCTGCCGCCGGGGTATCTGCAACAGGTTTACGAGCGGGTTCGTGCCCGGGGCGGTGTGTGTATCGCCGACGAAGTGCAGGTCGGTTACGGGCGCATGGGCAAGTTCTTCTGGGGCTTCGAAGACCAGGGTGTGGTGCCGGACATCATCACCATGGCCAAGGGCATGGGCAACGGCCAGCCGCTGGGTGCGGTGATCACCCGCCGGGAAATCGCCGAGGCGCTGGAGGCCGAGGGTTACTTCTTCTCGTCGGCTGGTGGCAGCCCGGTGAGCTGCCAGATCGGCATGGCGGTGCTGGATGTCATGGAAGAAGAAAAACTCTGGCAGAACGCTCGGGTGGTCGGCGGTCACTTCAAGGCGCGGCTGGAGGCGTTGATCGATAAACATCCGCTGGTGGGCGCGGTGCATGGTTCCGGTTTCTACCTGGGCCTGGAGCTGATCCGTAACCGCGAAACCCTGGAACCGGCAACCGAAGAAACCATGCTGTTGTGCGATCGCCTGCGCGAGCTGGGGATCTTCATGCAGCCGACCGGCGATGACCTGAACATCCTCAAGATCAAGCCACCGATGGTCACTTCGCGCCAGAGCGTGGATTTCTTTGTCGACAGGCTGGATCAGGTGCTCGGAGAAGGCCTGTAAACATCGATCACCGGATTTATATCGATAATTCTCGATGATTTTTTGGTTGGTAGATTTTTTATTGCTTCTAAAGCCGATTTTTATCGGCTATAAAGGCTGTAAATCCTAGACGGTTCCCTGGAGTCCTGATCGCCATGACCACACTGAAAAGTACCCCCCGCGCCGATGGCTTCCACATGCCGGCCGAATGGGCACCGCAAACCCAGACCTGGATGATCTGGCCCGAGCGTCCGGACAACTGGCGTCTGGGCGGCAAGCCTGCGCAGGCCGCACATGCAGCGGTAGCCAAGGCCATCGCCCGTTTCGAACCGGTTACCGTGGCGGTGTCCGCCGGCCAGTACGAAAATGCCCGCGCCCGCCTCGACGTACCGAATATCCGCGTGGTCGAGATGTCCAGCGATGACGCCTGGGTACGCGACAGCGGCCCGACCTTCGTCATCAACAACAGCGGCGAAGTGCGCGGCGTGAACTGGGATTTCAATGCCTGGGGCGGTTTTGACGGTGGTCTGTACTCGCCTTGGAACCGTGACTCGCAGGTGGGCGGCAAGATCCTCGAGATCGAGCGCAGCCCGCGTTATCGCACCGAAGGCTTCGTGCTCGAAGGCGGTTCGATCCACGTCGACGGCGAAGGCACGCTGATCACCACTGAAGAGTGCCTGCTCAACCGCAATCGCAACCCGCATCTGGAACGCGGTGAAATTGAAGCGGTACTGCGTGACAACCTGTCGGTGGAAAAAATCATCTGGCTGCCGGATGGCCTGTTCAACGACGAAACCGATGGTCATGTGGATAACTTCTGCTGCTACGTGCGTCCGGGCGAAGTGTTGCTGGCGTGGACTGACGATCCGCAGGATCCGAATTACCCGCGCTGCCAGGCGGCGATGAACGTGCTGCAAGGCAGCACTGACGCCAAGGGGCGCCCGTTTACGGTGCACAAAATGCCGATTCCGGGGCCGCTGTTCGCGACCGAGGAAGAGTGCGCGGGCGTGGACCCGGTGGACGGCACCCAGGAGCGTAATCCTTCGGTACGTCTGGCCGGTTCCTACGTGAATTTCCTGATCGTCAACGGCGGCATCATCGCCCCGAGTTTCGACGACCCAATGGACGGCCCGGCCAGGGAAATCCTGCAGAACCTGTTCCCGCAACATGAAGTGGTAATGGTGCCGGGGCGCGAACTGTTACTGGGCGGCGGCAATATTCACTGCCTTACCCAACAGCAGCCTGCGCCGCACAAAGAGTGAGTGGAGACGTAACAGCTTGAGTTGACTAAACATTCGCTCGGGCCGTTGCTCGTCAGCGCCGCTTGAAGAGAAACCCGCAGCCCGTCAGGACTGCGGGTTTCTTTATATCCGCTGGTCGGCAAAAAACAGGCTTTGGCATAGCTCTTGTATCCGACAGGTAGCACTAGGGAGGGGGGAGAACTTCAATAGTTCTGTCATAAACCTTGGATAACTTAGCCGCTCACGAACGGGGAGAGAGCGCTGACATGAACGCCGAAGTGAACGTAATCAGCGAGCGGACGATGCATCCCATGGCTGTTAACAGTGAGTCGCTCCAGATTGTCGCGCACTGGTTGAAATCCAATGGAACGCGTCAGATCAGGGAACCTGATCCGCGCCGGATGATGATCGAGCGTTACCCCGCTGACCTGTTCAGCGAGGCCGAACTGGATGCCTTGTGGGATGTGATGGCAGGATAAGAAAAACAAACAGGGATTGGTAAAAGCGCTGCCGGGATGGCGGCGCTTTTTTATGGGCGCGGGAAAAATCTGTGGGAGCAAGTCGCTCCCACAATTTTTTGGGAAAGGGTCAGAAGCTGTAGGTCCCGCTCATCACCACGCTGCGCGGCGCGCCCGGCATGATCTGCGCGGCGCTGGTGGCTGACGAGTAGTACTCGCGATCGGTGATGTTGTTCAGCGCGGCGCTGATATCCCAATCCTTGTGACGATACCCGGCCAGCGCGTCCCAGCGGCCGTAGCCTGGCAGTACGGTGGTGTTGGCGTTGTCGGCATAGCGCTGGCCGACCAGGGTCAGGCCGGTTTCGGCGTACCAGCCCAGCTCCGGTTTCCAGGTCAGGAACAGGCTGCCGTTGTGTTTGGCCACGTTGTTCACGCGCTTGCCTTCCAGGCCGTTGTTGTCCTTCTCGATCTTGGTGTCCTGCACGCCGACACCGCCGCGCACGTACCAGTTGCCGGCAATCTTGCCGGTGCCGGTCAGCTCGATCCCGCGTGAACGTTGAAGGCCGGTCAGTACGGTGATGGTCGGGTCATGCGGGTCGCTGGTGCGACGGTTGTAGAGTTCCAGATCGTAGACGGCCAGGGTGGTGCTCAGGCGATCGTCGAGCCAGTCGCTCTTCACACCGATCTCTTTCTGCTTGGTCAGCTCCGGACTCAAGTCGTTGCTGTTGCCGGCGGCACCCGGGGTAATGCCGATCAGACCGCCGCCCACCGGGGAAAAGGTCTTGGTCCACGAGGCATAGAACGAATGATTTTGCAGTGGCGTCCAGACCACGCCGACCCGTGGGCTGGTGCTATGGCTGTCACGATCTTCGGAAATGTTGCGCAGTTTGTTGGTCGACTCGATGTCGAAAGTGTCGTAGCGCAGACCGGCCAGCAATTGCCATTGATCGTTCAGGCGCAGTTGATCCTGGACGTAGATCGCACGGCTTTCGACTTCGGTGTGGCTGTCGCTCGACACCTGCATGCGCCCGGTGTGGCGCAGGTCGCGATTGGGGTTGTACAGATCCAGGGCTGGCACTGGCGAGCTGCCGCGCCCGGAAGTGGCGGCGTTGTACAGCTTCGGGTCACGGCGCTGGCTGCCGGTTTCCAGGCCGGTCAGCAGACGATGCTCAAGACCGAATGTCTCGAATCCGCCTTCAAGCTCGACGTTGTTGTAAACGTTGCGAGTGGTCAGGTCCTGCTGCCAGTGCTGGCGCGTGACCTTGTTGGTCGCGGGCGTGAAGCCGGTGAGGTAGGTGTTGTCGAAATCGCTGTCGAGCTTGAACACCCCGAGGGTGTGGCGCAGTTGCCAGTTGTCGTTGATTTCATAGCTGAGTTTGGAGCGCAGGGATTGCGTCTTGTCGTCGATGAAATCGTGATCGTTGCCGTAGGTCGTATCGCTGCCGACGTTGGCCGGGCGTCCGTTCACGCCGGGAACGCCACGATCCGGGGTGCGGTTGTAGCGGCTGTATTCGTACTGCACCAGCCAGTTCAGATCAGGCGTCAGTTGCCAGCTCATTGACGGTGCGAACAACTGGCGGTTGCCGCTGACGCCATCGCGGTAGCTGTTCTGATCCATGTTGCCCATGTTCAGGCGCAGGCTGATGTTCTCGCTCGGGTCGGTGCTGAGGTCCGCGTAGAGGCTGCGCAGGTCATCGCTGCCACCCTGGGCTTCGATGGTCGAGCGGCGGCCGAACTCGGGCGCCTTGCTGACGCGGTTGACAATCCCGCCCTGGCTGCCACGGCCGTAGAGCACGGCAGCCGGGCCTTTGAGCACTTCGACGCGCTCGATGTTGTGCATGTCGCGCTTGTATTGGCTATCGTCGCGAATACCGTCCAGATAGAAATCGTTGCTGGCGTCGAAACCACGGATGCGCAGGCTGTCGAAGCGGGTGTCGGCGCCGCTGCTGACGTTGGGGATGCCGCTCAAGGCGTCGCCGATGTCATTGATGCCGTAGCTCGCGACGTTGCTGGTCTTGATCGAGTCGATGGCCTGCGGCACGTAGCGTACCGGCGTCGAGGTGCGGGTGGCGGTGTTGCTGACCTTCACGCGCGGGTCATCGGCTTGCGCTTCGGCACTGATCGCGGTGGCGGGCAATTCGGTCGCAGAGTAGGCGAAGCCGCTGGAGAGAAAGGCAGAAAGCCCAAGGGTGACGGGCGTAAGGCTGAACGGGGCAGGCATTGAAAAGCGCATCCGAAAGGGTGGAAGAATTCGAGCGCGCGAATGGTAATGCTTTGCATTTACTGCCGTTAATTATTCGTGAAAAGTACATCGATTCTATTGTTTCAATTTATGTCATGGTTGTTACAAAGCGGATTTGCAGCGCATTCGTCCGATTCGCGAAACAGTCTGAGAGCCAATCCGGCGTTTTTCCGCCGCTGTTGCAGGACTACTCTGCCGCCATTGTTTTCTGCCGGAGTTGCTCCCGATGATTCTTCATTACATTTACGACCCGCTGTGTGGCTGGTGCTACGGCGCCAAACCGCTGGTGCAAGCCGCACAGCAAGCACTTGCGGTCGTCGCCCATGGCGGCGGCATGATGACCGGCGCCAACCGCCAGAACGTTTCGCCGCAGTTGCGCAATTACGTCATGCCTCACGACCGCCGAATCGCCGAGTACACCGGCCAGCCCTTTGGCGAGGCCTATTTCGAGGGGCTGCTGCGCGATCACACGGCGGTATTCGATTCTGCGCCGCCGATTGCCGCTGTGCTGGCAGCCGAGCAGATTGATGGCCGTGGTCTGCACTTGCTTGGCCGTTTGCAGACCGCGCATTACGTGGAAGGCCGACGGATTGCCGACAAGGCGGTATTGCTGGAACTCGCCGGCGCCGAAGGCTATGACCATAAAACCTTTCTCGACGCCTTCTTGCGCGCGGATACCGACAGGCACGTCCAGGCCAGCCGCCGATTGCTTGCCGAGGTCGGCGGGCAAGGTTTTCCGACGTTCGTCCTTGAGCAGGACGGTCAGTTCACCTTGATCGACATCAGCCCGTGGCTAGGCAAACCCGAGGCGTTCGCAGAGTGGCTACGTGAGACGAACCCGGATACCCCATCAGCCGATGGCGTTGCGGTGTGTAATCTCGACGGTTGTGTCTGATCGACATCAAAATCCCTGAACCCTGGCGGTTTTGTGCAAGCGGCTATCGCGATGAAGTCATTTCTTAGACGTTTTTCGCCTATTTAAAGACGATTCTTGAAATTGACACATTGTTAAGGGCGCGGCTACGATTCGGCCCAACGCCTGTGGCTAACCGCCATGACTCAAAATAATAAGAAGGCCCGCCACGGTTTTGTCGTGGGCGGGCCTTTTTTTTTTCGGGGTGAAAAAAGAGTGCATCAGCGCCGTTTCAGCCGTTCGACACAGCGCGTTTCAACCCGTAATAAGGAAAACAAAATGTTGAACAAGCGAATCAGCCTGATCGCGCTGGGGATGTTGAGCGCCACACAGGCCATGGCTAATGACCAGGCCGAATCCAAGGGTTTTGTAGAAGACAGCAGCCTCAAAGTGCTGCTGCGCAACGCCTACATCAACCGTGACTATAAAGACGGCAACGCGGATAAAGCCGAGTGGGGCCAGGCGGCCATCGGTACGTTCTCGTCCGGTTTCACCCAGGGCACCATTGGTGTGGGTGTGGACGCCTTCGGTCTGTACGCACTGCGTCTGGACGGCGGCAAAGGCCGCAGCGGCGCCGGCGGTATCGATTTCTTCAAGCAGGGCGACAGCGGCAACGCGGCTGATGACCTGTCCAAGGGCGGCGCGGCGGTCAAGTTCCGTCTCTCCAACACCGTGCTGACCTACGGCGACCAGATGCCGGCCCTGCCGGTGCTGAACTACGACAACTCGCGTTTGCTGCCGGAAAGCTACACCGGTACTTTGATCACTTCCAAAGAGATCAAAGGCCTGGAACTGAACGCCGGTCGCTTCACCGCCGAATCGCGCAAGAGCGCTGAAGGCCGTGACAGCGGTGGCCTGAAGTCGATCAACGTGTTGGGCGGCAGCTATCAGTTCACCGAGCGCTTCAAGGGTGCTCTGTACGCTTCCGACGTCGAAGACGTGCTGAAGAAACAATACGTGAACGCCAACTACGTGTTGCCGATCGACAAGGATCAGTCCCTGACCCTGGACTTCAACGGCTACCGCACCAAGCTGGACAATTCCTATGTCCGCGAAAACGGTGTAACCGGCGACGACAACAAGATCTGGAGCCTGGCAGCGACCTTCGCCACCGGCCCGCACTCGTTCACCGTGGCGCACCAGCGCTCCACCGGCGACAGCAACCTGGGCTATGCCTATGGCGGCTACCAGAAAGGTCAGGGTCGTGTCGGCGATGGCGGCAATACCATCTACCTGGCGAACTCCTACTGGTCGGACTTCAACGCTGAAGACGAGCGCAGCTGGCAGTTGGGCTACGGCCTGGACTTCGGCGCATTCGGCGTACCGGGTCTGAGCTACAACTTCGCTTACGTGCGTGGCGACAACATCACCACCTCCACCAGCGAAGGCGGCACCGAGCGCGAGATCTTCAACCAGTTCAAGTACGTCGTGCAGAGTGGCCCGGCCAAAGACCTGAGCGTGAAACTGCGTAGCTCGATCCTGCGTGTTTCGCAGAAGTCCAGCGAGTACAACATCAGCGGCAACGAGCTGCGAGTGTTCGTGGATTACCCGATCAACATCTTCTGATGATCGTTTGAGTTGAAAGACTCATGAGAAAAACCCCGATTTGGTTCGGGGTTTTTTTTGACGTTTTTCTGAAAAAAACCGAAAAAACCTGTGTTTTTGTCATTTAAAAGTTCATTTACGGGCACTTCAACAGGCGTTTCAAACAACGCTTCACATGCCTGAAATTCTTTCTCATGGACGCAAATTCTCCACCTAATAAATTAGGTCGCTCAACGCATCGGAGAATTTGGTAATGATCGTTTTAAACAAAGAAGTGGGCGAATCCCTACGGCGCGACAAATATGCCAACGTGCAGGGCGCCGACTTCAACCTGTACGGTCATTTCACCGACTTCACCCGACTGACCCGCAGTTGGGAAAACATGGAGCCTGACAGCTACTACGGTCAGGCAGACGCGGGCATGCGCTACCGCCGTTACAGCGACTTCGAATACAACCCCAAGACCCGCGAGCTGAAGCAGCTCGAGCACCGCGCCTATGTGCAGTCCAAGGAAAACAATGCTTACGTGGGCGGGGTAGTACGGCACTTTCAGGACTTCTCCGACGAAGTCCTGCACTCGCCGGTGATGCGCAGCCTGATCGACACCGATTTCGAAGTGTACAAAAGTGTGCTGCCGGAAGAGCTGCACGATGAAATCTGGCAGTGCCAGATCCATCAGATCCGCATCGAGATCAAACCCGGCAAGCAATTGGAGATCACCCCTGAAGGCATTCACTGCGACGGTTATCCGTTCAGCGGCGTGCATTTCTGGGGGCGCAACAACGTCGAGGGCGCGGAGAGCCGGCTGTACGACATTCACGAGCATCAGTTGGCGTCGACCACCTACCAGGAAATTCTCGACACCACCTACTTCCTCGACCGTGACATGCGTCACTACGTGACGCCTGCGCGCAACACCCACTCTCATGCCATGGCGTACCGGCAGATTCTGGCGATTTCCTTCTCGCGGCCCGGGACCGCTTTCGACATTGTTCGCTAATCAGATCACCCCAGTCGACGGCGTCGAGTGCTCGACGCCGGTGGTGCTGCGACGCGCCACCGCCAAGGACGCGCAGCGCATGGAGCGCTTCTTCCGCCAGTTCGACGAAGTCTCCTTCTGCGAATGGCAGGACGCCAAATGCCTGCGCGGTGTGCTGATCCAGAAAACCACCACCGCCTACCTGGCCCTCGACGTGACCGGCGAAATCGTCGGCGCGGTGCTCGGTGGCATGCTCGGCAGTCGCGGCACCATCAACCATCTGGCGGTCGGCCTGCGCTATCGCAGCCAGGGCGTTGGCCAGCGACTGGTGGAAGCGGCGTCGGCCGAGATGAAACGGGTCGGTGTGTTGCGGATGTTTCTGTTCGTCGACGATGCTAACCTCGCGGGCAAGCGATTCTGGGCTGCCCAGGGTTTTTGCGAGCCTCACGGCGAACGGACATTTGAGAGGGATCTATGAATGAAACGTCCGGCAGTGCGCCGCTGATGGCTGAGCGTCAGCCGTCGCGCACGTTTGCCGAAGCCAGCCCGGTAGTGGCGGGTTACTTTACGGTGTCGTTCGTGTTCGGGCTGATGGCGGTCAACGCCGGGTTGCCCCTGTGGCTGCCGGTGGCGATGTGTCTGTTCGTCTACGCCGGGGCTTCGCAATTCGCGGCGCTGGCGCTGATCAGCAGCGGAGCGTCGCTGACCACCATCGTGCTGACCACCTTCCTGATCAACGCTCGGCACATGCTGATGTCGGTGTACATGGCCAAGGCCCTGCGGGTGCTCGGCCTCAGTCGCATGGAGCGCTGGTGCTATGCCGGCGGGCTGACCGACGAATCGTTCGCCTTCCACAGCGTCAAACTGGGCAACGGCGCGCCGGTGAACGTGCGTTATCTGATCGGCTTCAATCTGTTCTGCCACACCTCATGGGTACTCGGCGGATTGCTCGGCGCGCTCTGCGCGCAGTACGCGTCGCACCTGATCAAGTACCAGCTCGACTACGCGCTGACCGCGATGATGCTCTACGTGCTGGTGTCGCTGTGCAACACCCGGAAAAAACTCGTCGCCGCCCTGGCTGCTGTTCTGTGCATGGGAGCGCTGAGCCTGGTCGGCACTTCGCCGTTCAACGTATTCATCGCCACGTTCGTGGGTTGCGGAGTGGGTGTATGCCTGACCAAACGTTCCTGATCCTGGTGGTCGCGCTGATGATGGCCGTGACCTTCCTGCCGCGTGCGTTGCCATTGCAGGTCAACACCGAGCACTGGCCACCGTTCATCGCGCGGGCGCTGGAGTACCTGCCGGTGGCGATCGTCGCTGCGATCAGCCTGACACCCTTGTTGATCAAGGATCAGCACATACAGCTCGATCGCCCGGAATTTTATGCAGCGATCCCGACGTTGCTATGTGCGTATTTCAGCAAAAACCTCTTTCTCAGTGTGGCGGTTGGGACGGCCGCGTACATTGCGCTCGGCTCGTTCATGTAGCGGCAGGTCGACCACATCGTTCAACGCCTGGCCGGGCAGGTCCGGGTTGTTCACCGCCAGGCGTACTTCGAGGAAGTCCTCGAAGCCCGGGAAAATCGTCAGGCCGTTCTTCTGCGCTGCTTCACGAGAGACCATGCCGACGCCATCCATTTGCGTGATCAACGACAGCGTCAGGGTTTCACTGCAGGAGTAGACCATGCGCTGGCCGTTCTCGTGATTGCCCAGCCCTGCGTCGAGAAAACGCAAAAAGCTGTGGGAATACGGACAATCTTCCGCAGGACGCACCTGAAACTTGTTACCGAGCAAGGTCAGCGGGTCGTTCTCCTGACCGCAATGCGCACCGACCACCTGCACCTGCACTTCCGGCAGGACAATGCTCGGCAGCCCCGGACGCTGCGGGCCGATCAGCACCGCCAGGTCGAAGTCCTCGTTCTTCAGCTTGCTGAGGTTTTCCATCGACTCGGCGTAGCTGAATTCCAACTGATAATCGGGAAACACCTCGATCAGGCGTCCGATCATTCGCCGGTTGAAGTCAGGCGCCAGCGTGGTGTTCAGCGCCACCTTCAACGTGCGTTGTCCCGGCACTTTCAGCGCCTCGACTTTCTCTTCCATCTGACGCGTGGCGATCAGCACTCTGTCCATATAGGGCGTCAGCTCGGTGCCCTGCGGCGTCAGCGTCAGCCCTTTGTTGGAACGGCGAAACAAGCGGAAACCGAACTGCTCTTCGACCTTGTTCAACTGCGCGGCCAACGCCTGCACCGTCAGACAGGAATGTTCGGCTGCGGCCGACAACGAGCCGGTCTGCACGATGCGCATGAGGTTGCGTAAGGTTCTGCTATCCATGGGTAATGCCCTCTGAAGTGGGCTGGGTATTGTTGTGTACGTAACTGCCGATCCGGCGCCATCTGCTGGCTATATTCCTGCACCTGAGCATAGTTGTCGCGGATTTAGTAGCCAATTGATGTCCCCGCCGATGGCTGGAGGCTGACACAGGATCGGGTTTTTTGGTGACGCGGGGGTGATGGGGGTCAAAAAAAGTGCCTTGTTTTGGGGCGCAAAGGCACTTTTTCGCGGGAAAGGTTGAACCTGCCCCATGACAACAGGCGCGCGAGTTCCGTCCGAGAAAACCGCGCGAGCGATGATGGAGGCGCGGGAAATCCGCAGGCATTTCCACGCAGTGCGCAATGAACCAAGGAAGTACGGCCGCTAATTCATTACACCGCATCATAAATGAAGTACCCCGGCCCTACTTTTTCCCCTCCCGCCACACGCCTAAATTGAGCTCCAACACCTGACCATCATCCCGAGGCCAGGTCACTGGAGTCATCGTCATGCCATTTGTCAGCGTACGTATTACCCGCGATGGTGTTACCTCCGAGCAGAAGGCTCAGGTGATCGCCGAGATCACGGAAACCCTGGAGCGCGTCCTCAATAAACGTCCGGACCTGACCCACATCGTCATCGAAGAAATCGACACCGATAACTGGGGTTACGCCGGAATGACCACCACCGAATACCGCCGGCAACTGGCGGAACGGGGCCAGTCATGACCGCCACTGTCACCATCGACTTCGTCTCCGACGTGGTGTGCCCCTGGTGCGCGCTCGGCGCGACAGCCCTGGAGCAAGCGATCGGCAATCTGGCCGGCGAAATTTCGGTAGAGCTGACCTACAAGCCCTTCGAGCTCAACCCGGACATGCCCGCCGAAGGCGAGCCGGCGGTGCAGCACCTGATGCGCAAATACGGTCGCAGTGCCGCCGATGTCGCCGCCGGCAAGAAGATGCAGATCGAACGCGGCAAGGCCATTGGTTTCGAGTTCGACCTGGAGAAGCGCACGCACTTCTACAACACCTTCGACGCCCATCGCCTGCTGTTGTGGGCGGCGCAGGAAGGCAAGCAAGTCGCGCTGAAGAAGATCCTCCTGCGTGCTTACTTCCGCGACGGCGAAAACCCGAGTGACCGTCCGACCCTGGCGCGGCTGGCCAGCGAAGCCGGCCTCGATGCGGTGCGAGCCCGCAAGGTACTGGCCAGCGACGAATTCGCCAGCGAAGTGCGGCAACTGCAAGCGCTCTACCGCCAGCACGGCATCAACTCGGTGCCGGCACTGATTCTGAACGGCACGCATCTGGTGTCCGGTTCGCAATCGGTCGAGTACTACGAACAAATGCTGAGGCAACTGGCTGCGGCCTGATCCAACACCCATTTATTGATTGAGGAATTCATCATGAGCAACTTTAAAAAAACCGTCGTCATCACCGGTGCATCCCAAGGTCTGGGCGAAGGCATGGTCAAAGCCTTCCGTGAACTGGGCTACAACATCGTCGCCACTTCACGCTCGATCAAGCCATCGAGCGACCCACAGATCCTGACCATCGCTGGCGACATCGGCGACCCGGCCACCGCCCAGCGCGTCATCAGCGAAGGCCTGGCCCGCTTCGGTCGCATCGACACGCTGGTCAACAACGCCGGCATCTTCGTCGCCAAACCGTTCACCGCCTACACCCCGGAAGACTACGCGGCGGTGCTGTCGGTCAACCTCAACGGCTTCTTCTACATCACCCAACTCGCCATCACCGAGATGGAAAAACAAGGCAAGGGCCACGTGGTCAACATCACCACCAGCCTGGTCGACCACGCCGTCGACGGCGTGCCATCGGTCCTCGCCTCCCTGACCAAGGGCGGCCTCAACGCGGCAACCAAATCCCTGGCGATTGAATACGCCAAACGTGGAATCCGGGTGAATGCGGTATCGCCGGGCATCATCAAGACGCCGATGCATGGCGAAGAAACCCACGCGGCACTGGGCGCTCTGCACCCGGTTGGGCACATGGGCGAGGTCGAGGATATTGCGCAGGCCGTGGTGTATCTCGACAACGCCGGGTTTGTGACCGGGGAGATTCTGCATGTGGATGGTGGGCAGAGTGCCGGGCACTGATAACGGCTGAAACACAAAGCCCTCGCGGAGATGCGAGGGCTTTTTTATGGGCGACAGATATGGATCTGGAGTCAGCACTTTGACCGCAGTCGATCATCCCTTCCGCAGAGAACACGCAGGAATCCGCCAAAAGCCGCCGTGGTGGCAGGCAGCAGACCCATCGCCGGAACAATGGGGCTGCTTCACCCAAACCCTTCTCGTATCATCAGCGCCTTCGCCTCTGGAACGAACTGTGTGAAATCGCCAACTGGAAAAGCTCCGGCTACCCCTGACGGGACGAAGTGGGACGTAGGCGAGGCTGTCAATCAGCTCTCGTGGGACGACTTGCGCATCATCAAGACGCTCAGTGATTGCGGCAATCGTTCGGCTACGGCCAAGAAGCTTGGCATCAATGTATCCACCGTTTCGCGCCGCGTTGCTCAGGTTGAGCGAACGCTCGGCATCGCGTTGTTCGATCATCGCAAATCAGGGTATCTGCTCACCGCCGAGGGGGCTGAACTGCGAGCACTCGCCGAGCGAGTGGAGCTGGATATCGTCAGCGTCACGCGGCGTGTTTCACGTTCAGGCCAAGGCCCCCTCGGGAAACTTCGAATTACCACCAGCGACTCGCTGCTGCTGTACTTCTTCACCCCCATCATTGCAGACTTCAAGGCCCTGAACGAGGGGATCACCATCGAGGTGCTGGTGGGCAATGAAACCCTCAGCCTTGCCCGGGATGAATCGGATATCGCGATTCGAGCGACGAGAAAACCTGCAGAAAGCCTGGTGGGACGCAAACTGGCGAACATTGCCTGGGCACCTTACTGCTGCGCCAGGCAGGTGACGGCCTTGCCCCTTTTCGAAGAGGGCCAGGCATGGGTGTCATACTCCGCAGCGCTCTGCGGTTTGAAGGCGACAAGCTATGTCGAAAGCCGAGTTGCTGCCGAGCGCATAGCGTACCGCACCGATTCTGTTGCAGCGGCAAGCGCTGCAATCGCGGCGGGCCTGGGATTTGGATTTCTTCCCTGCATGCTGGGCGACATAACCCCAGGGTTGGTACGCGCCGGCCCGGTGGTGCCGGAGCTTCAGGATGAGTTGTGGCTGCTGACTCACCAGGACATTCGAAAATCGTGGCGAGTCAAAGCATTCATGACCTTCTGCGCCGCTGCCGTGGCCAGTCAAAAGCCCTTGGTCGAGGGGCAATTGATACTCCCGGCCACTTAGATCGAAACCGGGAGTGCGGCTCAGATGTCTCGGGCGCCAATCACGGCCTTGCACACGATCTCAATCAGCTGCGGACGCTGGGCAAGTCTCGACACCCCAATGATATTGCTCGCGCACTGAGGCCGCTCAGTGCCATAGGCTGCCTTGCGCACTTTGCCGACCACCGCGAACGCAGCGTCCATGTCCAGTACATAAAGCGTTTCCTCGACAACGTCTTGCATGGTTGCGCCATACAGGGCGAGCAGCTTCGAAATGTTGTCGTAAGAGACCCGCATCTGTTCTCCCATCGAAGAGAAATCACTAGGCTTGCCGTCGGCGTCCAGCGGCGCCGGGGCCACCAGATTACCTTCCTCATCATGGTTGAATTGACCTGATACGTAGATCTCGTTTCCTACCCGCCGTGCCTGGGGATAACCATAAGCCTCTTCCCAGGAAACACCCCAGTAGGCGGTCTGCTTGTTGAACGGTTGTGAAGCTGCCATTGCATTCTCCTGCACATGACGGATCGGCTTGATCCGAATGGATGGGCCGAATGCTAGCAGCGCGACCGTGTATTTGATGGCTCATAAATGAGCCGACAGGGGCGCAAATATGCGCCACCGAGAGGCGTCTTGATTCGTTATCTTTTGCTCGTCCTCAAGCAACGACGCTGAGGAGTGCGCTCGTGGCTACGGTAATGCCCGCAAGGTGCGGGACCCGAGACTTGTGCGATTGAACTTCATCAAGCTGAAAGGAAACAAAAATGAGCAATCCTAAAACTGAAGTCCTGACTCCGCTCAATAGCCAACTGATCTTCATCGATCAGCAGCCACAGATGGCCTTCGGCGTTCAGAGCATTGACCGCCAAACGCTGAAAAACAATACCGTTGCCTTGGCCAAGGCAGCGAAGATTTTTAATGTCCCCACCACCTTCACCACGGTTGAGACAGAAAGCTTCTCAGGTCACACCTACCCCGAGCTACTCGCTGTGTTCCCGGACGCGCCACTGCTGGAGCGCACCTCCATGAACTCCTGGGATGATCAGAAGGTACGTGACGCACTCAAGAGAAATGGTCGCAACAAGATCATCGTCTCCGGCTTGTGGACCGAGGTATGCAACGCCACCTTCGCCCTGTCGGCAATGAACGATGCCGGCTATGAAATCTACATGGTTGCAGACGCTTCCGGCGGCACCACCAAAGAAGCCCACGATTACGCCATGCAGCGCATGATCCAGGCCGGTGTAGTACCGGTGACCTGGCAACAGGTGCTGCTGGAATGGCAACGGGACTGGAAGAACCGCGACACCTACGACGCCGTAATGGAACTGGTAAAGGAACATTCCGGTGCCTATGGCATGGGCGTCGACTACGCCTACACCATGGTGCACAAGGCGCCTGAGCGCGTTCAGCATGGCCCGACCCTGGCGCCTGTCGCTGCATCTGTCTGAACCCTCGCCAGCCCCAGCCCTGGGGGCTGTTCACAGACTTGCGAAGGGTGCGCAGTCGACTGAACCGAGTCAACGAGCCTGGCCTGGAACCACTGGGGACTTCCAAGGCCCGGCGCTGTTCGAGTCAGGCGCTCGCATCCCGTTACCTGGACTAACGGGTGTGTATGAACAAGGACAAATCTACCGTGCTGGCGACTCTCACACTGTCTTCGACAGGGCAGCTCAAACCCTGGCAGATAAGAACTGCCAAACAACTGATGCTGGACAGGCTGGATACCGGCATTTCAGTGACTGAACTCGCCGAAGCTTGCGCATTGTCGCGCAGTCACTTCTCACGCATGTTCAAGGAGAGCACCCGGATGCCCCCGCAGCAATGGCTGCGTGAACAGCGGGTCATGAAGAGCAGAAAGTTATTGAAGACTTCCACGATGTTGCTCACAGAGATCGCACTGGAATGCGGCTTCAGCGATCAATCTCACTTCTGCCGTACGTTCGTGAAGGCTGAAGGCATGACACCGAAGGCTTGGCAGCAACAAGCAATCCGCCCGATTGCTGTTGTTGCTTGAGACGGTAAGGCACCCTCAACGCGTGGGCGAGCCAAACGGACTGAGGTGTGAAAAAGATGACAGATCTATTTTTCCCGGCCAGCTAGTTACGGGAAGTACGAAATCGTCTTGGTGGAGATCAAAACGGGAGACGTGAAATTTTTGGAGGTGGACGTTTTCGCGTTTTGACGTGAGGTTTTTTCAAACCCCGGAAACAACAAAGCCCCTGCATTTCTGCAGGGGCTTTGTTTTGTATGGTGCCGGCACCAGACGAACGGTTGTTGGCTGTGAGGCCCCGATTTTGGCGGGACTGGAATTTGGTGGATTTTCTGACTTGCCTCAAAGGGTATCTATAAAAAATCAGCTAGTTATGGCTTTCTGTGGAATCGAATCGGGAATTTTTTGGCCCTATCGATTGCTGCTATGCGAGAGGACGTCTGCTGCTAAAGACATCTTGAAAGCTTCGGTGAGATCTGAGAACACAGGTTTCGAATACTAGCTAGGAAGGGGCACAAAATATCTCGAAGCAGCCTTTTACAGACGACCGCTATCGACCCAAAGGCGCCTCTGGCTAACGGCTGCTAATGGATAAGAGCAGAAATGCGCTTATTTACTGTTAGGTTTCGTCACATGTTTGTTCTACTTCTTTTAGCTCAATCCAGGTTTGAAAGCTTTCGAGAATTGGCAGCTTCTTCTGATCAAGAATAACCTCTCCCAAAGCTTGATAGAAATTTCGCCTTTCCGAAACTATGTCTTGTAGAACTGACTCGAATACATGCGAGAAGTCCCATGGATAGCTATCAAATCCACTTTTGAGTAAAACCTTCAGTTCAGCCAGCTGAGCCTCTGCGGAAGATGTCTGCAATTCAGAGTATAGGCAGCTGTAAAACAGAACCTCTGCCTTCACTTGCGAGGGGCTTTTCGATAGCAGCAAGATTGCACGATTTAATAGCTCTGGGACCTCGTCGAGTGCACCAGGCTGATTCTTGCAAAATTTCATGGAGGCGAGATTCGCAATGTTGTCACTGCTGTCCGGTTCAATCTCAAGAACTTTATTGTGAAGCGCCTCCGCTTGTTTGTAGTCCTTACGCTTGGTGTTTAGAAATTCCGCATATGATTGCAGTGCAAGAGTATTATCTGGTTCTAGCTCTACAGCGCTTTTATATGCCGCTTCGGCCTTATCATAGTCTTTATGGGAATTTTCAAAAACCATTGCGCGGCAAACAAGAAGCTCTGCGCTGTCTGGATTATTTTCGGCAAACTTATTTATGGTGGCTTCGGCCTTGGTATAATTTTTGCGCTTTATTATTAAGAAATTAATATAGTTGGTAATGTTGTTGGTAGAGTTGGGGTCAAGCTTAAGAGCTCTTTCGTACATTGCTTCAGCTTTGTCGGGGTTATCACGCTTATTTGCTAGTAAGGTTGCGTAGTTTCCGGTTGCTGTCGCATCGCTGGGGTCTAGCTCGATCGCTTTTACATACATGCTCTCAGCAAAATCGTAGTCCTTGATGTGGTCCAAGAGCAGGTTCGCATAATTAACTAGAACAAAAGTGTTAGTCGGATCTGATTCAAGAGCCTTTTGGTAGAGGTCGGAGGCTTTCTCATAGTCTTTTTTGTGCTCTGCGAGGTAAAGTGCTAAGCCACAAATTACATCGGAGTCTTTCGGGTCTATTTCGAGAGCTTTAGTGAACATGATTTCAGCTTCTTCATGCTTCTTAAGTTGCTCTGTCAGAAAAGTCGCATAGCTCCCCATGAGCGGCGCACTGTTTGGGAATTGTTTCAATCCTTGACGATAGATCGAGTCTTTCGCTTCGGTATTAGATTCGTCCCGAGCTTTCAGTTCCCATGCCCACCACGACTTTCCTGCCTCAGCAGATCGAATAAGCACCTCTCCAGTTTTCTGCTGTTCAATTGAACCCCGCGCAGAAGCCTTTCGAAGATTTTCGGACTGTTCTCTATATTGTTTGGATCTTTGAGAGCCAAGCCTTTCAATGTTGTCAGCGATGGCGGTCACGTCAAAATTTTTTATTAATTTCTCCGCGAGCCTGAGCAGAAGGTCATCGAATCCCGGTATCTTAACCAGAATGCCATGATGCTTCTTTAATACTCGCAATGCATTTTCATTTGGCAGATCATCTCGGTAGCACCAGATCATGCGTCCTGAAATCTCTCCAAAATTCAAGCTGTCCAACAGCCCCATAAGACTACCATCATTACCGCCGTAGCCAATCACAATGGGCGTGTAGTATTGAAAGAGCTTTCTTAATGCGGTAGCCCAGGCTTTATCGAGTGTTCCTACGCCAACCTCATCATTTTGAGGTTCAAGAAAAAGATCTCGATGAATTTTGGCAATGAGTGGTCTTCGTAAATGCGGGCGAACAAAATTTGCCAAGGATTCGTGAGCTACGACTAATGGAGACTTGTGAGCATGCATTGCGAGCGCGTCAGCGACGAGGTTGTCGAAGTTTGTCGTAACTACAACTTTATGACGAGAGCTCTGAATTATTTCTGCTAGTAATGAATATCCAAGGCTTGGGGACTTGCTATCCATGGCTTGCTCTAGGGCAGCATAGCCAGCCTCCCGATCATGCCTGAAGCGTCGATCAAATATTTTCGGATAATGTTCTGCTGCAGACTCAAATGTGAGGTCGTTGATGCCGTGTGCCGGACTGTTTGCCCAGATGTCAAAAGTCGTTCCGTCATGGCATTCACGACGATGAAGCTCCTTGAGCCAACCTTCAGCCAAAGTTTTTCCCGTTGGGATGCCAGATGTAAATGATGCGCCAGCACCTAGGATAAAGGCAAACTGGCGATCCGGCATGGTACTGTCAATCAGGGAAACTTCGTCCAAGACTCCGTCCAAGGTCCACTCATCAATATGCTCATCTATCAAAAGGTTACTCCTTGTATCGACAGGTATGAGATGCAGAAACCGTTAGCACTAAGCTCATAAATTTATTTTGATTCCGCATCAGCCCGAGATGAAAAATGCTCAAGAGCGGTCAGTCGCTTTACCAGATCTAGACAGCTTCGCTGTGTTGATCATTCCGTACTCGTCCCACTATTCAACTTGTAGACTTGAAAGTCATTTGCGAGCTCGAGCAGCACAACCGCACTAGATGCAATTTCAACATCAGTAAGCCTGTTACCAGACTTCCTTGAGAATCGGTAAAGCGCGAGCTTACCGCACGTGAAGGCTAAGTGCTATTGCTTGATCCTTTCGGTCAACCTTTAACACCGTTTGAGCGGCCTCCTTCAGCTCATAACGCCACCCGCGACACATATTTATCACCATGAACCACCTGAATGCTAAGACTTCGAATTCAGGCAGTTCTCGGAAGCTGGGCTATGTCACTTCCTATATAAACAACGAGACGAAAGTCCGAAATGGGTCGGTTGCGGTCGGTCGTGATTATCAAAGTCAGACCTTCTTAGCACTTGAAGACCCAAGCTCTTTCTAAACGACGAGCCAGCAGCCGCACGGTCAGCGGGTAGTAATATCGAGTTGCCTTGCATCTCCTCGCTAGTCGGTGGTCGAGAAACCAAGCAACATGTTTTTTCTTCCAAGCCCAAGGTGTTTCTAGCTGCCAGCGTTCAGATATCTCAGCTTGGATGAGCTTTGCTTGTCGTAAATGGCGCTGTCGCGTTGCGTACGATCCCATCAGCACCGCGTCCAAGAAACAGTTCAATATCGAATGGCTTAGTCATGTGCGTCCTCCAATGTAGGCCGCGACCACATCGATCCGACCGTGCCCCAACTCATAGCTGATTTGCCTTCGGGCCTCTCGATCTAGGTTCCTGTCTGCCAGGCAACATTGGCCGCCGTTGATAGGCGCCAGGTGTTGGGTGATTTGCTCATAGCGTTCACATGCATACGCCGTTCGTAGCTCATGGAAGCCTTTGAGCCTGTGTGCATGCATCACGTCCCGCGCTGGGCGGATGATTTCCTGCAGAACATTCAGATAGCTTTCGTCTGGCGCAATCAGGTTGCGGCTACTCGCAGGCGACACCTGTCGTGCAAACCCAAGTGCGTCTTGAACATGGTGGTCCGCCGCAATCCATCGTGGCGCTGAGGCGCCAGCTCGGCCGCCTTTGGTGCCATCCTGGATGTTGATCCTGCCTAGGTCGTTAGCCTCGCGGCTTAACCGTGGCAGATCAGCCAAGATAGCCTCACGCACGCGCATGCCGGTGGCTCGCGCCAACAGAACGATCGCGGCGGCCCGTTGCTGATGATTTCGGCAAAGCGCATTGACGATCTCTTCAATCTGATCACGGTCTTGGCCCTGCGGCACCGACTGCCGAACCCCGGTGCGCTGCATTCCCAGCGCCGTGCTCGGGCTGGGCAATTTCACGTACTGGTCACCGCGAAGTGCTGCCATGGTCCTGTTAACGCTGGATAGCCGGTTCTGTGCGGTGCTGACGGCGAGATCACCGCGCTTAATCATGTCGCGCAGATACGCTGCGTAAGAGGCCAACACCTTTCGATCAATCTGCCGCGCATCATTGATACCTGGCCCTTGTTCGGAGCGGCACCACTTCACGAATGCTTGCCATCGATCACAGTGCGCCTTGACCGTGCCGTAGTGGCCACCGCCGAACATGTCTTTCAGCGCCTGCGGCCCTGCATAGCTCAATTGCCTGCCATAGCCGAAATTACGACCATCACGTCTACCCACCAATGTCATATCGGCCACCTCATCTGCCGTTCTCCAATCCTCGCCCCACGTCATCCCGCCAAGAATGCTGAGTGTTATCAGGGATCAAGGCCCCTGCGACCTGTGGGGTGTCCTCTAGCGCGGGACTAGCGGCTCCTTACGACCGGGAGCAAGGGCATCTCATGATCTGGCCCCCTGAGCACCGTTGCCGGTGGGCGGGTGGGGCTGCATTGGTTGACGAGACCAGTGCCGCAAGATCCTGAGCCGGGTGGAAGCAGCAATGCGATGACCGGGGCATGCCTGACTGTCAGTCAGGTGCAGTCCATTTCCTGGTCTGCGGCACCATCATCTGCATCGCTGTTGCTGGTGACATCGGCGTTTGTCGCGAGGGGAATTGCCGCAAAGCCATGTGCGATGAGGGCTGCAGCCGTATTAGAAGCGCCCGTCTCTTTCCGGGAAAAAGAGACGGGCGCAGGTTGGCACAATGAAATGGCCAACCGGATAGGTTGCTGCAGGGCAGCTATGAAAGGGGATGAGTTGCCGCAGTGGGCACACTGGTAAAAGTAGGCATCCATCACATCGCTGTGACCGTGCGAGCCGCCGGACGTTAATCGCACTTTGGGAGAACCACCACGATGTGGCGTAGCCTTAAAGGTTCTGGCTACCTGGGTTGCTGTCAACGACAGCGCTTTGCCCGATCTTTTCTACGCCTGTGGATAATTCGGGTCAGGCTCTAATTTTCGGGGAACTCTTTGGCTGTGGATGAAATTATCCGCCGGTGGAAATCTGTGGCTTTCCACAGACAGTTGCGTGGGTTTTAGATTTTTTAAGTGAAGTCCATCCAAACAGGGCGGCTTTGCAGCCCTGTTTGGATGGACCCGTGTGGAAGGACGGACTGCGGTGATCTCATTGGCTTACCCACGTTTGGATGCGCCACGGCTATTTTTAGGGCGGTAATGTTCTCACCGACTGGGTGAGCGAATTCATGGACTCGTTGGGAACAGACCACGATTTTTGGCTTGAGTGATCAAGCAGGAAATTAATCGTGGTCTATTTCTGGCTTCCTTACTCCAAACACCATTGCTGTTGACGTTTCCAATCATTTGGAAATCCCATGAGTCTCAAATAACCCAGTTCCTGCTGATCCATGATTTCGGCCAGGCGAAATTTCCACTGGCTGTCTGGACTGATCAAGTCGGTTAGATAGGCCAGCATCGTCAATACGATGTATATCCGCTGTTTGGGTTGAGGCCAGGTGTCAGGCGCATTTTGGATGACCCATTCTTTGGGTAAGGATGGTCGAATCGAGAGTTCTCGGTTCCATAGTCGTGAGTGGTGGGCGCAGCAGTTTCGAATGAAGGTCAGGGTGTGGAGCCAAGAGGCCAGTACTTCGAAGGGCAGATTGAATCTGCTAGCGATTGCTTTCTTGTCGACGCTTTTGCCTATGGCATTGAAGAGGGTAGATACCGTTCCAAGGCTAAGCTCCTCCAGAACAGCCCAGGCGGGCGGCAACTCAGGATGGGCATAAGTCGATCCGTAGAATCGAAAATAGTTATCGCGCATACGGTTTTCAATCCGCTGTTGCTGGACACTATCAACCTGACGGCTCTTTTTTATGCGATCAATCTCACGTCCAAGCTTATTTCGTTCCTTGCTCAGTTGATCTCGCATGGGACGCAGTAGATCAGAATGTGAATATGACGATGAGAAGATTGACGCGTCAGCTATCCAGTCAGGCCCATACTTAGGGCACATGTGATTGCTGATAGTCGCTCGTATGGCGACTTCGACACGTTCGATGGCATCCATGGTTATGCGTCGCAATGAACCATCGAAGCGGTAGATGTCGACGACTGCTTTCAGGGTGCTGCCGGGCTTGAAGGTGTGTTCAGGGTCTGGCTCTTGGAAGGGGCGCATGTAGGGGCTCAGGCGAAACAGCGTGACCACTTCAAGAAAGCGCATAGCCCGATCGTCGTTGGCGACGTGCAGGCCTCGTTGCTTTAGCAGTTCCAATTGCTGTTCTACGCTGAGGGCCGGCTTGTCGAAGGGCCTCATGTAGTTTTCTCCAGGCAAAAAAAACCCGCACGATTTGAGCTTGCTGACTGGGTCAACCTAGGCTTGGCGGGTGTGTTGGGGTGCATTATAGGTAGGTGTAAGAGCCCGTCAACGTCGCGCTGATGTGAAATTGTAACGGCTATGCGCGCGGGCAATGTTTGATCTGTCGATGAAAATAAGGCGTTGTTGGTCTTATCGCAGCAATGTGGTCGCTTCCAGGGGAGTTTCCAAACCCCGGAAACAACAAAGCCCCTGCATTTCTGCAGGGGCTTCGTTTTGTATGGTGCCGGCACCAGGAATCGAACCCGGGACCTACTGATTACAAGTCAGTTGCTCTACCAACTGAGCTATACCGGCGTGTGGGCGACGATTATAGCGATTGGGCGGGTTCTGTAAACCCCTGAATTCAGACTATTTTTGCGCGGGCGTGGAATCAGGCCCGGCGCAGGAGGTTGCGCAGTTTTTGTACGGCTCGCCAGGCGCGGCTGTTTTGCATGGCGCGCAGTTGGGCTTCGGCGTGTTCGGCGCGTTGCAGGGCGTTTTCCAGGTGGGGGTTTAGCGGGTGGGCGAAGTTGTGGCCCTTGCAGAGCTGGAAGTCGTCGAGGGCGCAGGGCTGGACGTCGAAGGCCGGTTTGAGGTTGAGGTGTTCGTTGGCGAGGAAGTAGCTGTTGAGGCCGTCGAACAGGAAGTTTTGGTAGCCGGCGTCGGTGACCAGGTGTTCCCAGGTGTGGTCGCGATTCCATGGGGTTTCGATGAGGATGACCCACGGGCGGAAGCGGCTGAAGTCCATGCCGCGCAGTACGGTTTCTTCATGGCCTTCGACGTCGATTTTCAGGAAGTGGATCGGGCGGTTGGCGGCGTGTTCTTCGCAAATTGAGGTCAACGTCCGGGCTTTGACTGTCAGGCTCTGTACCTGCAGACCGGCGGCTTTTCGCTCTTGGGCAACGATGGGGTCGGCGGTGGAGAGGCCGGTATCGGCGATACCGTAGAAGGTCAGTTCGCCGGCCTGGTCGCTGGCGACGCATTGCAGGGTGGTGTCGCGGGGACGCTGTTGGCGCAGGACGTCGTGGAAGTTTTGCATCGGTTCGATGTTAATGCCGCTCCAGCCGCGATCATAGAAAGCCTTGGTCACCGAGTCGTGGGTCGGGTGGTTGGCGCCGACATCGATGTAGAAGCCGCTTTCGAAGAATTTGAGGGCGCGCCACAGGCGGATGTCTTCGAAATTCTGTGCATAAGAGATGAACGTCACGGTTGCTCCCTGGCGGTCGGGTTCTTCTTATTGGCGTGTACTGCCGGAACTGCGCGAACTTGTATAGCAACGGTGGCGGACGGGCGCAATTTTCCGCCGGGGGCGTCCGTGATTCGGCGGTTATGTCGTTTTGATCTGGGGCTTATGCACAACGGGTTGCGACGAGAGGCTGCTCAGGCAGTATTTTGTGGAAGGGTTCGCATTTGAGGCGCAAATCCCTGTTTTACCGGTTTTTTATGAATGTGAACAAAAAATGACCAGCGCTGTAGGCGGGCCGAAAAGGCCGTGGATATTGGATCCAGGATAATTCCATCAACAGAGTTATCCACAGGCTGTCAAGGTTTAGCGACGCTCAGCCAGCAGCAGGAAATTACGCGGAGTGAGAAGGGCGTCACAGAAGGTTCCAAGGCGTACGACGTAGCCCTGTTCACTAAGGAAAAGTGCCCGGTCAAGATTCAGCCAAAGCTCCAGCGGACGTCGGAACAATCCGCGCAGCAATTCCAGGTTGCGAACTTCGGCTAACCGCTGCCAACCCGCCGCTTCCCATTGCCCGAAATCCGTCTGTCCGATTGTGGATAACTCTTTCAGCGCTGCCAGGTCGCAGCAGTAGTCGGCAAACGGCTTGTCCAGCCAGGCGCTGGGCAGGGACGGCGTTGGAAGGTATTCGTCGATGCCGCGTACTTGCCGTTGCAGCAGGTCGAACGCCAGGCGTCGGGCCATGGAGATATCGCGCTGGCGTCGGACCCGCGCACCGGCGGTGACGGTTTCGCTCATCGGCAAGGCCAGATCTTCCAGCGAAAGCTGTAGGGCGGATCCCGATCCGGCCGAGGACAACGGCAGATATTCGCTGCGATTGATCCGGTTGTAGCAGCACGGTGCGATGGCCAGTTGTTGGCAACCGGCGGCGCTGGCGAGTTGCATCAGGCGCACATGCAGATCACCACAGGCGTGCAGGGCGACGGGGGTGTGCTGAGCGCTCAACACGGCCGCTGCGTCTGGCGCCAGGACATCCTGTTCGACATGCAAGGCATGCAGATGATGGCGCTGACTCAAGGCCTGGCCGCTGGCGACCAGCAACGGATCGTATTCCACGCAGGTCAGTTGCTGCCCTGCACCCAGCAAGCGCCGTCCCAAATGCCCTTTGCCGGAACACCAGTCCAGCCAATGCCGGGGTTGTGAGCTGAATGATAAACGGCGGGCGAACGCTTCGATTTGCTGCCACTTGCGTCCCGGCACATCGACATTCAGTCGGTGCCCCGCGGCTTCCAGCGCATGGCTGGGCAATTCACCGACCGCACTCAGCTCAAGCGAAAGTGCCGCCAATGAAGCGAACGGCTCCGGTGCATCGGCGAGATTGGCGGGATGGTTGTGGGCGTTTTCCGCGTCGTCCAGCGAGCGTCCGCGCAGCCATGCGGCCAATTGCGGATGGGACGTTTCCCAGGGAAGTTGCAGATGAGTGAACGGGCGGGGTTTCCACAGCGCCTGATGGGCTGTGAGAAAGGTATCCAGTGCCGTGAAACGGGCGAGCAGGGCCTCGCCCGTCAGCACGTCGGACGTTTCAGCGCCCCTGGCAGGCATCGACGCGCAACCAGCGTTCCAGCAGCTTGAAGCCGCGAACCAGCACGTAGGACATCAGCAGGTAGAACACGCCGGCCGCGAAGAAAATCTCCACCGGCAGGTAGGTGCGGGCAATGATCGTGCGGGCCATGCCGGTCAGTTCCAGCAAGGTCACGGTGCTGGCCAGGGCGCTGGCCTTGAGCATCAGGATCACTTCGTTGCTGTAGGCCGGCAGGCCGATGCGCGCGGCACGCGGCAGGATGATGTAGAACAGCGCCTTCGGCCTGGACATGCCCAAGGCTCGTGCGGCTTCGATTTCCCCCGGCGGAATCGCCTGGATCGCACCGCGCAGGATCTCGGCAATATACGCCGCCGTATGCAGGGTCATGGTCGCGGTGGCGCACCAGAACGGATCGCGCAGGTACGGCCACATCGAGCTGTTGCGAATCACGTCGAACTGCGCCAGGCCGTAGTAGACCAGGAACAGTTGCACCAGCAGCGGCGTGCCACGGAAAAAGAAGATGTAGGCGTAGGGCAGAGAACGCACATACCACAGCTTCGAGGAGCGGGCGATGCCCAGCGGAATCGCCAGCAGCAACCCGGCGATCACGGCGATGGCGACCAGTTCCAGCGTCAGGGTCGCGCCCTGCGCCAGTTTCGGCAGCCACTTGATGATGACTTCCCAGTTCATGAAGCGCTCCTCGCAAAGCCGCGAGCGGCGCGTTTTTCCAGGAAGTACATGCCGATCATCGCCAGAACCGTCAGGCCCAGGTACATGAATGCGGCGACCATATAGAAGGTGAACGGTTGCTTGGACACGGTCACGCCGATCTGCGCGTGACGCATGATTTCTTCCAGGCCGATCACCGACACCAGCGCGGTGTCTTTCATCAGGATCATGAACAGGTTGCCCAGGCCGGGCAGGGCGATGCGCCACATCTGCGGCATGATCAGCTTGGTGAAGATCCGCCATTTCGACAGGCCCAGGGCCACGCCGGCCTCACGGTGACCTTTGGGAATGGCGAGGATCGCGCCACGAAACACTTCCGTGGCGTACGCGCCGAAGCACAGGCCCAGCGCAATGACGCCGGCAGCAAAGGCGCTGAGTTCCAGGTCGGGATTGCCGAAGAACTCACCGAGGGCGCGCATCGCGTTGACCGTACCGAAGTAGATCAACAGCACCCAGAGCAACTCCGGGACGCCGCGCACCAGTGTCGAATAAAAGCCGCCAAGCCATTGCAGCGGCTTGTACGGGGAAGTCTTGGCCAGGGCGCCGAGCAGACCGAGCACCAGCCCCAGGCACAAGGCCGACAGTGCCAGTTTGACGGTCATCAGCGCGCCGGCGGCGAGCGCCGGGCCGAATCCGTAGAGGTCGATAATCATGGATTTCTTTTCAAATCGCGGCAGGCAAGGCCGGGGATCGGCGCCGTTGTCGAACGGTGCCGATCCGGCCGGTCAGGATCAGTAGATGCTGAACGGGAAGTACTTGTCGTTGATCTTCTTGTAGGTACCGTCAGCGACGATTTCCTTCAGCGCGGCGTTCAGCTTCTCGCGGATCGGGTCGCCTTTGCGCACGGCGATACCGATCTTGTCGCTTTCTTCCACCGGATCACCCTTGAATTCGTAAGACTTGCCGGCGTCGCTTTTCAGCCACTCGTAGTTGACGTACTTGTCGGCGAGGATGGCGTCCAGGCGACCGGAAGTCAGGTCGAGGTAGGCGTTTTCCTGGGTGTCGTAGAGCTTGATGGTGATGTCGTCACCGAAGTTGTCTTCCAGGAAGGTGCCGGCCAGGGTCGCGCGCTGGGCGCCGATCACTTTGCCTTTCAGCGCAGCCTTGTCGGTCTTGAAGTCGACGTTTTTCGGCGCGATGAATTGCAGCTTGTTGGAGTAGTACGGGTCGGTGAAGTCCACCGCTTGCTTGCGCTCGTCGGTGATCGACATCGAGGAGATCAGGAAGTCGAACTTCTTGGCGTTCAGGGCCGGGATGATGCCGTCCCAGTCGGAAGTGACTACCGAGCACTCGGTTTTCATCTTGGCGCACAGGGCGTCGCCGATGTCCTTGTCGAAGCCGACCACGTTGCCGCTGGCGTCTTTGTTGTTGAACGGCGGGTAAGCCGCTTCGATGCCCATCTTCAGGGTCTCGGCCATGGCACCGGCGCTGAAGGCCAGGGTGACGGCGGCGGCCAGGAAGACCTTTTTGTAGTTCTGCATGCGGGTAGCTCCGTTAGCGGTTGCTGGACATGAATTGTTTGCAGCGCGCCGAAAGCGGGTTTTCGAACACCTGCTGTGGCGATCCTTGCTCTTCTACCAGGCCCTGGTGGAGGAACACCACTTCGCTGGAAACCTGACGGGCAAAGCCCATCTCGTGGGTCACGAGCAGCATGGTGCGGCCTTCTTCGGCCAATGCGCGGATGACATTAAGTACTTCCTGGACCATTTCCGGGTCAAGGGCGGAGGTGGGCTCGTCGAACAGGATCACCTTGGGCTGCATCGCCAGCGTGCGGGCGATCGCCGCGCGTTGTTGCTGGCCACCGGACAATTGTGCCGGGTAGGAATGGCGCTTGTCGGCGATGCCGACCTTGGCCAGCAGCGCTTCGGCGACTTCGATGGCTTCGGCCTTGCTCTGGCCGAGGACGCGACGCGGGGCTTCGATGATGTTGTCGAGCACGCTCATGTGCGGCCACAGATTAAAGTTTTGAAACACAAAACCAATCTCGGAGCGCAGGCGATTGATCTGCTTGCCATCGGCGGCAACCAGTTCGCCATTCTTGGCGGCCTTGAGTTTGAGTTCTTCCCCGGCAACCAGGATCTGGCCCTGATGCGGGTTTTCCAACAGGTTGATGCAACGCAGGAACGTGGACTTGCCGGAACCGGAGGAGCCCAGGATCGAGATCACGTCGCCGTCGCGGGCGGTCAACGAGATGCCTTTGAGCACCTCAAGCTGTCCGTAGCGTTTGTGCAAGTTGCGGATTTCAAGCGCGGGCGTGGCCTCAGCCATGTGCGTTCCTCATATATGTTGCGCTCCTGCTGTTGGTTGGCCTTCCTGGCGAGGCGGCCAAGCTAGCATAGCGTTTCAATGGCAGCCAACAGCGCTACGGGCGGTAAACGGATGGCGTGTGGCAGGTTGTCGCATCGGCACAGCAGACTGTCGCCCCATCAACAACCGAACGGGTGTTTGAACGTTGATTTCCGTGGGTGTCGCGTAAAAAAAGGCGCGATGTTGCCACCTTTGGCGGGGTGTTGGAAGCGCTATCCGGCCGAACGTTCCGGATTCGCCCTTTTATTGTGCATCCCACACTTTTTCCGTGTGTTTCTGGTGCGCCGAATCGTTTAGAAAGTGAGTCGCAGGGTAACGTTCTGGCGAATAGCCATTAATCTCAATGACTTGCGATGACTGTCCGGTCGCGCCCAAAACCGCGGGCCAGAAGACTTTGAAACATTTTGGCGCATTTATTGCGTGCAGAATCTGGAACGCCCCGTTGGTTTCTTTTTACGAGAAGGAAAACCAGACGGGACGGACTGAATCGCTTTCCTCGCAAAGGTAGTTTCAATGAGCAGTACCCAAAGCTCCAATGGCCTCGAACAGGGGCTCAAACCGCGTCATGTGACCATGCTGTCGATCGCCGGTGTGATCGGTGCAGGTCTGTTTGTCGGCTCCGGCCACGCAATCGCCGCCGCCGGTCCTGCCGTGCTGCTGGCCTACGCTGCCGCCGGCCTGTTGGTGGTGCTGGTGATGCGCATGCTCGGTGAAATGGCCGTTGCCTCGCCTGACACCGGCTCCTTTTCGACTTACGCCGATCGCGCCATCGGCCATTGGGCCGGTTTCACCATCGGCTGGCTGTACTGGTGGTTCTGGGTTCTGGTGATCCCGCTGGAAGCCAACGCCGCTGCAACCATCCTGCACGCGTGGTTCCCGGGTGTGGAAATCTGGGCCTTTGCCTTGATCATCACCCTGCTGCTGACGGTGACCAACCTGTTCAGCGTGAAGAACTACGGTGAGTTCGAATTCTGGTTCGCCCTGCTCAAAGTCGTGGCGATCATTGGTTTCATCATTGTTGGCGTCATGGCGATTTTCGGCTTCCTGCCGAACAGCCAGGTCAGCGGTGTTTCGCATATTTTCGACACTCAGGGCTTCCTGCCGAACGGCATGGGCGCGGTGTTGGGCGCGATCCTCACCACCATGTTCTCCTTCATGGGGACCGAGATCGTGACCATCGCGGCTGCGGAATCGAAGAACCCTGGCAAGCAGATTTCCAAGGCCACCAACTCGGTGATCTGGCGGATCGGCTTGTTCTATCTCGTTTCGATTTTCATCGTTGTGGCACTGGTGCCGTGGAATGACCCGATGCTGGCAAGCCTCGGCTCCTACCAGACTGTGCTGGATCGCATGGGCATCCCGAACGCCAAGATGATCGTCGACATCGTGGTTCTGGTCGCTGTGACCAGCTGCCTGAACTCGGCCCTGTACACCTCTTCGCGCATGCTGTTCTCCCTGGGCAAGCGCGGTGATGCGCCGGCCATGTCGACCCGCACCAACAAGAGCGGCACCCCGTACTGGGCCGTCATGCTGTCCACCGGTGCGGCGTTCCTGTGCACCTTCGCCAACTACGTGGCTCCGGCGGCGGTGTTCGAGTTCCTGCTCGCCAGCTCCGGCGCCATCGCGTTGCTGGTGTACCTGGTGATCGCGCTCTCGCAACTGCGCATGCGTAAACAGCGCATGGCTCGTGGCGAAAAAATCGTCTTCAGCATGTGGCTGTTCCCAGGCCTGACCTACGCCGTGATCGCTTTCATCATCGCGGCCCTGACCATCATGCTGTTCCAGGACGCCCACCGCGTGGAAATCCTCGCGACCGGCCTGCTGAGTCTGCTGGTGGTGGCTACCGGGTTGCTGGTGGCGCGTCGTCGCAAGCTGCAAAAGAATGGCGCGGTGGTGTTGAACTGATTCGTACCGCGTGATGCAAAAACGGCCGCTGTCAGCGATGACAAACGGCCGTTTTTGTTTGTGCTTGCGGGTCAGTCGTTCTTGTCTTCCGATGCTTCCAGCGATTGCCGGTAAGTATCCAGCGCATTCCCGAAGTCGGTGATGAACTGCGGCTCGCTCAGCCACGCCTGGGCGGTTTCGCGATCCATGCCATCGGCCCACATGCGGTAGTCGATCAGCATGTCGGCGGCCAGGTGAGTGGCGGCCATGGCTTCGTTTTCGGCGTTTTCCATGTCCAGCAGTTCCGGGTGATCGTTGATGATCCCGGACAGCTCGGACAGCAGGATTTGCAGCATGTCCTGGCGTGCGATGGCTTCGGCTTCGCGCATTTTGCTGAACATCGCCAGGGTGTATTCCGGGATCGGCTCGGCGAGGTGGCCGAGGTCATCGTCCAGGGCCAGGGGTTTGCGCCCGACCATGCGGATCTGCTTGGCTTTGGCCTTGGCGCGTTTGGCGCGTTTCTGTTGCTTGTTCAGGGATGCCATGGGAACTCAGTTCGATTGCTGTTGGGATTGCGCGGCGATCGCGTCGGACGCCGCCACATAGTCTTTCTGGAAGTCCGCCGATTCGATCCACGCCAGGGCGCTGGCCTCGTCGGTCTCCTTCGACCACTGGCGATATTCGATCAGCGCGGCGAGGATGAAATCCATCGCGCCTTCTTCGCCTTCCTGCTCGTATACCAGCTCCAGCAGCGGGTCTTCGAGGAATGCGGTACACATCGCCTGCTGGCTGATTTTCTCGGCGTCGATCATTTTCTTGAACAGCTCGGTGAGGTCCACCGACTCGAAATCGATGCGGTCGTCGTTCGGGTCCAGCTCGACCGGCGCTTCGGCACGCTTGGTACGGTTCTGCTTGGCCTTGGTCTTGGCCCGGGCGGCGCGTTTTTGCTGCTTGTTGGCGGAGGCCATGGGTGTTGTTCCGTGCTGCGTTAAAGGGTTTGGCTGCGCGGGACATGCCGCCCCGGTGTGTCGGGGGCCAGTTCGCCGGTTTGCAGCCAGGTCAGAGCGATGGGCCATAGTGTGGCTTGGTATGCGCTGCGAAAAAAGGCGAAATGTCCGACTTCTTCTTCGCCAATGTCCTGCGGCTCGATTCGCAGGTGGGTCTTTTGCGCATGGCTGAAGTAATCGAGCAGGCGTTCGATGGCGGCAATCGTGCCGTAGGGATCGTCGCTGATGCTGATCGCCAGGGCCTTTGCACGGACGTTGGCGAAGGGCAGGACACCGGTTTTTTCCATCAATGCGCGACCGCTTGGGCGCCGCTCGTAACGCGCGGCAGGCGTGCTCCAGTCGCGCACAACGCCTGTCGGCGTATCTTCAAGCCAGCCGAACCGCTTGCCGGGGAAGAAGCCGCAGAACAGCGTGATCAAAGGCATCACAACATGCCATTTGCCGAACATGCGCCAGCGATGTTCGGCGGCGTAATCGCGCCAGTAAGCGAACTGCGCGCCGACCGTCAGCAGTCGCCGAATCAAATGCCCGGATGCGGCCAATCCTGCCGCACATCCGCCGAAGCTGTGGCCGACCACATCGATCGACTGGCTGGGAAACTCCCGTTGCGCACGGCTGAGCATCGCCTCGAAGTCCAGCGCGCCCCAATCGCTCCACGAGGCCTTGAGTCCCTTCATGACCGCCGGACGGGACTCACCGATGCCCCGGTAGTCGTAGGTGATGACATCGAAACCGTTGCCGAACAGATAAGCGGCGAAGCGCGAGTAATGACGACAGCGCACGGAAGTGGCGGCGTTGATGATCACCACCGGACGTTGCGCGTCGGGCAGGGTGTGGCGCCAGGTGAAGCCGCCCAAGAGGTAGCCGTCGGCGGCGGGTTCTTCGAACGGCTCGCCGTGCATTTGCATCGCTGCCGTCGACGTCGGCTCAATCTCTTCCAGTGCAGACATGTTCTGAACACTCACGGGTTTCGAACGTTGCGGTAGCCAACGATAGTCTCGACGACGCCAGCGAACAATCGGCCGGTTCTACTCCGTGGATTGATTGAGCAGGCGATCCTCGATCAATGCCTGTTCTCGATTGAGTTCTGCGCGCAGTTCTTCCTCGGTCGGCAGCACAGTCTTGTAGCTGCTGGCTAACAGTTGTTCATTGCCTTTGAGCATCGAATACCGGGCGACGGAGTCGTTACCCTCGGAGCACAGGATGATCCCGACCGTCGGTTTATCACCCTCGCTGCGTTTGAGCTCGTCGTACATGCGTACGTACATGTCCATCTGCCCGACATCACGGGCGCTGAGCCGGCCGCGCTTGAGGTCGATAATGACGAAGCATTTGAGCAGGTAGTTGTAGAACACCAGATCGATGTACAGATCCGCGCCATCGGTGCTGATGCGCTGCTGGCGGGCGACGAACGAGAAGCCTTTGCCCAGTTCCAGCATGAAGCTTTGCAGGTGATCGATGAGGGCTTGTTCGAGTTTTGACTCCTTGACCCTTCCCGGTGAGGGCAAACCGAGAAACTCCAGAATGACCGGGTCGCGGATAAATTCTCGGGGGCTGTTTTTCATTGACTGAGTGTTGGTGGTGGCTTCCTCCGTTGCTGGTGTTTTATCTCGGCTCTGTAGCAGGCGCTCGTAGTGGAGGGTGAGGATCTGACGATCTAGGGCGCGGCTTGACCAGTTCTGGGTGGCGGCTTCGTTCATGTACCACTGGCGGGCCTTTTCGTTTTGGACGCCCAGTAGTCGGCGATAGTGGGTCCAGCTCAATTCGTGACGCAGTGCGTCACGAATTGGAAATGCCTGATAGAACAGGCGCATATAGCGAAGGTTGGAGGCATCAAAGCCCTTCCCGAACTTGACCGTCAGCTCCTTCGCCAGCAAGGCCAGCAATTGCTTGCCATACCCTGCTCGCTGGGCGCCTTGCTGTTCGAACTCCACGATATGCCGGCCGATCTGCCAACTGGTCTGCACCTGGATGGTATCGACCGCACGCAGTGCCTTGTGTCGAGCTTCGCGTATCAGCTCGCCCAGGTTATCCAGCAGTGAATTGATTTTCGGGTCTTGCGCGTCAACGGGTTCCAGTTGGCTCATCGGTATTCCATGTTGTGAGATGCGGAAGGTGAGCATGCCAACAGAACATGGGGCGGCGATGTCGGGAGCTACCGATAGAACAGAAGGAAGACGGGATAGGGTTTGCAGGAAGTCGCCAGCGAAAAGCGTGTTTGATGTTTTGGTCTGTAGTCCATTTCGTACCTGTCCAAAGTCCCAATCAATCTAAAACCCACTGCGCCACACAAAATCTAAACAAGGGTAACGATTGGGTTCTGCGAGAACCCGGGAGTACCCATCATGAAACGCGTTCTTTCCATCGTGCTGCCTGTCGCCGCCATTGCTGTGCTGATGTTCCCGCTGATGGCACAGGCCACTAGCCTGGAGCCGATCGACAGCGCCGGCGTGCAAGTCCAGCAAGAGCAGCAAAACGGTATCCGCTACCTGTCCGGCGGCATCGGTCTGGATGAGTCCAGATCCATTCAGCAAACCGCCGGTTACAACCTGCACATGACCTTCGCCATTGGCGTGGATAACAAATACACGTCTGATGTCGATGTTGCGATTTCAAAGGCTCAGGGCCAGAACGTGCTCAGTCTGAATCAGGCCGGCCCTCTGGTTTATGTGCAACTGCCGCCGGGCAAATACGCGGTGACGGCGACCCGCAATGGCGTGACGCGGCATGACGTCGCCGATATCGGCGGTGGGGCGGCGCGCAATCTGGTGTTTCATTGGGATGGGGATCAATAGCGGCCGGTGCACTTGCCAGGGATGGCGAGATAAGCGGGTACAATCCCGCGCTTCATGTTTTGTGACGTAAGGAAGCGCGGGTTTGAAAGGGATTTTTCGTTTGGGTTCGGTGGCGGGTGTTGTGTTGATGTTGGCTGGTTGCGGGACGATGATCGGTCGGGTGAGCCAGGGCATGTCCGATGTGGATTACTACAAGAGCGTGGATGGCGGGTTGCAACTGCTCGGTGTGACTGGGAAAGAAAGCAAACCGGCCGCGATCATGTGCTACTTCATGATCATCTGCCCGCTGGTCACGGTTGTATCACTGCCGGTGGATGCCGCAGTCGACACTGTTCTGCTCCCGGTTGATTACGTAAACACCCTCTGAGGTCACGGGGCTGCGCGCTTGCCCTTCGACTTGTCCTTGGGCGCGCGCCCTTTGCGAGAAATCCACCACGCGACCATCAGGATCGCCATCAGCAGTAAGGTGGTGAGGCTTTGCCAGGCGATCTGAAACCAATAAAGCCGGGGTTGCAAGGCGAGGGTGTAGGTCTTGCTCGGGCCGCCCCGGCTCATCGTGCTGATAGAGCCGCTGAGCAGGCTTTGGACAATCAGGTAAACGGACGCGCCAATGGCGATGGTCAGCAGCAGGCCGACGAGTATGTGCAGCCAGAATGAAACGCGGCTCTCGCGATAGGGCGGTGGATGGGGCAGGGGAATGCGGGTGCGTTTCTGGTTCATCGCGGGATGACCCTCTTCCGTAAGGGGTGGCCAAAGTAGCGCGGATCCTGCGGCTGAAACCAGCGCTCATCAAATCCCGGGCATAAAAAAACCCTGAATCTTGCGATTCAGGGTTTTCGGTATTTGGTGCCCAGAGACGGAATCGAACCGCCGACACGGGGATTTTCAATCCCCTGCTCTACCGACTGAGCTATCTGGGCAACGGGGCGCATTAAAAGCGTTTTTCAGGGTTCCGTCAACGAATTTTTTAAAATTTCTTAAATTAATTCCGTCGCTTACGATCCGACCCCCGATTTTGCGGGTTTACTCTGCGGGCGGAACGTAGCCTTCGGCCTGGGCGTATTCCTCGCCGGAGAAGAACTTGTCCATTTCGCCCTGAATGAATTTGCGGTCTTCGGCGTTCATCATGTTCAGGCGTTTTTCGTTGATCAGCAGGGTCTGGTGTTTCTGCCAGTCGGCCCAGGCCTTGGCGGAGACATGCTCGAAGATGTCCTGTCCCTTGGGACCTGGGTATGGAGGACGCTCCAGGCCTTCGAGTTGTTCTTTGTATTTGCGGCACATTACGGTACGGGTCATGACGACACTCCTGCATTCAATACGGCGGCCGCGCGTTCGAGCAAGGTCTTGACCGGGGCGGCGAGGCCCAGGCGCGGCGGGGTGGCGAGGTTATACCAGAGCCAGTCGGCCTCGGCCATGTGATGGCCGGCCTCCTGCACCTGAACCAGCCAGGGTTCGATGGACAACTGGAAATGGCTGAACGTGTGGACAAGGCTCGGCAGCGCCTGCTGCTCGCCTAGCTCCAGCGAGTGCTGCGCGGCAAGATGTTGCAGGTCGTCGAGGTCGTCGAGTTCCGGCAGGCTCCACAAACCGCCCCAGAGGCCGGTGGACGGGCGACGATAAAGCAGGATCGCGCCATCCTCGTTGGCCAGCAGCGGCATCAGCGTGCGCTTCTGCGGGATCGCCTTGCGCGGCTTGGGAATCGGGTAGCGGGTTTCCTGGCCGAGCATGTGCGCTTCGCAGCCCTTTTCCAGCGGGCACAGCAGACAGCTCGGCTTGCTGCGGGTGCAGAGCGTGGCACCCAGATCCATCATTGCCTGGGTGTAGGCGTTGACCCGGTCATGGGGTGTGAAGCGTTCGGCGTTGGCCCACAGCTGTCTGGCGACCTTCGGCTCACCGGGGTAGCCCTCTTGCGCGGTAAAGCGCGCCAGCACCCGTTTGACGTTGCCGTCGAGGATCGGCGCGCGCAGGCCCATGCTGATACTGGCGATCGCTCCGGCGGTGGACAGGCCGATCCCCGGCAAGTCCGTGAGCTTCTCGACATCGCGTGGAAATTCGCCGCCGTACTGGCTGACGACGATCTTCGCGGTCTTCTGCAAATTGCGCGCGCGGGTGTAGTAACCCAGGCCCGTCCACAGGTGCAGTACTTCGTCCTCCGGCGCTTCGGCCAGCGCTTCGACTGTCGGCAGCGCGGCCATGAAACGGTCGAAATAGTTGAGCACGGTGCTGACCTGAGTCTGCTGCAACATGATCTCCGAGACCCACACCCGATACGGGTTGATGCCCTGCTGCCAAGGCAAATCGTGGCGGCCATGGCGGTCGAACCATTCCAGCACCGCCGTGGAAAACTGCTCCGCTCTCATCGTTTGAACAGACCTTTCAATGCGTTTTTCAATTCCGGGCTGACCTTGTCGCCCAGTTTTTCGTCGATTTTTTCACTGAGCTTGTCGCCAGCCATTTTGGTCGCGACCTGGCCGAGACGTTCGTTATCCACACGGCAGGCTTTGGCGCCCAGTTCCAGCGGGCCACGGCAGCGCAGCGGCCACTCGATGCCGACGAATTTCTCGCCGACCTGGCAGGCCGGATCCGGCATGGCGCTGGTGTCGCCTTCGACAATGATGCCGACGCGATAGTCCATGCCCAGCACCCGCAGGTCGATGTCGCCATCGCCGTTGACGGTCATGCCGGGGATGCGCACTTTCAGATCCGGGTTGCTGGCCACGCCGTTACGGAAGGTCAGGTTGCCCTTGAGTTCCTGGAAGGGGGTGTCCTTGCCGCGCGGTTCGCCGCTCAGGGTTTTGCGGTTGAGAGTGGCGATGCCTTTGCACAGTTGCTGTTCAAGGTTGGCGTTGAGCAGCACGCCGTTGTTGATCACGAAACTGGCATTGCCGTTGAGGCTGTCGATCAGCGCCTGCTGGCTGTTGCCGCTGCCGGTGATGGTGCTGGTGAGGTTGACCAGACCCTTGACCGGCGGGTTCTTGCCCTGGCTTTCGAGGATTTTTTCCACCGGCACCCGGTTGATCCGGGTTTGCAGGTTCAGCACCGGTGCGGTCGGACGCACGTCGAGGGTGCCCTTGGCTTCGAAGTCGCCGTTGTACAGCTCGCCGCGCAGGTTCTCCAGGGTCAGCAGGCCGCCCTGGCCGCTGGCCTTGAGCGCGGCGTTCTGGATCGGCAGTTTGTCGAGGGTCAACTGGCCGAAGGTCAGGTCGGCGTTCACATCGAGTTTGCTCAGGCGCTCCACCGGCAGCAGGCGTTCGGTGCTCCAGGCACTTTTGCTCGGCTTTTCCGGCAACGGCGTGCTGCCGGCGCCGGCCATGGCATCGGCTTCGGTGCTGGCGACTTCGGCCTGACGTACTTGCGCGGCGCTGCTGGCCTGGGCGGATTTCGGCGGCAGGTAGCGGTCGACGTTGAAGGTGTCGGCCTTGAGGATCGCGCGCAGCGATTGTTTGGCGAAGTCATCGACGGCGATGCGGCCGCTGAAGCTGCTGTCGTCGAGTTTCAGGTTGATGTTGTCGAACGCCACGCTGGTCGGCGTCGCCGCGATACGGCTGACCAGTTCGACCTTGCTCAGGCTGCCTTCGGCCATGGCCGGCAGGGTCTGGCCGATGCTGTCGACGAATTTCGCCAGGTCGAATTGAGCGATCGAAATAGCGCCGTTGATCTGTGGGGTCTTGTCCAGATCGTTGACCTTCAGCTCACCCAGGGCGCGCAGCTGGTTGGCGGAAATCTTGATGCCGGTCCACTCGGCCACGTTGGCCGCCTTGTCCAGCAGCAACTGGCCCTGGGCGGAAAAGGTCATGGTCTTGCCTTGCAGCGGATCGCCGGCCACTTCGCCGCTGAGTTTCAGATCCTCGAACTTGTAACGTTGCACCGCACGTTCGAAACGCAGCTCGCCATTGAGTTCGGTGCGCACCCGTAGCACCGGCTGATTGGTGCCGAGGAACGCGGTGGCTTTCACCGGGATGTTGGTCGAATCGTGAACCGGGCCGGTGCTCAGCTGGATGCTTTCGGCGCTGAATTGCTTGCCGGTCAACTCGTCGTTGTACTCCACGCGTGCGTTGTTGACGGTCAGGCTGTCGATGTCGAGGCGGATCGGCTGGGCCGGTTTCTCCACGGGCGGGGCGGGAGCCGGGGCTGGCTCGCCAGCAACCACGGGCGGCGTGCTTCCGGCCGGCGCCGGCACCTTGCCGATGTCTTCCCAGTTGCCGTGACCGTTCTTGTCGCGGTTCAGACGCAGGTTCAGGCCTTCGACGCGCACGTCGCTCATCTGCACTTCGCGGCGCAGCAGTGGCAGCACGCGCACGGACAGGCCGAGCATCTGCAGGTCGGCGAACGGTTCGGCAGGCTTGGCCAGGGTCGCGATGCTGGCTTCGTGCAATTCCAGGCCGAGCCACGGGAACAGGCTCCAGCCGATATCGCCATTGAGCGTCAGCTCGATGTGGGCCTTGTCGCGGGCAATCTGGCGAATCTCGTCTTTGTAGTCGTTGGGGTCAAACAGGTGGGTCAGGGCAAAGCCCAGCGCCACGATGACCAGCAACAGCCCGAGAAGCACCAGACCCAGGATTTTGCCGAACGCTTTCATGGGCGAGTCCTTGTAGTTAGTCGAATTCGTAATTTAGCCGGGGAGTATAGCGCTGCATGACTGCCCCCTGCTGCGGCTTGCGCTGAGGCCTGTCCGGCCGCGCCTTGCAGCGGTTCGACAACGGTCGACGGGAGGGTTCCCCGGGGCCATGAGATCAGATGACTCGAAAAAGGTGATATCAGTTTGGTTTTTCTGTCACCTGCAAATGGTAACCTTCGCTCGTTCGTCCGCCCATCTGCGACTTAACGTCGCGCATCCAAGGAGCTTCACCCACACAATACGGCCATGCCTGCGTGCATCAAGGTCGAGGGTGAGCAGTGGCTGGCGAACCATTCTAATAATTGGGGGAAACACCATGAGTACGAGCATCACGGCGGACGGCCTGCGCGCCGATCAGCCCGGGTTCCTGTCCAAGGAACGCATCATCGCCAAGCCCGGTTTCAACCGCTGGCTGGTTCCACCGGCCGCCCTGGCCATCCACTTGTGCATCGGCATGGCCTACGGCTTCTCGGTGTTCTGGCTGCCGTTGTCCAAGGCGCTGGGTGTTACTGCTCCAGTGGCCTGCGCACCGGACATGAGCTTCATCGCACAAGTCTTCTCGTCGCAATGCGACTGGCCGATCTCCATGCTCGGCTGGATCTACACCCTGTTCTTCATCTTCCTCGGTTGCTCGGCAGCCATCTGGGGTGGCTGGCTCGAACACGCCGGGCCGCGCAAGGCCGGTGTGGTGTCGGCACTGTGCTGGTGCGGCGGTCTGCTGATCTCGGCGCTGGGTATCTATACCCACCAGATCTGGCTGATGTGGATCGGCTCCGGCGTGATCGGCGGTATCGGTCTGGGCCTGGGCTACATTTCGCCGGTTTCGACCCTGATCAAGTGGTTCCCGGACAAGCGCGGCATGGCGACCGGCATGGCGATCATGGGCTTCGGCGGCGGCGCGATGGTGGGTGCTCCACTGGCGACCGCGCTGATGAGCCATTTCGCTTCGCCGGCCGGTGTCGGCGTGTGGCAGAGCTTCGTGGCCATGGCTGCGATCTACTTCGTGTTCATGATCGGTGGTGCCCTGGCCTACCGCGTGCCGCCAACCGGCTGGAAGCCTGAAGGCTGGACCGCTCCGGCGAAAAAGGCCTCGAACGCGATGATCACCAACCGCCACGTACATGTGAATGTGGCCTGGAAAACTCCGCAATTCCGTCTGGTGTGGCTGGTGCTGTGCCTGAACGTGTCCGCCGGTATCGGCATCCTCGGCATGGCTTCGCCGCTGTTGCAGGAAGTGTTCGGTGGCAAGTTGCTGGGTAACGATCTGCCGTTCGGTCAGCTCGACGCCGGTCAACTGGCTTCGATCGCCGCGATCGCTGCTGGCTTCACCGGTCTGCTGAGCCTGTTCAACATCGGTGGCCGCTTCTTCTGGGCATCGTTCTCCGACTACCTGGGTCGCAAAAACACCTACTTCGTGTTCTTCGCCCTCGGTTTTGCCCTGTATGCGCTGATTCCGAACCTCGGCCACCTGGGCAACGTCGCGCTGTTCGTGGCGGCGTTCTGCATCATCCTGTCGATGTACGGCGGTGGTTTCGCCACCGTTCCGGCGTATCTGGCCGACCTGTTCGGTACGCAGATGGTCGGCGCGATCCACGGTCGTCTGCTGACCGCCTGGGCGGCGGCCGGCGTTCTCGGCCCGGTGCTGGTGAACTACCTGCGTGAGTATCAGTTGAGCATCGGCGTGGAACGCGCCGCCGCTTACGACATCACCCTGTACATCCTCGCCGGTCTGCTGGTGCTGGGCTTCCTGTGCAACCTGCTGGTCCGTCCGGTGGCCGACAAGTACTTCATGACCGACGCCGAACTGGCTGCCGAACAGGCGCTGGGCCACGACAAGGGTGCTGACGCCAGCACCGTGCTGGAGTGGAAAGCCGCGCCAGGCACCAAGCCACTGGCAATCGCCGCATGGCTGGTGGTGGGTATTCCGTTGGCGTGGGGTGTGTGGGTGACCCTGCAGAAGACGGCGGTACTGTTTCATTAAGATAAAGGCCTGAAAACCTTCAGGCCGACATCGAACCCGTGGGAGCGGGCTTGCCCGCGAAGGCATCGGATCAGTCGATATCGATAGTGGCTGATCCGATGCCTTCGCGAGCAGGTCCGCTCCCTTTTCGTTTGCGGGCGTGTCCGAAATGGCTTGTATGGACATGTCTATCCCCGACAGGACGGGGTTCTATCCGTCTGCCATATCACGTCTCGTGTTTCTGTTTCCCGCCCGCGCCCCTATAATGGCTGCCTTTTTCGCCCAATGATTTTGCGGAGCTGGTGATGGCCGAACGTAAGGCGTCTGTCGAGCGCGACACTCTGGAAACCCAGATCAAAGCCTCGATCAACCTTGATGGCACCGGAAAGGCCCGATTCGATATCGGTGTTCCTTTTCTTGAGCACATGCTGGATCAGATTGCCCGTCACGGGTTGATCGACCTGGATATTGAATGCAAGGGCGATCTGCATATCGACGACCACCATACCGTGGAAGACGTCGGTATCACCCTCGGCCAGGCCTTTGCCAAAGCAATCGGCGACAAGAAAGGCATCCGCCGTTACGGCCACGCCTACGTGCCGCTGGATGAAGCGCTGTCGCGCGTGGTGATCGACTTCTCCGGGCGCCCGGGCCTGCAGATGCATGTGCCGTATACCCGCGCCACCGTGGGCGGTTTCGACGTCGACCTGTTCCAGGAGTTCTTCCAGGGCTTCGTCAACCACGCACTGGTCAGCCTGCACATCGACAACCTGCGCGGCACCAACACCCACCACCAGATCGAAACCGTGTTCAAGGCTTTCGGCCGCGCGCTGCGCATGGCCGTCGAGCTCGACGAGCGCATGGCCGGGCAAATGCCATCGACCAAGGGCGTCCTGTAATGCAGACAGTCGCGGTAATCGATTACGGCATGGGCAACCTGCACTCGGTGGCCAAGGCCCTTGAGCACGTGGGTGCCGGCAAGGTGCTGATCACCAGCGATGCGGACGTGATTCGTGAAGCCGACCGGGTGGTTTTCCCCGGCGTCGGCGCGATTCGCGACTGCATGGCGGAGATCCGTCGCTTGGGCTTTGATTCGCTGGTGCGTGAAGTCAGCCAGGATCGTCCGTTCCTCGGCATCTGCGTCGGCATGCAGGCGTTGCTCGACAGCAGTGAAGAGAACGCCGGCGTCGACTGCATCGGCCTGTTCCCGGGCGCGGTGAAGTTCTTCGGCCAGAACCTGCATGAAGACGGCGAACATCTGAAAGTCCCGCACATGGGCTGGAACGAAGTGAAGCAGACGGTGAGTCATCCGCTGTGGCACAACATTCCGGACATGGCGCGTTTCTACTTCGTACACAGCTACTACATCGAGGCCGGCAACGCGCGTCAGGTGGTTGGTGGCGGTCACTACGGGGTCGATTTCGCCGCTGCGCTGGCCGATGGTTCGCGTTTCGCCACCCAGTTCCACCCGGAGAAAAGCCATACCCATGGCCTGCAATTGCTGCAGAACTTCGCCGCGTGGGACGGTCGCTGGTAAATGGCCGTCAAGAAGTCCAAACCGCCGATCCTGACCCTCACTCCCGAGCAGGAGAGCGAGGCCAATCGCAAGATCCAGCGGTTCATGGAGGATCGTTTCGAACTGGACCTCGGTTCGTTCGAAGCGGCGGAAATTCTTGAGCTGTTTACCCGCGAAATTGCTCCGCACTATTACAACAGGGCGATTTTCGATGTGCAGACCCAGCTCAAGGAGCGGTTTGAGAGCATCGAAAGCGACCTGTGGGCGCTCGAGAAAAACTGATTTCCGAGCCAAGCTGAACATTCAAATTTGAAGGTTTGCCAGATGCTGATTATTCCCGCTATCGATCTCAAGGACGGTGCCTGCGTACGTCTGCGCCAGGGCCGCATGGAAGATTCCACAGTGTTCTCCGATGACCCGGTGAGCATGGCTGCCAAGTGGGTGGAGGGCGGTTGCCGTCGTCTGCATCTGGTCGACCTGAACGGCGCGTTCGAAGGCCAGCCGGTCAACGGCGAGGTGGTGACCGCCATCGCCAAACGCTACCCGACCCTGCCGATCCAGATCGGCGGCGGCATCCGTTCGCTGGAAACCATCGAGCACTACGTCAAGGCCGGTGTCAGCTACGTGATCATCGGCACCAAGGCGGTGAAAGAGCCGGAGTTCGTCGCCGAAGCCTGCCGCGCCTTCCCGGGCAAAGTCATTGTCGGCCTCGATGCCAAAGACGGGTTTGTCGCCACCGACGGCTGGGCTGAAATCAGCAAGGTGCAGGTCATCGATCTGGCCAAACAATTTGAAGCCGACGGCGTGTCCGCGATCGTTTATACCGACATCGCCAAAGACGGCATGATGCAGGGCTGCAACGTACCGTTCACCGCTGCTCTGGCCGCCGCAACGAAGATTCCGGTCATCGCGTCCGGCGGCATCCACAATCTGGGTGACATCAAGTCGCTGCTCGACGCCAAGGCGCCGGGCATCATCGGCGCGATCACTGGCCGGGCGATCTACGAAGGCACTCTCGACGTCGCCGAAGCGCAAGCTTTCTGCGACTCGTACAAAGGCTGAGGACTGACCATGGCGCTGGCCAAACGCATCATCCCTTGCCTGGACGTGGACAACGGTCGCGTCGTCAAAGGTGTGAAGTTCGAAAACATCCGCGACGCCGGCGACCCGGTGGAAATCGCCCGTCGGTATGACGAGCAGGGTGCCGACGAGATTACCTTTCTCGACATCACCGCCAGCGTCGATGGCCGCGACACCACGCTGCATACCGTCGAGCGCATGGCGAGCCAGGTGTTCATCCCGCTGACCGTCGGCGGTGGCGTGCGTACCGTGCAGGACATCCGTAACCTGCTCAATGCCGGGGCCGACAAGGTCTCGATCAACACCGCCGCAGTGTTCAATCCGGAGTTCGTCGGCGAAGCGGCGCAGCATTTCGGCTCGCAGTGCATCGTCGTCGCCATCGACGCGAAGAAGGTTTCGGGACCTGGCGAAACCCCGCGCTGGGAAATCTTCACCCACGGCGGGCGCAAGCCGACCGGCCTCGACGCGGTCGAGTGGGCGAAGAAGATGGAAGGCCTCGGTGCCGGTGAGATCCTGCTGACCAGCATGGATCAGGACGGCATGAAAAACGGCTTCGACCTCGGCGTGACCCGCGCCATCAGTGATGCGCTGGGCATTCCGGTGATCGCTTCCGGCGGTGTCGGCAATCTGCAGCATCTGGCCGATGGCATCCTCGAAGGCCACGCCAGTGCGGTGCTGGCGGCGAGTATCTTCCACTTCGGTGAATACACCGTGCAGGAAGCCAAGGCCTACATGGCCCATCGCGGAATCACCATGCGCTGAAATGGCAGATTTCCTCCGGCGCGAATGCTCCGGAGGGGATCGCTTGCGTGGCGGCGTTGCAATCAAAAGGCCAGTAGACAGCGCAACAGCCTCAAGGCACTCTGGTGCACGCCATGGATTCCGGTAGCCCGACATGATCAAACGCCTGCTTCTCGCTCTCGCCAGCGCTTCTGTGTTGCTGGTCAACGGTGCCCATGCCGAGGGCAATCCTGACACCGACCTGGTGCTCCTCACCGAAAACTTCCCGCCGTACAACATGGCGAAGAACGGCAAGAATTTCGCCCAGGACGAGAACATCAACGGCATCGCCACGGACATCGTCCGCGAAATGTTCAAGCGTGCCGAAGTCACTTACAGCCTGACCCTGCGCTTCCCCTGGGAGCGAGTCTACAAACTCGCCCTGGAAAACCCCGGTTATGGCGCGTTCGTGATGGCGCGTTTGCCGGATCGCGAGAAGCTGTTCAAGTGGGTCGGCCCGATCGGCCCGGACGATTGGGTCATGCTCGCCAGGGCCGACAGCAAGATCACCCTCGAAAACCTTAATGACGCACGCAAATACAAGATCGGCGCCTACAAGGGCGATGCCATTGCCGAGACCCTGACCAAGCAGGGCCTGAAACCGGTGGTGGTGCTGCGCGATCAGGATAACGCGAAGAAACTGATCAACGGTCAGATCGATCTATGGGCTACCGGTGACCCGGCCGGGCGCTATCTGGCGCGCCAGGACGGGGTGACCGGGCTCAAGACCGTGCTGCGTTTCAACAGCGCCGAACTCTATCTGGCGCTGAACAAGGATGTGCCGGATGCGACCGTCGCCAGGTTGCAGGCCGCCCTCGATCAGTTGCGCAAAGAGGGTGTCGTCGACGAAATCATGGGGCGCTATCTGTAGCGATGGGTAGCTCCGCCAGCGGTTGGGGTTCGGCGCTGGTATCCGCTTTCGACTCCGGCAGTGGCACGGCTGCAACGCTGACGGGGGCTTCCTCTTGCGGCGGATACTCGGTCAGGTGCAGGTTTTCGTCATCGGTGTAACCGATGCTGATGGCGACCGGTGTGCCGTCTGCGCGCAACAGCGTGTAGTGGCTTTGCGCTTGATACACCGCCACGCTTCTGTTTTTCCCCGCCATGGCGATAACGTCCAGCGGCCCCGTGCTGCTCCAGCCCTGTGCCGATGTTTCGGTGTGGACGAAATCCTTGGGCAGGTTGGCTGAAAACTTCAGTGCCTGGGCGCCACTCGGTGCATCGAGAGGCCATGGCGCATCGACCTCGATCGACGTGAGGCGGTTGAACACTTGCAGCATCTGCGCGTTCTGCGCCCGGGTCACTTGCCATTTGAACGAGCGGGCTTTGTCACGGGTGTTGTGACCATGGCCGACGAGGACATAGCGGTCCGTTCGCTCCAGACGATAGAACGGCGTGCTGCGCAACTGTTCGCTGGGAGCCAGGTGGTCGGTGACCGTGAACCACGGCAGGCTGATGCTCTGCGTGGTGTTGGCGGTCTCGGCCGCCTCAGGGGGGGCGTGTCCGGCAAGCTCCGGAGGAGCGGGCGGCTGGCTGACCTGGCGAGGGATCTGCATTCGCAATGCGTAGGCAACGGGTGCCGCCGGCCGGTTATGGCTTTGAGTGCCGAAAAAGGTGCCGGGGCTGAAGCAGATTTCTCCCGCAGCCGCACGCGGCGGATCAATGCGCCAGGCGCTGAAATTCTGCCGGGCGCCGCTGCCCTTGTCGTTCCAGATCAAGTCGCTGACGTCCGCCGCGATGAGCAGATCCGCGCGCACGCAGCGAATCGCGTTGAGCAGCGGTTTATCGCGGCCATTGGAGCAGACCAGCCCCAGTGCCACGTAGCCGGTCGGCGGGAGCGGGCGCCACACCGTACAGTCGGCGGCGGCGCCGGAATCCGAGTCTTTCCAGACCCTTTCGTAGTCCTCGGGCGGGCTGAGTGCCCGGTCCCGGGAGCTGTCCTCGGGCTGTGGCTCGGCCTCGCGGACCACCGCCACGATCTGGTTGCCGTTGACGTTGTCGTAGCCGGGAATCGCGAGATCGCCCAGTGGGAAATATCCCGGCAGCGCGTCGGGCGCCGGAGCGGGGCGCCAGAAACTCACGGCCGAGGCGTCCGAGCCCCGGCTGTCCCAGATACGGTGGAATTCCGTGGTGAAGCTGATCAGCAGATTGCCGAACCGGATCGGTTCCGTTGGCCTCGCAGGCGCGGTGCCATTTTCTTCAGTGGTCATGGTCAGTCCTGATGATTGCAAGGCGACTCGGGTGAGTCGCTGACAGTTGCGGGACTGACTATCGGGATCAGCAAGGGATGGCGGGCGGTAATTATGTATTGCCCGGGTTTATCGGTAAGCGCCGTCCCGGCCATGGGCTGCCATCGCCCGATTGCTGCGCACGCTGATCATCTGGCGGATGTCGATCCAGTCGATGCCCTGGGCCTTGAGCTTCGGCAACTCGCGCTCCAGTACCGCCAGGGTCTGTGGATAGGGATGGCCGATCATGACCGCCGACCCCTGCTTGCGCGCCAGGCTGATCGCCGTTTGCAACTGGGTCAGGATCGCCGCTTCGGTGCGTTCGTCATCGAGGAACACATCCCGCGAGACGCTCGCCAGATCGATCTTCTGTGCCTGCTGCGCCGCCACGGTCTGCGCGCTGGTGCGGCTATCGACGAAGAACTTGTGCCGACGTTGCAATTCGCCCATTAGCCAGGCCATCGCTACCGGTTGCGCGGTCATGCGGCTGCCCATGTGGTTATTGATGCCGGCGGTGTAGGGGACCATTTTGAACGCGGCGTCGAGGCGTTTTTCCAGCTCTTCGATGGGCAGTTCCGGATGCCAGGCGAAGGGGCCGGTGGCCGGGTCCATCGGCATGTGGAGGATCACGATCTTGCCGGCGCGGTGGGCTTCGCGGGCGAATTCGGTGGCGTGCGGGGTGTCGGGCATGATCGCCGTGGTCACCGGGCCGGGCAGCGCCAGCACACGGCGATCCCGGGGCAGGTTTTGCCCCAGGTCATCGATGATCAGGCTCAGGTAGGCCTTGTGCGGGGGCGAGCCGGCGGGTTCTGCGTGAGCAACACCCGCCAGCAGGCACAACAGGACGAGGATGAAGCGCAGGCCCATCCTCAACGGCCAGAGGTGATGCTCAGGCCTTTAAGCAGGCTCAGGGCCTGGGCCAACTGGTAATCGTCATCCTGCGGCATTGCCTTGGCCTTGCCACCGGAACCGGTCGGACGATCGGCCCCGCCGTTGCCGTTGCCCAGGTGACCTTGCAGGTCGGCTTCCTTGAAGTAGTCGCCGTCCGCCTCGCTGGTGATCTTGGCCTTGCGCACCTCAATGTCCGGGACAATGCCCTGGGCCTGGATCGAGCGGCCGTTCGGGGTGAAGTACAGCGCGGTGGTGATCTTCAGCGCGCGGTCGTTGTTCAGCGGCAGCACGGTTTGCACCGAGCCCTTGCCGAAACTGGTGGTGCCCATGACCACGGCGCGTTTCTGATCCTGCAGGGCGCCGGCGACGATTTCCGAGGCCGAGGCGCTGCCGCCGTTGATCAGCACCACCATCGGCACGGCTTCGCTTTCGTCCTTGCCGGTGGCGGAGAAGCGCAGCTCGGAGTTGGCGATCCGGCCCTTGGTGTAGACGATCAGGCCTTTGGTGATGAAGTGGTCGACCACTTCCACCGCCGCTTGCAGCACGCCGCCGGGGTTGTTGCGCAGGTCGAGGATGATGCCGTTGAGCTTCTTGCCGTTGTCCTTGCGCAGCTTGGCCAGGGCCTTGGAGACTTCCTCGCCGGTCTTGACCTGGAACTGGGTGATGCGGATCAGGCCGTAGCCGGATTCGAGCAACTGCGCCTTGACGCTCTTGACCTGAATCACCGCGCGGGCGAGGGTCACGTCGAACGGCGTGCCGCCGTCGCGCACCAGGGTCAGGGTGATTTTCTGGCCGATCTTGCCGCGCATCTTGTCCACGGCTTCGGTCATGCTCTGGCCGCGAGTCGGCTGGCCGTTGATCTTGACGATGAAGTCGCCGGCCTGAATGCCGGCCTTGGATGCCGGGGTGTCGTCGATGGGCGAAACCACCTTGATGAAGCCGTCTTCGGCGCCGACTTCGATGCCCAGGCCGCCGAATTCGCCGCTGGTGCTTTCCTGCAGTTCAGCGAAGTCTTCCGGGCCGAGGTAGGCGGAGTGCGGATCGAGGTTGCTGAGCATGCCCTTGATGGCATTTTCCAGCAGGGTCTTGTCGTCCACCGGCTCGACATAGGCCGCCTTGATCCGGTCCATGACCTCGGCGAAGGTGCGCAGCTCTTCCAGCGGCAGCGGGGCCTTGCTGGTGGCGGCGGTGCCTGCCGGTGCGACAGCCGGGGCCGGTTGCGCGGCGAACGCCAGAGGCGCGCCGATCACCAGGGCGATCGTCAGGGCCAGCGAGGTAAGGCGGGACAAATGCAGCATGTCGAACGAACTCCTGAATTAGGCGGCACGCTTATCCTTGCGCGCGGCACCATTGCGCCGGATCACTCGGGTGACCCTGCTGACGAATTGCGAAATACAGCGCTGGTGTGTCCTGCCCGCCACTGTTGCCGACAGTGGAGATGGACTCACCGGCTTTTACCACGTCACCGGCCGACTTGAGCAGCGTCTGGTTGTGACCGTAAAGACTCAGAAAACCGTTGCCATGGTCGAGAATCACCAGCAGCCCGGCGCCGCGCAACCAGTCGGCGAACACCACGCGCCCACCGTGTACGGCATGCACCTGGCTGCCGGCGGAGGCGCTGATCATCACGCCGTCCCACTTGGTACGGGCATCGTCGCCACGGGTTTCACCGAAGCGTGCCAGCAGTCGACCATCGACCGGCCATGGAAGTTTTCCCCGACTTGACGCAAATGGCCCGCCAAACGTCTCGCCGCCGCTGGACACCAGGGCGCCGGGAGTGGATCGGACGGGTTTGCGTGGGGCGTCGCTGTTCTCAGCCTCGGCCTCACGCAAGCGCTTTTTTTCGGCTTCCTGCTGGGCGATGAGCGCTTTCTGTCGCGCTTCTTCTGCCTCACGGGCCTGGCGGGCCAGGGTTTCTTCAATGGTTTTAAGGACTTTAGACAGGTCTGCCTGATCCTGCTCGCGGGCGGCGATTTTCTGATCGCGGGCCTTCACGTCGTCGTTGAGTCTGGCGAGGGCCTGCTGGCGTTCCTTGCGCACCTTCTCAAGGTCTGCACGCTGAGTGTCGAGGCTGCTTTGCTGGGTGAGCAATTGCGCCTGCTGCGCGGAGATGTCTTTTTCGACATTGGCCAGTTGGCGCAGGGTTTCGTTGAAGTTCTTCAACTGCTCCATGCGGGCCTGGCTCAGGTAGTCGTAATAGGTGAGGGTGCGGGCGAATTTCTCGGGATTCTGCTGGTTGAGCAGCAGTTTGAGGTATTCCTGACGGCCGTTCTGATAGGCGGCGCGGGCCTGGATGGCGATCAGTCGCTGTTGTTCAGTGCGCGCGCTCTGGAGTTTTTTTTTCTCCGCATCGAGTCGCTGCAGCTCGGCTTCGCTTTTCTTCAGCTCTTTTTGCAGGGCTTCGACCTGCTTCTCGAGCTTGCCCATCTCGGTTTCAGTGCCTTTGAGTTCCTTTTGCACACCGGATTTTTCTTCCTGCACCTTGCTCAGCAGTTTTTTCAGCTCGGCAATGTCCTGACGCGTGGCATCCAACTGCTGTTGGGTTTGCGCGCGCTCGTCAGCGAAGGCCGGTTGGAGCAGGCAGGTCAGAGCGAGGGCGATCAGGAGGCGAAGCATAGAGGCGGGCGGCACCAGGGTAAGGGACGGCCTAGTATGCCCGCCCCACGCGGCAAAAAAAACGCCTCAAAGCCAACTGCTTTGAGGCGTTCGTCATAAAAAGCCGTTTCAGGCTGATTACAGGGCGTTTTTGATATCAGACCAGAATCGAAGTGCCAGTCATTTCCGCCGGTTTTTCCAGGCCCAGCAGCTTGAGCATGGTCGGCGCCACGTCCGCCAGCACGCCGCCTTCGCGAACCTTGAGGTCACGCTTGCCGACATAGATGAACGGCACCGGCTCGGTGGTGTGCGCGGTATGCGCCTGACCGGTGGATTCGTCGGCCATTTGCTCGACATTGCCGTGGTCGGCGGTGATCAGCGCTTCGCCGCCGACCTTTTCCAGGGCATCGACGATCCGGCCGACGCAGGTGTCCAGGCATTCCACGGCTTTCACCGCCGCCTCGAACACGCCGCTGTGGCCGACCATGTCGCCGTTGGCGTAGTTGACCACGATCACGTCGTAACGCAGGTTTTCGATGGCGTCGACGATGCGGTCGGTGACTTCCGGCGCGCTCATTTCCGGCTGCAAGTCATAGGTGGCGACTTTTGGCGACGGGATCAGGATGCGCTCTTCGCCCGGGAACGGTTCTTCCCGGCCGCCGGAGAAGAAGAAGGTGACGTGGGCGTATTTTTCGGTTTCGGCGATGCGCAGCTGGGTCTTGCCGTTCTTCGCCAGGTAGTCACCGAGCACGTTTTCCAGACTGCCGGGGGCGAAAGCCGAAGGTGCCGGGATGCTCGCGGCGTATTGGGTCAGCATCACGTAGCCGGCCAGTTTCGGCTGGCGGGTGCGTTCGAAGTCCTTGAAATCGTCTTCGACGAACACGCGGGTCAGCTCGCGGGCACGGTCGGCGCGGAAGTTCATGAACACCATGGCGTCGCCGTCTTCGACTTTTACCGGCTCGCCAATGGTGGTGGCTTTGACGAATTCGTCGCTCTCGCCACGCTCGTAAGCGGCTTCCAGGCCTTCCTGGGCGGTGGCAGCGTGGAATTCAGCCTGGCCGTCGACAATCAGGTTGTAGGCCTGGGCGACGCGGTCCCAACGGTTGTCGCGATCCATGGCGAAATAGCGGCCGACGAGGCTGGCGATGCGGCCCTTGCCCAGCGCCTTGAAGGTCGCGTCGAGCAGTTCGATGGACGATGCGGCGCTTTTCGGCGGGGTATCACGGCCGTCGAGGAAGGCGTGCAGGTAGATTTTCTCGGCGCCGCGCTTGAAGGCCAGTTCGGCCATGGCGATCAAGTGGTCCTGGTGGCTGTGTACGCCGCCATCCGACAGCAGGCCCATGAAATGCACGGCCTTGCCGGCGGCCACGGCTTTGTCCACGGCGGCGCAGATGGTCGGGTTCTCGAAGAACTCGCCGTCGCGGATTGCTTTGGTCACGCGGGTGAAGTCCTGGTAAACCACGCGGCCGGCGCCGAGGTTCATGTGGCCGACTTCGGAGTTGCCCATCTGGCCGTCCGGCAGGCCGACGTCCATGCCGCTGCCCGAGATCAGACCGTTCGGCACCGTGGCCCAGAGGCGATCCAGCACCGGCTTCTTGGCCGCAAACACGGCGTTGGATTCAGGGCTGTCGCTGTGACCGAAGCCGTCGAGAATCATCAGGACCAAAGGTTTAGGCGTAGTAGTCATGGAATCGGCTCTGGCTGGAGTTAAAAGAGGGCGCTGGAAAAAGGAGTAGGAGTTTAAAGCGAAGTTCCGACCGCGTCACCGCCGGACGGGGTTTGGCCGACCATAGTGGCTGTGTATACTGGCCGACATTTTAATGCCCTGGAACCTCCTTCGATGGTTGCTCACCTGATTGAATTTGCCACTAACCACTACATTCTTGTCGGTATCTTCGTCGTACTGCTGGCTTTGCTGCTGGCCCACACAGTACAGGGCGGCGGCAAGAGCCTGAGCACCGGCGAACTGACCGCACTGGTCAACAAGGACGCCGGCGTGGTGGTGGATATCCGTCCGAGCAAGGAATACGCGACCGGCCACATCGTTGGCGCGGTGAACATTCCCCAGGACAAACTGGCCGCGCGCGTCGGCGAGCTGGAAAAACACAAGGCCAAGACCATCATTCTGGTCGATGCCCTGGGCCAGACCGCCGGTACTCACGCTCGCGAACTGATGAAGTCCGGCTTCACCGCCGCCAAGCTGTCCGGCGGGATCTCCAGCTGGAAAAGCGACAACCTGCCGCTGGTGAAGTGAAATGACTGAAGTCGTCGTTTATTCCAGCGATTACTGCCCTTATTGCTCGCGCGCCAAGTACCTGCTCGCGAACAAAGGCGTGGCCTTCGAAGAAATCAAGGTCGATGGCAAGCCGCAGGTGCGCGCGGCCATGGCTCAGAAGGCCGGGCGCACCTCGGTGCCGCAGATCTGGATCGGCGGCACTCACGTCGGCGGATGTGATGATTTGTTTGCCCTGGAGCGTGCCGGCAAGCTCGACGCGCTGCTCAAGGCCTGACACACCAAGAACCCTAAAAGACCCAAGATCAAGGACCCGAGATGACTGACCAACAGAACACTGCAGCCAGCGAAGAAGAAACCGCACCGCAATTCTCCTTGCAGCGCATCTACGTACGCGACCTGTCCTTCGAAGCCCCGAAAAGCCCGGCCATCTTCCGCCAGCAGTGGGAGCCAGCGGTTTCCCTGGATCTGAACACCCGTCAGAAGCAACTGGAAGGCGACTTCTTCGAAGTCGTGCTGACCCTGTCGGTAACCGTCAAGAACGGTGAAGAAGTGGCCTTCATCGCTGAAGTGCAACAGGCCGGTATCTTCCTGATCAAGAACCTGGATGCGGGCTCGATGAGCCACACCCTGGGTGCTTTCTGCCCGAACATCCTGTTCCCGTACGCTCGCGAAACCCTGGACAGCCTGGTGACCCGTGGTTCGTTCCCGGCCCTGATGCTGGCTCCGGTGAACTTCGACGCGCTGTACGCGCAAGAGCTGCAGCGCATGCAGGAAAGCGGCGAGGCGCCGACCGTTCAGTAAGAGCTGAACGACGACGCAAGTCCAATGTGGGAGCGGGCTTGCTCGCGAAGGCGAGTGTCAGGCGACATTGATGTCATCTGACTCTCCCGCTTCGCGAGCAAGCCCGCTCCCATTTTTGTTATGCGCGGTTACTTGAAGCCGTTCTGCCGCCATGCTTCGTAAACGGCCACCGCCACGGTGTTGGACAGGTTCAGGCTGCGACAGCCTTCGCGCATCGGCAGGCGCAGGCGCTGACCGGCGGGCAGGGCGTCGAGCACCTCTGCCGGCAGGCCTCGGCTTTCCGGGCCGAACACGAAGGCGTCGCCCGGCTGGAACGCGACGTCATGAAACGGTTGCGAACCCTTGGTGGTGAAGGCGAACACGCGCGGATGACCGAGGCTTTCCAGGCAGCTGGCGAGGTCGGCATGGCGTTGCAGGGTGGCATACTCGTGGTAGTCGAGACCGGCGCGGCGCAGGCGCTTGTCGTCCATCTCGAAGCCTAGCGGTTCGATCAAATGCAGGTGGCAGCCGCTGTTGGCGCACAGCCTGATAACGTTGCCGGTGTTCGGCGGAATTTCCGGTTGAAAAAGGATGACGTGAAACATGCACGGCTCCGAAGGTAAAGATGACGCGCATTCTACGCCGCAAGCGGATCCGCGTTCGAAACTATTCCCGCGTGTGATGGGTTCTCTGGCGATTTTCGGCCTGATGGTCGGGCTGATGATCGGTCGCCTGACCACGCCTGACCCCAGCGTGTTGCAGCAGGTTGAAGTCGCCGATGGCGGGTTGGTGGTGTGGTTCAACAACGAGCCCAAACTGCATGGCGAGATCGTCGATGGCAGCGTCGCGCTGTTGTTCGGCGCCGAGGGCAAGGCGCAGAAAGGCCAGCTCAAGCTCAACGGCAAGGACGTGAACTGGCGCACGCGAGTGAGTGATGGAGGCTTGTTGCTGACGCTGGTGGCGGCCCGTCCGCTGCAAGGCGACTGGGCCGGCAAGGCGGTCGATGACCGCTGGCGACTGGAGATTCATCTCCGGGAGCAATAAAAGAGGGAATCCCCGGCCTGCCTGTACCAAGGTTCCCGAAACGGGCGGGCGGATCGCGGCGATCCGCCCGGTGTAAAGAAGGAACCCCTGACCTGCCTGTATCAGAGGCCCCAAAACGGGGTGGCTCATCGCTGGAGCGTGAAGCCCGGTGTAAAGAGGGGAATCCCCGGCCTGCCTGTACCAAGGCCCCCGAAAGGGTGGGTGAATCGAATCACCTGATCGTGTTATTGCAGGGGACGTGCCAGGTTTTGCATTTGGACACAGAAAAATTATTCAAAAGCGTGAAAGCCCCGGATTTCGGGGCTTTCGGTTTTTTGCTCTGTGGAAGTCAGAGGGCTTTACTGCGCGGATTTGATCGGACAGTTATGCGCGATTACGGGTCATCGTGCTTTGGGGCGGTGCACGGCAGTCCCTGGTGTGCCTGAGTCTGGGGTAGATCCGAGGCTGGCCTTCACCCTAACCCTCATCCCCCTCGTCATCATCCCCACCATCAACCTTCATCCCCAATTCCTTGATCTTGCGGGTCAGGGTATTGCGGCCCCAGCCCAGCAACACCGCCGCATCACGCCGCCGTCCGGCGGTATGTTTCAGCGCGGTCTCGATCATGATCCGCTCGAACGCCGGCACCGCGCTGTCGAGCAGGCTCGACTGGCCACGCGCCAGCGCCTGATCCGCCCACTGGCGCAGCGCCTGTTCCCAATTGGTCACCGGCGCCGAGTCCTGCGGCAGGCTCAGCAGTTCCGGTGGCAGGTCGCCGATATGCACTTCGCGCCCGGACGCCATCACGGTGATCCAGCGGCAGGTGTTCTCCAGTTGGCGCACGTTGCCTGGCCATGGCAGGTTCTTCAGGTATTCCTCGGTTTCGCTTTTCAGCAGCTTCGGCTCCACCGCCAGTTCTTGCGCGGCGCGGCTGAGGAAGTGCCTGGCGAGGGTCGGGATGTCTTCGCGACGGTCCGACAGGCGCGGAATGTGGATACGGATCACATTGAGGCGGTGGAACAAGTCCTCACGGAATTTCCCGGCGTGGACCAGGGTTTCCAGATTCTGGTGGGTCGCGGCGATGATCCGCACATCGACCTTGACCGGCACATGCCCGCCGACGCGATAGAACTCGCCATCGGCCAGCACGCGCAGCAGGCGGGTCTGGGTGTCTGCCGGCATGTCGCCGATTTCATCGAGGAACAGCGTGCCGCCGTCGGCCTGTTCGAAGCGTCCGCGCCGCAGGTTGGCCGCGCCGGTGAATGCGCCTTTCTCGTGGCCGAACAGCTCGGACTCCATCAGATCCTTGGGGATCGCCGCCATGTTCAGCGCAATGAACGGCGAGGCCGCGCGCGGGCTGTGGCGGTGCAGGGCGTGGGCCACCAGTTCTTTACCGGTGCCCGATTCGCCGTTGATCAGCACGGTGATGTTGGAGTGGCTCAGGCGGCCGATGGCGCGAAACACTTCCTGCATCGCCGGCGCTTCGCCGATGATTTCAGGGGTGCGGGTCAGCGCCGGCGGCACTTCCAGGCCTTGCTGCTCCTGAGCGTGCTGGTTGGCACGCTTGACCAGCGAAACCGCTTCATCGACGTCGAACGGCTTGGGCAGGTACTCGAACGCGCCGCCCTGATATGAAGCGACAGCGCTGTCCAGATCGGAGTGAGCGGTCATGATGATGACTGGCAGCCGGGGGTGCTGTTCGCGAATCCGCGCCAGCAGATCCAGGCCACTGGCGCCCGGCATGCGAATGTCGGAGATGATTACGTCGGGCTGTTGGCGGGCCAGGCGGCTCATCACACCATCGGCGCTGTCGAAACTCTGGGTGGTCATGCCTTCCTGTTGCAGGGCTTTTTCCAGAACCCAACGGATTGAACGGTCGTCATCGACGATCCACACGGTTTCACTACGGCTCATGTCGATGTGGCTCCTTGTTCCAGTGGCAGAAAGATCGAGAACGTGGTGTGGCCTGGGTGGCTGTCACATTCGATCAGGCCCTGGTGCTGGCTGATGATGTTCTGGGTGATGGACAGGCCCAGCCCGGTACCGTCCGGACGGCCGCTGACCATGGGAAAGAAAATGGTTTCCTGGAGTTCCGCCGGGATCCCCGGGCCGTTGTCGATGATCTCGATCTTGGTCACCAGGCGATGGCGGATGTGGCCGATGGTGAACTGGCGCATGGCGCGGGTGCGCAGGCTGATGCGGCCCAGGCGCAGCTCGTTCTGGCTGCTGATGGCCTGCATCGCGTTACGCACGATGTTCAGTACCGCCTGAATCATTTGCTCGCGGTCGATCAGAACGTCGGGAATGCTCGGGTCGTAATCGCGCACCAGGGTGATGCAGCCCTGGCTCTCGGCCTCGACCAGTTGGCAGACGCGCTCCAGCACTTCATGGACATTGCACATGGCCAGCGAGGGCAGTTTGTTCGAGCCGAGCATGCGGTCGACCAGATTGCGCAGGCGGTCGGCCTCTTCGATGATCACGTTGGTGTAGTCGCGCAGGCTGTCTTCCGGCAGCTCGCGAGCGAGCAATTGCGCGGCGCCACGGATGCCGCCGAGGGGGTTCTTGATCTCGTGGGCGAGGCCGCGCACCAGCATCTTGCTGGTTTCCTGTTTCGACAGTTGCGCCTCTTCCTTGGTGATCCGCAGCAGACGGTCACGCGGGTGGACTTCCAGCAGGAGCAGGGTCGCGCCGTTGCTCAGGATCGGTGTTACCGCGTAGTCCACGGTCAGGGTCTGGCCGGTGAGGGCGGTGAGCATCGCTTCGCGCTTGGTGAACGGGTGCGCCTGTTCCACCGCCTGGCGCAACGAATTGAGCGCTTCGGTGGACTCGGTGAACAGCTCGCTGATGAACTGCCCATGGCTGCGCTGGCCGCTGATGGCCAGGAGCATTTCCGCCGCCGGGTTCATGTACTCGAGGCGTAATTCGGCATCGAGCAGGATGGTCGCGGTGGTCAGGTTGTCGAGCAACAAACGATGCAGTGCGTCACTGATGGTCATGAGGACCTCTTTTGGAGCATGGCGCGCGCATGGATAAAGCGCTGATGCGAGGAAAATGCAAAAACCAAACCAAGGCTCAAAAAAGATGCGTTCGACGCCTGAAACGGGCGTTTGACGCTCGTTTGCGTGGCGTTCTGCCAGCTTTTGCGGGTAGTTTCGAACCAAAATGGGTTGGAATGTGAGTACGGTGCAGCCTATTGCACCAATATAGTGCGCAAAGCTGAATGGCGTTAGAAGAAACGCAGGAAGGGATTTTTCGGCTCTTCAGGTTTGTCTTTCAGCGGGCATTCCGGGCGCACACCGTAGTCATCGGCGACGCAAGGTTTGATCTGGCGCTTCTGCGCCAGGGAAATGCGCTGCATATGAAACGGCTGATTGGCGGTGCGCTCGACCGTGCGTCCCTCGGCATCGAGTATTTCCACCGACAGGTTGTGGCTGCCGCGATCAATGTTGCTCAGTGGGAACACCGGGCTCGGGCCGGGCTCGCCGGTTGGCTGGCCGTCCAGCAGCAAACGGTAGAGGTGGCCCTTTTGCAGGCCAGGCTCGCTGGTGACGCTGACGATCAACTCGCCAGCGCTGCTGCGGATGGTCGCATCTGGCTCGGGGACCAGTACCCGCAACATGTCGTAGCGAAACAGCGGGGTTTGCACGGATGGCTTCGCCGCCGTCATCGGCGCGGCGACGCTCGAGTGGGCCGGCATACGGTTGCTGGTGGTCAGTTGCACGCGCCTGGCGTTGCCGGGGCGCGGTTGATCGGTGTAGACCCGATTGCCCTGGGCATCGACATAAGTGAAGACCTCGGCCGCTGCACTGAAAGCGATCAGGCCAAGGCACACGCCGATGAGCCAGCGAATCATGGCTTGTGTACCCGCTGCACGCTCAGCGCCACCGCCGGGCTTTGCTGGATGACGGTCTGACCGTCGATCACCTGCACCGCGAGCCGATGCTCGCCCCGGTCGACATTCACCAGTTGCAGGCTCGGCACGTTGCTGGGCTGGCCGTAGGGTTCATCGTCCAGCAGCAGCCGCAACAGGTGCGGCGGTTGCAGGCGCGGCTTGATCAGTACGTTGACGGTGAAGGTGCCGTTGTTGGCGCGCAGGGCTTCTTCGGTGGGCAGGCCGGCCAGTTCAAGGATTTCGTAGGCGTTGCGCGGTGGCTCGCGGGAGTTCGACCCGGCGGATGGTGCGGGGCTGACCGGCGCTTGCGGCACGACGCTGTTGAGCGGCGGCAAATCCACCGGCTGCGCCTGTACACCCTCCGGGGGCTGGTTGCTGTAGGCGGTGTTGCCCTCGGCGTCGGTGTACTTGTAGATCTGCGCGCTGGCGGGCAGGGCGATCAGCAGCAAGATGAGACAGATGAAGGTGCGACCCATGAAATCGACCGGTTTCGAAAGCGATGGGATGCAGCATAGGTCAGGGTGGGCGGTTGGCCCAACTCAGGACATATCTGAATATTTCGATATTCCCCCATCGGCCCTCTTCCTTTGGGAGAGGGCTGACCGTTCACCCACAAAAAAGGCCTCCCGAAGGAGGCCTCTCTTTTGTCACGCCGCGTAGCGCGGCGCTACCGGATCAGCAGCTGTAGTACAGCTCATATTCCAGTGGGTGTACGAAGGTGCGAACCTTGATTTCTTCTTCGGATTTCAGCGCGATGTAAGCGTCGATGAAGTCGTCGGAGAACACGCCGCCCTTGGTCAGGAACGCACGGCCCTTGTCCAGCTCTTCCAGGGCTTCTTTCAGGCTGCCGCAAACTTGTGGGATCTCTTTCGCCTCTTCTGGCGGCAGGTCGTACAGGTTTTTGTCAGCGGCATCGCCTGGGTGGATCTTGTTCTGGATACCGTCCAGGCCGGCCATCAGCAGTGCTGCGAAGGCCAGGTACGGGTTGGCAGCCGGATCCGGGAAGCGCGCTTCGATACGACGGCCGCGTGGGCTGTTGACGTAAGGAATACGGATCGAGGCGGAACGGTTGCGAGCCGAGTAGGCCAGCATCACCGGCGCTTCGAAGCCTGGCACCAGACGCTTGTAGGAGTTGGTGGCCGGGTTGGTGAAGCCGTTCAGGGCCTTACCGTGCTTGATGATGCCGCCGATGAAGTACAGAGCGGTTTCGGACAGACCGGCATAGCCTTCGCCGGCGAAGGTGTTCTTGCCATCTTTGGCGATGGACATGTGAACGTGCATACCCGAACCGTTATCGCCGTACAGAGGCTTCGGCATGAAGGTCGCGGTGCGGCCGTAGGCATCGGCAACGTTGTGTACAACGTATTTCAGAGTCTGAACTTCGTCAGCTTTCTTCACCAGGGTGTTGAACTTGACACCGATTTCGTTCTGACCGGCAGTCGCCACTTCGTGGTGGTGAACTTCAACGGTCTGACCCATTTCTTCCAGTGCGTTGCACATGGCGGTACGGATTTCGTGGTCGTGGTCGAACGGCGGAACCGGGAAGTAGCCGCCTTTCACGCCTGGACGGTGGCCCTTGTTGCCGCCTTCCACGTCCTGGTCGGACATCCACGAGCCTTGCTCGGAGTAGATCTTGAACATCGAGCCGGAGATGTCGGACTTGAACTTCACTTCGTCGAAGATGAAGAACTCAGGCTCTGGACCTGCGAATACGGTGTCACCGATACCGGTGGTTTTCAGGTATTCCTCGGCGCGGTGAGCGATGGCGCGCGGGTCGCGATCGTAACCTTGCATGGTCGAAGGTTCGATGATGTCGCAGACCAGGATCAGGGTCGGCTCTTCGGTGAACGGGTCCAGAACGGCAGTTTCGTCGTCCGGCAGCAGGATCATGTCGGAGGCTTCGATGCCTTTCCAGCCAGCGATGGAGGAACCGTCGAACATCTTGCCAACTTCGAAGAAGTCGTCTTCCAGCGCATCGCGAGCCGGCATGGTCACGTGGTGCTGAGTGCCTTTGGTGTCCGTGAAGCGCAGATCAATCCACTTGACGTCATGATCTTTGATGAGTTGAACCGACTTCGACATAGTGTCCTCCGGGTGGCTTAGGGCTGGTAGTGGATGCCCTTAAATGTTGGTGATGCCGGCGCGAATACTCGACCAAGGCAACCTGCCTCACAAGGGAGCAAATTGCATGCCAGTGCCCCAGCATGGGTTTTTTGCCCCAAATTCACGCTTATAAAGGTCAAAGGCGCCGCAATGGTGAAAATCCCGCCCTTTAATGTAGCGCCGGAAATGAAAAATGACCCGTTTTGGTGCATGCAAAACCTTCTGCACATTAACTGGTTAAACCTTGAGCAATTTCCGCTATAATCCGCGCCCCCCTTTTTCGGCTGGCCCAGCGCGCGCTGTTTTCATGAAACTAATCGTAAAAGTCTTCCCCGAGATCACCATCAAAAGCCGACCTGTCCGGACGAAATTCATCCGCCAGTTGGCCAAGAACATCCGCACCGTGCTCCGCGACCTGGACCCGGCCGTGGTGGTGAACGGTGTGTGGGACAACCTCGAGCTGGAAACCCGCGTTACCGACCCTAAGGCCTTGAAAGAAATGGGCGAGCGCCTGACCTGCATGCCGGGCATCGCGCACTTCCTGCAGATCGACGAATACCCGCTGGGCGACTTCGACGACATCACCGAGAAGTGCAAGCAGCACTACGGCGATGCACTGGCCGGGAAGATTTTTTCGGTGCGCTGCAAGCGTGCGGGCAAGCACCTGTTCAGCTCGATGGACGTCGAAAAATACGTCGGCAGCAAATTGCGTCGTGAGTGCGGTGCTGCCGGCATCGACCTGAAATCGCCGGAAATCGAAGTCCGTATCGAAGTTCGCGACCAACGGTTGTTCGTGATCCACGGCCAGCACAATGGCATCGGCGGTTACCCGCTCGGCGCCCTCGAGCAGACGCTTGTTCTGATGTCCGGCGGCTTTGACTCGACGGTTGCGGCTTATCAGATCCTGCGCCGTGGCCTGATGACGCACTTCTGCTTCTTCAACCTGGGCGGGCGTGCCCATGAATTGGGCGTGATGGAAGTCGCGCATTTCATCTGGAAGAAGTACGGCAGCTCGCAACGCGTGTTATTTGTCAGTGTGCCGTTCGAGGAAGTGCTGGGCGAAATTCTCGGCAAGGTCGACGACAGTCATATGGGTGTCGTATTGAAGCGTATGATGTTGCGCGCCGCGTCGAGCATTGCCGAGCGCCTGCACATCGACGCGCTGGTCACCGGCGAAGCGATCTCCCAGGTGTCGAGCCAGACGTTGCCGAACCTGTCGGTGATCGACTGCGTGACCGACAAACTGGTGCTGCGTCCGCTGATCGTTGCACACAAACAGGACATCATCGACACGGCCAACGAGATCGGCACGGCCGATTTCGCCCGGCACATGCCGGAATACTGCGGCGTCATTTCGGTCAATCCGAAGACGGCCGCCAAGCGCGGTCGTGTTGAGCACGAAGAGCAGGAATTCGACATGGCGGTTCTCGAGCGTGCACTCGAAAACGCCAAACTGGTGCCGATCGATCGGGTGATCGACGAGCTCGGCCAGGACGTACAGATTGAAGAAGTCAGTGAAGCACTGGCCGGTCAGATCGTCATCGACATCCGCCACCCGGATGCTGCCGAGGATGACCCGCTGGAACTCGCCGGCGTAGAAGTACAGACGATGCCGTTCTATGCAGTGAACGCTCGTTTCAAGGAACTGGACCCTACGCGCCAGTACCTGCTGTATTGCGACAAAGGCGTGATGAGTCGCCTGCATGCCCACCATCTGCTCAGTGAGGGGCATGCCAATGTGCGCGTTTATCGACCGAGCTAAGTGCCCGGGGCTGTTTGCCTGTGGCCTGCGTCACCGGCCCCCCGACACCGCCGTCAAGCTGTAACGGCCATGCCGGACACTACTGCTAATCGCTGCCAAGACTTGTCAGCAAACCGAATCCTCTGATCGAGATACACAAGTGATCGAAAATCTACGCAACATCGCCATCATTGCCCACGTTGACCATGGTAAAACCACCCTGGTAGACAAACTCCTGCGTCAATCCGGCACCCTGGAGCGCAACGAGCTCAACGACGAGCGCGTGATGGACTCCAACGACCAGGAAAAAGAGCGCGGCATTACCATTCTGGCGAAAAACACCGCCATCAACTGGAACGGCTACCACATCAACATCGTGGACACCCCGGGCCACGCCGACTTCGGCGGCGAAGTCGAGCGCGTAATGTCCATGGTTGACTCCGTGCTGCTGCTGGTCGACGCTCAAGACGGCCCTATGCCGCAAACCCGTTTCGTGACCAAGAAGGCTTTCGAAGCCGGCCTGCGTCCAATCGTGGTCATCAACAAGGTCGACCGTCCGGGCGCGCGTCCTGACTGGGTTCTGGACCAGATCTTCGATCTGTTCGACAACCTGGGCGCCACCGAAGAACAACTGGACTTCCAGGTTGTTTACGCCTCGGCCCTGAACGGCATCGCCGGTCTGGACCACACCGCCATGGGCGAAGACATGACCGCGCTGTACCAAGCGGTAGTCGACCACGTTCCGCCTCCGGCTGTTGACCGTGACGGTCCGTTCCAGATGCAGATCTCCGCTCTGGACTACAACAGCTTCCTGGGTGTTATCGGTGTTGGCCGTATCGCTCGTGGTCGCGTCAAGCCGAACACCCCGGTTGTCGCTATCAGCGCCGACGGCAAGCGCCGCAACGGTCGTATCCTGAAGCTGATGGGTCACCACGGTCTGCACCGCGTTGACGTTGAAGAAGCAGCGGCCGGCGACATCGTCTGCATCAGCGGTTTCGACGAGCTGTTCATCTCCGACACCCTGTGCGACATCAACACCGTCGAGGCGATGAAGCCGCTGACCGTTGACGAGCCAACCGTTTCCATGACCTTCCAGGTAAACGACTCGCCATTCTGCGGTAAAGAAGGCAAGTTCGTGACCTCCCGTAACATCAAGGATCGTCTGGACAAAGAGCTGCTGTACAACGTTGCACTGCGCGTTGAAGAAGGCGACTCGGCTGACAAGTTCAAGGTTTCCGGCCGTGGTGAGCTGCACCTCTCGGTACTGATCGAAACCATGCGTCGTGAAGGCTTCGAGCTGGCCCTGGGCCGTCCTGAAGTGATCATCCGTGAAGTTGACGGCGTGAAGCAGGAACCGTTCGAAAACGTGACCATCGACATCCCTGAAGAATCCCAGGGCAAGGTGATGGAAGAGATGGGTCTGCGTAAAGGCGACCTGAGCAACATGGTGCCGGATGGCAAGGGCCGTGTGCGTCTGGAATACAACATCCCTGCTCGTGGTCTGATCGGTTTCCGTAACCAGTTCCTGACCCTGACCAACGGTGCTGGCATCCTGACCTCGATCTTCGATCGCTACGCTCCAGTGAAGTCCGGTCACATGTCCGGCCGTCAGAACGGCGTACTGGTTTCGGTTGAAACCGGCAAGGCGCTGACCTACTCCCTGGAAACCCTGCAGGCTCGTGGCAAGCTGTTCGTAGAACACGGCCAGGAGATCTACAACGGTCAGATCGTTGGTCAGAACAGCCGCGACAACGACCTGGGTGTGAACCCAACCAAAGGCAAGAAGCTCGACAACATGCGTGCTTCGGGTAAAGACGAAACCATCGCTCTGGTTCCACCTGTTCGCTTCACCCTGGAACAGGCTCTGGAATACATCCAGGAAGACGAGCTGTGCGAAGTCACTCCTAAGTCCATCCGTCTTCGCAAGAAGATCCTGGACGAAAGCGAGCGTACCCGCGCTGCCAAGAAAGCCAAGGCGTAATTTAGCCCTGGTATGAAAAACGCCCCCGGTCGCAAGACCGGGGGCGTTTTTGTTTGTCTGGGGAAATTTGTGGAGTCTAAAAGCCCCTCACCCTCGGGAGAGGGCTGGGTGAGGGGCCGCTGTATCAGAAGCGCTCGATACCCCGCGAACTGCGCTCGCGCTCCACTTCCTTCGGCTTGTACGCACAATACCCCGGACGCGGGCCGATTTTCGGGTGGTTGCGGCAGGTGTCCGGGCGTTTGTCATAAATGGTGCACAAGCGGCTCTTACGATCCAGGTAGTAGCAATCGTTGTTGCTCATGCGTTGCAGGGTGAAGATGCCGGACTTCTGGTTGAAGCGCTCGACCAGGCCTTCCTTTTGCAGGCGCTTGGCGATGTTCTTCGGCGGATCGCCCAGCTCGAATTCATCGACCACGCCGATGCGCACCAGGTCCTTGATCTTGACCTCGACGGGCAGCGTGCAGCAGCTGGAAATGCACGAGCCGCACATCGGGGCCGAATATTTGGCCCAGGTATCGAGACGGTCGATCTCGGCTGCGGCGATCAGGTTGGGCTTCATCATCGGGAATTACCAGGCGTGTGCATCAGGGCGCGCGATCATACCGGGACTGGTGGATTTTTGAACAACCTTTCGCCAGATTTTTTCTCCACGCATCGACACGTTCGACGGTTCGGCACGGCCCCTGCATTCATTGAGGCAATCGCCAGGGCATTGCCGGACGATCGCTCACTCTCAGGAAAAACTGCAGAACCTGCGCTTCTACGGTCGGTCAGACCGTCTAGGCTCTGACAATTCCCCGTTCGCTCGAGGTCCTATCGATGACTCAAGAACCACTAGTTCGCGAAGCAGAGGTGGCCGCATTCCGCGACGCCGTCCTGACCAAACTCACCTACGCGGTGGGTAAAGACCCGGATCACGCCTTCGACCATGACTGGTTCGAAGCCATCGCCCTGGCGGCGCGCGATCACATGGTCGAGCACTGGATGGACCACACCCGGCAGATTTACCGCAAGGGCCAGAAGCGGGTGTATTACCTCTCGCTGGAGTTCCTCATCGGCCGCCTGCTGTACGACAGCCTGAGCAACCTTGGCCTGCTCGATGTCGCCCGTGAAGCGTTGACCGAACTCGGCGTCGATCTGGAGCGTATCCGCCTGCTGGAGCCGGATGCGGCGCTCGGCAACGGCGGCCTCGGCCGATTGGCGGCGTGCTTCATGGAAAGCATGTCGACCCTCGGCATCGCCGGTCATGGTTATGGCATCCGCTACGAGCATGGGCTGTTCCGCCAGGCCATCGTCGATGGCTGGCAGCAGGAGCAGACCGAGCACTGGCTGGATTTCGGCAACCCATGGGAGTTCGAGCGGCCGGAAGTGGTCTACCCGATCGGTTTTGGCGGCAGTGTCGAAACCGTCACCGATGCCAGCGGCAAGACCCGGCAAGTCTGGTCGCCGGCAGAAACCGTACGGGCGATCGCCTACGACACGCCGGTGGTCGGCTGGCGCGGGGCGAGCGTCAACACCTTGCGTCTGTGGCGCGCGCGTGCCATGGAAGACCTGCATCTGGAGCGCTTCAACGCCGGTGACCACCTCGGCGCTGTCGCCGAAGTGGCCCGCGCCGAGAGCATCTCCAGGGTGCTTTACCCGGCGGACAGCACCGAAGCGGGGCAGGAATTGCGCCTGCGCCAGGAATACTTCTTCGTCGCGGCCTCGCTGCAGGATCTGCTGCGCCGGCATCGCAACATGCACACCTCGGTGCTGACCCTGGGCGAGCATGCGGCGATCCAGCTCAACGACACCCACCCCTCGATTGCCGTGGCCGAACTGATGCGCCAACTGGTCGACGTCTACGACGTGGAGTGGAATGCCGCGTGGGAGGTGACGGTCAACACGTTGTCGTACACCAACCACACGCTGCTGCCCGAAGCGCTGGAAACCTGGCCGGTAGGGCTGATGGAGCGCATGCTGCCCCGGCACATGCAGATCATTTACCTGATCAACGCCCAGCACATCGATTCATTGCGGGCCAAGGACATTCACGACTTCGACGTGCTGCGCGCGGTTTCGCTGATCGAAGAAGACAACGGCCGCCGGGTACGCATGGGCAACCTCGCGTTTCTCGGCTCCCATAGCGTCAACGGTGTGTCCGCGCTGCACACGCAGTTGATGCGCAAAACCGTGTTCGCCGAACTGCACAAGCTCTATCCGGAGCGGATCAACAACAAAACTAACGGCATCACCTTCCGCCGCTGGTTGTATCAGGCCAACTCCGAACTGACCTCGATGCTGGTCGACGCCCTCGGCCCGCAAGTGCTGGATAACCCTGAAAAGCTGCTGGTGGGCCTGGAACCGTTCGCCGAGAAACCGGCCTTCCGCAAGGCCTTCGCCGAACAACGCCTGCACAGCAAAAAGGCCTTGGCGTATCTGATTCACGAGCGGCTGGGGATCGCGGTCAACCCGGCGGCGATGTTCGACGTGCAGGTCAAACGGATCCACGAGTACAAGCGCCAGTTGCTCAACCTGATGCACACGGTCGCCCTGTACCAGGCGATTCGCGCCGAGCCGGAAACCGACTGGGTGCCACGGGTGAAAATCTTCGCCGGTAAAGCGGCGGCCAGTTATCACCAGGCCAAGCTCATCATCAAGTTGACCAACGACATCGCCCGGGTGGTGAACAACGATCCGACGGTGCGTGGCCTGCTGAAAGTGGTGTTCCTGCCCAACTACAACGTCAGCCTGGCGGAGAGCATCATTCCGGCGGCGGACCTGTCCGAGCAGATTTCCACCGCCGGTTTCGAGGCCTCGGGCACCAGCAACATGAAGTTCGGCCTCAACGGCGCGCTGACCATCGGCACCCTCGATGGCGCCAACGTGGAAATGTGCGAGAACATCGGAGCCGAGCACATGTTCATTTTCGGCCTGAGCGCCCAGCAGGTCGAAGCACGCAAGCAGAACCACGAGTTCAGCGCGGCGCCGGACATTGCCGCGTCGCATCGCCTGAACGACGTGTTGCAGGCGATCCGCAGCGGCGTGTTCTCTCCGGACGACACCTCGCGCTACACCGGGTTGATCGATTCTCTGGTGGACTACGACCGCTTCTTCGTCTGCGCCGACTTCGACTCGTACTGGGAGGCTCAGCGGCGCGTCGATGCGCTCTGGCACGACGCCAACAACTGGTGGCGTTCGGCGGTGCTGAATACTGCGCGAATGGGCTGGTTCTCGTCCGACCGGACAATCCGTGAATACGCCACGGATATCTGGAAGGCGCTGGAGTGATTTTTAGCGACAAATGTGCGCAAGGGCCAACGTTTGTTGGGCCGGATCGATATACTGAGCGCCGGATTACGGGCAGTCTCAGGCACCGTTGTGCTCATGTGGGAGTGGATAAGCCCGCTCCCACATTTGGGTTTGTGCCTAGACTGACAGGATTGCCGCATTGCCCCGACTTGGGGCTGCTCAGAGATATCGACCATGCAATGGATGTTCATGTTGATCGGGCTGGTGCTCGGCTGGCTGCTCGACGAGTCGTTCAGCGACGCGCTGCTGGGCGCGCTGCTGGGACTCGCCATCGGGCAGACGCTGCGTATCGCGCGGCTCGGCTCGCAGGTGACGGAGCAACAGCGGCAACTTGAACAGACGAAGGAGGCTTTGCAGGGCGTCGCGCAGCGCCTGTATCGGCTGGAGGGATCGCCTTCTCACGCGGAGCCAGCGCCAAGCGTAGAACCGGTCGCCGAGCCGGTCGCTGAATCTGTCGATGTCGTCGAAGAAGCTCCGGCCCCCGAACTGGTCTGGGAGCTGCCACCCGAACTCGAACCCCTCTCTGCCGTCGCCAGCGAAACCCGTCAGCCACTGCCGGCCGATGTCTGGCGTCTCGACGCTGTTACCGAGCAAGCCCAACCACCTGCCGAACCCCGTGGCCCGAACCTCATCGAGCGCGGCATCAGTGCCGCGCGCAACTGGCTGTTCGGCGGCAACACCGTGCTGCGGGTCGGCGTGGTGCTGTTGTTCTTCGGTCTGGCGTTCCTGTTGCGGTATGCCACCGAGGGCGTGGTGGTGCCGATCGAATTGCGTTACGCCGGGGTCGCGGCGGCGGCGCTGGGTCTGCTGGCGCTGGGTTGGTGGTTGCGTGGGCGCAACAGCAACTATGCGCTGATTCTGCAAGGCACCGGGATTGCGGTGCTGTACCTGACGGTGTTTGCGGCGATGCGTTTGCATCCGCTGCTCGATCCGTCCGCCGCGCTGGGGCTGCTGGTTGCGGTGACGGTGTTCTCGGCCATCCTTGCCATCACCCAGGATGCGCTCGGGTTGGCCGCCGCGGCGGCCCTCGGTGGTTTCGCCGCACCGATCCTGACCTCCACCGGCGCCGGCAACCATGTCGCGCTGTTCAGCTATTTCGCCCTGCTCAACGCCGGCATTCTCGCGATTGCCTGGTTCAAGGCCTGGCGCCTGCTCAACCTGATCGGTTTCGTCGGCACCTTCGGCATCGGTTTCGCCTGGGGCCTGCGCTCTTATGCACCGGAACTGCTGTGGAGCACCGAGCCGTTCCTGATTCTGTTCTTCCTGATGTACCTCGCCATCGGTCTGTTGTTCGCCCGGCGCAAGTTGCGGGACATGCCCGACGCGCCGCAGGCGGGCGATCGTCAGGCGCTGCTGCAATGGTCGGCGCGCAAGGGTGATTACGTCGATGGCACGATGCTGTTCGGCCCGCCGATCGTGGGTTTCGGCTTGCAGTTCGCGCTGGTGCAACACCTGGAGTTTGCCGCCGCATTCAGCGCCCTGGCGCTGGGCATGATCTACATGGCGCTGGCCAAAGTGCTGATGGGTGGCCGGGCGTTGTTGCTGGGGGAAACCTGTCTGGCGCTGGGGGTGATTTTCGCCAGCCTGGCGATTCCGCTGGGACTGGATGCGCGCTGGACCTCGGCGGCCTGGGCGGTGGAGGGCGCAGGAATTTTCTGGCTCGGCCTGCGTCAGCAGCGGCCCTTTGCCCGGGCGTTCGCGTTGTTGCTGCAACTGGGGTCGGCGCTGGCGTTTCTCAGTCAGTTGCGGGTCGGCGAAAGCAGCCTGCTCGACGGCGCGCCGCTGGGCGCGCTGATGCTCGGCGTGGCGCTGTTGTTCAGCTTCTATCAATTGCGCAAGGCGCCGCCGCAGCAGACCTCGCCTTGGGAGCGTCAAGGCCTGCCGGTGCTGGCGTGCCTGGGCCTGACGTTCCTGTACCTGCTGGCGCCGCTGTTTTTCTTCACCCACGGCACGGCGATCAGTTGGGCATTGGCCGGGTTGCTGACGTTGTTTGTCGGCCTGCGCCTGCAATCGCGCACGTTCCTGTTCACCGCGTTTGCCGTGCAGTTGCTCGGTGGCGCGTTGTTCCTGCTGCGGCTGCAAGGCGCCGGGGACGATTCGACAGCGGTGTTCAGCGCCGGCTGGAGCGGTCTGCTCAGCGCTTCGCTGATCGGTCTGGCGCTGATCGCCGGGATGTTGCTGGCGGCCCGCGATGAGATGGTGCGCGGTGACGTGCGTCTGCTGCGCGGCTTGTCGGTGGTGCTGCTGGCGGGTCTGGTGCTGATCAATCTGGCGGTGCTGTTCGTCCTGCCGTGGCAGGCCGCGAGCGCGGTGTGGGCGGCGAGTGGCTTGCTGATTATCTGGCTGAGCCTGTACCTCCGGCAGCGCCTGAGTTTCGTCTTCGGCCTGTTGTTGCAGGTGATCGGCGGTGCGGCGTTTCTGCTGGCCGGGCCGCAACTGCTCGGGCCGTTGTCTGGCGAAGGCCTGACGCCGCTGGGCCATGGCGGATTCTGGACGCCGCTGGTGCTGGGCTTGGCGGCACTGGTCGGCGCCTGGCGCCTGCAACTGGGCAATCACGCGTCGGCGTTTGATGTGCTGAGTCTGCAACGTCTGTCCGAAGTGCTGCTGGTGTGGGGTGCCGGTTGGTGGGCCTTGGCCTGGGTCAGCGAGGTATTGCGCTTTGCGCCGCTGCCACTGCAAGGCTCGTTGTTGCTGCTGGTCGCAGCGCTGAGTGTGGCGTTGTGGACGCTGCTGGCGCTGCGCCTGAAATGGCCGGCACTGGGGCTGCTCTGCACGTTGCTGATCCCGGCGTCTGCGCTGGTGCTGTTGGCAGCGTGGCATTCGCGCTATCACCCGGCGGCGGATTTCGGCTGGCTGGCGTGGGTGGCGGTGTTCGCCGTGCATTTCTTCAGCCTGCGCCGGTTGGCGCCGATGCTGCCGGCGCGAGCCTTGAGTGCCGCCCATGTGCTCGGTTGCTGGCTGCTGATCGGTGTGCTGGCGCTGGAACTGCGTTATGGCCTGTTGCTGTTGTCCGAGCAATACAACGCCTGGCGCTGGCTGGGCTGGGCGATTCTGCCAAGCCTGTATCTGCTGCTGATGGCCGCGCCGCGCAACTGGCCGTGGCCGGTGGCGGCGTATGCCCGCGAGTACCGGTTCTATGCTGCCGCGCCGCTGGCGGTGCTGATGCTCGGCTGGTTCTGGCTGGCGAATGCGGTGAGCGACGGCAACGCCGAACCGCTGCCCTACGTGCCGCTGGTCAACCCGTTGGAGCTGGGCCTGCTGTTCGCGTTGTTCGGCGTTTACGTCTGGTCGCGCAGCGCCGTCGAGCAGTGGTCGATACGCCGGGATTACGCCGATTACGCCACGCAACTGGTCGCCGGTGTTTCGCTGTTCGCTTTCTGCACCGTGCTGGTGATGCGCGCCGCCCATCATTGGGCCGGGGTGCCGTTCGAGCTGGATCTGTTGCTTGAATCGATGCTGGTGCAGGCCGGGTTGTCCATCGTCTGGACGCTGATGGCCCTGGGACTGATGATCGGCGGGCATCTGCGCCATCGCCGCGAAGTGTGGCTGATCGGCGCGGCGCTGATTGCGCTGGTGGTGGCCAAACTGATCTTTGTCGAGTTGAGCAACCGTGGCGGACTGGCGCGGATCGTCTCGTTTATCGGCGTCGGCGTGTTGCTGCTGGTGGTGGGTTATTTCGCGCCGCTGCCGCCCAAACGCGTCGAAGCTGCACCGGCGGCTGACAAACCGGCGCCGGATACCGAAGGAGTGTCGTCTTGAGTCGCATGCTTAATCTGGGGTGGCTGATGCTGGGCGTGGCCATGACGGTCGGCGCCCAGGAAAAACCGGCGGACTTCGCCACGCAGATCCCGCTGGCGGTCAGCGGCAGCGGCCCGTGGTATCGCCTCGAACTGCCGTTGAGCGCGCAATTGCAGGCGCGTCAGACCGATCTCGGCGATCTGCGGGTGTTCAACGCCGCCGGTGAGCCGCAAGCCTACGCCCTGGCCCGTGAATCGGCGCAGACCCGCGACGACGGCCAGATGCACGACGTGAAGTGGTTCCCGCTGTACGACGCGGCCGACGCCACGGGGCATGCGCCGAACGTACGCATCCAGTCCACCACCAGCGGCACGTTGGTGGAGGTGCAGCCGTCCAGTCAGTTAGAGGCGGGCGAGGAAACCCTGCGCGGCTGGCTGCTCGACGCCAGCGCCATCAAGGCACCGTTGCAGCAGCTGATTCTCGACTGGACCAGCGAGCGCGACGGTTTTCAGCGTTTCAGCATCGAGGCCAGCGACGACTTGCAGCACTGGCAAGCGTGGGGCGAAGGGCAGGTCGCGCGCCTGAGCTTTTCCGAAGAGCGCGTCGAACAGCATGAAGTGGCCTTGCCGGGGCAGACCGCGCGTTACCTGCGGCTGCTGTGGGATTCGCCCTCCTCGGCGCCGGTGCTGACCTCGGTCCAGCTCAAGAGCAGCGATCCGCGCCATGTGCCGCTGCCGTTGGTCTGGTCGCAGGCGCTGGCCGGCAGCAGCGCCAAGGCCGGGGAATATACCTGGCAGTTGCCGATGGGGCTGAATGTCGAGCGGGTCCAGGTCGAGTTGAAACAGGCCAACAGTCTGGCGCCGGTCACCCTGGCCGGGCGCCGGGAAAGCAGCCTGCCGTGGCAGGTCGTGGGCAGCGGTCTGCTCTATCGGCTGAGCCAGAACGGCCAGGACGTGGTGCAGAACGAGTTGCAGCTCTACGGGCAAACCGTTCAGCAACTGAAACTGACCGTCGACGAGCGCGGCGGTGGCCTCGGTGAGCAGGCGCCGACGTTGAAATACGCGGTGCGGGCGACGCAGGTGATCTTTCTCGCGCGGGGCGACGGGCCGTACAGCCTGGCCCTGGGCAGCGCCCTCGCCAAACCGGCGAACCTGCCGCTGGCGACGCTGATTCCCGATTTCACCCCGGCGAAACTGGCGACCTTGGGCAAGGCAACGGTGCAGGGCGAGGCGGTTGTCACTCAGACGACGACAACCACGACCACCACCGTGGCGGAGACGAACTGGAAGAAAATCGGTCTGTGGGCGGTGCTGTTGCTCAGTGTGCTGTTTCTCGCCGCGATGGCGTTCAGCCTGCTGCGCAAGCCGCCCACCCATTCCTGAGCCTGGCTGGCGCGGGGCGCCCTTCGCGGGCATGCCCGCTTCCACAGGTTCAGTGTGGGAGGGGGCTTGCCGATGAAGACGATGGGTCAGTCGCTGAAAAGGCTTGATCTATCCCTCTCTCCAGCCACCATCCGTCCCATTTCAAACTACGCTGAACGCCGTGCCTGAACTCTCTTCGGCCGATCCCGTCTGATGGCAGGCATTGCACTGACGCACGTTACCGGGCGTCACCGCTCGCTAGGTTTCCAGACTCCCTGTAAACTGCGCGGGTTTTTAGCCCCCCATTCCACCGGAGCCGTCCATGTCCCGCGTTACCCTGAGTCGCTATTTGATTGAGCAGACCCGCAGCAACAACACTCCTGCCGATCTGCGCTTCCTGATCGAAGTGGTGGCGCGTGCCTGCAAGGAAATCAGCCACGCCGTGTCCAAAGGCGCCCTGGGCGGTGTTCTGGGCAGCATGGGCACCGAAAACGTCCAAGGCGAAGTGCAGAAGAAACTGGACGTGCTGTCCAACGAAATCCTGCTTGAAGCCAACGAGTGGGGCGGTCACCTGGCCGGCATGGCGTCCGAAGAAATGGACAACGCCTACCAGATCCCGGGCAAATACCCGAAAGGCGCCTATCTGCTGGTATTCGACCCGCTGGACGGCTCGTCCAACATCGACATCAACGCACCGGTCGGCACCATCTTCTCGGTACTGCGTTGCCCGAACGAATACCTGAGCCAGAACGAAAGCCTGAACGAAAAGGCCTTCCTGCAACCGGGCACCCAGCAGGTGGCCGCCGGTTACGCGATCTACGGCCCGCAGACCATGCTGGTGCTGACCCTGGGCGACGGTGTCAAGGGCTTCACCCTGGACCGCGAGATGGGCAGCTTCGTGCTGACCCACGAAGACATCAAAATTCCTGCCAGCACCCAGGAATTCGCCATCAACATGTCCAACCAGCGTCACTGGGAAGCCCCGGTCCAGCGCTACGTTGAAGAACTGCTGGCCGGCGAAGAAGGTCCGCTGAAGAAGAACTACAACATGCGCTGGGTGGCCGCGATGGTGGCGGACGTTCACCGCATCCTGACCCGTGGCGGTCTGTTCATGTACCCGCGCGACAGCCGCGAGCCGTCCAAGCCGGGCAAACTGCGTCTGATGTACGAAGCCAACCCGATGTCGTTCCTGGTGGAACAGGCCGGCGGCGCTTCCACCGACGGCCACCAGCGCATCCTCGACATCAAGCCTGAGGGCCTGCACCAGCGCGTAGCGGTGTTCCTCGGCTCGAAAGAAGAAGTCGAGCGCGTCACCAGCTACCACAAGGCTTGAGTCATGAACGCGCCTTGGCAGCCGTTGCTCGACTGGTGGTTCGGTCACTCCGAATCAGCCAGCGCGGTATCGGCTGAAAAGGGCACGTTGTGGTTTGGCAAACGCGACAGCCAGGACCTCGAAGCGCGAGAGCGTTTCGGGGTCTTTGTCGATCAGGCCCTGGCCGGCGGATTGACCGAGTGGACGCAACGTCCCGAAGGTTGGCTGGCCGTGGTGCTGCTGCTCGATCAACTCCCGCGAATGATCTTTCGCGACAGCCCCAAAGCGTTCTCTGGTGACCTGCGCGCGCAACAACTGGTCGCTCAGGGCATCGCCGCCGATTTCGACCGGCAATTGCGACCGGTTCAACGACTGTTTATCTATCTGGTGTTCGAACACTGCGAAAACCTCGCGGTGCAGAACGAGGCGGTTTCCCGGTTTATCGACCTGGTGGCTGAACAGCCGGAAGCGGAGCGGGCGGTGTTTGCCGACAACCTGGATTATGCCGAGCGGCATCAACGGGTGATTGCCCGGTTCGGGCGGTTTCCGCATCGCAATGCGGTGTTGGGAAGGGAGTCCACGGCTGAGGAGCTGGCGTTTCTTTCGCAACCGGGCTCAAGCTTTTAAGTCTTCGCTGCGTTCGCTGATGCCTTCGCGGGCAAGCCCGCTCCCACAGTGTTTTGTGGTGATACACAGATTGTGTGAACACCGAAGATCGCTGTGGGAGCGGGCTTGCCCGCGAAGAGGTCAGTCAGGGCGCCTCAGATTCTGAAGCTGCCTACCAACTGCTTCAACCGGGCCGCCTGCTGCTCAAGATCCGAACACGCGCGCAACGTCGCCTGCAGGTTTTCCACCCCTTCCTGGTTCAGCGTGTTGATCTCGTTGATGTCGACATTGATCGACTCGACCACGGCTGTCTGCTCTTCGGTAGCGGTCGCCACCGACTGGTTCATGCCGTCGATCTCGCCAATACGCTGGGTCACGCTGCCCAGCCGCTCGCCTGCCTGGTTGGCGATGCCGACGCTGCTTTCGCTCTCACGCTGGCTCTCGGTCATGATGCCGACCGCCTGACGCGCGCCGACTTGCAGCTCTTCAATCATCTTCTGCACTTGCTGCGCCGAATCCTGGGTGCGGTGCGCCAGGTTGCGCACTTCGTCGGCCACCACCGCGAAACCGCGACCGGCCTCACCGGCGCGGGCCGCTTCGATGGCGGCGTTCAGGGCCAGCAGGTTGGTCTGCTGGGAGATGCTGGTAATCACTTCCAGAATCTGCCCGATGTTCACGGTGTTGCTGTTCAGGGTTTCGATGTTGCCGCAGGAGTCGCTGATCTTCGCCGACAGTTGCTGCATCGCGTGGATGGTTTTATCCACCACCTGCTGACCGTCTTCGGCCAGGCTGCGCGCATCGCTGGAATGCTGCGAGGCGAGGGCGGCGTTCTGGGCGATTTCCTGGGCGGCGGCGCCGAGTTGGTTGATCGCCGCCGCGACGCTGTTGGTACGCGAGGCCTGCTGGTCGGAGTTGTACATCGAGGAGTTCGAGGCCGCGACCACCCGCAGAGCCACTTCGTTGACCTGGCCGGTAGCCGAGGACACTTCGCGGATCGAGGTGTGGATACGTTCCACGAACTGGTTGAACGACATCCCCAGCGCGCCGAATTCGTCGTGGCCGTGGATGGTCAGGCGTTTGGTCAGATCGCCTTCGCCTTCGGCGATGTCATGCATGGCGCGGCCCATGGTCAGCAGCGGCTGCATCAGCACGCGGATCAGCATGCCGAGCAGGGCGATGATGATGACCACGGCAATCACCATGGCGATCAGCGCCGAGGTACGGAATTCGCTGAGCATCGAGAACGCGGTGTCTTTGTCCAGCACCAGCGCCACGTACCAGTCGGCCGATGGCACGCCGTTGACGCGGGTGAAGGAAATCAGCTGGGTCTTGCCGTCGAACTCGACTTCCTTCAGGCCCGGGCTGACTTTCGGCGCGCCGTTGGGGTAGGCCTCGGCGAGGGTCTTGAGCACCAGTTTGCTGTCCGGGTGGATCAGGATCTTGCCATCGGCGCTGACGATGAATGCGTGGCCGTGGCCGCCGAAATTCAGCGAGTTGATGATCGCGCTGACGCTGCTCAGGTCGATGTCCGCACCGGCCACGCCGATCATCGAACCCTGGCGCTGCACCGGGGTGGCGACGGTGATCACCAGTTTGCCCGACGAGGCAGCGATGTACGGTTCGGTGACGATGGTCTGCTGAGCGCTGTTGGCGGCCTTGTACCAGCCACGCGCGCGCGGATCGTAGTCAGCCGCGCGGTTGCCGGCCGGCACCGAGAACATCACGCCGTCGGCGCCGCCGAAGTAGCTGAGCTGGAAATTGCCGGTGTAGGCGGGCAGGTCGATGATGCGTTTCAGGCTGGCGGTGGCGCTGCCGTCGGCGACGATCTGCTGGGACAGCGATTGCAGCAACTGGATGCGGCTTTCCAGCCAGGTCTGGATGTTGCTGGTGGTCAGGCTGCCGAGTTCCTGCATCGAGGATTCAGTGCTCGATTGCAGGGCCTGGCGCTGTCGGTAGTCGTTGAACAGGATGAAACAGGCGAACGCGACGGCCACCACGAGCGCGGCTGCCAGCAAGATCTTGTGGCTGAATTTCATGTTTCTGGTCATTAAGGGAGCTACCGCGAAGGGGCTGGTCAAGAAAGGGCGGCAATTTGCCACACTCGAAGGCTTTGCGCTGCTCTTATTTCGACCGCCGCGCGCCAAAGATTAGGCGGCTTTGGCGAAAAACGACGAAATGCGTAATAGCCCTACAAAGTGTCTGATTTAGCGATGAAAGCCAGACGAGCGGGCGGATAAATAGCCAGGTGCCCAGGGAACCAGACAGGGGTTTTCTCTTCTAAGCTTCTGGTTGGCGCCAGGCCAACCCCCTTCCGCTCCAGGAGTTACACCATGTCGCTGCGATCTATCGCCCTGCTGTCGTTTTGCGTGCTGTTGGTCGCATGCAGCAAGGTCAACCAGGAAAACTACTCGAAGCTGTCGGCCGGGATGGCCAAGGCGGAGGTCGAAAACCTGCTCGGTAAACCCACCGATTGTGCGGGCGCGCTCGGCATGTCCAGCTGCACCTGGGGCGACCAGAAAAGCTTTATCAGCGTGCAGTACGCCGGTGACAAAGTGTTGATGTTTTCCGGCCAAGGCCTGAAGTAAACCGGGGCTACGCGCCCACGGAGAAGAAAAATGAAGCGGTTATTGCTTATCCTTTTCGCCGGCCTGGTATTGGCCGGCTGCGCCACGACCGGTGAAGATCCGCTGGCGCCGAAGACTGTCAACAGCGTCAATCTCAAGCGTTACCAGGGCACCTGGTACGAGCTGGCGCGTCTGCCGATGTATTTCCAGCGCAACTGCGCCCAGTCCGAAGCCCGCTACAGCCTTCAGCCCGATGGCAACCTCGGGGTTTTCAACCGCTGCCTGACCACGGATTGGCAGTGGGAAGAAGTCAAAGGCACGGCTTATCCACAGGTGCCGGGCAAGACCGACAAATTGTGGGTCGAGTTCGACACGTGGTTCTCGCGGCTGATTCCGGGGTCGGCGAAGGGGCAGTACTGGGTGCTGTATGTCAGCGATGACTACAAGACCGCCATCGTCGGCGACCCGAGCCGCCGCTATCTGTGGCTGCTGTCGCGCACGCCGACCGTCAACGGTGTGGTACGCGAGGAACTGCTGAGCAAGGCGCGTCAGCAGGGTTACGACACCACGCGGCTGATCTGGCGGGCATCGGATCGGCAGATGGCCAAGACGTCCAACTGACGCACAACAAAAAACCTGTGGAGGGTGCCCTCCACAGGTTTTTTTGTATCAGCCCAACAGCTCTCGCAGAACCTGGGTGAACGCGCGGCTGCTGTCCTCTTCTGCGGCATGGTGGCCGTCGCGTACCACCCACTGACCGTTGACCAGCACATCACGCACCTGACGATCACCGCCGGCAAACAACCAGCGGTTCAGGATCCCGTCGCCGCTGGCCGTCGCCAGATACGGATCGTTGCCGTCGAGCACGATCCAGTCGGCGCGCTTGCCGACTTCCAGTGCGCCGATCGGTTGTCCCAGCGCCTGGGCGCCGCCGTCCAGTGCCGCGTCATATAGCGTGCGGCCGACCATTGGCTGATCCGCCCCGTACAAGCGATTGCGCCGCTGGTCGCGCAGACGCTGACCGTATTCCAGCCAACGCAATTCTTCCACCACGCTCAGCGACACATGACTGTCGGAACCGATACCCATGCGTCCGCCCTGGGCGAGGAAATCCACCGCCGGGAAAATCCCGTCGCCGAGGTTGGCTTCGGTGGTCAGGCACAGGCCGGCGATGGCGCGACTCCTGGCCATCAGCGTAACTTCTTCCGGGTTGGCGTGGGTGGCATGTACCAGGCACCAGCGCTGGTCGACTTCGGTGTTTTCGTACAGCCATTGCAGCGGACGCCGGCCGCTCCAGCTCAGGCAGTCATCGACTTCCTTCTGCTGTTCGGCGATGTGGATGTGAACCGGGCATTGTTTGTCGCTGGCCGCCAGCACTTCGCTGATCTGCTGCGGCGTGACCGCGCGCAGCGAGTGGAAACACAGCCCCAGCGACTGGGCTTTCTGCTGCGCCAGCAACGGTCGCAGGCGCGATTGCAGGTTCAGGTAGTTTTCGGTGCTGTTGATGAAGCGGCGCTGACCGTCATTGGGTGTCTGCCCGCCGAATCCCGAGTGACTGTAGAGCACCGGCAGCAGGGTCAGGCCGATCCCGGCGGAGCTGGCGGCCTGGCTGATGCGCAGCGCCAGTTCGGCAGGGTCCGCATAAGGCTGGCCGTTGTTGTCGTGGTGAACGTAATGGAACTCGGCGACCGAGGTGTAACCGGCCTTGAGCATTTCGATGTACAGCTGGCGGGCGATGACGCCCAGTTGCTCCGGGCTGATTTTTCCGACGAGCCGATACATCAGATCGCGCCAGGTCCAGAAACTGTCGTTGGGATTGCCGGCCACTTCCGCCAGTCCCGCCATCGCCCGTTGAAAGGCGTGGGAGTGCAGGTTCGGCATTCCCGGCAGCAGCGGACCGCTCAGCCGTTCGGCGCCGTCTGCGGTGGAATCGGCCTGGATACGGGTCAATACGCCCTCGGCGCTGACCTCAAGACGTACATTATTGGCCCATCCGTTAGGCAGCAGTGCGCGTTCGGCAAAGAAGGCGGACATGGTTCAGCACCCCATCGTGTGTTATTTGTATATACATATACAGACGTTTGCCTGCCCGGTAAACTCCGGCAAGCTAGCAACTTTCATCAAATGAACAGGGATCAACCGTGCCGACTCCGCCTCCAGTCTCCCCGTTGGCCGCGAACATGGGCGAAAGTCCGGCGCCCTTGTACGCCCGCGTCAAACAGATGATCACGCAACAGATCGACAGCGGTAACTGGCCGCCGCACTACCGCGTTCCGTCGGAAAGCGAGCTGGTCAGCCAGTTGGGTTTCAGCCGGATGACCATCAATCGCGCGCTGCGGGAAATGACCGCCGACGGTCTGCTGGTGCGCATGCAGGGTGTCGGTACTTTTGTCGCCGAGCCGAAGAGCCAGTCCGCGCTGTTCGAAGTGCACAACATCGCCGACGAAATCGCTTCCCGTGGCCATCGCCACACCTGCCAGGTCATCACCCTGGAAGAGGAGGCTGCCGGTTCCGAACGCGCCCTGGCCCTGGACATGCGTGAAGGGCAGAAGGTGTTCCACTCGTTGATCGTGCATTTCGAAAACGACATTCCGGTGCAAATCGAAGACCGTTTCGTCAACGCGCTGGTCGCCCCGGAATACCTCAAGCAGGATTTCACCCTGCAAACGCCTTACGCCTATCTCAACCAGGTCGCGCCGCTGACCGAGGGCGAGCATGTGGTCGAAGCGATCCTCGCCGAACCGTCCGAGTGCAAATTGCTGCAGATTGAAAAGGGCGAGCCGTGCTTGCTGATCCGTCGTCGTACGTGGTCGGGGCGTCAGCCGGTGACGGCGGCGCGCCTGATTCACCCCGGTTCTCGTCATAGTCTGGAAGGACGGTTTCATAAATGAGTGGTTTGAAGGTTTTACGCGCCGAAGGCTACCCGCGCATGCCGTGGAAAAACGGCAGCGGCAGCACCGAGGAAATCACCCGCGACGCCGGCGCGGGTCTTGATGGCTTTGGCTGGCGCCTGTCGATTGCCGACATCGGCGAGTCGGGCGGCTTCTCGACCTTCACCGGTTATCAGCGGGTTATCACCGTATTGCAGGGCGACGGCATGACCTTGTGCGTCGACGGTGACGACACTCGCCCGCTGTTACCTCTCGACCCGTTCGCTTTCAGCGGCGAGAGCCAGGTGTCCTGCACGTTGCTCGGCGGCGCGATCCGCGACTTCAACCTGATCTATGCGCCCCAGCGTTACAGCGCACGTTTGCAATGGCTGGAGGGCGAAGAGCGGTTGTTCAGCTCGGCGGCGACGGTGCTGGTGTTCAGTGTCAGCGAACGGCTGGAAGTGAAGGTCGCTGACCGTGTTTCGCAGCTTGGGCGCCATGATTGCCTGCAACTGGACGGTAACACTGGCCTGGTGGAAATCGCCGTCAATGCTGCGTGCTGCGTGATTGAGCTGACGGCACGCTGATCCAATACTCAAGCGACACCTTTGCGGGCAAGCCCGCTTCCACAGGATCTGTGGGAGCAGACTTGCCCGCGATGCTTTTCGTCGCCACCAATCCGTTTCCCATCGCGCACCAACTTGTTACCGAACGCCCCAGCGTGGCGCAAAATCACGCTCACGTAACAACCTTGCACCTTCGCCAAATGTCCTCCGGAAAAATTTCATACACGCCAGAACCCTTGATTCAGGCGCTCTCCAACCCTGTCCGCGATTTTTCTTGAACGCCTCTCCAGCAAGTTGGCCGCTTGATTGCATATGCTTGTATGTACAAGTAAAGACGTATGCATATGAGTTGATCGAGACTCGAAGCAGCGTCCACTGATTCGCTTGTCGCGCAGAGAAGCGCACAGGCTGCTTGCCCACTGCCAGGGTTGGTTTGAATTGATCGCTGAGGAGTCTTTTTCGTGACTGACAACAATCGCACCAAATTCCGTGACGTCGAAATCCGTGCCCCACGCGGCAACAAGCTGACCGCCAAGAGCTGGCTGACCGAAGCGCCGCTGCGCATGCTGATGAACAACCTCGACCCGGAAGTGGCCGAAAACCCGAAAGAGCTGGTGGTCTACGGTGGTATCGGCCGGGCGGCGCGCAACTGGGAGTGCTACGACAAGATCGTTGAAACCCTGACCAACCTGAACGACGACGAAACCCTGCTGGTGCAGTCGGGCAAACCGGTCGGCGTATTCAAGACTCACAGCAACGCCCCGCGCGTGCTGATCGCCAACTCCAACCTGGTGCCACACTGGGCCACCTGGGAACACTTCAACGAACTCGACGCCAAAGGCCTGGCCATGTACGGCCAGATGACCGCCGGCAGCTGGATCTATATCGGCAGCCAGGGCATTGTTCAGGGCACCTACGAAACCTTCGTTGAGGCCGGTCGTCAGCACTACAACGACAACCTCACCGGCAAGTGGGTCCTGACCGCCGGCCTCGGCGGCATGGGTGGCGCCCAGCCACTGGCCGCGACCCTGGCCGGTGCCTGCTCGCTGAACATCGAATGCCAGCAGATCAGCATCGATTTCCGCCTGAAAACCCGCTACGTCGACGAGCAAGCCACCGACCTCGACGACGCGCTGGCCCGTATCGCCAAGTACACCGCCGAAGGCAAGGCAGTCTCCATCGCCCTGTGCGGCAACGCCGCTGAAATCCTCCCGGAACTGGTCAAGCGCGGCGTGCGTCCGGACATGGTCACCGACCAGACCAGCGCCCACGACCCGCTCAACGGTTACCTGCCGGCCGGCTGGACCTGGGACGAATACCGTGCCCGCGCCAAGACCGAACCTGCCGCCGTGGTGAAAGCCGCCAAGCAGTCGATGGCCGTCCACGTCAAAGCCATGCTCGCTTTCCAGAAAATGGGCGTGCCGACCTTCGACTACGGCAACAACATCCGTCAGATGGCCCAGGAAGAAGGCGTCGAGAACGCATTCGACTTCCCGGGCTTCGTACCGGCCTACATCCGTCCGCTGTTCTGCCGTGGCATCGGCCCGTTCCGCTGGGCGGCGCTGTCGGGCAACGCTGAAGACATCTACAAGACCGACGCCAAGGTCAAGGAACTGATCCCGGACGACGCCCACCTGCACAACTGGCTGGACATGGCGCGCGAGCGCATCAGCTTCCAGGGTCTGCCGGCACGTATCTGCTGGGTCGGCCTGGGTCTGCGCGCCAAGCTCGGTCTGGCGTTCAACGAAATGGTCCGTAGCGGTGAGCTGTCGGCGCCGATCGTTATCGGTCGCGACCACCTCGACTCCGGCTCGGTCTCCAGCCCGAACCGCGAAACCGAATCGATGCAGGACGGTTCCGATGCCGTGTCCGACTGGCCGCTGCTCAACGCTCTGCTGAACACCGCGAGCGGCGCGACCTGGGTTTCCCTGCACCACGGCGGCGGCGTCGGCATGGGCTTCTCCCAGCACTCGGGCATGGTGATCGTCTGCGACGGTACTGACGAAGCGGCCGAGCGTATCGCTCGTGTCCTGCACAACGACCCGGGCACCGGTGTCATGCGTCACGCCGATGCCGGTTACCAGATCGCCATCGACTGCGCCAAGGAGCAAGGCCTGAACCTGCCGATGATTACCGGCAAGTAATGCAAGCTCTGCTGGTTGTGGGAGCGGGCTTGCCCGCTCCCTCGCAAGCCAAAACAAAAACAACACCCAGAACAATCCACAGAGGTTGAATCATGGCAGGCAACACCGATCGTGCAGGCAACAAACCGTTGATCGAAAGGCGTTCGATCGACTACATCCCGGAAGTGGAAAGACACGGTCGTCTGTTGAGTCAGTTCACCCTCTGGTTGGGTGCCAACCTGCAAATCACCGCGATTGTTACCGGGGCGTTGGCCGTGGTGCTGGGCGGTGATGTGTTCTGGTCGTTGATCGGGCTGCTGATCGGGCAACTGCTCGGCGGTGGGGTGATGGCGCTGCACGCGGCGCAAGGACCGAAACTGGGCCTGCCGCAGATGATCTCCAGCCGGGTGCAGTTCGGGGTTTATGGCGCGGCCATCCCGATCGTGCTGGTGTGCCTGATGTACCTGGGTTTCACCGCGACCGGCACCGTGCTGTCCGGACAGGCGCTGGGTCAGCTGTTTGGTGTCAGTGACACCGTCGGCATCCTGATCTTCGCCAGCGTTATCGTGCTGGTCACGGTGCTCGGCTATCGAGTGATCCATTGGATCGGCCGTGTCGCCAGTGTCATTGGCGTCATCGCTTTCGTGTACCTGTTCAGTCGGCTGATGAGCCAGACCGATGTCGGCGCGCTGCTGGAAATCCGTCACTTTAGCTGGAGCAGCTTCCTGCTGGCGGTGTCGCTCGCGGCCTCCTGGCAGATCGCTTTCGGTCCGTATGTGGCGGACTACTCGCGTTACCTGCCGAGCAAGACGTCGTCGGTGAAAACCTTTTTCGCCGCCGGTGCAGGTTCGGTGGTGGGCGCGCAGGTGGCGATGATTCTGGGTGTGTTTGCCGCTGCGTCGGCCAACGGCCAGTTCGCCGGTCATGAAGTGGCTTACATCGTCGGTTTGAGCGGCAGTGGTGCCGTCGCTGCGCTGCTGTACTTCAGCATCGCGTTCGGCAAGGTGACCATTTCCACGCTGAACTCCTACGGCAGCTTCATGTGCATCGCCACCATCATCAGCGGTTTCCGTGGCCACTTGCAGGTTTCGCGCATGCAACGTCTGGTGTTCGTGCTGGTGATCGTCGGCGCGGCCACCCTGATCGCGTTGCTCGGCCAGCATTCGTTCCTCGGTGCCTTCAAGTCCTTCATCCTGTTCCTGCTGGCGTTCTTCACGCCCTGGAGCGCGATCAACCTGGTGGACTACTACTGCATCACCCGCGAGCGCTATGACGTGCCGGCGCTGGCAGATCCGAACGGTCGCTACGGCCGCTGGAACCTCCTCGGCATCAGCGTCTATGTGTTCGGTGTGCTGGTGCAGTTGCCGTTCATCTCCACCAAGTTCTACACCGGTCCGCTGGTGGCAGCGCTGGGTGACGTGGATATTTCCTGGATTATCGGTCTGGTGCTGCCCGCCGCGCTGTATTACGTGTGTGCCAGAAAGTGGCACGGCACAGTACCCGATCAACTGATTCTGCCGGTCGAGCAGAGCAGCGTTGCACAACCTAAAACAAGCGGGGCCGGTCGCGCTGCGGCGCAGGCCTGATTTGGACGTGGACAGGGCTGGATGCCTCTTGACTGCCGTAAGCCAACTCATGATTAGGAGCGTCACAACAATGAAATCGAACAAGACCCTGCTGACCACTTTGCTTTCCATGGGCCTGCTGGCCAGCGCTGGCGCCACCCAGGCCGCCGGCTGGTGCGAGTCCGGCAAACCGGTGAAGTTCGCCGGCCTCAACTGGGAAAGCGGCATGCTGCTGACCGACGTCCTGCAAGTGGTGCTGGAGAAAGGTTACGACTGCAAGACCGACAGCCTGCCGGGCAACTCCATCACCATGGAAAACGCCCTGAGCACCAACGACATTCAAGTCTTCGCCGAAGAGTGGGTCGGTCGCAGCGAGGTCTGGAACAAGGCCGAGAAGGCCGGCAAGGTTGTCGGTGTCGGTGCGCCGATCGTCGGCGCCATCGAGGGCTGGTACGTGCCGCGCTATGTGGTTGAGGGCGATGCCAAGCGCAAGCTTGAAGCCAAGGCTCCTGACCTGAAGCACATCTCCGACCTGGGCAAATACTCGGCGATCTTCAAGGATGCCGAAGAGCCGTCCAAGGGCCGTTTCTACAACTGCCCGGCCGGCTGGACCTGCGAGCTGGACAACACCGAAATGCTCAAGAGCTACGGCCTGGAAAACAGCTACACCAACTTCCGTCCGGGCACCGGCCCGGCACTGGATGCGGCGGTGCTGTCGAGCTACAAGCGTGGCGAGCCGATCCTGTTCTACTACTGGTCGCCAACCCCGCTGATGGGCCAGGTCGACGTGATCAAGCTTGAAGAAAAGGCCGGCGTCGACAAGTCCGTGAGCATCAAGGTCGGTCTGTCCAAGACCTTCCACGAGCAGGCTCCGGAGCTGGTGACCGTGCTGGAAAAGGTCAACCTGCCGATCGATCTGCTGAACCAGAACCTGGGCCGTATGGCGAAGGAACGTATCGAGTCGCCAAAACTGGCGAAAATCTTCCTCAAGGAACATCCTGAGGTCTGGCACGCGTGGGTAAGTGAAGACGCTGCCAAGAAAATCGACGCGGCGCTGTAGGTCGAATTCCTCCCGGCCAACCGAGAGGCTGGCCGGGGTGTTCGCCGCAATCGCTTGATTGAGTTTCCTGATTGAGAGCCGCTTATGTTTCCCGAAAGCTTTACCTTTTCCATCGCCGACTGGGTCAACGGTTGGGTCGATGCGCTGGTCACCAACTACGGCGATGTGTTCCGCCACATCTCCGACACCCTGTTGTGGGCCATCGTCAATCTTGAAGGCCTGCTGCGCGCCGTGCCGTGGTGGCTGATGCTGGCCGTGGTCGCTGGGATCGCCTGGCACGCCACCCGTAAAGTGGTCACCACCGCCGTGATCGTCGGTCTGCTGTTCCTGGTCGGCGCCGTCGGCCTGTGGGACAAACTCATGCAAACCCTGGCGCTGATGCTGGTGGCGACGCTGATCTCGGTGCTGATCGGCATACCGCTGGGGATTCTCTCGGCGCGCAGCAATCGCCTGCGTTCGGTACTGATGCCGCTGCTCGACATCATGCAGACCATGCCGAGTTTCGTGTACCTGATCCCGGTGTTGATGCTGTTCGGCCTGGGCAAGGTGCCGGCGATTTTCGCCACCGTGATCTACGCCGCCCCGCCGCTGATCCGTCTGACCGATCTGGGTATCCGCCAGGTCGACGGCGAAGTGATGGAAGCGATCAACGCCTTCGGTGCCAACCGCTGGCAGCAACTGTTCGGCGTGCAACTGCCGCTGGCCCTGCCAAGCATCATGGCCGGGATCAACCAGACCACCATGATGGCCCTGTCGATGGTGGTGATCGCCTCGATGATCGGTGCCCGTGGCCTGGGTGAAGATGTACTCGTGGGGATTCAGACCCTCAACGTCGGGCGTGGCCTCGAGGCCGGCCTGGCGATCGTGATTCTCGCAGTGGTCATCGACCGCATTACCCAGGCGTATGGTCGGCCACGGCATGAGGTGAGCAAATGAACAACGCAACCGTGAGCAAGATCGAAGTCAAAAACGTCTTCAAGATTTTCGGCAACCGCGCCAAGGATGCGCTGGCGATGGTCGGCCAGGGCAAGACCAAGGATCAGGTGCTGAACGAAACCGGTTGCGTGGTCGGGGTCAACGATTTGTCCCTGAGCATCGGCACCGGCGAAATCTTCGTGATCATGGGCCTGTCCGGCTCCGGCAAATCGACCCTGGTGCGCCACTTCAACCGCCTGATCGACCCGACCAGCGGGGCGATCCTGGTGGACGGCGTGGACATCCTGCAATACGACATGGAAGCCCTGCGCGAATTTCGCCGGCACAAGATCAGCATGGTGTTCCAGAGCTTCGGCCTGCTGCCGCACAAGACCGTGCTGGACAACGTCGCCTACGGCCTGAAAGTGCGCGGCGAGAGCAAGCAACTGTGCGCCGAACGCGCGCTGCACTGGATCAACACCGTGGGCCTCAAGGGCTACGAAAACAAATACCCGCATCAGCTCTCCGGCGGCATGCGTCAGCGTGTCGGCCTGGCCCGCGCCCTGGCGGCGGACACCGACATCATCCTGATGGACGAAGCCTTCAGCGCCCTCGATCCGCTGATCCGCGCGGAAATGCAGGATCAGTTGCTGGAGCTGCAAAAGACCCTGCACAAGACCATCGTCTTCATCACCCACGACCTCGACGAGGCCGTGCGCATCGGCAACCGCATCGCGATCCTCAAGGATGGCCGCCTGATCCAGGTCGGCACCCCGCGCGAGATCCTGCATTCGCCGGCGGATGAGTACGTCGACCGGTTCGTGCAGCGGCGGGCGGCGGTGGTCTGATGATCGTTCTCACGCAGAGCGTGGGAACGCTCAAGTCAATGTTCGGATGAGGTTAATGATGTCCCAGGCTGAAAAAATCGTGATCGCCGATGCCCCGATGCGTTGGCAGGATGTGGTCGCCGTCGCCCGTCATGGCGCGCAGCTCGAGCTGTCGGCCCAGGCCTGGGCGCGCATCGAAAACGCCCAGGCGATCGTCCAGCGCATCGTCGCCAGCGGCGAGCGTGCCTATGGCGTGAACACCGGGCTCGGCGCCTTGTGCAACGTCTCGCTGAAAGACGAGCAACTCAGCCAGTTGTCCCGCAACACCTTGCTCAGCCACGCCTGTGGCGTCGGTCCGGTTCTGAGCGATGAGCAGACCCGGGCAATCATGTGCGCGGCGATCCGCAATTTCAGCCAGGGTAAATCCGGCGTTCATCCGCAGGTTGTCGAAGCGTTGCTGGCGTTGCTCAATCGCGGCATCACGCCGCAAGTGCCGTCCCAGGGCTCGGTGGGTTACCTGACCCACATGGCGCACATCGGCATCGCGCTACTGGGCGTGGGCAATGTCAGCTATCGCGGGCAAGTCGTCGCGGCGCAACAGGCGCTGGCCGAAGAAGGCCTGCAACCGGTGCAACTGGGGGCGAAGGACGGTCTGTGCCTGGTCAACGGTACGCCGTGCATGACCGGCCTGAGTTGCCTGGCGCTGGCCGATGCCTCGCGTCTGGTGCAGTGGGCCGACGTGATTAGCGCCATGAGTTTCGAGGCCCAGCGTGGCCAGATCGCGGCATTCGACGCCGAGATCATCGCGCTCAAGCCGCATCCGGGCATGCAACGGGTCGGCGTCAACCTGCGCGCCTTGCTCGACGGCAGTGAAGTGATCGCTTCGAGCAAAGGCATTCGCACTCAGGACGCGCTGAGCATCCGTTCGATCCCGCAGGTGCATGGCGCCGCGCGCGATCAACTGGAGCATGCGACCCGACAGATCGAAACCGAACTCAACGGCTGCACCGACAACCCGCTGCTGCTGGGCACTCCGGACGACTTCCGGGTCATGTCCCAGGCCAACCCGCACGGTCAATCGGTGGCGCTGGCGGCCGATCTGCTGGCGATCGCCATGGCCGAAATCGGCTCGATTGCCGAGCGGCGCCTGGATCGTCTGATCAACCCGCACGTCAGCGGTCTGCCGGCGTTCCTGGTGGCCAATCCGGGGGTGAACTCCGGGATGATGATCGTGCAATACGTCGCCGCGTCGTTGTGCGCGGAAAACCGTCAACTGGCGCAACCGGCGGTGCTCGACAACTACGTCACCTCAGGCTTGCAGGAAGACCATCTGAGCATGGGCACCAACGCCGCGCTGAAGCTGCACCGTGCGCTGGAAAACTGCACGCAGATCCTCGCCATCGAGTACCTGCTGGCGGCACAGGCTTTCGAGTTCCTCAAGGAACAGCGTTTCGGCGCCGGCACCGATGTCGCCTGGCGACTGCTGCGCGAAACCGTTCCGGCCTACGATCAGGATCGCTGGCTGGCGCCGGATATCGCCGCGGCCGCGCGCGTGCTGAAAGATTCGAATCTGCTGTACAACGCTTTACCGGATTTGCACTGACAAGACCCCATACCAGCGTGCCAAGGCGCGGATCGCCCAGAAGGCGGGAAGCGACGGATAACGGAATGCTCCGGAGCGACTGGTAGTTAATAACAATCTCTCAAAAGGAGCATTTAAATGACTGCGCTGAACCTGATTCCCGGCCAACTGAGCCTGGCCCAACTGCGTGACGTCTACCAGAACCCGGTCAAGCTGACCCTCGACAACAGTGCTTCAAAGCAGATCGAAGCCAGCGTGGCCTGCGTCGAGCAGATCCTCGCCGAGAATCGCACCGCGTACGGCATCAACACCGGTTTCGGTCTGCTGGCGTCGACCCGCATCGCCAGCGAAGACCTGGAAAACCTCCAGCGCTCGCTGGTGCTGTCCCACGCCGCCGGTGTCGGCGAGCCGATCAGCGATGCGCTGGTACGCCTGGTCATGGTGCTCAAGGTCAACAGCCTCAGCCGTGGTTTCTCCGGCATCCGTCGCGTGGTGATCGATGCGCTGATCGCGCTGATCAACGCCGAGGTTTATCCGCACATTCCGCTGAAAGGTTCGGTCGGTGCTTCCGGCGACCTCGCGCCGCTGGCGCATATGTCGCTGGTGCTGCTGGGCGAGGGCAAGGCGCGCTACAAGGGCGAATGGATGGAGGCCACCGAAGCGCTGAAAGTCGCCGGCCTCACGCCGCTGACCCTGGCGGCGAAAGAAGGTCTGGCGCTGCTCAATGGCACTCAGGTGTCCACCGCGTTTGCGCTGCGGGGTTTGTTCGAAGGTGAAGACCTGTTTGCCGGTGCGCTGGCGGTCGGTGGCCTGACGGTTGAAGCGGTGCTCGGTTCGCGCTCGCCGTTCGACGCCCGTATTCACTCGGCTCGTGGGCAGAAAGGCCAGATCGACGCCGCTGCCGCTTATCGCGATCTGCTGGGCGAGCGCAGTGAAGTGTCTGACTCGCATCAGAATTGCGAGAAGGTTCAGGACCCGTATTCGCTGCGCTGCCAGCCGCAAGTCATGGGCGCCTGCCTGACCCAGTTCCGTCAGGCCGCCGAAGTGCTGGCGATCGAAGCCAACGCCGTGTCGGATAACCCGCTGGTGTTCGCCGCCGAAGGCGATGTGATTTCCGGCGGCAACTTCCACGCTGAGCCAGTGGCCATGGCCGCTGACAACATGGCGTTGGCCATCGCCGAAATCGGCTCCCTGAGCGAGCGCCGTATCTCGCTGATGATGGACAAGCACATGTCGCAACTGCCGCCGTTCCTGGTGGCCAATGGCGGGGTCAACTCCGGGTTCATGATCGCCCAGGTGACCGCAGCGGCACTGGCGAGCGAGAACAAGGCGCTGGCGCATCCGCATTCGGTGGACAGCCTGCCGACTTCGGCCAACCAGGAAGACCATGTGTCGATGGCTCCGGCTGCCGGCAAGCGCCTGTGGGAGATGGCCGAGAACACTCGCGGGATTCTCGCGGTGGAATGGCTGGCGGCGGCGCAGGGGCTGGATCTGCGTGAAGGCCTGAAGACCTCGGTGAAACTGGAAAAGGCGCGCGGGATTCTGCGTCGTGAGGTGCCGTTCTACGAGAAGGACCGGTTCTTCGCGCCGGACATCGAGGCGGCGACCGAGTTGCTGGCTTCGCGCAGTCTGACCGAGCTGGTGCCGGCGAAGTTGCTGCCGAGCCTGTAAGGACGCCACCCCCTCACCCCAGCCCTCTCCCCCAAGGGGGAGAGGGGAAAGGGAGCCGATATTTGTGCTTTTCAGAACTTGAGTTCAACTCGAAATCTCAGGTCGGTGCACATCGAACAAACACCTCGGTCAGTCCCAGGGTGAGGGGCTTTCAAGGTTTTTTCGAACTGGAGTTCGGCCCGGAATTTCAGGTCGGCGTGCCTCGAAAGAACAACCCGGTCAGTCCCCTCTCCCTCCGGGAGAGGGTTAGGGTGAGGGGGCTCTTGCGGGCTCCCCGCCAAACAGCATTCCAACGGAGGCCAACAGTGAAAACCCTCTGGCAACACTGCCACGTCGCAACCATGGCGCAGGGCGTCTACTCGATCATCGAGGATGCGGCCATCGTGACGTCCGGTGCACTCATCGAGTGGATCGGTCCGCGTCATCAATTGCCTGCCGGCGAATACCCGGCGGTCAACGACTTGCAAGGCGCGTGGGTCACTCCGGGCCTGATCGACTGCCATACCCATACGGTGTTCGGCGGTAACCGCAGCGGTGAGTTCGAGAAGCGCCTGCAAGGGGTCAGCTACGCGGAAATCGCTGCCCAGGGCGGCGGCATCGCCAGCACCGTGCGCGCCACCCGCGAGGCCTCGGAAGACGAGCTGTTCGCCAGCGCCGCCAAGCGTCTGAAAAGCCTGATGCGTGACGGCGTGACTACGGTCGAGATGAAGTCCGGCTACGGCCTGGACCTGGCCAGCGAGCGCAAGATCCTGCGGGTGATCCGTCGGCTTGCCGACGAACTGCCGATCAGCGTGCGCAGCACCTGCCTGGCCGCTCACGCGCTGCCGCCGGAGTACGTCGATCGCGCCGACGCTTACATCGATCACATCTGCACCGAAATGCTCCCGGCCCTGGCCGCCGAAGGGCTGGTGGATGCGGTGGATGCGTTCTGCGAATACCTGGCGTTTTCCCCGGAGCAGGTCGAGCGGGTCTTCGTCGCCGCGCAAAAACTCGGCCTGCCGGTCAAGCTGCACGCCGAACAACTGTCGTCGCTGCATGGCTCCAGCCTGGCCGCGCGTTATCACGCGTTGTCCGCCGATCACCTGGAGTTCATGGACGAGTCCGACGCCATCGCGATGGCCGAGTCCGACACCGTCGCGGTGCTGCTGCCGGGGGCGTTCTATTTCCTGCGGGAAACCCAATTGCCACCGATGGAGGCCTTGCGCAAACACAAGGTAAAGATCGCCATCGCCAGCGACCTCAACCCCGGCACCTCGCCAGCGCTGTCGCTGCGTCTGATGCTGAACATGGCCTGCACCTGTTTCCGCATGACCCCGGAAGAAGCCCTGGCCGGCGCGACCATTCACGCTGCGCAGGCGCTGGGCATGGCCGCGACCCACGGTTCGCTGGAAGTCGGCAAGGTCGCGGACTTCGTCGCCTGGCAGATCGACCGGCCGGCGGATCTGGCGTACTGGCTGGGTGGTGAGCTGGACAAACGCGTCGTGCGTCATGGCGTTGAATCAAGTCTGTAGGAGAGCGGTTGTGGATAAGGTTCTGAATTTCAAACAAGGTCGCGTGCCGTTGCTGATCAGCATGCCCCACGCCGGTGTGCGTCTGACGCCAGCGGTCGAGGCCGGGTTGATCCCGGACGCGAAAAGCCTGCCGGACACTGACTGGCATATTCCCCAGCTCTACGACTTCGCCGCTGAACTGGGTGCCAGCACCCTGGCCGCCGAATACTCGCGCTTCGTCATCGACCTGAACCGGCCGTCCGACGACAAACCGCTGTACGCGGGCGCCACCACCGGGCTGTACCCGGCGACGCTGTTCGATGGCATTCCGCTGTTCAAGGAAGGGCTGGAACCGTCGAAAGCCGAGCGCGCGACCTATCTGGAGCAGATCTGGACGCCGTACCACAGCACTCTGCAGCAAGAGCTGGCGCGACTGAAAGCCGAGTTCGGCTACGCGCTGCTGTTCGATGCGCACTCGATCCGCTCGATCATTCCGCACCTGTTCGACGGCAAGCTGCCGGACTTCAACCTCGGCACCTTCAATGGCGCCAGCTGCGATCCACAACTGGCGACGCAACTGGAAGCGATCTGCGCCCGTCACGGCGATTACAGTCATGTGCTGAACGGACGTTTCAAGGGTGGCCACATCACCCGTCATTACGGCAACCCGGCGCAAAACATTCATGCGGTGCAACTGGAACTGGGCCAGTGCACGTACATGGAAGAGTTCGAACCGTTCCGCTATCGCGCCGATCTGGCCGAGCCGACGCGGGTGGTGCTCAAGGAGTTGCTGCAAGGCTTACTGGCCTGGGGCGAGCGTTACTACCCGTCCTGAGCCTGCCACCCGCCCTGTGGGAGCGAGCAACGCCGCTCCCACAGGGCGGGTAAACAGTCGCCACCGTGCAAGTCCCGGTCGCCACAGTTCGCTTTTCCCCCTCGATGCCTGCGTAATGTTTCGGCCACGGTGCACAAAGACACCGCTCCGACAATAATCCGCTGCCGCTCGAGACGAACCCCGATGAAAAAACTGTTCACTCGTTGTGCGTTAATCCTCACGAGCAGTGTCCTGCTCAGTTCCCCTGTTCTGGCCAGTGACGACGCGTCCTGCAAGGCTGTGCGCATGGGTGTGGTCAACTGGACCGATGTGATCGCCACCAGCGGCATGGCCGATGTGCTGCTCAATGGCCTGGGCTACGAAAGCAAACAGACCAGCGCGGTGCAGCAAATCATCTTCGCCGGCATCCGCGACAAGCGCCTGGACATCTTTCTCGGCTACTGGAAACCGGCGATGGACAAGAACATCGCGCCGTTCCTCGCCGCCAATCAAGTCAAGGTCATGGACAAGCCGAGCCTGGCCGACGCGCAAGCGACCCTGGCGGTTCCGGATTACGTTGCGGCGGCGGGCCTCAAGACCTTTGCCGACATCGCCCGCTTCAAGGATCAACTGGGCGGCAAGATCTACGGCATCGAACCCGGCAGCGGCGCCAACACCACGATCAAGACCATGATCGAAACCAACCACTTCGGCCTCAAGGATTTCAAGATCATCGAGTCCGGTGAGGCCGGGATGCTCGCCGCCGTCCAGCGCGCGGTGAACCGCAAGGAGTTCGTGGTGTTCGTCGGCTGGACCCCGCACCCGATGAACATCAACATGAAGATCACCTACCTGACCGGCAGCGAGGACGTCTACGGCCCCAACGAAGGCGCCGCCACCGTGTCCACGGTGACTTCGCCGGATTACGCCGAGCGTTGCCCGAACGTCCATCGACTGCTGGAAAACCTGACGTTCACCGCCGCCCTCGAAAGCCAGTTGATGGTGCCTATCATGGAGCGCAAGACCCCGCAGGATGTGGCCAAGAGCTGGCTGCGTGACCACCCCGAAGACTTGCAGCGCTGGCTGGCCGGTGTCAGCAGTTTCGACGGCAAGGACGGCGTGGCCACGGTTCAGGCCAGCCTGAAAAACTGATGGGCACTTATCCGCTGTCTGCAGCGATGTCGGCGTTCGTCGCCAAAACCCTCGGCTACGCCAGCGATGACAGCAGCCTCGACGGCCTGCGCAAGGCATACGACGACATGTGCCGGGCGTTCACCCCCGAGCGCCCGGTCGGACTTGAGGTGGTGGACTTCCAGTTGAACGGCGTAGCGGTGCGTTCCTATCGCCCGCCGGTGAAACCACCGTCCAGCGGCTGGCCCTGCGTGTTGTACCTGCACGGCGGCGGCTGGGTGGTGGGCGGGCTCGATTCCCATGACTTCATGTGTTTCGAACTGGCCATGGCGCTGGGCGCGATGGTGGTGGCGGTGGATTATCGGCTGGCGCCGGAGCACCCGTTTCCGGCCGGTTTCGAGGATTGCCTGAGCGTCTGGCGCGCGTTGCGTGGCGGGCCGTTCTGGTTCGATCCGCAGCGGATGCTGGTGGCGGGGGACAGCGCTGGCGGTAATCTCGCCGCCGCGTTGTGCCTGGCATTGCGCGATGCCGATGAACGGCTGCCGAGTGCTCAGGTGTTGATCTACCCGGGCCTCGGGGGCGACGAACATCTGCCGTCACGCCGTGAATGCGCCGATGCGCCGTTGCTCGGCAGCAGTGATGTCGACTGTTATCACGCGTTGTATCTGCGCGGCACCCGTCAGCCCGGCGCCTACGCGATGCCGCTGCTCGCTGGCGATCTCAGTGATCTGCCGCCGGCCTGGATCGCCGTGGCGCAATTCGATCCCTTGCGTGACGATGGGGTGCGTTACGCCGAGCGCCTGAACGCCGCCGGTGGCGATGCGGTGCTGTATGACGGCGAAGGTCTGGTTCACGGTTGCCTGCGCGCTCGCGGCCAGGTCGCCGAGGTCGACCGTCTCTACGAAAAGCTGCTGGGGTTTATGGCTGACAAATTGTGACAGCGTGCGGGCATGCTCATTGACGTAAATCGGGTTTATGATGCCGGACGGCAGAATAATAGAAGTCCCCCCAGGGATGAACTCGACCCCTTACGGAGCGCGCAATGCAGACATTGTTTCCGCAGATCAAACCTCACGCCCGGCACGATCTGGCTGTCGATGACACCCACACGCTGTACGTCGATGAAAGCGGCTCGCCGGAAGGTTTGCCCGTGGTGTTCATCCATGGCGGCCCCGGCGCCGGATGCGATGCGCAGAGCCGTCGCTACTTCGATCCGAACCTGTATCGCATTGTCACCTTCGACCAGCGCGGCTGCGGACGCTCCACCCCGCACGCCAGCCTGGAAAACAACACCACCTGGGATCTGGTCGCCGACCTCGAGCGGATCCGCAAGCACCTGGGCATCGAGAAATGGGTGCTGTTCGGTGGTTCCTGGGGTTCGACCCTGGCCCTGGCCTACGCCCAGACCCATCCGGAGCGGGTGCATGGCCTGATCCTGCGCGGGATCTTTCTCTGCCGTCCGCAGGAAATCGAATGGTTCTACCAGGCCGGCGCCAGCCGTCTGTTCCCGGATTATTGGCAGGACTACATCGCGCCGATCCCGCTGGACGAGCGCGACGACCTGCTCAACGCCTTCCACAAACGCCTGACCGGCAACGATCAGATTGCGCAGATGCACGCCGCCAAGGCCTGGTCGATCTGGGAGGGGCGCACGGCGACCCTGCGGCCGAACCCGCTGGTGGTCGATCGTTTCTCCGAGCCGCAGCGCGCGCTGTCGATTGCGCGGATCGAATGCCACTACTTCACCAACAACGCGTTCCTCGAGCCGAATCAGCTGATTCGCGACATGGGCAAGATCGCCCACCTGCCGGGCGTGATCATCCACGGCCGTTACGACGTGATCTGCCCGCTCGATAACGCGTGGGAACTGCACCAGGCCTGGCCGAACAGCGAGTTGCAGGTGATCCGCGACGCCGGTCACGCCGCCTCCGAGCCAGGTATCACCGATGCCCTGGTGCGCGCCGCCAGCAAAATGGCCCGGCGTCTGCTCGACCTGCCGCCCGAAGAAGCATGAAGGGGCTTCTGCAACGCGTGAGAAGCGCGCGGGTCGAGGTGGCAGGGGAGGTGGTCGGCGCGGTCGACCAGGGTTTACTGGTGCTGGTGGCGGTCGAACCCGACGACACGCGGGCCAGCGCCGACAAACTTCTGCATAAGCTGCTTAACTATCGGGTATTCAGCGATGCCGAGGGCAAGATGAATCTTTCCCTCGCGGACGTTGGCGGCGGGTTGCTGCTGGTCTCTCAGTTCACCCTCGCCGCCGACACCAAAAGCGGGTTGCGTCCGAGTTTCTCGACCGCCGCCCCTCCGGCCCTGGGTGAGGAACTGTTCGACTATCTATCAGGCAAAGCGAAACAGGTGCATGGCACTGTGGCATCAGGTAGATTCGGCGCGGATATGCAGGTGCATCTGGTCAACGATGGCCCGGTAACCTTTCTGTTACAGACGTAAAAACCCTTGAAACATCTTTTTAAGGGCTTTTCGACTGAAAACAGGGATTTTTCGCGATAAATACTTTGTTACCCCTGATGCGTTGTAACGCGGGCTGCTAGATAATCGCGCGCTACGGGGATCAGCGTTCGTTGGTCCATTTTGACTTAGGTAGAGACTTGTCCGGATCCGATTGGGGAATCATTTTGCCCCAGCGGAGTCGGAACAATGCTCGCCAACTTGGCAAGGGTGCTCTGGAAAGGTCGGTTTTCGTGTACCGAAGACCTCACAGACACTTCATCTGGCCGTTGGTTTTTTGATCTGTTTTCGGCGAGGGTTGCTCGTGATTGTTAGTCCCTGTAATGCAGCAAAATTGTCTGCCAAACGCTTGCGAAGCGCTCTGGTAGCGGGCTCGGCACTCGTGTGCCTGCTCAGCGCCGGCCAGCTTTGGGCATTCAATCTTGACGATGTATCGGCCAAGGCTAAAGAGCTGGCCGGGCAGAAGTTCGAAGCCCCGCGCAGCAACCTGCCGAACGAATTCCGTGACATGAAGTTCGCGGACTACCAGAAAATTCGTTTCCGCACTGAAAAAGCCGAATGGGCCGACCAGAAAACCCCGTTCAAGCTGTCCTTCTATCACCAGGGCATGCACTTCGATACGCCGGTGAAAATCAACGAAATCACGGCGAACACCGTCGAAGAGATCAAATACGATCCGTCGCGTTTCGATTTCGGCGATCTGCAGTTCGATCCTAAAGCCACCGAGCAACTGGGTTATGCCGGTTTCCGTGTGCTGTACCCGATCAACAAGGCCGACAAGCAAGATGAAATCATGACCCTGCTGGGCGCGAGCTACTTCCGCGTCGTCGGCAAGGGCCACACCTATGGTCTGTCGGCCCGTGGCCTGGCGATCGATACCGCCCTGCCGTCCGGTGAAGAATTCCCGCGTTTCCGCGAATTCTGGGTGCAGCAGCCGAAACCGGGCGACAAGCATCTGGTGATCTTCGCCCTGCTGGATTCGCCGCGCGCCACCGGTGCCTACCGCCTGATCGTGCGTCCGGGCAGCGACACCATCGTCGACGTCAAGGCGCAGATGTTCCTGCGTGACAAGGTCGGCAAACTGGGCATCGCGCCGCTGACCAGCATGTTCCTGTTCGGCGCCAACCAGCCGTCGAAAGTGCTCAACTACCGTCGTGAACTGCACGACTCCAGCGGCCTGTCGATCCATGCCGGCAACGGCGAGTGGATCTGGCGTCCGCTGAATAACCCGAAACACCTGGCCGTGAGCAACTTCAGCGTCGAGAACCCGCGCGGTTTCGGCCTGCTGCAACGTGGTCGTGATTTCAGCCACTACGAAGACCTCGACGACCGCTACGACAAGCGTCCAAGCGCCTGGATCGAGCCGAAGGGCGAGTGGGGCAAGGGCACCGTCGACCTGGTGGAAATTCCGACCGCCGACGAAACCAACGACAACATCGTTGCGTTCTGGAGCCCGGAAAAAATGCCGGAGCCGGGCCAGCCGCTGGACTTCGCCTACCGCATGCACTGGACCAACAACGAGTCGAACATCCATGCGATCGACAGCGCCTGGGTCGAGCAGACCCTGCGTTCGACCGGTGACGTCAAGCAGTCGAACCTGATCCGCCAACCGGACGGCACCGTTGCCTATCTGATCGACTTCACCGGCCCGTCCCTGGCGGCATTGCCGGCGGATGCGGACGTGCGCAGCCAGGTCAGCGTCGGCGACAACGCCGAACTGGTCGAGAACAACGTGCGCTACAACCCGGAAACCAAAGGCTGGCGCCTGACCCTGCGGTTGAAGGTCAAGGATGCGAGCAAGGCCACCGAAATGCGTGCTGCCCTGGTGCAGAACGTGGTGCCTACCGACCTGGCGAAGCTCTCGCTGCCGGCGTCGAACTCCTCCGTCGCCAAGGCCGACAAGGTTGCCGCCAAGCAACAAGAGAAAGCCGACAAGGAAGCCAAGGCAGCCGAGGCCAAACAGGCCGACGCCAAGCCAGCGGCAGAAGCCAAGGACAAGGCCAACAAAGACGCCAAGCAGCCTGCCGCTGCCGACGCGGCCCCAGCCACACCGGAATCGGCCTCGACTGAGCAAGTCCTGACCGAGACCTGGAGCTATCAGTTGCCTGCCGATGAGTAACTCTCAAGTACAGCCGGAGACTCTTTCCGAGTATCTGGCGCATTTGCCGATGACCGACGAGCAGCGCGCGGAACTCGCGGGCTGCCAGTCCTTCAGCGAACTGCATCAACGCCTGTCGTCCAGCACGTTCGACGCCCCTGCCGAAGCCGCCCAGGCTTCGGTGGGCAAGCGCCTGACCCTGAGCACCGCCGAAGAGCTGGAAGAGGCGGAAATGCTGGTGCTCGACGCCAATGGCCGGGTCAGCCTCAAGGCCACGCCGCCGATCCGCCGGACCAAGGTCGTGCCGGAGCCGTGGCGCACCAACATTCTGGTGCGTGGCTGGCGCCGCCTGACCGGCCGGACCAATCCGCCGCAGCCACCGAAAGACGAGAACGTGCTGCCCGCCGCGCGCTGGCGCACCGTCGGCTCGATCCGCCGCTACATTCTGTTGCTGCTGATGATCGGCCAGACCATCGTCGCCGGCTGGTACATGAAAGGCATCATGCCGTACCAGGGCTGGTCGTTCGTCGATCTCGAAGAGGTCATGCACCAGCCGTTGCTGCAAACCGCCACGCAAGTGCTGCCGTATGCGCTGCAAACCAGCATCCTGATCATGTTCGGGATTCTGTTCTGCTGGGTGTCGGCCGGTTTCTGGACTGCGCTGATGGGCTTCCTCGAGTTGCTCACCGGTCACGATAAATACCGCATCTCCGGGAAAAGCGCCGGCAACGAGCCGATTCCGAAAGACGCGCGTACCGCGCTGGTGATGCCGATCTGCAACGAAGACGTGCCTCGGGTGTTCGCCGGTCTGCGCGCGACTTTCGAGTCGGTCGCGGCCACCGGTGATCTGGATCGCTTCGACTTCTTCGTCCTCAGCGACAGTAACGACACCGACATCTGTGTGGCCGAGCAGCAGGCCTGGCTGGACGTCTGCCGCGAAGCCAAGGGCTTCGGCAAGATCTTCTATCGCCGCCGCCGTCGCCGCGTCAAACGCAAGAGCGGCAACCTCGACGACTTCTGCCGTCGCTGGGGCGGTGACTACAAGTACATGGTCGTGCTCGACGCCGACTCGGTGATGAGTGGCGAGTGCCTGACCAGTCTGGTGCGCCTGATGGAAGCCACGCCGGACGCGGGGATCATCCAGACCGCGCCACGTGCCTCGGGCATGGACACGCTGTATGCACGCATGCAGCAGTTCGCCACCCGCGTATACGGCCCGCTGTTCACCGCCGGCCTGCACTTCTGGCAGTTGGGTGAATCCCACTACTGGGGGCACAACGCGATCATCCGCATGAAGCCGTTCATCGACCACTGCGCCCTCGCGCCGTTGCCGGGCAAAGGTGCGTTCTCCGGTGCGATCCTGTCCCACGACTTCGTTGAAGCGGCGCTGATGCGTCGTGCCGGCTGGGGCGTGTGGATTGCCTACGACCTGCCGGGCAGCTACGAAGAACTGCCGCCGAACCTGCTCGACGAACTCAAGCGTGACCGGCGCTGGTGCCACGGCAACCTGATGAACTTCCGCCTGTTCCTGGTGAAGGGCATGCACCCGGTACACCGTGCGGTGTTCCTGACCGGCGTGATGTCTTACCTGTCGGCGCCGTTGTGGTTCTTCTTCCTGGTGCTGTCGACCGCGCTGTTGGCGGTGAACACCCTGATGGAGCCGCAGTACTTCCTCGAACCGCGCCAGCTCTATCCGCTGTGGCCGCAATGGCACCCGGACAAGGCGATCGCGCTGTTCTCGACGACGATCGTGCTGCTGTTCCTGCCGAAACTGCTGAGCATCATCCTGATCTGGGCCAAGGGCGCGAAAGAGTTCGGCGGCAAGTTCAAGGTGACCCTGTCGATGCTGCTGGAGATGCTGTTCTCCATGCTGCTGGCGCCGGTGCGGATGATTTTCCACACCCGTTTCGTCCTTGCCGCGTTCCTCGGCTGGGCTGCGACCTGGAATTCGCCGCAACGTGACGACGACTCCACGCCATGGAGCGAAGCGGTCAAGCGTCACGGTCCACAGACCGTGCTGGGCTTCTTCTGGGCGCTGCTGGTGATCTGGCTGAACCCGAGCTTCCTGTGGTGGCTGGTGCCGATCGTCGGTTCCCTGATGCTGTCGATCCCGGTATCGGTGATTTCCAGCCGTGTCGGTCTGGGCCTCAAGTCCCGTGACGAGAGCCTGTTCCTCATCCCTGAGGAATACAACCCGCCGCAGGCGCTGCTGGCGACCGATCAGTACACCCACGAAAACCGCTGGCATGCCCTGAACGACGGCTTTGTCCGCGCGGTGGTCGATCCTCAGCAGAACGCCCTGGCGTGCTCGCTGGCGACCTCCCGTCACGGCCAGGCCGAGCCGATCGAGTGGCTGCGCCAGGAGCGCGTGCGTCACGCGATCAAGGTCGGCCCGGCGGCGCTGAGCAACCATGATCGCCTGCAACTGCTGAGCGATCCGGTAGCCCTGGCGCGCCTGCACGAGCAGGTGTGGGCCGAAGGTCACGCCGAGTGGCTGGATGCATGGCGGGCTTCGGTGAAAGCCGATCCCCATGCGCCGTTGCTGCCGTTGCGACCGGTGAGTCTGCAGGCTCAGCCGGCCTGACAAAAAGCCCCGCTAATTTAGCGGGGCTTTTTATTGGTGGCTGAACAGCCCCTCACCCTAGCCCTCTCCCGGAGGGAGAGGGGATTGATTTGGGGGATGTTCCAGCGCTACGCCGACCTGAAAGCGTGATATTGAATCCAATGCCCCAAACAGAGATGTCGAGTCGAACTCAGAATTGGAAACTGACGGAGATCGGCTCCCTTTCCCCCTCGCCCCCTTGGGGGAGAGGGCTGGGGTGAGAGGGTAATTCTTGAATGTTAAACAAATCGTCCATTGACCCTTGTGCAAACGAGCAAGTGCGTTAGCATCCGTCCCCGAATTGGTGCGCCCGGGCTTTTTGGCCCGTTTCTGCTTATTTGCGTGCCGCAAACGCAATGGTTTTGGGGACTTGAAGATGAAGAAGTATCTGTCGATGCTGCTGGTCGGCGTCACGGCACTGGTTGCAGTCAATGCGGCGCAGGCCGGTGCCATCGATGACGCGGTCAAGCGCGGTTCGTTGAAAGTCGGCATGGATCCGACCTACATGCCGTTCGAAATGACCAACAAGCGCGGCGAAATCATCGGTTTCGAAGTCGACATCCTCAAAGCCATGACCAAGGCCATGGGCGTCAAGCTGGAGCTGGTGTCCACCGGCTACGACGGGATCATCCCGGCGCTGATGACCGACAAGTTCGACATGATCGGCAGCGGCATGACCCTGACCCAGGAACGCAACCTGCGCCTGAACTTCAGCGAACCGTTCATCGTGGTCGGCCAGACCCTGCTGATCCGCAAGGAACTGGAAGGCACCATCAAGTCCTACAAAGACCTGAACACCGCCGACTACCGCATCACTTCCAAGCTCGGCACCACCGGCGAAATGGTCGCCAGGAAACTGATCTCCAAGGCCAAGTACCACGGCTACGACAACGAGCAGGAAGCCGTGCTCGACGTGGTCAACGGCAAGGCCGACGCCTTCATCTACGACGCGCCGTACAACGTGGTGGCGGTCAACAAGGTCGGAGCCGGCAAACTGGTGTTCCTCGACAAGCCGTTCACCTACGAGCCACTGGCCTTCGGTCTGAAGAAGGGTGACTACGACAGCATCAACTTCATCAACAACTTCCTGCACCAGATCCACGAAGACGGCACCTACGATCGCATCCATGACAAGTGGTTCAAGAGCACCGAGTGGCTCAAGGACATGGAATAAGGCCGATCGGATAGCGGCCGGTCGGCAAGACCGGGTCGCTCCATTCACGGGCAAACCCGCTTCCACAGTGGATCGCGTACTGCTGTGGGAGCGGGCTTGCTCGCGAAGAGGCCATTCAAGGCAATACGAATTCCGGAACCTGCAATGAAACAGAAAAAAGCCCAATGGCCCTGGCACGTCCTGACCGTGCTGGTGCTGATCGGCCTGGCTGGCGCGTTGTATTACGCCACGTCGCTGATGTCCTACGAATGGCGCTGGAACCGCGTGCCGCAGTACTTCGCCTATCAGGCCGAGGAAACCCAGCGCGCCGCCGACATTTCCACCGTCAGTGAGCTGGTTCGCAAGGGCGGCAGCGCGCAAGTCACGCTGCGCAACGAGGCCGGCGACGAGCAACACCTGACGGTCGACGAGAACAGCCTGCAATTCGCTCAGGGCGACGATGTGGCTGAAGGCGACGTGGTGGGCGTCACCCGTCATTGGGCGGCGGGACCGCTGCTGTGGGGCCTGTGGACGACGCTTTGGCTGTCGGTGGTGTCCGGCGTCCTGGGGTTGTTGATCGGCCTGGCGACCGGCCTGTGCCGCTTGTCGAGCAATCCGACCCTGCGTGACCTGTCGTCGATCTATGTCGAGCTGGTACGCGGCACGCCGCTGCTGGTGCAGATTTTCATTTTCTACTTCTTCATCGGCACGGTGATGAACCTGTCCCGGGAGTTCGCCGGGATCGCGGCGCTGTCGCTGTTTACCGGTGCCTACGTGGCGGAAATCATCCGCTCCGGCGTGCAGTCGATTGCCCGTGGACAAAACGAAGCTGCGCGTTCGCTGGGCCTCAGCGCCGGTCAGTCGATGCGCCATGTGGTGCTGCCGCAAGCCTTCAAACGCGTGCTGCCGCCGCTGGCCGGGCAGTTCATCAGTCTGGTCAAGGACACCTCGCTGGTGTCGGTGATCGCGATTACCGAGCTGCTGAAAAGCGGCCGAGAAGTGATCACCACCTCGTTCTCGCCGTTCGAGATCCTGTTCTGCGTGGCCGGCCTGTACCTGTTGATCAACCTGCCGCTGTCGAAAATCGCCAGTCGGCTTGAGCGGAGGCTCGCGCAAAGTGATTGAAGTCCGCGATCTGGTAAAAGTCTTCGACACCCGTGGCCAGGTGGTGCGCGCGGTGGATAACGTCAGCACCCAAGTCGCCAAGGGCGAAGTGCTGGTTGTGATCGGTCCGTCCGGTTCCGGCAAGTCGACCTTCCTGCGTTGCCTCAACGGCCTGGAAGCATTCGATTCGGGTTCGGTGAGCATCGACGGTCTGCAACTGGCCGATCCGAAAACCGACATCAATGCGTACCGCCGCGAAGTCGGCATGGTGTTCCAGCATTTCAATCTGTTCCCGCACATGACCGTGCTGGAAAACCTCTGCCTGGCGCAGAAAGTCGTGCGCAAGCGTGGCCAGAAGGAAAGCGAGGCCAAGGCCCTGGCGCTGCTGGAAAAGGTCGGCATCGCGCAGAAGGCCCGTGAATACCCGTCGCGCCTGTCCGGCGGTCAGCAGCAGCGTGTGGCAATTGCCCGGGCACTGGCGATGGATCCGAAAGTGATGCTGTTCGACGAGCCGACTTCGGCCCTCGATCCGGAAATGGTCGGTGAAGTGCTGGACGTGATGAAGAACCTGGCCGTGGAAGGCATGACCATGGTCTGCGTGACCCACGAAATGGGTTTTGCCCGTGAAGTGGCGGATCGCGTGCTGTTCTTCGATCACGGCAAACTGCTGGAAGACGCCTCGCCAGCGGAATTCTTCGATGCGCCGAAGGATCCGCGGGCCCAGGCTTTCCTGCGTCAGGTTCTCTAAGCGTAGGGCAAAAAAAATCGCAGCCATTGGCTGCGATTTTTTTGTTTGCGCGGTTTAAACCTTGAAGCGGCCTACCAGCGTTTGCAGGTGAGTGCCCAGGCGCGCCAGCTCGACGCTGGAGGCGGCCGTCTCTTCACTCGCCGCCGACGTCTGGTCCGAGACATCCCGCACGTTCAGCACGCTGCGGTTGATCTCTTCGGCCACGGCACTCTGCTGCTCGGCGGCCGCTGCGATCTGCTGGTTCATCGCCTGAATCGCCGACACGGTGCGCGTGATGTTTTCCAGCGAACCACCGGCACGGCGGGTCAGCTCCACGCTGCTCTGGGTCAACGTGCGGCTGTTGTCCATGATCGTTGCCACTTGCTGAGTACCGTTCTGCAGGCCGACGATCAGCTCTTCGATTTCTTCGGTGGACTTCTGGGTGCGTTGCGCAAGGCTGCGCACTTCGTCAGCAACCACCGCGAAACCACGTCCGGCTTCACCGGCACGGGCCGCTTCGATGGCAGCGTTGAGGGCCAGCAGGTTGGTTTGCTGGGCCACGGACTTGATCACGTCGAGCACGCTGCCGATCTTGTCGCTTTCGCGCTTGAGTTCGCCCATGGCTTCGGTGGAGTGGCCGACTTCAGTGGCCAGGCGCTCGATCTGGGTGATGGCTTCGCCGACCACTTTGTCGCCTTCGCGGGCCTGTTGGTCAGCCGCGACGGCTGCCTCCGAAGCTTCCTCGGCGTTGCGCGCGACTTCCTGCACGGTGGCGGCCATTTCGTTCATGGCGGTGGCGACCTGATCGGTCTCGACCTTCTGATTGTTCACTCCGGCGCTGGTCTGTTCGGTCACTGCCGACAGTTCCTCGGCAGCGCTGGCGATCTGGGTGACGCCGTCGCTGATGCCACCGATCAGTTCGCGCAGACCCTGGGTCATGCTCTGCATCGAGCGTTGCAACTGACCGAGTTCGTCGCGGCGCTGGGAAATCAGGTTGTGGGTCAGGTCGCCGGCGGCCACGCGCTCGGCGACTTTGAGAGTCTGATTCAGCGGAATGATGATCTGCCGGGTGATCGCCCAGGCCGCCAGCATGCCGAATGCCAGGGCCAGCAGGGTGGCGATCAGCAGCAGGTTTTTCGCGTGAGCGGCGTCGGTGTCGCGCACGATGGTCTGGGAGTCGGTGAGCTTCTTGCTGATGTCGATCAGGGTGTCACCCTGAATCGACATGCGCGCCAGGGCCTTGGCATTGTTGACCTGGGAGTCGCGGAACTGGCTGACCGCTGCGCGATAGGCCTTGAGGGAGTCGGTGGCCTGTTGCAGGTTGGCGATGTGCTGCTCCGGCAGCTTGCCAGGCAGGGTCTCAAGGTTTTTCAGGGCGTTGTCGATGGCATCGAGGGCCGGTTGCTCGGCTTCGGCCTTGGCGCTGTAGGTGTAGCCGCGTACCTGGAAGCGCGCCTGCTGGATCAGTTTGCTCAGGTCGATCACCGCGTTGAACTGGCTGACGCTGTCGCCCTGGAGCATGGATTTCTCGACTTCGGCAACACGGGCCACGGCGTTGTCGGCGGTGGCGCCGAGTTTGCTGCGGGCGTCTTCGCGCAGGGCGGTGGCCTGGGTCATGTCGGCGAACGCGCGCTTGTACTCGGCGACGGCCGCCAGTTGCTGGTCGATCATCGCGACGTCGGACGGTTGTTCGATCAGGCCGCGAGCGGTCTGCAAACCGCTGTCGAGCTTGCCCAGCAGGTCGTTGACCGCGCCGGGGCCTTGTTCGCCGCGCCGCGCTTCATAGTCCAGGCGCGCCAGGCGCAGGTCCTTGGTCAGCTCGTTGAGGCTGGAGATGAAGCCGAGTTTGTCACCACGGCTGATGATGCCGCTCATGCCGGTCCAGCCAGTGAAGGTGATCAGCAGTGTCAGCAACAGCACCAGGCCGAAACCGATTCCCAGCTTGCGTTTGACGCTGACGTTTCCAAGATTCTCGGCTAACCAACGGTACATGCGACGACTCCCCTCGGACCACTAAATTGGACTTATGGGGACTGTATCGGCTGAGTGATGGCAATCTGTAACGCAATTCGTCCGGCCATCACCGGACAAAGAGCGGGGGCGTCAGAACAGGCGGGCGAGCAGGGCGGTGACGGCGGTTTCGACCCGCAGAATGCGTTCGCCCAGTTGCACCGGTTGCAGGCCGGCCTTGGCCAGCAGGTCGATTTCGTAGGGAATCCAGCCGCCCTCGGGGCCGATGGCCAGGGTCACCGGCTCGCTCAGGGCGCGAGGGCAGGGTGGATGATTGCCGGGATGGCCGACCAGGCCGAGGGTGCCGTCGGTGATGGCCGGCAGCCGGTCTTCAACGAAGGGCTTGAAGCGCTTCTCGATGATGATTTCCGGCAACACCGTGTCCCGGGCCTGTTCGAGGCCAAGGATCAGTTGTTCGCGGATCGCTTCCGGCTCCAGGAACGGCGTCTGCCAGAAGCTCTTCTCGACGCGGTAGCTGTTGACCAGCACCACCTTCGGCACGCCCATGGTCGCCACGGTCTGGAACACCCGGCGCAGCATCTTCGGTCGTGGCAGGGCCAGCACCAGGGTCAGCGGCAGCTTGGCCGGTGGCGGCTGATTGAGGGACACGCGCAGTTCAGCCTCCCCAGCCTCCAGTCGCAACACTTCGGCCGAGCCCATCAGCCCGTCGATGCGCCCGACCCGCAGGCTATCACCGACTTCCGAGCGGTGGACTTCCTGCATGTGGGTCAGGCGCCGGTCACGCAGCACGACGCGGTCGGCCGCGATGAAATCGGCTTCTTCGAGCAGCAGCAGGTTCATGGCTGGGTCGCTGGCGGCTGGTCGTTGTGATCGTCGACGGTTTCGTCCGGGCGCTCGCGTTTGCTGACCAAGCTGCCGAACAGGATGCCGACTTCAAACAGCATCCACATCGGCACGGCCAACAGGGTCTGGGAGAAGATGTCCGGCGGGGTCAGGATCATACCGACCACGAAGCAGCCGATGATCACGTACGGGCGGATCTTCTTCAGGTATTTGACGTCGACCACGCCGATCCACACCAGCAGCACCACGGCCACCGGGATCTCGAACGCCACGCCGAAGGCGAAGAACAGCGTCATGACGAAATCGAGGTAACTGGTGATGTCGGTCATCATTTCCACGCCGGCCGGGGTGGCCGAAGCGAAGAACTTGAAGATCAGCGGGAACACGAAGAAATACGCGAACGCCATGCCGGTGTAGAACAGCAGAATGCTGGAAATCAGCAGCGGCACCGCGACGCGCTTCTCGTGCTTGTACAGGCCGGGGGCGATGAAGCCCCAGATCTGATGCAGGATCACCGGGATCGCGAGGAACAGCGAGACCATCATCGTCAGCTTCAGCGGCGTCAGGAACGGCGACGACACGTCGGTGGCGATCATCGTCGCGCCGGCCGGCAGGTACTGGCGCAGCGGCGTCGAGACGAAGGTGTAGATCTGCTGGGTGAACGCGAACAGCCCGGCGAAGATGATGAAGATCGCCGCGACGCAACGCAGCAGGCGGGTGCGCAACTCGGTGAGGTGCGAAACCAGCGGCATGTGCTGGTCGTTTTCGGGGAGGCTAGGGCCTGTCATCGGTCATTTCCTGTGTCGCGCCGAGCCCGTATTTGCGCAGGGCAAGGCGCGAGGCGCGTAATTTGGCGTTTCAAATAAGCAACGAGTAACGCAGCCCTGCGCAAATACGGGCCGGCCCTTCGGGTTGTGCCTGAAAGCGGGCCTGGCTGCGTTGTAGTCCTTGGAAAGGTAAAACACATTCCCTGCGGACTACGCCTTGCCTGGCCCGCTTTCAGGCGACAACGCGACACAGGAAATGACCGATGACAGGCCCTTGTCATGGGGCTCGCGGCGGCAAAGTGGAGTCGTGAGGCGCTGGTGTAGTCGGCGCGGCGGTTGGAGCTACGTGTTCAACCGAGTTTTCTGCAACGGCGGGCACAGGCTCGGTTGGCACTGCAACGGAAGCAGGTGCAGTGGTTGCGGCTGACGGATGAATCGTCTGCTCACCCACATGCTCAACCGGTGTCGGCTCCTGCTGAACCGGTGGCGTGAAGATCTTCCGCGCCTCCTGCTCCAGCGACAGAATGTGCTCGTTGTGCAGTTGCCGACGAATTTCGTCGGCGCCGATTTCACGTTCAACTTCCTGTTTGATCGCGTTGAAGCTGCGCTTCAGGCGCCCGACCCACAGGCCGGCGGTGCGCGCAGCGCCCGGCAGACGCTCGGGACCCAGCACCAGCAGGGCGACGAGGCCGACCAGCAGCAGTTCAGAGAAGCTGATACCAAACATTAGTCAGTGCTCACACGTCTTTGCGGATCGGCTCTTCGACTTTCTGCGCCTGCACGTCGATGGTGTGCGGCGGGTTGGCCTGAGCGGTGGCTTGCGGCTGAACCGGTGGCACCGGCTGCGCAGGCGTTACGGTCGGATCGGCCGGCTTCTCGTCGTCGTTCATGGCCTTGCGAAAGCCCTTGATCGACTCACCGACGTCGGTGCCGAGGTTTTTCAGTTTCTTGGTGCCGAACACCAGCACCACGACAACCAGAATGACGATCCAGTGTTTCCAGTCAAAAATGCCCATGTTGCTGTTCCTCTCTAAAAGTTGTTCAGGCGGACGGACGCGAGGCTTTCTCGACGTGTCCGGACAGGCCGAAGCGACGATCCAGCTCGTCGAGTACCGCCTGCGGATGCTGACCCAGTTGGGCGAGCATGACCATGCTGTGGAACCACAGGTCGGCGGTCTCGTAGATCACGTCGCTGCAATCGCCGCTGACGGCGGCGTCCTTGGCGGCAATGATGGTTTCGACCGACTCTTCGCCGACTTTCTCCAGAATCTTGTTCAGACCCTTGTGGTACAGGCTGGCGACATACGAGCTGTCGGCGGCTGCGCCTTTGCGCTCTTCAAGCACCTGAGCGAGGCGGGTCAGGGTGTCACTCATGTTTGTGTCCTGCGGAATAAATGGCGTGCGGGTCTTTGAGTACCGGGTCGACCGTTTTCCAGTCGCCGTTTTCGAAGACGCGGTAGAAGCAGCTTTGACGGCCGGTATGGCAGGCGATGCCGCCGATCTGTTCGACCATCAGGATGATCACGTCGGCGTCACAGTCCAGACGCATTTCATGCAGAGTCTGCACATGACCGGACTCCTCTCCCTTGCGCCACAGCTTGCCACGGGAACGTGACCAGTAGATGGCACGGTTCTCCGCTGCGGTAAGCGCCAGGGCTTCGCGGTTCATCCAGGCCATCATCAGCACGCGTCCGGTCTTGTGATCCTGGGCAATCGCCGGCACCAGGCCATCAGCGTCCCACTTGATCTCGTCCAGCCAGTTTTTCATCTTCGACTCCGACAGCGAACCCCACACTCGAATGGTCGGGCTCAGGCGTTGAAACAGTGTGCCAGCCGATCGCGGAACTGGCTATCGGCGAACGACCAGATACAAGCCGACTGCCACCATGATTCCCGCGGGCCAATGCCCCAGTTCATGCAGCGGGCCACCGGCGGCGAGGATCGTGCCGCCGGCCAGGTGCGCGCTGCCGAGCAGGCGCAGGAACCAGTCGTCCTTGCGTTTTTTCCACGGCGGCGGAGGGTCGCTGGCGTGGGGCTGGGACATGCGTTCGAGCAGATCGCGGGCCATGTTCGACAGGTGCGGAATCTGCTCCAGCTGGCTCTGCACGTTGCCGATCAAGGCTTTCGGGCTGACGCGCTCGCGCATCCAGCGTTCGAGGAACGGCTGCGCGGTGTTCCACAGATCCAGCTCCGGGTACAGCTGGCGACCGAGGCCTTCGATGTTCAGCAAGGTCTTCTGCAACAGCACCAGTTGCGGCTGCACTTCCATGTTGAAGCGGCGGGCGGTCTGGAACAGGCGCATCAGCACCTGGCCAAATGAAATATCTTTTAACGGTTTTTCGAAGATCGGTTCGCACACGGTACGGATCGCCGCTTCGAACTCGTTGAGCTTGGTTTCCGCCGGCACCCAGCCCGAATCGATGTGCAATTGCGCCACGCGGCGGTAGTCACGCTTGAAGAAGGCGAACAGGTTGCGCGCCAGGTAGTCCTGGTCTTCCGGGGTCAGGCTGCCGACGATGCCGCAGTCGATCGCGATGTACTGCGGGCTCCACGGATTGACGGTGCTGACGAAGATGTTGCCCGGGTGCATGTCGGCGTGGAAGAAGCTGTCGCGGAACACTTGAGTGAAGAAGATCTCCACGCCGCGTTCGGCGAGCATTTTCATGTCGGTGCGCTGGTCGGCGAGGGTCGCCAGATCCGTGACCTGAATCCCGTAGATGCGCTCCATCACCAGCACTTTTGGCCGGCACCAGTCCCAATAGATTTGCGGTACGTAGAGCAGCGGCGAACCGTCGAAGTTGCGTTTCAGCTGGCTGGCGTTGGCCGCCTCGCGCAGCAGGTCGAGCTCGTCGTAGATGGTTTTTTCGTAGTCGCTGACCACGTCGACCGGATGCAGCAGGCGCGCGTCGGCAGACACCTTTTCGGCGGCGCGGGCGAGGATGAACAGCCAGGCCAGATCCTGGGCAATCACCGGTTTGAGGCCCGGGCGGATCACCTTGACCACCACTTCTTCACCGGTTTTCAACTGCGCGGCGTGCACCTGCGCCACCGAGGCCGAGGCCAGCGGTTCGACGTCGAAACGGCTGAACACCTCGCCGATCTTCTTGCCGAGCTGTTCTTCGATCAGTCTGACCGACAGCTGCGAATCGAATGGCGGCACCCGATCCTGCAACAGCATCAGCTCATCGGCGATGTCTTCCGGCAGCAGGTCGCGGCGGGTCGAGAGAATCTGCCCGAACTTGATGAAGATCGGCCCCAGATCCTGCAAGGCCAGACGCAGGCGCGCGCCCCGGCTCAGGTCCAGCGGCTTGCGCGGGAACCAGCGCCACGGCAGCACATAGCGCAGCGCCAGGAGAAACCAGGGCAGCGGCAGATCGAACAGCAGGTCATCGAGGCGGTAGCGGATCACGACGCGCTGGATGCGCAACAGACGGCGGACGGCAAGCAGCTTCATGCGTTATCGCTTGGGTCGAGGGATCGGGAAAGGCGCTCGAAACGCGCCTCGAGACGTTCCAGATCAAGTTTGATCCGGTCCAGTTCGCTGAACCGGGCTTCGGCTTCGCGCTGCCCGACGAGGGTGCGCGATTCTTCGGCCAGGTATTCGGCGAGGTTCTGGTTGAGGCTGGCAAATCCTTGTTGATACCAGCGTGCGCGACTGCGCAGGTGGCCGCCGACCAGTTGCGTGGCGACCGGGCCGAGCCAGCGCGAGAGTTCGTACTCCCAGTCCAGCTCGAGGTCTTGCAGGACACCCGCCAGCTCCAGCAGCACGCCGCTGTCGCCGTCGAGCTCGACTTCCGGTGCGTGCAGCACGGCGGTCTTGTCTTTGCTCAGGGCCAGTTTCACCAGGCTCGAGGCCGGGGCACGCAGGGTGCAGTCGACGCCGGTTTCCCAACGGGACGCCAGCATCAGGCCTTCATCGCTCGGCAGGATGAACAGTTGCAGCGCCGGGCTGCGGCAGTCGACGGCAATCACCTTGCCGGTCAGATGCGCCAGGCGTGGCAGCGCCGTGCTGTCGAGACGCAGCACCCGGTTCAGGCCGAGTTCAACGCTGGCGAGCAGCCCGGTGAGCAGCATCAGGGCTTGATGCCGCGATGCAGGGCGACGATGCCTGCGGTCATGTTGTGGTAGGTCACGCGGTCGAAACCGGCATCGACCATCATCGACTTCAGGGTTTCCTGATTCGGGTGCATGCGGATCGATTCGGCCAGGTAGCGATAGCTTTCCGAGTCATTGGTGATCAGCTTGCCCATCAGCGGCATGAAGGCGAACGAGTAGGCGTCGTAGGCCTTGGACATCAGCGCGTTGGTCGGCTTGGAGAACTCCAGCACCAGCAGGCGGCCGCCAGGCTTGAGCACGCGCAGCATCGAGCGCAGGGCGTCTTCCTTGTGCGTCACGTTGCGCAGGCCGAAGGCGATGGTCACGCAGTCGAAATGGTTGTCCGGGAACGGCAGTTTTTCCGCGTCGGCCTGGACGAACTCGACGTTGCCCGACACGCCGACATCCAGCAGGCGGTCACGACCGACCTTGAGCATGGATTCGTTGATGTCGGCCAGCACCACCTGGCCGGTCGGGCCGACGAGGTGCGAGAATTTTTTGGTCAGGTCACCGGTGCCGCCGGCGATGTCCAGCACGCGGTTGCCGGCACGTACACCCGACAGTTCGATCGCGAAGCGCTTCCACAGACGGTGCATGCCGCCCGACAGAAGGTCGTTCATCAGGTCGTACTTGGCGGCTACGGAATGGAAAACTTCAGCGACTTTTTCCGCTTTCTGGCTTTCCGGAACGTTTTTGAAGCCGAAGTGAGTGGTGGGTTCGGCATCGCTGCCTTTGCGCTGATCAGTCATATCGCTGTCACCAAAAGAGAATGCGCGACATTCTAATCCCCAAGACATGCTTTGTCTTGGAATGGCTAAAGGTAAGATGAGCAACCTTCGGGACGATTTGCCGCAGTGGCGGTCAAGATTCCTCGAGCAAGCATTCATAGTCCTATTAAAAAAGCAGGAGTCATCCAATGGCCCGTATTAGTGTTGAGCGTGCCCACAGCCTGGGCAAGGAAGCCGCCCGCGAGAAGGCCGACAAGCTGGCGCAGAAACTTTCCGATCAGTATGGCCTGGAGCCGCAGTGGTCGGGCGATACCCTGAACCTCAAGCGCTCGGGTGTGAAAGGCGCGGTGCATGTGGCCGAGGATTCGATCCGGGTCGATGTGGAGCTGGGGATCATGATGTCGGCCATGAGCGGCATGATCAAAGCCGAGATCGAAAAGGCGCTGGACAAGGCGCTGGTCTGATCCGCTGGAACTGTAAACACCTGCCCTGTGGGAGCAAGCCTGCTCCCACATTCTTTTGGTGCCCCTGGTTTTATGTCAGTTGTTAGGGTGCCGTTTCTAATTTTTCTCCCTACTTTGTGCACGAGCCCGACACTTTTGCGGGCAGTTCCTCAAACCTTCTGCGCGTGAGGTGCACCATGGCCAAAGTCATTTTGAAGAAAAAAATCGACGCTTCGACTTCTGCTCTGAGCGACGTCAAATCCTATGCCCGCAAGATCTGGCTGGCAGGCCTGGGTGCCTACGCCAAGGTCGGCCAAGAGGGTAGCGAGTACTTTCAGGAGTTGATCAAGGCTGGTCAAACTGTTGAAAAGAAAGGCAAAAAAGCCGTCACCGAAAAACTCGAAGCGGCCAACGCCGAGATCGATGAAGCCAAGAACGAAGTGAGCTCGTTCAAAGGTCGTGTCGAAGTTCAGCTCGACAAGGTCGAGAAAGCGTTCGACACCCGTGTGGCCAGCGCCTTGAATCGTATCGGCATTCCGTCTAAACATGACGTTGAGGCACTCTCTGCTAAGCTCGATGAGCTGACGGCATTGCTCGAACGCGTCGCGCGTAAATCTTAAGGAGAACGGGATGGCTGGTAAAAAGAACACCGATAAAGAAAGCAGCTCCTGGATTGGGAAGGTTGAAGACTACTCCCGCAAAATCTGGCTGGCTGGTTTAGGCGTGTATTCGAAGATCGACACTGACGGCAGCAAACTCTTCGATGCATTGGTCAAAGACGGCGAGAAAGCCGAGAAGCTCACCAAGTCCGCAGTCGGCAAGAAAGTCGACGCTGCCAAGGACTCCGCTTCTTCGGCCAAATCGCGCATCAGCGGCGTGAAAGATCGCGCACTGGGCAAGTGGGACGAGCTGGAAGGTGCTTTCGACAAGCGCCTGAACAGCGCGATTTCGCGCCTGGGCGTACCTAGCCGCAATGAAGTGAAAGCGCTGCACAGCAAGGTCGAGACGCTGACCAAGCAGATCGAAAAACTCACCGGCCTGAAAACTCAGCCTGTAGCGGCGAAAACCGCTGCGGCGAAACCGGCAGCCAAACCTGCCGCCAAGCCTCTGGCCAAGGCCGCTGCAAAACCGGCCGCCAAAGCCGCCGCCAAACCTGCCGCGAAAACCGCTGCGGCCAAGCCGGCAGCCAAGCCAGCGGCCAAACCGGTCGCCGCCAAGGCCGTCGCGAAACCCGCCGCAAAACCTGCGGCGAAACCAGCAGCCAAGCCAGCCGCGAAAACCGCTGCCGCCAAACCTGCTGCCAAGCCAGCGGCCAAGCCGGCTGCTGCGAAAAAACCTGCTGTGAAGAAGCCGGCTGCACCGAAAGCAGCTGCGCCGAAGCCGGTCGCAACGCCGGCAGCACTGGCGAGCACGTCGAACTCTGCCGCGGCGCCTGCCCCGGTGGCGACTCCGACTGCTGCATCGACGCCGTCGACGCCAACCAGTCAGTCCTGATCTTCAGGACTCAAGAAAACGCCCGGCCTGTGAAGGTCGGGCGTTTTTGTTTGGGCTTTTGCTTTATTCGTGATCCTCAAGGTATTGCAAAGCCATCCTTTCCGTCGCCACCTTCACCGGTGGCAACAGATGCGGCGCCACCAGCATCATGATCTGGTACACCACCAGCCGAACCTCGCCCTCGCGATCAAGAATCCGCTGGTAGTCCAGGGAAAACAGCAGGGTCATGGTGATCTGCTCCACCAGTTGCCCCAGGGCCTGGGTGTCGCTGACCAGTTGCCCGGAGGCCTTCAGCCGCGCCAGCAACGACGCCAGTGTGCGCTTCAGGGCGTTGAGCAGATTGCGAATGCCCTTGGCCAGTTTCGGCAGGCGTCCGGCCAGGTTCGACAGGTCCTGGAACAGGAACCGGTACTGCGCCAGGCGCTCGACGATCAGGTGCAGGAACAGCCAGTAATCTTCCGGTGCCAGTTCGACATCGGCGGGCGGGTCGAGCAGGGGCGTCAGTTCGCTCTGGAAGCGCTCGAACAGCCCAAGAATCAGCGGTTCCTTGCCGTGAAAGTGGTAGTAGAGGTTGCCCGGGCTGATCCCCATTTCATTGGCAACCTCCATGGTGGAGACGTTGGGTTCGCCCTTCTCGTTGAACAGTTGCAGGGCACATTCGAGAATCCGGTCGCGGGTTTTCATCCAGTCTTCTTAACGGGTTCGAGGCAGGTGGAACGTCAGCGCACACGCACGTAGGTGCCGGGTGCCGCCTCCATCGGTGGATAGTTGGAACTGCCGAGGGTCATCCGGGTTTCCTGCAGGGCGCCGGAGCGTTGCTGCACCCACTCCAGCCACTGCGGCCACCAGCTGCCGTCGACCTTTTTCGCGTCGTAGTACCAGGCGCGGGGGTCGCTGCTCAGTTTGCCGTTCTCGACGTAGTTGGCTTTCGGGTTGCTCGGCGGGTTGAGAATACTCTGCACATGGCCGCTGCTGGACAGCACGAAACGCCGTTCGCCGCCCAGCAGCAGGGTCGAGCGATACACCGCGTCCCAGGGTGTGATGTGGTCGTTCATGCCGGCCACGCTGAAGCTGTCGACCGTGACTTTTTGCAGGTCGATCGGCGTGCCGCACACCTCCAGGCCTCCCGGATGGGTCAGCGGGTTGTGTTTGAAGAAATCCAGCAGATCACCGTGGAAGGCGGCCGGCAGGCGCGTGCTGTCGTTGTTCCAGTAAAGGATGTCGAAGGCCGGTGGCTCCTTGCCCAACAGGTAGTTGTTGATGAAGTAGCTCCAGATCAAATCGTTGGGCCGCATCCAGGCGAAGACCTTGGCCATGTCGCGGCCATCCAGTACGCCCTTCTGGTAGGAGCGACGCTTGGCCGCTTCGAGCGTCTGCTCGTCGGCGAACAGCGTCGCCGGGCTGTCGATCTGACTGTCGAGCAGGCTCACCAGGTACGTCGCGCTGGACACCCGGCGCAGTTGCCGCTTGGCCTGCAAATGCCCTTGCAGCGCGGCAATTGTCAGCCCGCCGGCGCAGGCACCCATCAGGTTGACTTCGCGGGCGCCGGTGATCGCCCGGCAAATGTTCATCGCCTCTTCAACCGCTTCGACGTAGGTCGACAGGCCCCATTCGCGATGGCGAACATCCGGGTTGCGCCAACTGATCATGAACGTTTGCAAGCCGTTCTTCAGGGCGTACTGGACGAAGCTGTTGGCCGGGCTGAGGTCGAAAATGTAGTACTTGTTGATTTGCGGCGGCACCACCAGCAGTGGCTTGGCATACTGTTTTTCGCTCATCGGCCGGTACTGGATCAGCTCGAGCATTTCGTTGCGAAACACCACCGAGCCGGCGGTGGTGGCAACGGTCTTGCCGACCTCGAACGCCTGCTTGGTGACCTGGCGCGGCAGGCCGTCGTTGTGCAGCAGGTCGTCGAACAGATGGCTCAGGCCACGCACCAGGCTGTGACCGCCGGAGTTGAACAGCTCCTTGACCGCCAGCGGATTGAGCAGGGTGTTGGATGGCGCCACGGCGTCGTTGAGCAGGGCGAAGGCGAACTGCGCGCGGGCGCGGTCGTCCTCGCTCATGCTGCTTTCGTCGATCCAGCTCTTGACCTGTTTCTGCCAGCTCAGATAGGCCTGCAGGCTGCGCCGGTAGAACGGATTGAGGCTCCAGGCCGGGTCGGCGAAGCGGTTGTCCTGGGGATTGATCGGGTGCAGGGTTTCACCCAGCAACACACGTCCGAGCTGGCCGCCGAGCTTCAGGGCGTGCTTCGCGCTGTGGACGGGATTGCGCAGGCCATGGGCCGCGACGTTGCGCAGGGTCGAGATCAGGTCCCGACCGCGCAGACCGGTCATCGCACTCTGCGCATTGATGAACACGGCGGGGCTTGGGACCACGCCGGTCGCTGGTTTGTCGCGCATGACTCAACACTCCTTCGTCTACAGGCCAAAAGCAAACTCACCGAACCAGAACACCATAGACGCTGTTACGGGTTGTTGCCTGCGCAGCGTCCTGCCGCGCCTATTTCGGAGCACTTACCGTGCCGGTTATCCGCCCAGCGGTGTCGGATGCGGATGCATCACCGCCCGTTGCCGTTCCTCCTGGAGGAATTTCATGATGATCGGCGCCACCGCTTCGGCCCGGGTAATCAGGAACAGGTGACCGTCGTCGATGATGTGCAGCTGCGCGTTGGGAATGCGCCAGGCGAGCATGCGCATGTTGATCAGCGGGATCAGCGGATCGTCGTCGCCGGCCAGCACCAGGGTCGGCTGATGGATCTTGTGCAGCCAGTGAATGCTGGTCCAGCCCAGGCCCGCGAACAGTTGCCAGTAGTAACCGAGCTTGCCCGCCGAACGCACCTTGGCCGCGTGGCTGGCGGCCAGGGTCGGGTCGCGGCGGAACGAGCCGCCGTAGATCATCGGCGCGATGCGGATCACATGGGACGGCTGGATGTAGCGCCGGGGACTGGCCATCATCCACAGCACTTTCGGCTTGCCCGGCACCATTACCGCGCCCGCCGCCGTGGCCGCCAGCACCAGTTTCTTGCAGCGCTCGGGGTAGTCATGGGCGAACTGCTGCGCCAGCGCGCCGCCCCAGGACACACCGATGACGTTGACCTGGCCGTAGTCGAGGTAATCGAGCATCCGTGCGGTGAGCTTCGCCAGCCCCGGAAAGCGGTACGGCCGGTTTGGCGTCGAAGAACCGCCGACACCGGGCACGTCGAAGGCGATCACTTCCAGGTCCGGATCCAGCGCCGCGACAAAAGGAAACACCAGCTCCAGGTTGGCGCCGATGCCGTTGAAAATCAGCAAGGGCGTCAAGTGAGGCTTGCCGGGGCGTACTGCGGTCCGGATGGTCTGGCCATCCAGCTCGACGGTACGAAAGATGAACGGGTGCGGCATGCTCAAGCCCTGTTGGGTCACACATTTCATAGTCCACTTCACCCGAGTGGGCGCGGGATTGCTCGCGAATGCGGCTTTTCAGTCACCCTTGATATCGGCTGACCGGACGCTTTCGCGAGCAAGTCCCACGCCCACGCTCCGGGGCGAGGTGTGTCAGTTACCGCTCGTGTACATAAGTGCCCGGCGAGGCTTCGCCGGCCGGGTATGCCTTGTTGCCCAGTTTGGTCGGGGCCTTTTTCAGTTCGCCCGAGCGCTCGGCCTGCCAGGCCTGCCAGTGCAGCCACCAGGAGTCGGCATGCTTGGTCGAGTTTTCCTGCCAGTCGTCAGCGTTGTCGGCCATTTCGGTGCTGGTCATGTAGCGCGACTTCGGGTTGCCCGGCGGGTTGAGGATGCTCTGGATATGCCCGCTGCTCGACAGCACGAATTCGACCTTGCCACCGAACAGTTGCGCCGACTTGTAGCAGGACTTCCACGGCGTGATGTGGTCGTTGGTGCCGGCCAGCGAATAGATGTCGGCGGTGACGTTCTTGAGGTTGATCGGTGTGCCGCACACTTCCAGTGCATCGGGGCGGATCAACGGGTTGTTTTTGAACATCTCGATCAGGTCGCCGTGGAATGCCGCCGGCAACCGGGTGGTGTCGTTGTTCCAGAACAGGATGTCGAACACCGGCGGCTCGTTGCCGAGCAGGTAGTTGTTGACCCAGTAGTTCCAGATCAGATCATTCGGGCGCATCCACGCGAAGACCTTGGCCATGTCCTTGCCTTCGAGCACACCGGCCTGATACGAGTGCCGCTTGGCGGTCTCCAGGGTCTGCTCGTCGACGAACAGCGCAACGTCGGTGTCCAGGGTGGTGTCGAGCACGCTGACCAGCAGGGTCAGGGCGTTGACCTTGTTCTCGCCGATCGCCGCGTAATGGCCGAGCAGGGCGGTGCAGGTGATGCCGCCGGAGCAGGCGCCGAGCATGTTCACGTCTTTGCTGCCGGTGATCGCCGTGACCACGTCCACCGCTTCCTTGAGGGCTTCGATGTAGGTCGACAGTCCCCACTCGCGCTGTTCCTTGGTCGGGTTGCGCCAGCTGACGATGAAGGTCTGCACATTGCTGCGCAGGCAGAAGCGCGCCAGGCTCTTGTCCGGGCTCAGGTCGAATACGTAGAACTTGTTGATCTGCGGCGGGACCACCAGCAGCGGGCGTTCGTGGACCTGCTCGGTGATCGGCTTGTACTGGATCAGCTCCAGTACGTCGTTGCGAAACACCACCGCGCCTTCGGTCACGCCCAGGGTCTTGCCGACCTCGAACGCGCCCATGTTGACCTGGCTCGGCATGCCGCCGTTGTGGACCAGATCCTTGGCCAGGTGCGAAAGACCATCGAGCAGGCTTTTGCCGCCGGTCTCGAAGAAGCGTTTGACCGCCGCCGGGTTGGCCATGCTGTTGGTCGGGGCCATGGCTTCGGTCATCAGGTTGATGACGAAGTGGCCGCGCGCGATGTCTTTGGCCGACAGGTTGCTGTCGTCGATCCAGGCATGAAGCTCCTTGCGCCATGCCAGATAGGTTTGCAGATAACGTTTGTAGAGCGGGTTCTGGCCCCAGGCCGGATCGACGAAGCGACGGTCATCGCCAGCGGGTTGCAAGTCGGATTTGCCGAACAGCACATTCTTCAATTCAAGGCCGAAGTGAGTGACGTGCTTGACGCTATGGATCGGTTGTTTGATGGCCTGGGTCAGCACCATTCGAGCAGAGGCCAGCAGATCCTTTCCGCGAAGCCCAACGACAGGATTCAGCCCCAGGGTGTTTTCCGAGGCTTGGTACTTCAAATCATCGTTATTCTTGTTACTCATCTACGACGCTCCATTGTCCTGAGACGAGTACCCGGTTTTCTGCTGTCAGTTCCACAGCCAATGCCAGGTACTACTGCTCGGGTGACCGTTGATTCTGCATAGCTGCTTTACAGTCGTAGAGCACTGCAGGGAACTTGCCAGCTCCATTGGTTACCCGAGTTTAATTTTTTTCGCAAGCGGGCCGCTCCTCGGCGCCGAAGCGGAGCATTCAAACAGATGAATTTAGAAAATGCCCTCTAAACAGTCCGAGGTGCGGACTAGAGCATCAGCTTGACGACGGACTCGTCCGGGTCGCGGGTTTTGCCGGCAGCCTTGAGTTCGGCCAGATAATCGGCCCACAGTGCGTCATAACGTCGCCCCAGCTCGTAGAGATATTCCCAGGTGAACAAGCCGCTGTCGTGGCCGTCATCGAAGGTCAATTTCAGGGCGTAGTTGCCGGCCGGTTCCAGCTTGCTCAGGCCGACATGCAGCTTGCCGAATTGCAGGATCGGTTTGCCGTGGCCCTGGACCTCGGCGGAAGGGGAATGCACCCGCAGGAATTCGGCGGGCAGGGTGAACTCCTCGCCGGACGCGTATTTGAGCGTCAGGGTTTTCGAGGCTTTGTGCAGTTTGATGTCGGTGGGAAGTTGGGTCATGGCCTGGCGTCCAGTTTGTGAGCGACCCGTTCGAATGCGGGAGCGGGCCTGCTCGCGAAAGCGGTGTGTCAGCAACCATCATGTCGGCTGACACGGCCTTCGCGAGCAAGCCCGCTCTCACAGGGTTCGCGCTACCGCTGTAAGAGTTGCTTACAGGATATAACGGGACAGGTCTTCGTTCTGCGCCAATTCACCCAAGTGGCTGTTGACGTACTCGGCGTCGATCTGGATCGCCTTGTCGTCATGGGCGCTGGCCAGGTCTCCGGCGCTGAACGACACCTCTTCCAGCAGGCGCTCGAGCAGCGTGTGCAGGCGACGGGCACCGATGTTCTCGGTCTTCTCGTTGACCTGCCAGGCGATCTCCGCCAGACGCTTGATGCCTTCGGGCTGGAACTCGATGTTCAGGCCTTCGGTTTTCAGCAGCGCGCAGTATTGCTCGGTGAGCGAGGCGTGCGGTTCGCTGAGGATGCGCTCGAAGTCTTCCGGGCTCAGGGCCTTGAGTTCGACACGGATCGGCAGACGGCCTTGCAGCTCCGGCACCAGGTCGCTCGGCTTGCTCAGGTGGAACGCACCGGAGGCGATGAACAGGATGTGGTCGGTCTTGACCATGCCCAGTTTGGTGTTGACGGTGCAGCCCTCGATCAGCGGCAGCAGGTCGCGCTGCACACCTTCGCGGGACACATCGGCACCGCCGACGTTGCCGCGCTTGGCGACCTTGTCGATTTCGTCGATGAACACGATACCGTGCTGCTCGACCGCTTCCAGGGCCTTGGTTTTCAATTCTTCTTCGTTGACCAGGCGTCCGGCTTCTTCGTCACGCACCAGTTTCAGCGCTTCCTTGACCTTGAGCTTGCGGGCCTTCTTCTTGCCCTTGCCCATGTTGGCGAACAGGCTCTGCAACTGGTTGGTCATCTCTTCCATGCCCGGAGGCGCGGAGATATCGACGCCGGACACTTCAGCGACTTCGATTTCGATTTCCTTGTCGTCCAGCTGACCTTCGCGCAGGCGCTTGCGGAACAGTTGGCGCGTGTTGGAATCCTGGGTCGGTGCTTCGTCATTGTTGAAGCCCATGCGTGCCGGCGGCAGCAAGGCGTCGAGGATGCGGTCTTCGGCGGCGTCTTCGGCGCGGTGACGAACGCGGGTCATTTCCTGCTCGCGCAGCATCTTGATCGCGGCGTCGGCCAGGTCACGGATGATCGACTCGACGTCACGGCCGACATAACCGACTTCGGTGAATTTGGTCGCTTCGACCTTGATGAACGGCGCGTTGGCGAGTTTGGCCAGGCGACGGGCGATTTCGGTCTTGCCGACACCGGTCGGGCCGATCATCAGGATGTTTTTCGGGGTCACTTCAACGCGCAGTTCTTCAGGCAACTGCATCCGGCGCCAGCGGTTGCGCAGGGCAATCGCGACGGCGCGCTTGGCATCGTCCTGGCCGATGATATGGCGGTTGAGTTCGTGGACGATTTCGCGGGGAGTCATGGACATAGTAATTGACGGTCCTCAAGCAGAAACAAGCCGTGGCACACGGGCCGCAACAGGCTTATTCAGCGAGATCCTGCTCCTCAATGGTCTGGGTGTGGTTGGTGAATACACAGATGTCGCCGGCGATGCCGAGAGCAGTCTCGACGATTTCCCGGGCCGACAGGTCAGTCTTTTTCAGCAGGGCGCTGGCTGCAGCTTGCGCGTAGGCACCGCCGGAACCCATGGCGATCAGGCCATCTTCGGGTTCGACCACGTCACCGTTGCCGGTGATGATCAGCGAGGCGTCCTTGTTGGCGACCGCGAGCATGGCTTCGAGGCGGCTCAGGGAGCGGTCGGTGCGCCACTCTTTGGCGAGTTCGACGGCGGCGCGGATCAGGTGGCCCTGATGTTTCTCGAGCTGGCCTTCGAAGCGTTCGAAGAGGGTAAAGGCGTCAGCGGTGGCACCGGCAAAACCGGCGATGACCTGGCCGTGGTACAGGCGACGGACTTTTTTCGCGTTGCCTTTCATCACGGTGTTGCCGAGGGAAACCTGGCCGTCGCCGCCCATGACGACTTTGCCGTGGCGGCGGACTGAAACGATGGTGGTCAAGGGAAGAGTCTCCACGCTGCGGGGCGAAAATGCCTTATGCAAACCCATATGGGGGTGGTGGAGGGTTTTTCAACTGCGGGGTCAGTAAGGGGACGAGCGGTGGGCAAGTATCGGAAGACGTAGCGTCTGTGCCGGCGCCTTCGCGTGAAGGCCCGATGCCACAGGGTTTGTGCTGATCCCCATGGCACCGGGTTTGCTCCGGGCAACCGGTGTTTCTGACGCTGTCAGCGGCTCTGGCGTTGTTGTAACAACAGGTTGCTGAAGCCGGCGCCGGCCAGTTGTTTCTGTGCGGTGGTCAGTTGTTCGCGGTTGCTGAACGGGCCGACCAGCACGCGATACCAGGTTTCATCCTTCACCGTGCCGGACTCCACCGCCACCGCCTGCCCCAGCAGAATGATCTGCGCACGGACCTTGTCGGCGTCAGCCTCTTTGCGGAACGAACCGGCCTGGAGGAAGAACTTGGTCACGGGCGCAGCCTTGGTCACCGGCGGTGCGGGTGGCGGGGTGATCCCGGCCAGTGCCGCCTGAGCCCGCGCAGTGTCGATCTTCGCCGCTTCCGCCGGGGTCACCGGCGTTGTCGGGATGGCCGGCACTTGCGGGGTCGGCAGAGTCTTCTCCGGCACCGCATCCGGCGGCACGATCACTTCCGATTCCGGCAGCAGGGTGTAGAAGTCGTACTTCGGCTTCACCGGTTGCGTCGGGCTCGGCGGGGTCTTGTTGGCCTCGGCGATCTTGGTGGCTTTCTGTTGTTGCTGTTGCTCGACCTTCTCGCGCTTGACCGTGTCGCTGCCCTTGCCCGGCTCCAGTTTCATCAGAAACACGATGAACGCGCCGACCGTCAGGCCGATGGCCATCCACAGCCAACCCGGAATCGGTTGCTTCGCTGGAGCTTGATAACGGCTGGCGCCACGCTTGGGTGCAGGTTTTTTCTTGGCAGCCAACTTACATGCGCTCCAGGGTTTCCAGGCCCAACAGCTCCAGGCCTTGCTTGAGGGTACGGCCGGTCAGCGCGGCGAGGCGCAGGCGGCTTTGCATTTGCGCCGGGGTTTCGGCGGCGAGGATCGGGCAGTTCTCGTAGAAGCTGGAGAACAGGCCGGCGACGTCGTACAGGTAGGTGCAGAGGATGTGCGGCGTACCTTTGTCGGACACGTTGTTCAGCACTTCGCCGAACTGCGCCAGTTTGGCCGCCAGTTCCTGTTCGTGGGCGGCTTCGAGGACGATCTGGCCGTCGACTTCGCTGAAATCCTTGCCCAGCTTGCGGAACACACCGGCCACGCGGGTGTAGGCGTACAGCAGGTATGGCGCGGTGTTGCCTTCGAAGTTGAGCATCAGGTCGAAGTTGAAGCTGTAGTCGCTGGTGCGGTGCTTGGACAGGTCGGCGTATTTCACCGCGCCGATGCCGACGACCTTGGCGATTTTGCGCAGTTCGTCCTCGGCCAGCTCCGGGTTTTTCTCTTTGACCAGGTTGTAGGCGCGCTCCTGAGCTTCGGTCAGCAGATCGATCAGCTTCACGGTGCCGCCGTCACGGGTCTTGAACGGGCGGCCGTCGGCGCCGTTCATGGTGCCGAAGCCCATGTGCTCCATGTCCATCGGATGGGTCACGAAACCGGCCTTGCGTGCCACGGCGAACACTTGCTGGAAGTGCAGGGCCTGACGCTGGTCGACGAAATACAGCGCGCGGTCGGCCTTGAGCTTGCCGCTGCGATAGCGCACGGCCGCCAGGTCAGTGGTGGCGTACAGGTAGCCGCCGTCAGCCTTGACGATGATCACCGGCAACGGCTCGCCTTCGGCATTCTTGAACTCGTCGAGGAACACGCACTGGGCGCCGTTGCTCTCGACCAGCATGCCGGCGGCCTTCAGGTCGTTGACCACGTTGATCAGGTCGTCGTTGTAGGCGCTTTCGCCCATCACGTCGGCCATGGTCAGTTTGACGTTGAGCAGTTCGTAGATTTTCTGGCAATGCGACAGCGAGATGTCCTTGAACCGGGTCCACAGCGCCAGGCACTCGGCGTCGCCGGCCTGCAGCTTGACCACCAGGCCACGGGCGCGGTCGGCGAACTCGGGCGATTCGTCGAAACGTTGCTTGGCGGCGCGGTAGAAGTTTTCCAGGTCCGACAGCTCGTCGCTGGTGATCGGGTTTTCCTGCAGGTAGGCCATCAGCATGCCGAACTGCGTGCCCCAGTCGCCCACGTGGTTCTGGCGGATCACTTCGTCGCCGAGGAATTCGAGGACGCGGGCCACGCCGTCGCCAATGATGGTCGAACGCAGGTGGCCGACGTGCATTTCCTTGGCCAGGTTCGGTGCCGACAGGTCGACCACGGTGCGTTGCGCAGGACCGGCCTTGCGCACGCCGATACGCTCATCGGCCAGGGCGGCGTCGAGGCGGTTGGCCAGCGCCTGGGTGTTCTGGAAGAAATTGATGAAGCCCGGGCCGGCGATTTCCGCCTTGCTGACGTTTTCGTCGGCCGGCAGGGCGGCGATGAGTTTTTCCGCCAGATCACGCGGCTTCATGCCGGCCGGCTTGGCGAGCATCATCGCGATGTTGCTGGCGAAGTCGCCGTGGGTCTTGTCCCGGGCGTTTTCCACCTGGATCGCCGGCGTCAGGCCTTCAGGCAACACACCTTCGTTGACGAGTTGGGTGAGGGCTTGTTGGATCAGCTGGCGAATGGTGTCTTTCATGGTCTTCTCTTTCGACCGCTGGCGCGGCGGCGCATCGATGCGCGGGTGGAAAAACTGGGCATTATCCGTTGCGAAGACGGGCTTGCCAACCTTAGCAGGCAGGATGTGGATGTGTGGTGACAAATAGCGCGCTTTCGCGAGCCGGCAATCTTCAGATCAATACAAATCGACCGGGTCCACGTCCAGCGACCAGCGCACCGCCCGCCCGCTCGGCATCTGCTCCAGCGCCAGCAACCAACGGGCGAGCAACCGATGCAGCGGCGCCCGGGCCGTGGCCTGCAACAGAAGCTGGGCGCGGAAACGCCCGGCCCGTCGCTCCATCGGTGCCGGCACCGGCCCCAGCAGCTCGATGCCGCTCAGGCTCTGCTCGGCCAGCAAGCGCTCGGCCTCGCTGCAGGCCTCATCCAGAAAGCCTTCGGCCTGTCCCGGCTTGTGCGCTTCGGCGCGCAACAGCGCCAGATGAGCGAACGGTGGCAGGCCGGCGGCGCGGCGCTCGCTCAGGGCTTGTTCGGCGAAGGCGAAGTAACCCTGCTCGGTCAGTTGCACCAATAAAGGATGGTCGGCCAGGTGCGTCTGGATAATCACTTTGCCCGGTTCTTCCGCCCGTCCGGCGCGCCCGGCGACCTGGACGATCAGTTGCGCCATGCGTTCGCTGGCGCGGAAGTCGCCGGAAAACAGCCCGCCGTCGGCATCGAGGATCGACACCAGGGTCACCCGTGGAAAGTGGTGACCCTTGGCCAGCATCTGCGTGCCGACCAGAATGCACGGCTGGCCTTTCTGGATCGTCGCGAACAACTGGTTCATCGCGTCCTTGCGCGAGGTGCTGTCGCGGTCGACCCGCAGCACCGGGTAGTCCGGGAACAGAATCGCCAGCCGCTCCTCGGCGCGTTCGGTGCCGGCGCCCACCGGGCGCAGATCGACCTTGTTGCACTTCGGGCACTGGCGCGGCACGCGCTCGACGTAACCGCAGTGATGGCAGCGCAGTTCGCCGTAACGCTGGTGTACCGTCATCCGTGCGTCGCAGCGCTGACACTCGGACATCCAGCCGCAGTCGTGGCACTGCAGGGTCGGGGCAAACCCCCGGCGGTTGAGGAATACCAGCACTTGTTGGCCGGCGGCGAGGGTCTGGCCGATGGCTTGTTGCATCGGCCCCGAAATGCCGCTGTCCAGTGGCCGGCTTTTTACATCCAGCCGCAGGAATCGGGGTGGCTTGGCGCCGCCGGCACGCTCGTTCATGTGCAGCAGGCCATACCGGCCGGTGTAGGCGTTGTGCAGGCTTTCCAGCGATGGCGTCGCGGAGCCGAGGACGATCGGGATGTTTTCCTGCCGCGCACGCACCAGCGCCAGGTCCCGGGCGTGATAACGCAGGCCTTCCTGCTGTTTATAAGAACCGTCGTGTTCTTCATCGATGATGATCAGCCCCGGATTTTTCATCGGGGTGAATAGCGCCGAGCGGGTGCCGATAATAATGTCGGCCTCGCCGTCCCGGGCGGCGAGCCAGGCGTCGAGACGCTCGCGATCATTGACCGCCGAATGCAGCAGGGCGATGCGCGCGTTGAAACGCTGCTCGAAGCGCGCCAGGGTCTGTGGGCCGAGGTTGATCTCCGGGATCAGCACCAGTGCCTGCTTGCCGGCTTCAAGGGTTTCGCGGATCAACTGCAAATAGACTTCGGTCTTGCCGCTGCCGGTGACCCCGGCAAGCAGGAACGCGTGGTAGCTGTCGAACCCGGCGCGGATCGCTTCATAAGCGGCGCGTTGCTCGGGGTTGAGCGGCAGTTCCGGCTGGGCCAGCCAGTGTTCGTGGCGCGCACCGGGGGCGTGCCGGCGCACCTCGACCTGGACCAGATTCTTGGCCAGCAACAAATCGAGGCTGTCCTTGCTCAGCATCAGTTTGCTCAACAGCTGATGGGCGACGCCATGGGGGTGCTGGGCCAGGGTCGCCAAGGCTTCACGCTGGCGCGGCGCGCGGGCGATGCGCGGATCGTCGAGGCTGGCGCCGGGGGCGACCGACCAGAAGCGTTCCTGGCGAGCCTCGGCCAGTTCACCCTGGCGCAGCAGCACCGGCAGCGCCCAGTTCAGGGTGTCGCCGAGGCTGTGCTGATAATACTGGGCCGTCCACAGGCACAGCCTGAACAGCGCTGGCGGCAGCGGCGCGGTGGCGTCGAGCAGGGCCAGCGCCGGTTTGAGTTTTTCCGCCGGCACTTCGCTGGTGTCGCTGACCTCGACCAGAATCCCGATCATTTCCCGCCGACCGAACGGCACTCGCAAACGCATGCCCGGTTGCAACTGGGCGCGTTTGATCCCGGCCGGGGCTCGATAATCGAACAGGCGGCGCAAAGGCGAAGGCAGGGCGAGGCGCAGAATGGCGTCGGGCACGCAGGGGGATCTCGATCGGCGGGGAAGGGTGATGCATGGCGTATTGGGCCGGGAGCCTAGCAGACGACCGGTTTGAGGGACAGCTTGCGCGATTGACATTGTCTGGTAGAATCCGCGGCCTAATTACGTGCGGTATTCAACAATAGTGTTGGGTGGCGGCACGCTAGCCTGAGGAATACATCATGAAAGCTGATATCCACCCGAATTACCCAGCAGTTGAAGTTACCTGCAGCTGCGGCAACAAATTCGAAACGCGTTCGACCTTCGGCAAAGCCCTGGCGATCGACGTTTGCAACGAATGCCACCCGTTCTACACCGGTAAGCAGAAGACTCTGGACACCGGTGGTCGCGTTCAGAAGTTCGCCGACCGTTTCGGTGCTTTCGGCGCGAAAAAGGCCTAAGGCCTCTCATTCTGGAAAACCTCAACGGCTTTTCCGGTCTGATGAAAAAGGCGTCCCTTGCGGGCGCCTTTTTTGTGTCCGCGATTTGGCTGTCCGGCGCCCAGGCCTTGTGTCCGACGCCTTCGGGACTGAGCAGCGTCGCCGTGCAACGGGTGGTGGATGGCGACACCTTGCGCCTGAGCGACGGTCGCAGCGTGCGGATGATCGGGCTCAACACGCCCGAACTGGGCAAGCAGGGCCGCAGCGATGAGCCGTTCGCCGTCGCGGCGCGCAAACGTCTTGAGGCGCTGGTGGCCGACAGCGGCGGGCGGGTCGGATTGCTGCCTGGCAAAGAGGCAAAAGATCATTATGGCCGCACCCTTGCCCACCTCTACAGCGCCAGTGGCGTCAATCTTGAAGCGCAAATGCTCGCCGATGGCCTCGGTTTTCAGGTCGCGGTGGCGCCGAATGTCGATCTCGTCGCGTGTCAGCAAGCGGCCGAGCGTGAGGCGCGGCGTGCGGGTCGAGGTATCTGGCGTCAGTCTCCTGTACTGAAATCGGAGCAGATTCAGCGCTCGGGTTTCGCCGTGGTCGGCGGGCGTGTGAGCAAGATTCAGCGCAATCGTGGCGGAATTTTCATCGAATTGCAGGGCGATCTGGTGCTGCGTGTTGCGCCCAATCTGGTCGAACAATTCGACAACGCACGTTTGCTGGCCATGCAGGGCAGGCAGATCGAGGCGCGTGGCTGGATCGTTGACCGCTCACGACGTGGCGGACTCAAAACAGGTCAGGCGCGCTGGCTGCTGCCATTAACCGATTCGTCCATGCTTGAGTTGTCCCGCTGAATAAAATTGTAGACATTTTTTCTGATGATTGTGAACAGTTAAGCCCTTGTGCGCCGTGGCTCTTGGCCCAAAGTCGTAGGGCAGGGCGCTTGACAGGGGTGACCGGGCAGTCTTGTGGGGACTTTGCGAGGCGCGTATCCTCGCTGACCAGTCTGTCCAACAGTAAAAGCGGAATGCCCACATGTCTGATCTGAAAACTGCCGCTCTCGAATATCATGCCAATCCTCGTCCAGGAAAGCTGAGTGTCGAGCTCACCAAGGCCACTGCTACCGCTCGCGACCTGTCGCTGGCCTACAGCCCCGGCGTAGCCGAACCCGTGCGCGAGATCGCCCGCGATCCGGAACTGGCTTACAAGTACACCGGCAAAGGCAACCTGGTTGCAGTCATTTCCGATGGCACCGCGATTCTCGGCCTGGGCAACCTCGGCCCACTGGCTTCCAAGCCTGTGATGGAAGGTAAAGGCGTGCTGTTCAAGCGCTTTGCCGGTATCGACGTGTTCGACATCGAAGTCGACTCCGAAAGCCCGCAAGCCTTCATCGACACCGTCAAGCGCATCTCCATCACCTTCGGTGGCATCAACCTGGAAGACATCAAGGCACCTGAGTGCTTCGAGATCGAACGCGCTCTGATCGAGCAGTGCGACATTCCGGTGTTCCACGATGACCAGCACGGCACCGCGATCGTGACCGCCGCCGGCATGATCAACGCCCTGGAAATCGCTGGCAAAACCCTGGGTGAGGCGAAGATCGTCTGCCTGGGCGCCGGCGCTGCCGCCATCTCCTGCATGAAGCTGCTGGTGAGCATGGGGGCCAAGGTCGAGAACATCTACATGATCGACCGTACCGGCGTGATCCACGCTGGCCGTGACGATCTGAACCAGTACAAGGCGGTGTTCGCTCACGCTACCGACAAGCGCACGCTGGACGACGCCATCGAAGGCGCCGACGTGTTCGTGGGTCTGTCCGGTCCAAACCTGCTGACTGCCGAGCAGCTCAAGCGCATGGCGGCCAACCCGATCGTGTTCGCGTGCTCCAACCCGGATCCGGAAATCGCCCCGGAACTGGCCCACGCCACCCGCAACGACGTGATCATGGCCACCGGCCGTTCGGACTACCCGAACCAGGTCAACAACGTGCTGGGCTTCCCGTTCATCTTCCGCGGTGCCCTGGACGTTCGCGCCAAGCGCATCAACGAAGAAATGAAGATCGCCGCCGCCAACGCCCTGCGCGAACTGGCCAAGCTGCCAGTGCCGCAGGAAGTCTGCGACGCCTACGGTGGTATCTCCCTGGAATTCGGCCGTGAGTACATCATTCCGAAGCCAATGGACAAGCGCCTGATCACCGTGATCTCCGATGCTGTGGCCAAAGCGGCAATCGAGACCGGTGTGGCGACCCTGCCGTATCCGAAGAACTACCCGCTGAAAAGCGTGGATGACGTGTTCAACGGCTGAGTCGTTGTAACGCTTCAACCGAAAGCCCCGGCTCTTTGAGTCGGGGCTTTTTGTTTTGTGTCGGTCGCGATAATGCATTCCAGTTTCAAGACCGGCCCTGACCCTCTCCCGGAGGGAGAGGGGACTGGCTGCAGTGCATGGTCAATCTGCACTGACCTGAAAGTGCCGGGTTGAACTTGCAATCGACTCGATCACTCAGGTCGATGCATCACGCAAGACCACTCGGTCGGCGCCCTCTCGCCGGGCTGGCTTGAAGTGCAATGCGTTTTCCGGAACAACAAAAAGCCCCGCGCTTCTTTGGAAGGCGGGGCTTTTCTGTGCTCGGGATCAGAACAGGTCGATCGGCGCCTGCTCATCCGCCGGCAGCGGACTGCCCGGCACGGCGCCATTGCCAATCTCGTTCACCGACGGTGGGGTGTCCTCAGCCTTGAACAGCTCGAAATACGCGCCAGGCGTGCTCGGCGTTGCCGCACGGCCGCTCACCGGGTCCACGCGCAGGCTCAGGATGCCTTCCGGCTCGGCCTGGGTGTGCGGTGGCTTGTCCTTGAGCGCGGCGGACATGTAGTTCATCCAGATCGGCAGCGCCACGGTGCCACCGAACTCGCGGCGACCAAGGCTTTCCGGCTGGTCGAAACCGGTCCACACGGTGGTCACGTAATCGGCGTTGTAGCCGGAGAACCACGCATCCTTGGATTCGTTGGTCGTACCGGTCTTGCCGGCAATATCACCGCGACCCATGGCCAGCGCGCGACGACCGGTGCCGAGCTTGATCACGTCCTCGAGCATGCTGTTGAGGATATAGGTCGTACGGCCATCGACAATCCGCTCGGCCACCGCAGGTGCCTGCGGCACCGCCGCACTGCCCGGCGCCTCGCCCGGCGTCGCATTGACTGTGAATGCCGGTGTGGCCGGCGCTGCGATGCCATCGGTGGCCGCGCCGCCCTGAGGCACGCTTGGCGGGTTGGCAACGAACAGGGTGTCGCCGTTGCGGCTTTCGATCTTGTCGATGATGTACGGCGTGATCTTGTAGCCGCCGTTGGCGAAGGTGCTCCAGCCGGTAGCGATCTCCATCGGGGTCAGCGTCGCGGTGCCCAGCGCCAGCGAAAGGTTAGGCGGCAGGTCCTGCTTGTTGAAACCGAAGCGGGTGATGTAGTCGATGGTCTTGCCTACGCCCATCGCCTGCAACAGACGGATCGAAACCAGGTTGCGCGACTTGTACAGCGCCTCGCGCAGACGGATCGGGCCGAGGAAGGTGTTGGTGTCGTTCTTCGGACGCCAGACCTTGTCCAGGTACTCGTCGACGAACACGATCGGCGCATCGTTGACCAGGCTGGCGGCGGTGTAGCCGTTATCCAGCGCGGCACTGTAGACGAATGGCTTGAAGCTCGAACCCGGCTGACGCTTGGCCTGCATCGCACGGTTGTAGTTGCTCTGTTCGAAGGCGAAGCCGCCGACCAGCGAGCGGATCGCGCCGTTCTGCGGGTCCAGTGACACCAGCGCACCCTGCGCCTGAGGAATCTGGCTGAACTTGAGCGAATTGTCCTTCTGACGTTGCACGCGGATCAGGTCGCCGACCTGCGCCACATCCGACGGCTGGCGCGGTGCGGCGCCCATGCTGTTGGTGTTGAGGAACGGCCGTGCCCATTTCATGGTGTCCCACGCCACATGCTCTTCGCCGGTGCGGGTCAGCACTTGCACGCCGTTCTTGTCGACCTGGGTGACGATCGCCGGTTCGAGGCTGCTGATGGTGCGTTGCTTGGTCAGTTCGGTGGCCCAGGCTTCGCGGGTCTTGCCCGGCAGGCGCGACTCGGGGCCGCGGTAGCCGTGGCGCTGGTCGTAGGTCATCAGGCCTTCGTGCAGCGCGGTGTTGGCCATTTCCTGCAGGTTGCTCGGCACCGTGGTGGTGACGCGGAAACCTTCGGTGTAGGCATCGCTGCCATAGCGACCGACCATTTCCGCGCGGGCCATTTCGGCGATATACGGCGCGTTCACTTCCGGCGTCGGTACGTGATAGCTGGCGTTGAGGGGTTCGTTGACTGCGGCGGTGTAGTCCGCTTCGCTGATCTTGCCGAGCTTGTACATGCGGCCGAGGATCCAGTCACGACGCTCCTTGCTGCGCGCCGGGTTGGCCAGCGGGTTGAAGCGCGACGGGGCTTTCGGCAGGCCGGCGATCATCGCCATCTGCGCCAGGCTGATCTCGCGGATCGACTTGCCGTAGTACACCTGCGCCGCCGCCTCGATGCCGTAGGCGCGGTTGCCCAGGTAGATCTTGTTCACGTACAGCTCAAGGATTTCGTCCTTGGTCAGCTGCCGCTCGATCTGCAGCGCCAGAAGGATTTCCGTGGTCTTGCGCGAGAAGCTGCGTTCGCTGGTCAGGAAGAAGTTCTTCGCCACCTGCATGGTGATCGTGCTGCCGCCGGACTGGATGTGCCCGCTTTTCACCAGTTGGGTCGCGGCACGCATCAGGCTGCTTGGATCGACGCCATAGTGGTTGGCGAAGTTGTCGTCTTCAGCACTTAGTAAAGCATTGATGAAATTGGGGGGAATGTCGGCGAAACGGATCGGTGTGCGGCGCATTTCGCCAAATTCTGCGATCAACTTGTTGTCGCTGCTGTAGACCCGGAGCGGAATCTGCAACTGAATGCTTCTCAGCGCCTCCACAGATGGCAAACCCGGACTAAGGTAAAGAAACGCGCCGCTGAGACCTAAAAGCAGTCCGCAGAAAACGGCGACGATGGACCAACCGAAAAATTTCAGCAGACGAATCAAGGCTTTTGGACATCCAGGGCAAAGAATGAATTTGGCGACAGGGTTCCGGGAACACACAGAACGGCCTGCGCGGGCAGTAAAAAGCGGAAAAAAACGCTGGGCATTATAAGCACTTTTCCGCCGGGGGCGTCATTTGCGCTTCTGTCAAGACGGGGCGAGGGAACGCAATGCTCATTACAGAGTCCGTAACTCACGGAAAGTCATAGGGAATTGGTAGTGCTAGGACTCTTCAATAAAAAAGCCAATACGTTACTGGGGATCGACATCAGCTCCACTTCGGTGAAGCTGCTGGAGTTGAGCCGTCAGGGCGACCGCTACCGGGTCGAGGCCTACGCGGTGGAGCCGTTGCCGGCGAACGCCGTGGTCGAGAAAAACATCGCCGAACTCGAAGGCGTGGGCCAGGCGCTGTCACGGGTGCTGCTCAAGGCGCGCACCGGGCTCAAGACCGTTGCGGTGGCGGTGGCCGGCTCGGCGGTGATCACCAAGGTTATCGAGATGGACGCCGGGCTGTCCGACGACGAGCTGGAAAACCAGCTCAAGATCGAGGCCGATCAATACATTCCCTATCCGCTGGACGAGGTCGCCATCGACTTCGAAGTCCAGGGCGCTTCACCGCGCAATCCCGAGCGAGTCAATGTGCTGCTCGCTGCCTGCCGCAAGGAAAACGTCGAGGTTCGCGAAGCGGCGCTGGCCCTTGCCGGGCTGACTGCGCGGGTGGTCGATGTCGAGGCCTATGCGCTGGAGCGCTCGTTCGGCCTGCTCGCCACGCAACTGGCAGCCTCCCAGGAGCGCCTGACCGTGGCGGTGGTCGACATCGGCGCGACCATGACCACCCTCAGCGTTCTGCACAACGGGCGGATCATCTATACCCGCGAACAACTGTTCGGCGGTCGCCAGCTGACCGAGGAAATCCAGCGGCGTTATGGCCTGACCGTCGAGCAGGCGGGGCTGGCGAAGAAACAGGGCGGTCTGCCGGACGACTATGTCGGCGAAGTCCTGCAGCCGTTTCGCGAGGCGCTGGTGCAACAGGTGTCGCGCTCCTTGCAGTTTTTCTTTGCCTCGGGCCAGTACAACGCGGTCGATCACATCCTGCTGGCCGGCGGCACGGCGTCGGTGCCGGGGCTGGATCGCCTGATCGAGCAACGCCTGAGCACCCCGACCCAGGTCGCCAACCCCTTTTCCGACATGGCCTTGAGCAGCAAGGTCAACGCCGGGGCCTTGGCGAGCGATGCGCCGGCCCTGATGATTGCCTGCGGGCTCGCGCTCAGGAGCTTCGACTGATGGCGCGGATCAACCTTTTACCCTGGCGTGAAGAGCGTCGCGAAGAGCGGCGCAAACGCTTTCTGCTGTCATTGATCGGCGTGGTGGTCGGCTCGGTCGGTGCGGTGTTCATCGCCGACCAGATCATCGGCAACGCCATCGCCCGCCAGGTGGCGCGCAATGATTACATCGGCAAGCAGATCACCGTGGTCGATGAACGGATCAAGCAGATCAGCGACCTCAAGGCCCATCGCCAGCAATTGGTGGAGCGCATGCGCATCATCCAGGACTTGCAGGGCAACCGACAGATCAGCGGGCGGATCTTCGATCAGCTGGCGCGCACCCTGCCTGACGGGGTGTATTTCACCGAGGTGAAAATGGTCGGCAACACCCTGTCGATCAACGGTGCGGCGGAATCGAACAATCGGGTGTCCGACCTGATGCGCAATCTCGATGCGTCCGACTGGTTCGACGCGCCGAGCCTGAATGAAGTGAAGGCGACCACGGCCGGGCAACTGGATCAGGCCAACGTGTTTCAACTGACCGTGCGCCAGACCCGGCCCAAGACCCTGGAGGACGACCAATGAAACCGTCCGAATGGCTCAGCAGTCTGCGCAGTGTCGACTTCAACGATCTGGACACCAGCAACATAGGTTCCTGGCCGTCGGCGGTGAAAGGCCTGGCCGGGGCGCTGTTGATGATCCTGGTGCTGGCGCTGGGCTATAACTTTTTCATCAGCGACATGGAAAGCCAGCTCGAACTCAAGCGCGATGAGGAGCGCACACTCAAGGAGCAGTTCGCCAGCAAGGCGCATATGGCGGCCAATCTGGAGCTGTACATCCAGCAGATGAAGGAAATGGAAAACTCGTTCGGTGTGCTGCTGCGCCAGTTGCCCAGCGACACCGAAGTGCCGGGCCTGCTGGAGGACATCACCCGCACCGGGCTGGGCAGCGGTCTGGAGTTCGAGGAGATCAAGCTGTTGCCGGAGGTGACCCAGCAGTTCTATATCGAGCTGCCGATCCAGATCACCGTCACCGGCGCCTATCACGACCTTGCCACGTTCGTCAGCGGCGTCGCCGGGTTGCCGAGGATCGTCACCCTGCACGATTTCGAACTGGCACCGGCCAATCCCGAGGGCGGGCCGAAGTTGCGCATGAGCATCCTCGCCAAGACCTATCGCTACAACGACAAGGGGCTGCAAAAATGAGCCCGATCCGTTTTCTCATCCTGTCGATATTGATGCTTGCGCTGAGCGGCTGTGGCGATGACGACTTCCAGGACCTCGACGCCTACATGAACGAGGTTCGCCTGCGCCCGCCGGGCAAGATCGAACCCACCCCGACATTCCGCTCGTACCCGACGTTCACCTACAGCGCTGCCAACCTGCGCAGTCCGTTTTCACGCCAGGTGCGGGTCGACCTGGCGGGCCAGCAGCGGGGCTCGCGCAACGTCAAGCCGGATCCCAACCGGGTCAAGCAATACCTCGAAGGTTTTAACATCGAGCAATTCGAGATGGTCGGCACGATCGCCAATGCCTCCGGTTCCTTTGCGCTGCTGCGCGGAGCGGGCGGGGTGCATCGGTTGAAGGTCGGCGACTACCTGGGGCGCAACGACGGCCGCATCGTCGCGATCAGCGCCAGCCAGGTCGATGTGGTCGAAATCGTTCCCGATGGCGAAGGCGCCTGGCTGGAACGACCGCGCACCATTCCTTTGAAAGAGCACTCATAGTGGAAGTCGAACAATGAACAGGATTTTCTCCACCCTCGGTTTTTCGCTATGGATAGCGCTGCTTTCGCCGATGGTACAGGCGGCCAGTCTCAAGGCGCTGGATGTCGCGGCGCTGCCGGGTGACCGCGTCGAACTCAAGCTGTCGTTCGATGGCACGCCGCCGCAGCCCAAGGGCTACACCACCGAATCGCCCGCACGGATCGCCCTCGATCTGCCCGGCGTTGCCAGTCAGTTGGCAGTCAAGACGCGCGATCTGGGCAGCGGTAATGCCCGCAGCGCCACGGTGGTCGAGGCCAAGGATCGCACGCGGCTGATCATCAACCTGACCCAGTTGACGCCTTACGACGCCCGGGTCGAGGGCAACACGCTGTTCGTGGTGGTCGGGCAGGGCACCAAGGCCACCGTGCCACGGCCGGTGACCGCTGCTCAGCGGGCAACCCCCGCGCCGGCGCCGGCCAGAACCTTCGCGCCGACGGCCAGGGCGATTCGCGGCGTGGACTTCCAGCGCGGTACGGACGGTGAGGGCAATGTCGTCATCGATCTGTCGGATCCCGCCATCGCCCCGGACATTCAGGAGCATGACGGCAAGATCATCCTCAACTTCGCCCGCACCCAACTGCCCGAAAAACTGCGGGTGCGGCTGGACGTCAAAGACTTCGCCACTCCGGTGCAATTCGTCAGTTCCAGCGTCAGCGGTGATCGGGCGACGATCGCCGTCGAGCCCAGCGGTGCCTTTGACTACTCGACGTTCCAGACCGACAACAAGCTGACCGTCAGCATTCGGCCGATGACCGTCGACGATTTGCGCAAGCGCAACGTTGACCGCAACAGCTACAGCGGCGAAAAGCTCTCGCTTAACTTCCAGGACATCGACGTGCGCTCGGTGCTGCAACTGATCGCCGACTTCACCAATCTCAATCTGGTGGCCAGCGATACGGTTCAGGGCGGTATCACGTTGCGTCTGCAAAACGTGCCGTGGGATCAGGCACTGGATCTGGTGCTGAAAACCAAAGGCCTGGATAAACGCAAGATCGGCAACGTGCTGCTGGTGGCTCCGGCGGATGAAATCGCCGCCCGGGAGCGCCAGGAGCTGGAGTCGCAGAAACAGATTGCTGAACTCGCGCCGTTGCGTCGGGAGCTGTTGCAGGTCAACTACGCCAAGGCCACGGACATCGCCAAGCTGTTCCAGTCGGTGACCAGCGCCGAGGCGAAGGTCGACGAACGCGGCTCGATCACCGTCGATGAACGCACCAACAACATCATTGCCTACCAGACCCAGGATCGCCTCGACGAGTTGCGGCGGATCGTGGCGCAACTGGATATTCCGGTGCGCCAAGTGATGATCGAAGCGCGGATCGTCGAGGCCAACGTCGATTACGACAAGAGCCTGGGCGTGCGCTGGGGCGGTTCGATCCAGAACAAGGGCAACTGGAATACCTCCGGGGTCAGCAACGGCTCATCGACCACCATCGGGACGCCGGGCAGTACCAGCACCAACTCGCCGTTCGTCGACATGGGCACGGTCAACAACACCTCCGGGATCGGCATCGCTTTCATCACCGACAACGTATTGCTCGATCTTGAGCTGACCGCGATGGAGAAGACCGGCAACGGCGAAATCGTCTCGCAGCCCAAGGTCGTCACCTCCGACAAGGAAACCGCGAAAATCCTCAAGGGCACCGAGATTCCCTATCAGGAAGCCAGCTCCAGCGGCGCCACGTCGGTGTCCTTCAAGGAGGCTTCGCTGTCGCTGGAAGTGACGCCGCAGATCACCCCCGACAACCGCATCATCATGGAGGTCAAGGTCACCAAGGACGAACCGGACTACCTGAACAAAGTGCAGGATGTACCGCCGATCAAGAAAAACGAGGTCAACGCCAAGGTGCTGGTAAATGACGGCGAGACCATCGTGATTGGTGGGGTTTTCTCAAATACTCAAAGCAAAGTCGTAGATAAGGTGCCATTTCTTGGCGATGTGCCGTATCTTGGCCGCCTTTTCCGGCGTGATGTGGTTTCGGAGAAAAAATCCGAGCTGTTGGTCTTCCTCACTCCGCGTATCATGAATAACCAGGCGATTGCTGTGAGTCGTTGATTCTGTGCGAAATTTGATTCTTGTAGGACCGATGGGCGCTGGAAAAAGCACCATCGGCCGGTTGCTGGCCAAAGAGCTGCGCCTGCCGTTCAAAGATTCCGACAAGGAAATTGAACTGCGCACGGGCGCCAATATCCCGTGGATCTTCGACAAGGAAGGCGAACCCGGCTTCCGCGACCGCGAAGAGGCGATGATCGCCGAACTGTGCGCATTCGACGGCGTGGTGCTGGCGACCGGCGGCGGCGCGGTGATGCGCGATGCCAACCGCAAGGCCCTGCATGCGGGCGGGCGGGTGGTGTACCTGCACGCCTCCGTCGAGCAGCAGGTCGGTCGCACCTCCCGTGATCGCAATCGCCCGCTGCTGCGCACCGCTGATCCGGCGAAAACCCTGCGCGATCTGCTGGCGCTGCGCGATCCGCTGTATCGGGAAATCGCCGACCTCGTCGTGGAAACCGACGAGCGGCCGCCACGCATGGTGGTGCTCGATATCCTGGAACGCCTGCAGCAGCTTCCGCCCCGTTAAAGTGCCGTCGCAAATGCGCTATCCTCGGCGTCCTGTCGAGGGTTGTGGCGGATGGCAGGCGAGCGGCGTCATACCGGCACATGCCGTGAACATTCGATAATTCCAGGCAGGACGCCTGCTTCATCTTCATCGTGGGGACTCATGCAGACACTCAAGGTCGATCTAGGCGAGCGTAGCTACCCGATCCATATTGGCGAAGGCCTGTTGGACCGTCCCGAATTGCTGGCTCCGCACATCCATGGGCGGCAAGTGGCAATCATCTCCAACGAGACCGTTGCGCCGCTCTATCTCGAGCGTCTGACCCGCAGCCTGGCGCAGTTTTCGGTGATTTCCGTCGTCCTGCCGGACGGCGAAGCCTTCAAGAACTGGGAAACCCTGCAACTGATCTTCGACGGCCTGCTGACCGCCCGTCATGACCGCCGCACCACGGTGATCGCCCTGGGCGGCGGTGTGATCGGCGACATGGCCGGTTTTGCGGCCGCCTGCTATCAGCGTGGCGTCGACTTCATCCAGATCCCCACCACACTGCTGTCTCAGGTCGATTCGTCGGTGGGCGGCAAGACCGGGATCAACCATCCGCTGGGCAAGAACATGGTCGGCGCGTTCTATCAGCCGAACGTGGTGCTGATCGATACGGCATCCCTCAATACGCTGCCGGCGCGTGAGCTGTCCGCCGGTCTGGCGGAAGTCATCAAATACGGGCTGATCTGCGACGAGCCGTTCCTGACCTGGCTCGAAGACAACGTCGACAAGCTGCGCAATCTGGATCAGCAAGCGCTGACCTACGCCATCGAGCGCTCCTGCGCGGCCAAGGCTGCGGTGGTCGGTGCCGATGAGCGCGAGTCCGGCGTGCGCGCTACCCTCAACCTCGGCCACACCTTTGGCCACGCCATCGAAACCCACATGGGCTATGGTGTCTGGTTGCATGGTGAGGCGGTCGCGGCTGGCACGGTGATGGCGCTGGAGATGTCCGCGCGTCTGGGCTGGATCAGCGACGCAGAGCGTGATCGCGGCATCCGCCTGTTCCAGCGGGCCGGTCTGCCGGTGATTCCGCCGGAAGAGATGACCGAAGCCGATTTTCTCGAACATATGGCAATTGATAAAAAAGTGATCGACGGTCGCCTGCGCCTGGTGCTGCTGCGCCGGATGGGCGAAGCAGTGGTGACCGACGATTATCCGAAAGAGGTTCTACAGGCCACGCTGGGAGCGGATTACCGCGCCCTGGCTCAGCTTAAAGGTTAATAAGATTCCGATGACTAGTTTGCATGCCGACGAGGCGTTTCTCGGCCATTACCAGTTAAGTCACGACCCTTTCGCTCCACGGGTGCCGGGCTTCAAGTTCTTCCCGGCCCAGCGCAAACCGGTGCTGGGGCAGTTGCATCACCTGGCCCGCTACAGCCAGTTGCTGCTGGTGGTCACCGGCCCGCAGGGCAGTGGCAAGACGTTGCTGCGCCAGGCGCTGGTGGCCAGTACCAACAAACAATCGGTGCAGAGCGTCGTTGTCTCCGCCCGTGGTGCGGGCGATGCGGCCGGCGTGTTGCGACAGGTGGCCCAGGCACTGAACGTGGCACAGGCCGAAGTTAACGCCATCCTCGATCAAGTGGTGCAACTGGCGCTGACCGGTCAGGAAGTCTATCTGCTGGTGGACGATGCCGAACAACTCGACGAGTCCGCCCTTGAAGCCTTGATGGCGTTGGGGGCCGGCGCACCGGAAGGTCGCCCGCATGTGTTCCTGTTCGGCGAGTCGTCGCTGATCGCTCAGCTTGAGGCCTTGCACCTTGAGGAAGAGCGCTTCCACGTCATCGAATTGCAGCCATACACCGAGGAAGAAACCCGCGAATACCTCGACCAGCGGCTCGAAGGCGCCGGCCGTGGTATCGAACTTTTCACCGCGGATCAGATCTCTGATATTCACGAAAGCTCCGAGGGCTGGCCTGGCAACATCAACCAGGTCGCTCGCGATGCGATGATCGAAGCCATGATTGCCAGCCGCTCTGCGGTCAAGCGTCCAAGTATGGGGTTCAACATGCCGAAGAAACACGTATTGGCGATTTCCGCCGTCGTTGTGGTCGCGGTCGCTGCCGCCTGGCTGATGCCGGGCCGCAACAAGGCGCCGACCACCGGCGCGCCGGCCAACGAACAGGCGCAACTGCCATTGGGTCAGGGCACGCCTCAGGCCGGCGGCGCGCCGTCCGTCGAGTTCAATGGCAACACCCAGCCGATGCCGTTGCCGCTGGTCGGCAACTCGCAACCGGTGATGCGCGGCCCGTTGGCCGAGGCGGCGGGTGGAATCACCGAAGGTGACGATGGTGTGCCGCTCGAAGGCTCCAGCAATACGCCGCCGACCGTGACCACCACTGCGCCGCCGGCAGGTGTTCCGGCAGGCCCGGCACCTACGCCGGTCCCGGTTCCGGTTCCAGCCGCCAAGCCGACCCCGGCACCGACCCAGGTGGCGACCGCCAAGCCTGCTCCAGCGGCGCCAGTGGCCAAACCGGCTCCAGCGCCGGCCAAGCCTGTCGCCGCCGCCAAACCGGCGGAGAAGCCTGCCGAGAAGCCTGTGACCGTTGCCAAGGCTGCCGGTGGCAGCTGGTACGCCGGCCAGGCACCGGGTAACTACGTGGTGCAGATCCTCGGCACCAGCTCCGAAGCGACCGCGCAGAACTTCGTCAAGGAGCAGGGCGGCGAGTACCGTTATTTCAAGAAAGTCCTCAACGGCAAGCCTCTCTACGTGATCACCTATGGCAGTTTTGCCAACCGTGATGCGGCTGTTTCTGCCATCAAGGCCTTGCCAGCGAAGGTTCAGGCTGGTAAACCTTGGCCTCGCACTGTCGCCAGCGTCCAACAGGAACTGGCTACAACTCGCTGAAGATTCGGCGGCCTTACCCAGGCCGCCTCTCCCGGCACCTCAAAATCTCCACGAGTGCGCGCCGTCTCCACAGACTGCGTGCCTTGTGGTGTCTGCGTCACAGTAGTCTTTGAGTCGTTGCGGTCAAAATTAAAAAAGTTTTGACTAGCACAGCAGATCGCTTTAAACCTTTCACAAATGCGACATGAATTTGCGACATTTCGTCGTCAAATTTGTGGGCGTCTGTGTCGCTGTGTACAATGACCACCCTTTTGCCCCCGCTAAGCCGGCGTACGTTCGGCGTGGAGCGCAAGTGGTTGAATTGAAAAGAAATTTGCCTCGAAAAGAGGCAGCCTGGTGAGAAAGTGTCTATGAAAGCAGGTCTGTACCAACCAGATGAATTCAAGGATAACTGCGGTTTCGGCCTGATAGCCCATATGCAGGGCGAGCCCAGTCATACCCTTTTGACCACGGCCATCGAGGCCCTGACCTGCATGACCCACCGCGGTGGGATTAATGCCGACGGCAAGACCGGTGACGGTTGCGGTCTGCTGATTCAAAAGCCCGACGCGTTCCTGCGTGCCATTGCCCAGGAAACCTTCAACGTCGCGCTGCCCAAGCAATATGCCGTGGGCATGGTCTTCTTCAATCAGGATCCGGCCAAGGCCGAAGCCGCTCGCGAGAACATGAACCGCGAGATCCTCGCCGAAGGCCTGCAACTGATCGGCTGGCGCAAAGTGCCTATCGACACCAGCGTCCTTGGCCGCCTGGCCCTCGAGCGCCTGCCGCAGATCGAGCAGGTGTACATCGGCGGCGAAGGCCTGAGCGATCAGGACATGGCGGTCAAGCTGTTCAGCGCCCGTCGTCGCTCGTCGGTGGCGAATGCCGTCGACAGCGACCACTACATCTGCAGCTTTTCCCACAAGACCATCATCTATAAAGGCCTGATGATGCCGGCCGACCTGGCCGCGTTCTATCCGGACCTGAGCGACGAGCGCCTGCAAACCGCGATCTGCGTGTTCCACCAGCGCTTCTCCACCAACACCCTGCCGAAATGGCCGCTGGCCCAGCCATTCCGCTTCCTCGCCCACAACGGCGAGATCAACACCATCACCGGCAACCGCAACTGGGCCCAGGCCCGTCGCACCAAGTTCACCAACGATCTGATGGATCTGGAAGAACTCGGCCCGCTGGTCAACCGTGTCGGTTCTGACTCTTCGAGCATGGACAACATGCTCGAACTGATGGTCACCGGCGGCATCGACCTGTTCCGTGGCGTGCGGATGATCATCCCGCCGGCGTGGCAGAACGTCGAAACCATGGACCCGGATCTGCGTGCGTTCTACGAGTACAACTCGATGCACATGGAACCGTGGGACGGCCCGGCCGGCGTGGTGATGACCGATGGTCGCTACGCGGTGTGCCTGCTCGACCGTAACGGTCTGCGCCCGGCGCGCTGGGTCACCACCACCAACGGTTTCATCACTGTCGCTTCGGAAATCGGCGTCTGGAACTACCAGCCGCAGGACGTGATCGCCAAAGGCCGCGTGGGTCCTGGCCAGATCCTCGCCGTGGACACCGAAACCGGTCAGATCCTCGATACCGATGCGATCGACAACCGCCTGAAATCCCGTCATCCGTACAAGCAATGGCTGCGTAAGAACGCCCTGCGTATCCAGGCGACCATGGAAGACAACGACCACGGTTCGGCGTTCTACGACGTCGATCAGCTCAAGCAATACATGAAGATGTACCAGGTCACGTTCGAAGAGCGTGATCAGGTGCTGCGTCCGCTCGGCGAACAAGGCTATGAAGCCGTTGGCTCGATGGGCGACGACACGCCGATGGCCGTGCTGTCCCAGCGCGTGCGCACGCCGTACGACTATTTCCGCCAGCAGTTCGCCCAGGTGACCAACCCGCCGATCGACCCGCTGCGCGAAGCGATCGTGATGTCGCTGGAAATCTGTCTCGGTGCCGAGCGCAACATCTTCCAGGAGTCGCCGGAACATGCCTCGCGCGTGATCCTCAGCTCGCCGGTGATTTCTCCGGCCAAGTGGCGCTCGCTGATGAACCTCGACCGCCCGGGTTTCGAGCGGCAGATCATCGACCTCAACTACGACGAAAGCGTCGGTCTGGAAGCCGCGATCCGCAATGTCGCCGATCAGGCTGAAGAAGCCGTGCGCGCCGGTCGTACCCAGATCGTCCTGAGCGACCGCCATATCGCCCCGGGCAAGCTGCCGATCCACGCTTCGCTGGCGACCGGTGCGGTGCATCACCGTCTGACCGAAAAAGGCCTGCGTTGCGACTCCAACATCCTCGTTGAAACCGCGACCGCCCGCGATCCGCATCACTTTGCGGTGCTGATCGGTTTCGGCGCCTCGGCGGTCTATCCGTTCCTGGCCTACGAAGTGCTGGGTGACCTGATCCGTACCGGTGAAGTGCTGGGCGACCTCTACGAGGTGTTCAAGAACTACCGTAAAGGCATCACCAAAGGCCTGCTGAAGATCCTGTCGAAGATGGGCATCTCGACCATCGCCTCGTACCGTGGCGCCCAGTTGTTCGAAGCCATCGGCCTGTCCGAAGAGGTTTGCGACCTGAGCTTCCGTGGCGTTCCGAGCCGTATCAAGGGTGCGCGTTTCGTCGACATCGAAGCCGAACAGAAAGCCCTGGCGACCGAAGCCTGGAGTCCGCGCAAGCCGATCCAGCAGGGCGGCCTGCTGAAGTTCGTCCACGGTGGCGAATACCACGCGTACAACCCGGACGTGGTCAACACCCTGCAAGCCGCCGTGCAGCAGGGCGACTACGCCAAGTTCAAGGAATACACCACGCTGGTGGACAACCGTCCGGTGTCGATGATCCGCGACCTGTTCAAGGTCAAGACCCTCGCCACACCGCTGGACATCAGTGAAGTGGAACCGCTGGAATCGGTGCTCAAGCGCTTCGACTCCGCCGGTATTTCCCTCGGCGCGCTGTCGCCGGAAGCTCACGAAGCCCTGGCCGAAGCCATGAACCGCCTCGGCGCGCGCTCCAACTCCGGCGAAGGCGGTGAAGACCCGGCGCGTTACGGCACCATCAAGAGCTCGAAAATCAAGCAAGTCGCCACCGGCCGTTTCGGTGTGACCCCGGAGTACCTGGTCAACGCCGAAGTGCTGCAGATCAAGGTCGCCCAGGGCGCCAAGCCGGGCGAGGGTGGTCAACTGCCGGGCGGTAAAGTGAACGGGCTGATCGCCAAGCTGCGTTACGCGGTGCCGGGCGTGACCCTGATTTCGCCACCGCCGCACCACGACATCTATTCCATCGAAGATTTGTCGCAGCTGATTTTCGACCTGAAACAGGTCAACCCGAGCGCACTGGTTTCGGTGAAGCTGGTGGCGGAAGCGGGCGTCGGCACCATCGCGGCCGGTGTGGCCAAGGCCTACGCGGACCTGATCACCATCTCCGGTTACGACGGTGGCACCGGCGCGTCGCCGCTGACTTCGATCAAGTACGCGGGCGCGCCATGGGAACTCGGCCTGGCCGAAACCCACCAGACCCTGCGCGGCAACGACCTGCGCGGCAAGGTCCGGGTGCAGACCGACGGCGGCCTGAAAACCGGCCTCGACGTGATCAAGGCAGCGATCCTCGGCGCCGAAAGTTTCGGCTTCGGCACCGCGCCGATGATCGCGCTGGGCTGCAAATACCTGCGTATCTGCCACCTGAACAACTGCGCCACCGGCGTCGCGACCCAGAACGACAAGCTGCGCAAGGATCACTACATCGGCACCGTCGACATGGTGGTGAACTTCTTCACCTACGTCGCCGAAGAAACCCGTGAGTGGCTGGCCAAGCTCGGCGTGCGCTCCCTCGAAGAGCTGATCGGCCGCACCGATCTGCTGGAAGTCCTCGAAGGCCAGACCGCCAAACAGCATCACCTGGATCTGACCCCGCTGCTGGGCAGCGATCACATCCCGGCGGACAAGCCACAGTTCTGCGGCGTCGAGCGCAACCCGCCGTTCGACCAGGGCCTGCTGGCCGAGAAAATGGTCGAGATGGCGACATCGGCGATCAATGACCTCAGCGGCGCCGAGTTCGATCTGGATATCTGCAACTGCGACCGTTCGATCGGCGCGCGGATCTCCGGCGAAATCGCCCGCAAGCACGGCAACCAGGGCATGGCCAAGGCGCCGATCACCTTCCGCTTCAAGGGCACTGCGGGTCAGAGCTTCGGCGTGTGGAACGCCGGCGGTCTGAACCTGTACCTGGAAGGCGACGCCAACGACTACGTCGGCAAGGGCATGACCGGCGGCAAACTGGTCATCGTGCCGCCGAAGGGCAGCGTTTATCAGACTCAGAACAGCGCCATCATCGGCAACACCTGCCTGTACGGCGCAACCGGCGGCAAGCTGTTCGCCGCCGGCACCGCAGGCGAGCGTTTCGCCGTGCGCAACTCCGGTGCCCACACGGTCGTGGAAGGCACTGGCGATCACTGCTGCGAGTACATGACCGGTGGTTTTGTCTGCGTCCTGGGCAAGACCGGTTACAACTTCGGCTCTGGCATGACCGGCGGTTTCGCCTACGTGCTCGATCAGGACAACACCTTCGTTGACCGGGTCAACCACGAACTGGTGGAAATCCAGAGGATCAGCGGCGAAGCGATGGAAGCCTATCGCAGCCACCTGCAAAACGTGCTGAACGAGTACGTCGCGGAAACCGACAGCGAGTGGGGTCGTGAACTCGCCGAGAACCTCGATGATTACTTGCGCCGTTTCTGGCTGGTCAAGCCGAAGGCTGCCAACCTGAAGTCGTTGCTTTCCAGCACCCGTGCCAACCCGCAGTGATGCGCCTGAAGAGTTTGATGAGGTTTTAACAATGGCTGAACGTCTGAATAACGACTTCCAGTTCATCGATGTCGGGCGCAAGGATCCGAAGAAGAAACTGTTGCGTCAGCGCAAGAAAGAATTCGTCGAGATCTACGAACCGTTCAAACCCCAGCAGTCGGCCGACCAGGCCCACCGCTGCCTGGGTTGCGGCAACCCGTACTGCGAATGGAAGTGCCCGGTGCACAACTTCATTCCCAACTGGCTGAAACTGGTGGCCGAGGGCAACATCCTCCAGGCCGCCGAGCTGTCGCACCAGACCAACACCCTGCCGGAAGTCTGCGGCCGGGTGTGCCCGCAGGACCGTCTGTGCGAGGGTGCCTGCACCCTCAACGACGGTTTCGGCGCGGTGACCATCGGTTCGGTCGAGAAGTACATCACCGATACCGCATTCGCCATGGGCTGGCGCCCGGACATGTCCAAGGTCAAGCCGACCGGCAAACGTGTCGCGATCATCGGCGCAGGCCCGGCGGGCCTCGGTTGTGCCGACGTGCTGGTGCGTGGCGGCGTGACCCCGGTGGTGTTCGACAAGAACCCGGAAATCGGCGGTCTGCTGACCTTCGGCATTCCCGAGTTCAAGCTTGAGAAGACCGTGCTGAGCAATCGCCGCGAAGTCTTCACCGGTATGGGCATCGAGTTCCGCCTCAATACCGAGGTCGGCAAGGACGTGACCATGGAGCAACTGCTCGCCGAATACGATGCCGTGTTCATGGGCATGGGCACCTACACCTACATGAAGGGCGGCTTTGCCGGTGAGGATCTGCCGGGCGTCTACGACGCGCTGGACTTCCTGATCGCCAACGTCAACCGCAACCTGGGCTTTGAAAAGTCGCCGGAAGATTTCGTCGACATGAAGGGCAAGAAGGTCGTGGTGCTCGGCGGTGGTGACACGGCGATGGACTGCAACCGTACTTCGATTCGCCAAGGCGCCAAGTCGGTGACCTGTGCCTATCGTCGTGACGAAGCGAACATGCCGGGCTCGCGCAAAGAGGTGAAGAACGCCAAGGAAGAAGGCGTGAAATTCCTCTACAACCGCCAGCCGATCGCCATTGTGGGCGAAGACAAGGTTGAAGGCGTGAAAGTGGTCGAGACCCGTCTCGGCGAGCCGGACGCCCGTGGCCGTCGCAGCCCTGAGCCGATTCCGGGTTCCGAAGAGATCATCCCGGCCGACGCTGTGGTCATCGCTTTCGGTTTCCGTCCGAGCCCGGCGCCGTGGTTCGAGCAATTCGAGATCCAGACCGACAGCCAGGGCCGCGTTGTTGCGCCTGAGCAAGGTCAGTACAAGCACCAGACCAGCAACCCGAAAATCTTCGCCGGTGGCGACATGGTGCGTGGTTCCGACCTGGTGGTGACCGCGATCTTCGAAGGCCGCAATGCGGCGGAAGGGATTCTGGATTACCTGGGCGTCTGAACCCGGTTCGAAACTGCACCGCAATACCTGTGGGAGCTGGCTTGCCAGCGATAGCATCACCTCGGTCAGTCTGACATTTCGAGGTGCCTGCATCGCTGGCGAGCCAGCTCCCACATTGGTTTCCAGGTGTTGCTGAAATCAGCGAAATTATTGCGACAAATTGACCCGATAGACAAAAGGCTGACCTGCATCCGTGCCTTTTGCGTCGCGCTCTGAGAAAATGCCCGCACTTTTTTTCCGGATGCCGACATGACTGCCCTGAAGAACGACCGTTTCCTTCGCGCCCTGCTCAAGCAACCCGTAGACGTCACCCCTGTGTGGATGATGCGCCAGGCCGGCCGCTACCTGCCGGAATACCGCGCCAGCCGCGCCCAGGCCGGTGATTTCATGAGCCTGTGCATGAATCCGGAATTCGCCTGCGAAGTCACGCTGCAACCCCTCGACCGCTATCCGCAACTGGACGCGGCGATCCTGTTCTCCGACATCCTCACCATCCCCGATGCCATGGGCCAGGGCCTGTACTTCGAGACCGGTGAAGGTCCACGCTTCAAGAAAGTCGTCAGCACCCTGGCAGACATCGAAGCCCTGCCGATCCCGGATCCGCACAAAGACCTCGGCTACGTGATGAACGCGGTCAGTACCATCCGCCGCGAACTGAATGGCCGTGTGCCGCTGATCGGTTTCTCCGGCAGCCCGTGGACCCTGGCGACCTACATGGTCGAAGGCGGTTCGTCGAAGGACTTCCGCAAGACCAAGGCAATGCTCTACGACAACCCGCAAGCCATGCACCTGCTGCTGGATAAACTGGCGCAGTCGGTGACCTCGTACCTCAACGGCCAGATCATGGCCGGCGCGCAAGCGGTGCAGATCTTCGACACCTGGGGCGGCAACCTGTCGGCGGCGGCGTATCAGGAATTCTCCCTGGCCTACATGAAGAAAATCGTCAGCGGCCTGATCCGCGAGCACGAAGGGCGCAAGGTGCCGGTGATCCTGTTCACCAAGAACGGCGGCCTGTGGCTGGAAAGCATCGCTGACGCTGGCGCCGACGCGCTGGGTCTGGACTGGACCTGCGACCTGGGCAACGCCCGCGCCCGCGTCGGCGACAAGGTCGCGCTGCAAGGCAACATGGACCCGACCGTGCTCTACGCGAAACCGGAAGCGATCCGCACCGAAGTCGGGCGCATCCTCGCCAGCTACGGCAAGGGCAGCGGCCACGTGTTCAACCTCGGCCACGGCATCACCCCGGAAGTCGATCCGGAACACGCCGGCGCGTTCTTGCGCGCGGTGCATGAGTTGTCGGCGCAGTATCACGAGTGATCGCGCGTCAATAAAAAACGCCCGGCTTGTGCCGGGCGTTTTTGTTTGCGCGATCCAATGTCAGACATGGATCAGAGATGAGAGGGAAGCAAGCTCTCTACAGGGATTTGGTCAGGCCTTAACGCCACCGAGAGGCGGCAACTTCGCCAGTTTCAACGCCACGATCAGCGCCACCAGCAGCAACGCGCCGATGAACAGGCCGATCCCGTTCCATCCGCCCCAATGCCAGAACACGCCGCCCGCTGTGCCGGCGATGCTCGACCCGGCGTAATAGCTGAACAGGTACAACGATGACGCCTGGCCCTTGGCCTTGGTTGCGCGGCGGCCGATCCAGCTGCTGGCGACGGAGTGCGCGCCGAAGAAGCCGAAGGTGAAGATCAGCATGCCGATGATGACCAGCGACAGGGGCGTGAACATCGTCAGGGCGAGGCCGGCGAACATCAGGGCGATGGTCGCCCACAGCACTTTGCGGCGCCCCAGTTTGTCGGCCAGCGAACCGATTTTCGCCGAGCTGTAGATGCCCGACAGGTACACCACCGACAGCAGGCCGACGAACGCCTGTTCCAGATGATACGGCTCGGCCAGCAGGCGGTAGCCGATGTAGTTGAACAGGGTGACGAACGCACCCATCAACACGAAGGCCTCGAGAAACAACAGCGGCAGGCCGGCATCGCGAAAGTGCATGGTGAAGCCGTCGAGCAGGCTGCGCGGGTGTAGCGAACGAGAGCGGAAGTTGCGCGACTCCGGGAGGATTTTCCAGAACACTGCCGCCGCGATCAACGCCAGGCCACCGATCACCAGCATCGCCGTGTGCCAGCTGACGAAATCGATCAGTACCCCGGTGATCAAGCGTCCGCTCATCCCGCCGATGGCGTTACCGGCGATATACAGGCCCATCGCCAGACCGATGTGCTGCGGATGGATTTCTTCGCTCAGGTAAGTCATGGCGACCGCCGCCAGCCCGCTCAACGACAAGCCGATCAGCGCGCGCATCAGCAGCACGCCGTGCCAGCTCGGCATCACCGAACTGGCGATGGTGCACAGCGCGGCCGCGAACAGCGCGGTGACCATCACCGGTTTGCGCCCGATCCGATCGGAGATTGGCCCGGTAATCAGCAGACCGAACGCCAGCATGCCGGTCGCCACCGACAGGATCAGGCTGCTCTGCGCCGCGTTGATCGAGTACTCATGGGACAGCAGCGGCATCATCGGTTGCACGCAGTACAGCAGGGCGAACGTCGCGAAACCGCCGCTGAACAGCGCCAGCACCGTGCGCATGAACATCGGCGTGCCTTTTTCGATGTAGATCTCTTGCAGCTCGGTCATCACATCATCCGCAGCAGCGGGCGGGACTTCATGGGCAAGGGGGGCAACGGCGGTTTTCACATCAGACCTCGGAGGAGCACGGCCAGGCAGGCAATGAAAAAATCATATAGCTGGCTAATGTTTCTATCCAATATATTGTTCGACCTGTTTGATAGCTTTAACGACCTAATGGGGCTTCCATGGAATTGCGTCATCTGCGCTACTTCATCGCTGTCGCCGAAGAGCTGCATTTCGGCCGCGCCGCACAGGCACTGGGCATCTCCCAGCCGCCACTGAGCCAGCAGATTCAGGCGCTGGAGCAAGAGGTCGGCGCACGGCTTTTCGAGCGGACCAATCGTCGGGTTGAGCTGAGCGAGGCGGGCCGATTGTTTCTGGAGGAGGCGCGGCTGGTGCTGGCGCAGGTCGATAAGGCCGCGGATGTGGCCCGGCGCGCGCAGCTTGGTGAACTCGGTGAGTTGAAGATCGGCTTCACCTCGTCGGCGCCGTTCAACTCGACCATTCCCCAGGCGATCTTTTCCTTTCGCCAGCGCTTCCCGGCGGTGCATCTGAATCTGCGGGAGATGAGCAGCACTCAAGTGGCGGATGCGTTGGTCGAAGAGTCGATTGAAGTCGGGATCATGCGCCCGCTTGGCCTGCCGGATTCGTTGAGTGTCGTGGAGCTGATGCGCGAACCGTTGGTGGCGGTGCTCAGCTCCAAACATCCGCTGGTGCAGGGTCCCGAGGAAGGGCTGTTTCTTTCGGCGCTGGCGCTCGAACCGTTCGTGTTTTTCCCACGCAGCTATGGCAGCGGTCTGTACGCGCAGTTGCTCAGCCTGGCCCGAGACGCCGGCTTCAGTCCGCATTTTGCCCAAGAGGCTGGCGAGGCGATGACCATTATCGGTCTGGTGGCGGCGGGGCTGGGTGTCTCGGTGTTGCCGGCGTCCTATCAACGGATGCGCATCGACGGTGTGGTCTATCGGCCACTGCTGGATCCGGCGGCGGTTTCGGCGGTGTGGCTGGTACAGCGCAAGGACCAGAAGTCACCGATGGCCAAAGCCTTCGTCGACCTGCTCACGCGCAAGGTTGAACCCTTGATCGGCTAATGGCCGCTGGCCTCTTCGCGGGCAAGCCCGCTCCCACAGGGGGAACGCGTTCCAAATGTGCGGGCTTGCCCGCAATGGCTAAGGCAACCGCACCAGATCCCCCTTCAACGCCACCCGCGCGACGAAAATCCCCACCCGGCACTCATACGTATTCAGATCCTTGCGTACATGCTGGTCGTAGTAGCTGACGATATTGGTCACCGCATTCGCCCCGATCCGCTTGGCATCGGCCTGCAGCTTGATCAGGTTCGACTGCAGCACCCACTCGCAGGCATCGCGATCACTCTTGTTGAAACCGTTGGTGCCCAGATCACTGATCACATCCCTGCGCAACAACTGCTGAGTGCCCTGCGGCCCGTTACCGGCCAGATAAAACTTCACACTGCCATCGATCCGCCCGGCGCGCAGCGCGTCCGCCAATACGGTTTCGAACGGCATGTACATGAGGTTGGTGGCGTGGCTGGCGCCGGGGAGCAGGCTGAACAGTGTGGCGGCGATCAGGGCTTTCACTTGCATGGTCATCTCCTTGACGTAGCGAGTGGGGAATTCATCCAGTGTAGACAGTGAATGTTGGCCGTAAAAATATGCTCTGAAATGACAAAGGGCGCCGAACGGCGCCCTTTGTCATTCCTGGCGATTACTTCACGGTCGCCAGATCACCCTTCAACGCAACCCCGGCCATGATCGCGCCCGCGTGGCACTCGTAGGTCGTCGGGTCTTTGCGTTCGTTGCTCTTGTAGAAGCTGACGATGTTGGTCACGGCGTTGGCACCGGCGTTTTTGGCGGCCTGGTGCAGGCTGATGATTGCCGACTGCACCACCCATTCGCAGGCTTCGGTGTCGGACTTGTTGAACGCATTGGTTTTCTTGTTGGTCACGGCGCCGGGACTGATGACGCTGACTTTGCCGGCCGGGGTGTTGCCGGCCAGGTAGAACTTCACGCTGCCGTCGATCTTGCCGGTGCGGGTCGCTTCGGCGACGGCTTTGTCGAACGGCAGGAACACCGGCGTGTCGCGGGCCTGGCTGACGGCCGGCAAGGCGCAGATCAGCAGGGTGGCGGCGGCAGCGAGTTTGTTGAAGCGCATGTGAGGTCTCCTTGACCTGGATTACGACGGTTATGACCAGCGGCGGAAGATCAGCGAAGTGTTGACCCCGCCAAAGGCGAAATTGTTGTTCATCACGTAGTCGTGGTGCATCTGGCGGAATTCGCCGCGCAGGTAATCGAGTTTGCCGCAGTGCGGGTCGACTTCGTCGAGGTTGAGCGTGTGCACATACAGGTCGCGGTTGAGCATTTCGATGCTGAACCACGACTCCAGCGCACCGCAGGCACCGAGGGTGTGGCCAAGGAAGCTTTTCTGCGAGCTGATCGGCATGCGTTCGCCGAACAGGCTGCTGGTGGCCAGGGTTTCGGCGATGTCGCCTTGTTCGGTGGCGGTGCCGTGACCGTTCACGTAGCCGATGACGTCGGGCGTGAGGCCGGCGTCTTCCAGCGCGAGTTCCATGGCGCGGCGCATGGTGACCTGTTCGGGACGAGTGGTGTGCTGGCCGTCGGCGTTGCTGCCGAAACCGACGATTTCGGCGTGGATCCGCGCGCCACGGGCGAGGGCGTGTTCCAGCTCTTCGAGGACCAGCATGCCGCCGCCTTCGCCGATCACCAGACCGTCGCGGCCCTTGTCATACGGACGCGGACTGGTGTGCGGCGCATCGTTTTTCAGGCTGGTGGCATACAGCGCGTCGAAGACCATGGCTTCGGTCGGGCAGAGCTCTTCGGCACCGCCAGCGAGCATCAATGGCAGGCGACCGAACTTGATCGCCTCGTAGGCATAGCCGATGCCCTGGCTGCCGCTGGTGCAGGCGCTGGACGTCGGGATCAGGCGACCGGTGAGACCGAAGAAGATGCTGATGTTCGCCGCCGTGGTGTGCGGCATCATCCGCACGTAGGAGTTGGCGTTGAGACCTTCGGCGACCGAGTTGAGCAGCATGTTGCCGAACGCCTTGATCTCGTCGGTGCTGCCGGTGGACGAGCCACAGGCCACGCCCATGCGCCCGTCCTTGATCGATTCGTCGCCGAGCAATCCGGCGTCGGCCAGGGCCTGTTCCGCCGCCCCGACCGCCAGGCGCGAAACCCGGCCCATGCTGCGCAATTGCTTGCGCGTCCAGTGCGCCGGCACCAGGAAGTCGTCGATCGGCCCGGCCAGCCGGGTGTTGAGCTCGCTGAAACGATCCCACTCGTCCATCCGGCGGATGCCGCTGCGGTTGGCCGCGAAGTTGCCGGCGATGGTTTCCCAGTCGCTGCCCAGCGAGGTGATGCCGGCCATGCCGGTGACGACAACGCGCTTCATCAGCACAAGCCTCCGTTGACCGCCAGCACCTGGCGGGTGATGTACGAGGCTTCCGCCGACATCAGGAAATTCACCGCGCCGGCCACTTCTTCGGGCGTGCCCATGCGTTGTGCGGGGATCATTTTCATCAGCTCTTCGACCGGCACGTTTTCGTCGAGCATCGCGGTGTCGATCAAACCCGGCGCGACGCAATTGACTGTGATTTTGCGCTTGGCCAGCTCGATCGCCAACGCTTTCGCCGCGCCGATCACCCCGGCCTTCGAAGCGCTGTAATTGACCTGGCCACGGTTGCCGATCAGCCCCGAAACCGAGGTGATGCACACGATGCGCCCGGCGGCACGGCGCCGGATCATCGGCATCATGACCGGGTGCAGGACGTTGTAGAAACCGTCGAGGTTGGTGCGCAGCACCACGTCCCAGTCGTCATCGCCCAGGGCCGGAAACGCGCCGTCACGGGTCAGCCCGGCGTTGAGCACCACGCCATAGTACGCGCCGTGGGTGTCGACATCGGCTTCGAGAATGCGTTTGCAGGCTTCGCGGTCGGCGACGTCGAATTGCAGGACGCGGGCCTTGCGCCCCAGTGCTTCGATTTCGCCTTGCACCGCATGCGCCTCGGCCACGCCGCTGCGGCAATGCACGACGATGTCATGGCCGGCCTCGGCCAGGCGCAAGGCGATGGCGCGGCCGATGCCACGGCTGGAGCCGGTGACCAGGATGGATTCAGTCATCGTGCGACTCCTTGTTCTGTTCAAGATACTGCGCTGCTTGGGGCGGACGGAAAACGTTGAGCCGGGCGCTGGCCTCGATGCCGGGTGCATTGATATGGCATTCGAACACACCCATGCCATTGTCATCCTCCAGCGAGCGGATGCCATGAATGGTCAGTTCGCTGCCCGCCGGGAAGGACTCGACGTTGCACTCGAACTTGCGGGTGCCGAGCAGGAAACCCAGCGCCACCGGATTGCCTTTCTGCCGCGCGTGGCAACCGGCGAAGGCCGCGACGCTTTGCGCCATCAGTTCGATGCCGACCCATGCCGGCAGGCTGCCGTCGGGCAGGTTGAACAGGCCGTCGGGTTTGACCGTGAGGCGGGTGTGGATCTGTTCTTCGTCGAAGCTCAGGATCCGGTCGATCAGAATCATGTCGCCAGCGTGGGGCAGCAGTTCGGCGAGCGGCCAGTCGGTCATGGGGCGTCTCCGATAATCAGGCTGACGTTATTGCCACCGAAGGCAAACGAGTTGCTCATCAGGTAGCGGGGTGCAATGGACGACAGGCGTTCGCTCGCGGTCACCCACTTGAGCGGCGGCAGGGCCGGATCGGCCTGGCCGTCCCAGACATGGGGCGGCAAGGCGTGGTCGGGATTGTCGTCGCTCAGGCTCAGCCAGCAGAACGCCGCTTCCAGCGCACCGGCGGCACCGAGGGTGTGGCCGGTCATCGGCTTGCTCGAAGAACACGCCACGCCCTGGGGGAACAGCGTGGCGACGGCGAGGCTTTCCATGGCGTCGTTGTGCTGGGTGGCGGTGCCGTGCAGGTTCAGATAGTTGATCTGCGTGGCTTGCAGTTGCGCCCGGTCGAGGGCCTTCTGCATCGCTTGCAGGGCACCACGGCCCGACGGCTCCGGAGCGGAAATATGGTGGGCGTCGGAACTGGCCCCGGCGCCCAGCAGGGCGATGGCCGGGCCGCTGCCGCGCTGCTTGCTCATCACGAACAGCACCGCCGCTTCGCCGATGTTGATGCCGTTGCGATTGGCCGAGAACGGATTACAGCGCTCACCGGACACTGCTTCCAGCGCGGAAAAGCCGTTGAGGGTCAGTTTGCACAGGCTGTCGACGCCACCGCACAGCACCGCGTCGCACAGGCCGAGATCGAGCAACCGCCGGGCGCTCATCAAGGCCCGGGCGCTGGAGGTACAGGCGGTGGAAATCACATACGCCGGGCCGCTCAGTTGCAGCCACTCGGCGAGGAAGTTCGCCGGAGCGCCAAGCTCCTGTTGCCGGTAGTCGTAGTCGGCGGGGAACTGCCCGTCGCGGATGTACCGGGCCAGACCCTGGCTGGCCTCGTCGATACCCGAGGTGCTGGTGCCGAGCACCACGGCGATGCGCTCGCGGCCGTAGGCCTGGATCGCCTGTTCGATGTCGGCGCGGATCTGCAACGCGGCTTCCAGCAGCAATCGATTGTTGCGGCTGTTGTGTTGCGTGCAGTGCGCTGGGATCGGCGCCAGTTCGCCCTGTACGCCGGCCACTGGCAGCTCGCGCTCGGGCACCCAGCCGGATTCGTGGCGCATGCCCGAGCAGTCGCCGGCGAACAGGTTGCGCGCGACTTCCTGCTTGTCGCGGCCGAGGGCGCAGATCACGCCGAGGGCATTCAGATAGGCGGTCATGGTGTCGGTTCACCGAGTGGAGAAACGCGATACTGCGGGCCTTGGGGCAGGTTCAATTCGAAGCTCAACGGTTGTGAATAACGGATGTCCCAGCGCGCCGGCAGGGAGCGTTGCCCGCCCTGCTGCTGCGCGGCGGGATAATTGAGTGCCAGTTCACCGGCCGGCGTCAGGGCGAACAGCAGGGCGGCGAACAGCTCTCGCGCTTCCGGGTTGGGCGGCAGCAAGCCATCGGCCTGCCAGCGTCCGTCGATCAGCTGCTGACGGGCCTGGGGAATGCCCAGCGGATCCATCATCGACCAGCGAATGCCCGGGCCTTCGCGCTGGATCACCAGCAGCCAGTCCTGCCGCTGTTCGGCCTGCACGCGTTCGATGTGCAGTTGCAGCGGCAGAGGCAACGTCGGGTTGCCGGCCGGCAGCGGGGCCTGGCTGGCGCAGGCGCTCAACAGCAAGGTGAAGGCGAGCACCATGAGTCGCCACACTGCCGTCCTTGTGGGAGCGTGCTTGCCCGCGAATGCAGACGACCATCCAGCGTGGCAAGCGATAGATCCAGCGCTTTTGCGAGCAAGCCCGCCCCCACAGGTTATGTGCGACATCAGGAAGCCTCTTCCAGCGGCTTGCGGGCCACGACATTGACCAGCGTCTCTTCCCGCTGTCCGAACGGCTTCGGCTGGCGCAAGCCAAGGCGCTCCAGCAAACCGAAATCCTTCGAACGGCTCCACCACAGATACGGGTAAGAAACGTTGCACTCGCTGAACGCGAAACCCTGCTGGCGAATCATCTGCAGATACTGCGCCGCACTCTTCTGCACATGCATCGGGTGGCGAAACAGCCAGCGGATCACCCAGGTATCAATGTAGGCCTCGGTGGACTCGGCGAACAGCAGGTAACCGCCCGGTTTCAGCACCCGGTAAAACTCGGCCAGGGCTTTTTCCTGTTCCACCAGATGATGGAAGGTCTGGTGACAGAACAGCAGATCGACGCTGGCGTCCGGCACGTTGAGGGTCGCGCAGTCGCTGCCGATCAACTCCACTTCAAAGCCCTGGCGCGCGGCTTCTTCAGCGCTCAGTTCGAGGCTGTGCGGGTCGGCGTCGACGCCGATCAAGCGCTGCGGAGTGAAGGTCTGACGCAGATGGCGGAACGACTTGCCCTGGCCGCAACCGGCATCCAGCAGCACCGGATTGACGGGCAACGACTCGCCGAACAGCCCGCGCAGATCATTGATCGCGACGCGCAATACGTGGTGCTGCCAGGTGTGGCTGCGCAGGAACCAGAAGCCGAAACGGGTTTCCTCGACGTAGCTGTCGCTCAAGTAATTCATGGGGCGTCCTTTGCACAGAGTTCGGAAATCATCTTCAGCCGGCGGCGCGCTTCGCTGACGAACGGGTTGCGTTCATCCCAGGCGTAACCGGCGAGGATCGAGCAGATCATGCGACGGATGTCCGCCGAGCCTTGCTCGTGGAAAATCACGTCCTGGAAGGTCCCGGCGTACCAGCCTTCGACGTAGCAGCGGAAAGTGTCGACGCCGCGTTTCAGCGGCTCGGCGAATTCGCGTTGCCAGTCGACGGCCTCGCCTTGCAACTGCCGATGCAGCACAGCGACGGCCATGCTGGCCGAGCGCATGGCGATGGTGACGCCGGAAGAGAACACCGGATCGAGAAACTCCGCCGCGTTGCCCAGCAGCGCGAAACCCAGACCGTGCAGGGTCTTGACGTTGGCCGCGTAGCCGCCGAGGGCGCGCGCCGGGGTGTCCCATACGGCGTTGCGCAGTACCCCGGCGAGGCTTGGAGTTTGCTCGACGAAACCGCGCAGGCAGGCATCCAGATCGGCGTCGCGGCCGTTGAAGTGTTCGGCTGCGGCGACCACGCCCACCGAGCAACGGCCGTTGCTGAACGGGATCGTCCAGAACCAGATGTCGCGATGCTGCGGATGGATGCTGACGAGAATTTTCTCGCGGTCGAACGCCGGGTTGTCGATGTGATCTTCGACGTGGGTGAACACCGCCTGGCGCAGCGGGAAATTCGATGGTGCTTCGAGGTCGAGCAGACGTGACAACACCCGCCCGTAGCCGCTGGCATCGAGCACGAATTGCGCTTCGACGCGGTATTCGCTGCCGTCCTCACGGCGTACATCGAGTTGCGGTCGCGTCTGGGCGAAATCGACGCGGACGATGGCCTCGCCATAGCGGATTTGCGCGCCTTGCAACGCCGCCTGATCGGCCAGCAACTGGTCGAAGTCGGCGCGTTGCACCTGGAAGGTCGTCGGTTTGCCGGCGGTGAAGGTGTCACTGAAATCGAACGCGCTGTAGCGCTCGCCCCAGGCGAAGGCCGCACCGGTCTTGCGCTGGAATCCGGCGGCATATACGGCGTCGAGCATGCCGGCTTCTTCAACGAAATCCAGGCAATGGCAGAGCAGGCTTTCGCCGATGGAAAACCTTGGGAAATGCTCGCGCTCGAGCACCAGCACATCATGGCCCTTGCGCTTGAGCAGGGCGGCGGCGATGGCGCCGGACGGGCCGGCGCCGATGATGACCACCTGACGGGATTCCATTTCAGCGATTGGCACGCGAACTCCTTGCCGGGACGGCGACGTGATGCAGCGATGCACGGTGCAGACCGATCAGGGCCGGCAGCAGCGTCGCGATCAAACCCATCAGCATCAGCGCGAAATACAGCGCCGGGCTGATGAGCTGCTGGTGCAGCAAGAGATTGAGAAAGACGATTTCGCTCAAGCCGCGAATGTTCAGCAGCACGCTTTCGCGCCAGCGGCTGGCGCCTTCGAACGACGCGCCGGCCCAGCCGAGGCCGAGCCAGTTGCCCAGCAGTTTGCTGATGATCGGCAACAGCAGCAGTGCCGCCCATTGACCGAGGCTCAGGCTGGACAGCGCACTGTGAACGTCGATCTGGACGATGCCGAAGGTGAGGATCAGCGGAATCGCGATCCACGTCTGCAAGCGGCTCATCCAGCGTGTCGGCAGCGGCAATACCAGCGGCACTTTGAGCAGCGCCATGCACAACAGGTAGCCGATGCCGAAGATCAGTGCGTTGAGTTTGAAATGCTCGGCGACCACCAGCAACGCGAAGAAACCGATGCTGAAAGTCAGTGGCTTGCGCAGCCCCAATACGCGCAGCAGCAACGGTGTACAGGCCAGCCCCAGCGGCAGCAGCAGGCTGCTCAGATGCAGGCTGCCCTGGGCGAGGCCGAACAGGGTCCAGCAGGTCAGGTCGATCAGGATCGCGGTCTGCACCAGACGCCGGGTGGCGGCGGGCGGGTAGTCGATGTGGCGCAGATACAGATAAAGCACCGGGATTGCCGTGATCGCGAACACCAGACCTACGGCCAGCGAATTGATCCATGGCTGCGCCGGCAAAAACCAATAAGCCACTGCGAGGCCGCAGGCGAACGGCACGGCGAAACTCGGTACGGCGATTTTCACGCTCTGGCGATCCAGGCGCAGGTCGATCACGTCACTGAGGATGTGCCCGAGCAACAGCGCGAAGGCCAGGCTGTAGAGGTTTTTCAGCCACGCCGGGGCGATCAGTTCGGCGCCGCTGAGCTGCCAGCCCGGCTCGATCCAGAAGTACATCAACAGCGGCAGACCGAAGCTGGCGAGCAGCAACTGGCTGACAATCGGGATCAGGCCGACATGCCGACCGGCGCGGGTCGCCACGGCGAACAACGCCAGCGCCATCAGCCAGAACCCGATGACCATCATGCTGCCGGCTCCGTGACCGCGACGGCATGGGCGTGGCGCCCGGCCCACGGCGCGAGCATGAAACTGAACGCCAGCCCGAGACTGACCGACAGACCGAAGTTGCTCACCGCCGGGGTGCTCGACACCGCCAGCAGACCGAACGACAGCCAGGTCGTCAGCGCCGCCAGCAGGGTGCCAAGCAGGCTGACGGCCGCGCCGCCGACCTGCTCGCGCATGAGGATCGCGTAATCGACGCTGATCGCCGTCACCAGCAACAGGCCGAACAGGCTGAACAGCGTCAGCGGCTGCCCCAGCCAGCCGAGACTGGCGAGGCTGCACAGCGCGGCGAGCAGCGGCAGGGCGACGATGCGCAGCGCGCCACCGAGGCCGAACGGCAGCATCAGCACCAGCACAATCAGCGCGCAGGAAGCGAGTTTCAGTTCGGCGGCGCTGACCTGCGTCTGGGCGAAAACCTTGTTCAGGTCGCCGAGGCGATCGACCAGCATCACCCCTGGCAAATCCAGCGCCTGCACCCGCAACAGCGCCGGGTTGTTCAGGCCTTGCAGGCTGACCATCGCCGCCACGCCGTCGTCGGTCGGGCCGAGCCACAGGGTGCGGTACGGCTCACCCAGCGGGCCGGCCAGCGCGGCGTCGATGTCCTCGACCGGCAGCGCCTGCAACTGCTTGAGTTCCGCTTGCAGGGCCGCCTCGGGGACGCCGAGGTCGAGCAACGGCTGCCAGAACTGCGGCAACCTGTTCAGTGCGTCGCGCACCTGCTGTTGCTGGTTGGCCGGGCTGAGCAACAGATCGAGGGCCAGATAGCCTTGCAGTTTGTCGAGGTTGACCAGTTGGTCCAGGCGTTCGCTCAGCGCGGCCTGGCGTTCGAGCAACTGCTGCTGATCGGCGGCGCGCACCAGGAAAAACTGGCTGGTCGGCTGATAGCCGGTGATGCGGGCGATGGTTTGCGCTTCATCGGTCAGATGCTGCGGCGCGCCGATCCACTGGCGGATGTCGTTTCTGGTTTCCAGTTGCAGCAGGCCACCGACGCAGAAGGCGATCAGCAGGGCCAGCAACGTTGGGGTTTGCGCATGCTCCAGCAGCTTTTCCCGCAGGTTGACCAGTCGTTCGGCCAGGCGCAGCGGCCATTGCGCCGGGGTCAATTGGAGGTTGTTCAGCAGCGCCGGCAACAGGCACACCGCCGACAGGTAGGCGCCGAGCAGGCCGGCGGCAGAGAACACGGCGATCTGGGTCAGGGCCGGGAACGGCGTCCAGGCCAGCGCGAGGTAGCCGATGGCGCTGGTGATCAGACTCAGGGTCAGGCCCGCGAGGGTCACACGCAGAGCTGGCCAACTGCGCCACGGCTTGAGGCTCCAGCTCTTGGACAGATAGTGCAGCGGGTAATCCACCGCCACGCCGATCAGGCTCGAACCCAGCACCAGGGTCATCACATGCAGGTGGCCGAACAGCGCCACGCAGGCGACCATGCCGAACAGCATGCCCACCAGCACCGGCACGAACGCCAGCAACACCCGCCAGCGACGAAAGGCGAGCAACAACAGCAGCAGGATGCCGAGGGTGGCGCCGCCGCCGACCCAGGTCATCTCGCGGGTGGCTTGCTGCTGACCATTGGCGGCGTACAACAGGCCGCTGGCGGCCAGCAGTTGTACGCCGGATTGCGCGGCCTGCTCGCGGCTGTGTTGCAGCAGGTTTGCGACTTGCAGCGGCAGGTTCATGTCGAAGGCGTTGCCGGTGGTGCGCGCCCGCAGCAGTACCCAGCTCTTGCCGTCGGCGTCGGCGATCAATGCGCCGCTGCCAATGTCCAGTTGCACCGAACCGTGCTGCGGCTGGTTGTTCTGGATGCGTCCGGTCAGGCCGAGCCAGTCGTCCTGGCTCGGCACCAGCGTGAAGCCGGCGAACGGATCGAACAGCGCCTGCACCCGTTGCTGGATGAACGTGTCGGGGTGTTCGATCAGCAGTTGCCGGTCATCGGCCGAGAGCATCGCCAGCCGTCCGTGCAGCAGTTGCGTGCGCAGCGCCGGCAGGTCCGCCTGCAGGTTCCATTGCACTTTCTCAAACAGCCCGCTGGCCTGCCATTGCTCGCCGAGGGTCTGGGCCATGGCGACGGCTTGCTGGCGGTCGGTGTGGCCGACCAGCACCAGCATTTCCCGGTTCAACGGCTCCTGCATGCGCTGTTCGGCACGCAGTTCGAGCGCGTCCGGGTGGGTGCCGGGTACAAGTTCCATCAGGTTGGCCGACAGCGGCGCGCCGTTGCGCCACTGCCAGGCGCCCAGTGCGACGACTGCCAGCAGCAGGATCAGGAATAGCCACGGCAGCCTGCGTTCACTCGGCAAAGTCATGTTGCTCCGCGTCGCTCAAGGGTTGGCTGGCGATGCTGTCCAGCATGCGCAGAACGGTGCTGTCGCCCTGGGTTTCCTGCAGCTCGATGGTTTTTACCAGCGCGCCGCCGTCGATGTTGATTCGGTTGAACACTTGTTTGAGCAGCACCGAGCGTGGCGTCAGGGTCAATTTCCACTGCTGCGCGTCGCCGCTCAGGGCCAGCTCGAAATCCCGTTGCAGGCCGCTGCTGTCGCCTTGCAGCACGGCGAGGAACAAACGGTTCTGCTCGGCACCGGCGCTCTTGTTCGGCAGCAATCCCCAGCCGTTGGCGTCACGCCGGGCGATGCCCTTGGCGGTGATGCGGTAGTCCTGCTGCAGCGGGGTTTTCAGCAGCCAGAGCAGGCCGTGGTTTTTCGCCAGGACGAAACTGCCCTTGCTGAGCAGCGGCTGGGGCAGGGCGCGCAGGTGTTTTTCCTGGATGAACTGGCCGTGGATCACGTCCGGTTTCGCCAGTTGTTCGCTCAACTGTTGCAGGTCGAAGGCGCTGGCCAGCGACGACACCAGCAACAGCGCCAGGGCACTCAGGGATTTCGTAAACAGGTTCATCGCAGCATCCTTTCCACGGCGTCGGTAAAGACTTTCGGTGACGCCAGTTGCATCTCGCGACTGCTGACTTCGACCGCCACCTGCACGGAGCTGGCGCGGGTCAGGCGTTCGCCGGTCCCGGCGTCGGTGATCAGGTAGTGAATCTTCAGGCGGTTTTCCCATTCCACCAGACTCGCGCGCACGTTCAGCCGCTGGCCGAACACCGCGCCGCGCACGTAGCGCAGTTGCAGGTCGATCACCGGCCAGGCGTAACCCGAGTCGACCATCTGGTTGTAGTTGTGGCCGATCTTGTCGAGCAATGCACAGCGCGCCACTTCCAGGTATTTGACGTAATGGCCGTGCCAGACGACGTGCATGGTGTCGACGTCGAAGAACGGCACGAGGACTTCCGTATCGGCGTGAAGCACTCCGGCGCTACGCATGCAGCCTCCAGTGCTGGTCGGCGATGCGTTGCAGGCACAGGCGCAGTTCGCCTTCCAGGGCGCGGTCTTCGATCACCGGCGGGAAGTCCCTGGCGAGGGCTTCGTGCATGGCCGCCAGCGACGGCGGCAGTGGCCGGGCATCCTCGGCCTGGCTGCGCAGCCACACGCCCTGATTGGCGGCGAGCAGCGTGGCGGCGGCGACCTGTTCGGTCAGCTCCAGCACGCGGATCGCGTCACGGGCGGCGATGGTGCCCATGCTCACCTTGTCCTGGTTGTGGCACTCGGTCGAGCGCGAGAACACACTGGCCGGCATGGTGTTTTTCAGGGCTTCGGCGGTCCAGGCGCTGGCGCCGATCTGCACGGCCTTGAAACCGTGGTTGAGCATCGCCCGCTCGGCGCTGGCGCCGGACAGGTTGCTCGGCAGGCCGTGGTTGTAACGCTCGTCCACCAGCAGCGCGAGTTGCCTGTCGAGCAGGTCGGCGACGTTGGCCACGAGGTTTTTCAGGCTGTCCATGGCGAACGCGATGTGCCCGCCGTAGAAGTGGCCGCCGTGGAGTACGCGCTCGGCTTCGGCGTCGATGATCGGGTTGTCGTTGGCGCTGTTGAGTTCGGTCTCGATGAACGAGCGCAGCCAGTTCAGGCTGTCGGCCAACACGCCAAGTACGTGCGGGGCGCAACGCAGCGAGTAGCGATCCTGCAAGCGATGCAGCGGCGCGGTCGGTTCGTCGATCGCCAGATCCTTGCGCAGCCACGCGGCCACCTGCATCTGCCCCGGATGAGGTTTGGCGGCGAACAGACGCTCGTCGAAATGCTCCGGATTGCCCTGCAACGCCACCACGTTCAACGCGGTGATGCGGGTCGCCAGTTGCAGCAGGTAATCGGCACGGGCATAGGCCAGGCAGGCGAGGCCGGTCATCACGGCGGTGCCGTTCATCAACGCCAGCGCTTCTTTCGGGCGCAGCACCAGTGGCGTCCAGCCGAGTTCACGATGCACGTCGGCGGATGCACGGCGCTCGCCACGGAACATCACCTCGCGCTCGCCGGAAAGGGTCGCGGCCACGTAGGACAGCGGTGTCAGGTCGCCGCTGGCGCCCACCGAGCCTTCCTCCGGAATCAGCGGCAGGATGTCGTGTTCGAGAAACGCCTGCAGACGCTCCAGCAGTTCCACCCGTACCCCGGAGACGCCGTGGCACAGCGACTGCAAGCGTGCCGCCAGTACCGCGCGGGTGGCCTGGGCGTCGAGCAGTTTGCCCAGGCCGCAACCGTGGAAGGTGAACAGGTGCTGGGGCAGCGCCTCGACGTGATGCAGCGGCACCGCGACCACGCAGGAATCGCCGTAACCGGTGGTCACGCCGTAGATCACGCCTTCCTTGTCCAGCAGCGAATCGAGGAACCGAGCGCCCTTGGCGATGCGTTCGCGGTAGTCGGCGTCGCTCTGCAACTGCACGGGCGCCTGACGGTTGGCCAGGGTCAGCACGTCTTCGATGCGCAAAGGGCGTTCGCCGAAGGTTACCGGCTCATGGGTTGGCGTCGTCATCGGTCTTCCAGAAAGGGTAAAAGTTGAACCATTGTCGCGGCGCTTCGAGGCAATAGTGACTCAGCCGCAGGGCATAGCGGGTTGCCCACTGATGAATGACCTGTTCGCGTTCGCTGCGCTTCCATTCCACGGCGTCGGCGAACGGTTCGATGGTCAGGCGATAATGGCCGTCGGGCTTCTTCAGGCACATCAGCAGATTGACCGGACATTTCAGCAGCCCGGCCAGCAGCCACGGCCCTTGCGGGAACGGTGCGGGATGGCCGAGGAAGTCGACGGTGACGCTGCGCCCGCCATGCAGCGGTACGCGGTCGCCGGCAATCGCCAGCCACTCGCCGCGCTCCAGGCGTTCGTGCAGTTGCAGCATGATCACCGGGTCGAGTTCGCTGACCTGGATCAGCCGCAGATTGGTTGCCCCGGCCTCACCCAGCAGGCGATTGAATTGCTCGGCGTGCTTGGTGTGGACCAGCACGTTCATCGTGACCTTTTCGCCGATCTCCGCCAGCGCCCGGCACACTTCGAGATTGCCCAGGTGCGCGCCGACCAGCAGTTGCCCGCGACTGCCGCGCAACTGGTTGCGCAGCAGCGCCGGGTCGATGATTTCGATTTGCTCAATGCGCAGCTTGCCGTTCCACACGTCGAGCTTGTCGAGCATCGAGTCGGCGAACGTCATGAACTGGCTGAACACCCGCCAATGGCTCGGGCGCAGGTCTTCACGGCCGCTCCAGTCCGCCAGGCGCTGCTGGTACTGCCAGGCACTCCGGCGCGCGGTGCGGCCGAACAGGAAGAAGTACAGGACGATGCCGTACAGCAGCGGGCTGAGCAGGCGTCGGCCGAGGACCTTGGCGGCAAACGCGGTGAATTTCATCAGCAGGAAACTGCCGCGTTCTTCGCGGTCGGCCCAATGCTTGTTGTCGGACTCGACGCTCATGGGCGCCACCGTCGCCAGAGAATCAGCGGCGAGCGCAGCAACATGCCGAAGAACAACCGGGTGTGCATGCTCGAGATCAGCACGTTGTCGTGGAACAGGCGAAAGTGCGAAACCCCGTCCAGCGGGTAATGCACGCTGGTTTGCAGCCAGCGCATTGGCTGGTTGCGCCACGACAGGCGCACCAGAATGTCCGAATCGAAATCCATGCGCTTGCCGATCCGCGCCGAGTCGATGACCGCCAGCGTCGGTGGCAGCGGATACACGCGAAAACCGCACATCGAATCGCGGATCTGCAGCGACAGGCTGTTGATCCACACCATGACGTGGGTCAGGTAGCGGGCATAGAGCCGGCCTTTAGGCACGCTGTCGTCGTACAGCGGGTAGCCGCAGATCAGCGCTTGCGGATGGGCGCGGGACGCTTCGATGAAGCGGCTGACGTCCTGCAAGTCGTGCTGGCCGTCGGCGTCGACCTGCAAGGCATGGCTGAACCCCAGCCGTGCCGCTTCGCGCAAACCGGTCATCACCGCGCCGCCCTTGCCCTGATTGACCGTGAGCCGCACCAGATACACCCGCTCGCGTTCGGCCAGCCCGTCCAGCACCCGCGCGCAGGATTGGCTGCTGGCATCGTCCACCAGAATGCACGGCAGGCCCTGGGCGAGCAGCGCATCGATCACCGTGGTGATCGCGCTTTCGTGGTTGTAGACCGGAATGACCGCACAGGGATTATGCATCGCCAGCCCCCAGCAGAATCCGCCCGCTGGAGCAGGTGGCCGTGTCATTGCGGTAGGCGAAATACAACTTGCCGCGCTCGGGGTCGAAGCGCAGGTGCAACTGGATTTCGTCACCGGGACGCACCAGTTGCTGGAATTTCAGTACTTCCATGCCGGCGAACGCGCCGCGCAGATTCAGCAGCTGCCGACCGAGGTTCAGCGCCCATTCGACCTGCACCACGCCGGGCAGTACGGGGGCCTTGGGGAAGTGGCCGCTGAAGTAGGCCAGGTCCGGCGGTACGCTCAGTTGCAGGCTCCATTCGCCGTCGGTTTCGACCTGTTCCAGCACTTCGGGCGCCTTCGGGCGGGGTGCCAGCAGCAACGCTTCGACTTCGGCCTGAGGCAGTTTGCCCTGGGTGTTCAGCGGCAGTTGCCGCAGCAGCCGCCAGCGCCGGGGCAAGGCCAGGGCTTCGCAATGCTCGCCGAGATGCCGGCGCAGGGTTTCGGTCAGGCTGCGCCGGCCGTGTTCGCGCAGGGCGTACAGGCCCGACTCGCTGAGCACCAGCAAGGCGCCGAGGGAGGCGCGGTTCTCCTGCACCACGCCCAGACGCGCTTCGGCGACCCAGGCGTGGGCGACCAAGGCCTGTTCGAGCATCGGCAGGGAGATGCGTTTCTCTTCCAGCTTGACGATCCGGTCCAGCCGCCCGAGCAATTCGAAGCGGCCATCGGCGCCGATGCGCGCGGCGTCGGCGGTGTGTTCGACATGCCCGGCCGGCAGATACGGCGAGGCGATCAGCAGGGCGCCGTCGGCGTCCTGGCTTAGCTCGACAGCGGCGAACGGTTGCCACGGTTGTTCGCCCTGACGCCAGGCGATACCGCCGGTTTCCGAGCTGCCGAGGATTTCCGTCGGCCATTGCTGCAAGCGTTGCTGCAGGCTTTGCGCGGCGTCGAGGGGCAGCGCGCCACCGGAGGAAAACACCCGGCGCACGGCGCTCAGGGCCGGCCAGTCGAGGTTGTCGCCCATGCGTTTGAGCAGCGCCGGGCTGGCGACCCAGGCGAAGGCCGGATGCTCGCGGCTGGCCCGTTGCATATCTTCAGGGAACGCCAGTTGCCGGCGCAGGAACGGACGCCCGGCGCACAACGGCCACAGCACCCGGAACAGCAAGCCGTAGATGTGCTGAGTGGCGACGCTGCCGATGATGCAAGCCGCGCCCAGATCCGCGCCCCACAGTTGCTCCAGGGCTTCGACTTCGTTGGCCAGCTGGCGCAGGGTCTTGTCGATGCGCTTGGGCTCGCCGCTGGAGCCGGAGGTACACAGGCTCAGTCGGCACTGGTCGAGATCCAGTTCGGCGCCGCTCAAGGGCGCATGCTGGAAGTGGCTTGGATGCGTGTCGTCGGACTGATCGGTCAGCCACAGATCGACCTCCGTCGCCCAGCGCTGGCGGGTCTGCACTTGCAGGTCCGCCGGCAGCAGCACGCTGACACCGGCGCGCCAGGCACCGAGCAGGGCGATCGCCAGCTCGGCGGCGTCTTCCAGATGCACGGCCAGACGCCGCACGCCTCGAGCTTGCAGGCCGGCGGCCAGGCTCAGGGCGCATTCGCGCAGGTGTGCATGATCCAGTGCCGGTGCGTCGGTGACCGCGCGATCCGGCAGAGCCTTGAGCAACAATTGCTCAAGTTTTATCCAATTCATGGGCGTCCTCTTACCCGTTGTCGTATCAGCCATTCAATGGCAAACATCAGGCCGATCAATCCGTAGGAGATCAGACCGGTGTACAACATCCACCAGTGCAGCGGCGCCCACAGGGTCAGCAGGGCGGCGCACAAACCGTTGCAGAAGAAAAACACGCTCCAGGCCACGGTGACCTGACGGGTGTAGCGGATCGCCTCGGGCGGTAGCTGCGGCTCGCGTAGACGGGCCAGGCGCTCGACCATCGGCGGACCGTATTTCAGGCTCACGCCGAACAGCACCAGCATGAAGCCGCTGATCAGCACCGGATACCAGCGCAGCAGCAACGGGCTGTCGAACGCCGCCAGCAGCAGGCAGAACGCGATGGCGACACAGGCCATCCACAGGCTGCCGGGCTTGCGCTCGCCGGTCAGCGCGCGGGCCAGCCACAGGCTGCCCAGCAGCAGGCCGAACTGCCATGGCGCGAAATGCTCCATGCCGAAATACACCGCAAAGGGGTACAGCAGGCCGGCCAGCAGCAGGACGAGGCCGATCAGTCGGCTCATGCGGCCGGCTGAACCAGACGGTAGACCGCCTCGACCACGTCGCTGACGGTGCGCACCGATTTGAATTCCTCGGCGGCGATTTTCTTGCCGGTCTGGCGCTTGATGTGATCGATCAGGTCGACGGCGTCGATGCTGTCGATTTCCAGGTCCTGATACAGATTCGATTCCAGGCTCACGCGGGCCGGGTCCAGTTCGAACAGCTCGACCAGGGCATCGCGCAGGGTGTTGAAAATGTCGTCACGAGTTTGCATGGTCCGGTCTCAAGCTGCCTGTTTTGCCGTGACGAAAGCCGCGAGGCTTGCCACGTTGGTGAAATGGTTGCGGGTGTCCTTGGCGTCGGCGTCGATCTTGATGCCGTACTTTTTCTGGATCGCCAGGCCAAGCTCCAGGGCGTCGACGGAGTCCAGGCCCAGGCCTTCGCCGAAGAGCGTCTGGTCGTCGCCGATGTCGTTGACGCTGATGTCTTCCAGGCCGAGGGCGTCGATGATCAGCAGTTTTATGTCACGCATCAGGTTAGGGGTGTTCAGATCGCTCATCTTCGGCGAGCTCCTTGGTAAAGAGTTGATGCAAATAATCGTTGAGCTTGCGCGAGGCTTGCGGCGCAGGGCCTTGCGTGGCGAAAGTCTGTGGGTCTATATCGGCCCCGACGCGAAAACTGAAATGCACGCGGCGACGCGGGATCCGATACCAGGGTTCGGCCTTGGTCAAGGTGGTCGGGCTGACCTTGATCATCACCGGGGTAAGAATTTTCGCACCGCGCAGGGCAATCGCCGCCGCACCCCGATGAAAGGCCGGCGCCTGGCCGGGCTGGGTGCGGGTGCCCTCGGGGAAAATGATCAGGGTCTGGCCACCCTGCAAGGCTTCGGCGGCGGTATCGAGCATGTCCATGCTGCCGTCGTTGCTGATGTAGCCGGTGCTGCCCAGCGGACCACGGGTGAAAGGGTTTTCCCACAGGCTTTTCTTCACCACGCAATTGGCGTGGGGCACCAGGCCGATCAGGAACACCACGTCGATCAGCGACGGGTGGTTGGCGATAATCATCTGCCCCGGCCGGCCGAGGCGCTCGGAGCCCTGGATGTCATAGGTCAGCACCCCGGTGCGGGCCATGAACCGGACGAAAAACCAGAACAGCCGACTGACGGTCTGCCGCGCCCGTTGCCGATGCGCGAGGGCATCACCGGGCAGCCATGAAAGCAGCGGAAACACCAGCAGGCGCAGGCACAGCCCGCCCAACCCGAACAGGGCGAAGCTCACGGCGGTGGCCAGCAGGCGCCAGTAGTAGGCGTCGCGGTTTTTCTCGGTCACAGGTTGCGTTGCCAGGTCCATACACGATTTTTCCAGGCATGTTGGCAATAGGGTTGCTGGCCGAGCAGGGTTTGCAACAGATTCAGCGCATGGGGCCAGTGCGCTTTGGACAGTGATTCGGTGGTGCTGTTCAGGGTCAGCCGCCAGTCGGTACCGGGCGTCAGCAACAGGCCCACCGCGTAAGGAAACGGCACGTCGTCGATCCACGTCGAATAGGCGGCGGGCGGCTGTTCCTCGGTGATCACCAGCAGCACCGCCGGCGCACCTTCGTCGAGCAGGGCGGCGGCTTCGAGCATGCCGTGTTCCAGGCCATCGCTTGCGGCGGCAAGGGCGGTCATTTCGCTGGTTTCGCCGCGCATGATCGACCACAGCCCGATGATCGCGTTGTGTACCGACAGGCTGAACTGGGTCGGTGACAGCGGTTGTTCGCCGGCCAGATCACTAAGGATGTCGAAGGTGCGCGGGGTCTCGCCGTGCCGGGAGACGAACACCAGTGGCAGGTTTTCCCGGCCTTCGGCCAACGGCCAGCCGACACTGAACGCCATGCGGGCCAGTCGACTGAGGCGTCGGCGCTGCATGGCCGGCAGGAACGACACATCGGGCGCGGCATCGCTGCTGGCGGGCACGACCGGTTGTCGGCTCCAGGCCTGCCAGGCCTCCACGCTGTCGAGCCCGGGAGCCCACGCGCGCCATTGGGCGATGTTGAAGTTGATCACGAAGATTCATCCCGCCCCTGCGGGCTTCATTGCTGCTCTGGTTCACCAGCCTGTGGCAGGCCTGGCGTGGCGCTTGGCATTGAGTGGCGCGCATTATCCCGGTGCTACGGGTGTGTAGCAAATGTTGGTTACATTTTGCGCAACGAAATGTACCGGTTGGACCGTGATAAAAATGTCACTTGGCCATTATGCAGATCGGCGCTGGGCTGTCTGTCGGGCTGATCGGCGATCAATGGCAGCCTTTGCCCTGATTGCGCGCAGATATTTGCCTCAGACCTTGTAGTCCGTGTCCGTGAAGGTAGCGAAGCGGGGCTGCGCACCACTACACTCGGTCATTCTTTGATACACGGAGGTTTTGTCATGCGGCGCGTGGTGTTCAATCAGAAAGGTGGCGTGGGCAAATCCAGTATTGCCTGCAATCTGGCGGCCGTCAGCGCGAGCGAGGGTTATCGCACGCTGCTGGTGGATCTCGATGCCCAGGCCAACTCCACTCAGTATCTGACGGGGCTCACCGGTGACGACATTCCGATGGGCATTGCCGATTTCTTCAAACAGACCCTATCCTCGGGGCCGTTTGCCAAGAAAAACCAGGCGGATATCTACGAAACCCCGTTCGACAACCTGCACATCATCACCGCCACGGCGGAGTTGGCCGACTTGCAGCCCAAGCTCGAGGCCAAGCACAAGATCAACAAGCTGCGTAAGTTGCTCGATGAATTGAGTGAAGAGTACGACCGCATCTACCTCGATACGCCGCCAGCGTTGAATTTCTATGCGGTATCGGCGCTGATTGCCGCCGATCGGGTGCTGATTCCCTTCGATTGCGACAGCTTCTCGCGTCAGGCGCTGTATGGGCTGATGGCGGAAATCGAAGAACTGAAGGACGACCACAACGAAGGCCTGGAAGTCGAAGGCATCGTGGTCAACCAGTTCCAGGCACGAGCCAGCCTGCCGCAGCAGATGCTCGACGAGTTGATCGCCGAAGGATTGCCGGTGCTGCCGGTTTACCTCACCAGCTCAGTGAAGATGCGCGAATCCCACCAGGCCAGCACGCCGCTGATTCACTTTGATCCCCGGCACAAACTGACCCAGCAGTTTGTCGAGTTGCACAACCTGCTCGAAGACGCCTGAACCTTCAGGGCACGCGGTTTTTCCTGTGGGAGCGAGCCTGCCCCCACAGAGGGATCAGATGCCCTGGCTACGCAGCCACGCCATCAATTGCTGCAGCGGAAACGCCCCGCTCTGCCGCGCCACTTCCTGGCCGTTCCTGAATAGAATCAGACTCGGAATCGAGCGAATCCCCAATTGCGCCGACAACTGCTGATTGGCATCGCTGTCGAGCTTGGCCAGCCGGCACTTGCCCGCCAGTTGCGCAGCCGCCTGTTCGAACACCGGCGCAAACGACTTGCACGGCCCGCACCAGTCCGCCCACACATCCACCAGCAACGGCAGGTCGCCCTTGATCTGGCTGGCGTAGTCGCCTTGCTTGAGTTCGAACGGTTTGCTCAACAACACCCCGGATTTGCACCGCCCGCACTTGGGCTGATCACCGAGGCGTTCGGCGGGGATGCGGTTGAGGCCGTTGCAGGCGGGGCAGGGGATGAGGAGTGGGGTGGTCATGAGCGAGATCCAATGGAGAGCTGATAAAAAGCTAAGTGGAGACGTTTGCTCATATTTTCAATCGCGCAGCCTTTGAGGTCTTGCCTAGGCTGAGTTGCACCGGTCGAGGCCGTTGGTCTGCCTGGCTGTATCGCAACTTGCGATAATTTTGATCTATGATTAACTCCCCATAGCAGAATGCGATAAGGATATTGCATGCATGTGTTCAGTGAAAAACCCATTCGAGAGGCCAAGGAACAATGGCCACAAGCAGCCAGTGCGTTGGCGCAGTGGTTTCGTCTGGCAAGCAGGAGTTATCCAAAGGATTTCTCTGCGATGAAGTCGATATTTCCCGTGATCGACAAGGTTGGCGAGCTTCATGTTTTCGATATTGGTGGCAACAAACTGAGGTTGATTGCTTTTGTCAGCTACCGATCTCAACGGCTCTACATAAAGCATGTAATGGATCACCGCGAATATGATCGCGGAAAGTGGAAGGAGGGAAAGGTATGAGTGCTTTGATCAAAACGGTTGCCGAGCACTGGCAGTTTGTCTCTCCATTGCTTCGCAAACCGAAGAGCGAAGAGGATTACGACGACTTGGTACGGGCAGTCGACGAGTTGTTGGAAATTACTGGCGAAGATGAGTCACATCCGCTGATGAGTCTGGTCGACATCATCGGTGACTGGATCGCAGAGTGGGATCGTACCCATCACCCTATGGCTCAAGCGAGTGGCGAAGAGGTTCTCGGTTACATGATGCGCGAACACGGCCTGACTCAGAGCGACCTTCCGGGTGTCGGTACTCAATCGGTCGTTTCGGAAATTCTGAATGGCAAGCGCAAGCTCAACTTGCGCCAGGTTCGCTGGTTGGCAGAACGCTTCAATGTTCCGATCGATGTGTTTATCTGATCTTGCTCACGACGAACAACTGATCTCCAGATGTTTCCCCCACTCGGGCGGTCGCTGGGCATAACTCTCCATCCCCGGCTGTTCCTCGAACGGTTTGCTCAGCACCGCATGCAGCCGGCGAACCTCGGAGTAATCCCCGCCTTGCGCCGCTTCGATCGCCCTCTGCGCCAGGTAGTTGCGCAAGATGTACAGCGGATTGACCGCATGCATTCGCGCGCGACGTTGCGCTTGATCGGCATCGCCGTCACGAGCGGCTCGGGCGATGTAGCGTTCGCCCCAGGCATCGAAGCCTTTGATGTCGACGAAGTCGTCACGCAGGCGGGCGATCGCCTGTTGCGGTGATTGCTCGCCCAGGTGGCGGAAGAACAGGGTGTAGTCGACGCCGCTGTTCTGCATCAGTTGCAGCAATTGCTCCAGCAGTTGCTGATCGTCGTCCTCGGCGCTGGTGAAGCCGAAGCGGCGGCGCATCAGGTCGAGGTAGTGAGCCTGGAACAGCGGCAGGTACAGGCCCAGGGTTTCGCGCAGGGCCTCGACGCTGATGAACGGTGTCAGGGCCTGGGCCAGGGCGCTGAGGTTCCATTGGCCGACGGGCACTTGATTGCTGAACGAGTAGCGGCCCTGGTCGTCGGAGTGGTTGCAGATGAAGCTCGCGTCGAAGTCGTCGAGGAAGGCGAACGGGCCGAAGTCGAAGGTGATGCCGAGGATCGACATGTTGTCGGTGTTCATCACGCCGTGGCAGAAACCATAGGCCTGCCATTTTGCGATCAGTTCGGCGTTGCGCTCGACGATTTCGCGGAACATCGCCAGATACGGTTCCGGCTGCTCCAGACACTCGGGGAAGTGCAGCGCCAACACATGTTCGCCGAGCAACTTCTGCTGTTCGGGACGCTTGGTGTAATAGAAATATTCGAAGTGGCCGAAACGGATATGGCTCGGCGCCAGACGCAGCACCATCGCCGCGCGTTCCTGCTTCTCGCGCCATACCGGGGTGTCGGAGCCAATGACACAAGCGGCGCGCGACGTCGGGATGTTCAGTGCATGCAGCGCTTCGGACGCGAGGAATTCGCGGATCGACGAGCGCAACACCGCGCGACCGTCGCCCATGCGCGAGAACGGCGTCTGCCCGGCGCCCTTGAGGTGCAGGTCCCAATGTTCGCCGGCGTTGTTGTACACCTCGCCGAGCAGCAGGCCACGGCCATCACCGAGTTGCGGGGTGTAGCCGCCGAACTGATGCCCGGAATAGACCATCGCCCGAGGCTCGGCATCGGCCCAGAGCTTGTGGCCGCTGAACAGCTCGGCGAATTCCTGGGTGTCGGCCACCGCCGGGTCGAGATCCAGCAGCGCCATGGCTGCGGGACTGGCAACCACCAGTCGCGGGTTGTCGATCGGTTCGGGCAGGACATGGGCCGAGAACGCATCGCCCAGGCGGGCGAAGCGGTTGTCGAAGGTCAGTTCGTCGAGGGCTTTCAAGGGCCGGCTCCAGCAGAATGTCCGAACATTCTGCTGGGTACAGGCCGGTTAGTCGAGTTTGGCGGGCGGTGGTTCTTGCAGCGGCTTCTGGCCGTCGACCGGCACGATGGTTTTCGTTTCCGGCTCGATCGGCACCATCTTGTATTCCTGGCCGTGGAGGTTCTTCAGGTAGACCTCCATCTGGCGGAACGAGATGTTGATGTGCTGCTTCTTGAACTCGCGGTTGATGAAGCGGTTGACCTCGTCGATCACCGGGTTGCGGTCACCGAGGTCGCGAACATGCATGCGCAATTCGTGGTCGAGGGTGCTTTCGCCGAAATTCAGGAAGTACACGTGCGGCTCGGGTTCTTTGAGCACCCGTGGGTTTTCCCGGGCGGCCTTGAGCAGCAGTTCCTTGACCAGATCCAGATCCGAACCGTAGTCGACACCCAGCTTGAGCGTGACCCGGGTGATGGTGTCGGTCAGCGACCAGTTGATCAGTTGCCCGGTGATGAACGTCTTGTTCGGGACAATGATGTCCTTGCGGTCGAAATCGGTGATGGTCGTGGCGCGGATGCGGATCTTGCTCACCGTGCCCGACAGGTTGCCGATGGTGATGGTGTCGCCGATCCGCACCGGGCGTTCGAACAGGATCATGATGCCGGAGATGAAGTTGGCGAAGATCTCCTGCATGCCGAAACCGAGGCCGACCGACAGCGCCGCCACCAGCCACTGCAACTTGTCCCAGCTCACGCCGAGGGTCGACAGGGTCGAGACGAAGCCGACCCCGGCGATCACGTAGGACAGCAGTGTGGTCGTGGCGTAGGCGCTGCCCTGGGCCAGATTGAGTTTCGACAGCACGAACACTTCCAGCAGGCCCGGCAGGTTGCGCGCCAGGGCGAAGGTGATGCCGATGATGATCAGCGCACCGAGCATGTCGCCGATGCTGATCGGCACCATGCTCATGTTGGCGCCGGTGCCGCTGGTGTATTCGTAGAGGGTGATGTTGTCCAGGTACGAGAACACTGAAATCAGGTCCGACCAGACCCAGTACAGCGCGGCGATGAAACCGCCGAGCAGCGCCAGGCGAATCAGGCGCAGGGACTGCTCGTTGACCTTCTCGATGTCTAGCGCCGGCTCTTCGATCACCGCTTCGCCATCACCGGCCTCTTTCGCGGCCTGACGTTTCGCCAGGGCGCGCTGATAGGCCAGGCGCCGCGCGGCGACGGCGAGGCCACGGACGAAGGTGGCTTCGATCACCAGCCAGAACATCAGCAGGTACAGGGTGTTGATCAAGCGGTCGCTGAGTTTCAGCGCGGTGTAGTAGTAGCCGAAGCACACCGCGACGAACAACGCGATCGGCAGCAGGGTGAACATCACCGCGACGGCCTTGCGGAACAGCGAAGCGTTTTCGTGGGTCGGGCTGCTGATCAGCAGGCGGCTGAGCAGCCAGGCCATCAGCGCGTAGCAGGTCAGCACCACCGGCATGCCCAGCACGTCATCGGCCAGCCCCGCCGGTTGCAGCTCGGCAACCGCCACCACGGACACCAGCGCCATCACGACCAGGCCGAGTCGACGTACCCAGCCTTGCAGGAATTCGACTTGCGGTTTTTCCCAGCGGAAGTGCAGTTCGGCCACGCCGCCCGGCGCAAGAATCCGGTAAGCGGTGTAGAACACCAGCCACGCCTGGGCCATTTGCAGCAGCGCCGCGCCCATGTTGGCGTTCTGGCCTCGGGCGTCGATCTGCAACGCGAGGCCGCACAGCGCTAGGCCAAGGGCTACCGGCAGTGCCAGCAGAATGTTGATCAGGATCGCCTGCGGGGTGTGCAACTGGCTGTCGCGCTTGAAGTGGCCGATGTCCAGGTGAACCTTGTTCAGGCGCGCATACAGTTGCTTGCGGCGCCACAGCAGCGCGCCGATCAGCAGGGCCAGTGGCAGGAACAGCAGCGGTCGCTGGGTCAGGCCGTCGGTCAGCTCGCTCAGGCTCGAGGCCAGCGGCAGGGTGTCGACCTGACGTTGCAGGCGCTCCGGCACGCCACGCATCCATTCCAGATCCAGCGGCTTGTTGCTCGGAATCCAGAACATCTGTTCATCGAGGGTCGCGCGCAGACTCTGCGCGGTGCTCAGCAGTTGTTTCTGGTTCAGTTGCAGGGTGATCGATTCATTGAGCACCGCACTCAGTTCGCGATTCAGCCGTTCCAGCAGGTCGGCGCGGGTGTTGGCCAGTTCCAGCAGGCTTTTGCGCAACTGCGGCGTGACTTGCTCCGGCGGCTGGGTGGAGAGCAGGTTGTCGACGTAGGTCGCCGGGTTGCTCAGCAGTTCGCGTTGCTGGCTGACTTCGAACTGATACAGGCGAATGTCGGCGATCTGATCCGCCAGGTCGCGATCGACCTTGAGCCGTGGCAGCGACTGTTTCTGTTTATAAAGAATCTTCGACAGCAGCAGGCTGCCCTTGAGCACGTTGATCTGCTCGTCGAGGGCCGAGTCACTCTGGGTCACGCTGTCCAGTTGCTGCTTGGTCTGCAGGTTCTGTTGGGTGACTTCGTTGAGGCGGTCGGTGCTTTTGAGCAGGTAGTCGGAGAGCTTGAGGTTGGCCGCGCTCTCGGTGGCGAGCAGGCTGCTGCCGCCGGCCTTCTGCGCTTCGATGGATTGCTGGGTGACGGTTTCCTGGGACAGCGCCAGACGCTTCTGGTTGATCAGGGTTTGCAGCTCCTGGATCTCGCGGTCCAGGCGATCGGATTTTTCCGAGAGCAGGTCATGCTGGCTGTTGCCCAGATCCTGCAAGGTGCTGTTGCCGGCCAGTTCCTGGCGGCGCAGCGGCATCAGTGCATTGAGCGCCGCCAGCTCGGCGTTGAGCAGGTCGCGCTGCTCGCCGCTGAGGGTCTTGCCGCTGTCCTTGCCGGTCTTGAGGATGTTGTTGATCTGCTGGATGCGCGTCTGGCTGCTGGCGATCTCGGCCTGGGCACGTTCGGGACGGGTCTGGGCGGTGATGATCAGGCTGTTGGCGTCGGCCAGGCTCTTTTGCAGATCGCTTTGCTGGGTCGAACGCTCCGTGAGCATCTGCTCCAGCTGCTGGATGGTCTCCTTGGGGAAACGCTGCGCTACCGGCACCACTGCGCTGGCCTTGAGGCGTGTCAGCTCGCGGGCATTTTCGACGGTCTGCTTCGGCGCGGTCGCCAGTTGCTGCTTGAGATCCGTCAGCTTCTGCTCGTAGTCACGCCGGTTGCCGAGCTGGGTCAGCGTGTTTTGCAGGACAGTTTGCAGGGCTTTCTGATCGGCTTCCGGCAGTTTGCGGTCGGCGATCTTGTCCAGGCTGGCCTGCACGGCTTCGCTGGACGGCGGTTCGGCGGCTTGCAGCGGGCCGACAGAAAGACTCAGGCCCAGCAGGGCCGCGACGAAAAAGGAGCGCAGGGTAGGCATAGAGACCGGGCAAGCAAGTGAGAGTGGACGCAGTTTAGAGGAAGAGCCCGGGGCCGGGGCGACTTCCTTCGGGGAATCTGACGCCCACTTTGGCGATCTTGTTCCCTTCCATGACCGCAACAGTCCAGTGGGTGTTGTTCCACTCCACCTGGTCGCCAACGATCGGCGCGCCCCCGACTTTGTGGGCAATGAAGTGGCCCAGGGTCATGTCCGGATCGATGCCCTCGGCCGACAACCCGTAGAGGGCGGCAACCGCTTTGAGCTGGGCGTCTCCTTCGAGTACGAAGTCGCCGAAGAAGCGCAGATCGAGGCCTCGTTGCGGCGCCTGGCTGAACAGTTTTCCGAGGGCCGGCAAGTTGTGTTCATGGCCGATAACACACAGCAAATCATCGACTTCCAGCACCGTACTACCCGACGGATGGAGCAGTTGCTGGCCACGAAACAGGGCAGCGATACGCGTGCCTTCGGGCATTTTCAGTTCACGCAGGGGCGAACCGATGCACCATTTTTCCGCGCCGAGGCGATAAACGAACAGTTCCCACTCGCTGGTGACGTGGACTTCCAGCGCCGCCCGGGAAATCGGCGCGGGCTCCGGCGGAACCGTTACCTTCAACAACTTGGCGACCCACGGCAGGCTCGTGCCCTGCACCAGCAGCGACACCAGCACGATAAAGAACGCCAGATTGAAATACAGCTGCGCATTCGGCAGTCCGGCCATCAGCGGGAACACCGCCAGAATGATCGGCACCGCGCCGCGCAGGCCGACCCAGGAAATGAACGCTTTCTCCCGGCCGTGGAAGGCCTTGAACGGCAGCAGCCCGACCAGCACCGACAGTGGCCGCGCGAACAGAATCATCCACAACGCCAGGCCGAGGGCGGGCAGGGCGATCGGCAGCAGATCATGCGGGGTGACCAGCAGCCCCAGCACCAGGAACATGCCGATCTGCGCCAGCCAGGCCATGCCGTCGAGCATGTGCAGGATGCCGTGGCGGCTGCGCACCGGGCGGTTGCCGATCACCAGACCGCACAGGTACACGGCGAGGAAGCCGCTGCCGTGCAGGGCGTTGGTCAGGGCGAACACCACCAGACCGCCGGCGATCACCAGAATCGGATACAGGCCGGCGGCAAGGTTGATCCGGTTGACCAGTTGCAGCATCAGCCAGCCACCGCCGAGGCCGATCACCCCGCCGATGCCGAACTCGCGGATCAGGTGCGTCAGCAGGCTCCAGTGCAGGCCGGTCTGGCCGCTGGCGAGCATGTCGATCAGGGTTACGGTGAGAAACACCGCCATCGGGTCGTTACTGCCGGACTCGATTTCCAGGCTGGCCGTCACCCGTTCGTTCAGGCCCTTGCCGCCGAGCAGCGAGAACACCGCTGCGGCGTCGGTGGAGCCGACGATGGCGCCGATCAGCAGGCCCTGGATCAGATTCAGGTCGAACAGCCACGCCGCGGCCATGCCGGTCAGCCCGGTGGTGATCAACACCCCGACCGTCGCCAGCGACAGCGCCGGCCACAAGGCCACGCGGAAACTCGAGACCCGGGTGCGCAAGCCACCGTCGAGCAGGATCACCGCCAGGGCGAGGTTGCCGACCAGATAGGCCGTGGGGTAGTTGTCGAAAATGATGCCGCCGCCATCGACCCCGGCGGTCATACCGACCGCAAGGATGATCACCAGAATCGGGATGCCGAGGCGTGAAGAAAGTGAGCTCACCAGAATGCTTGCACCTACCAGCAACGCGCCGATCAAGAACAGGCTGTTGATGGTCGTCGCATTCAAAGGCAGTACTCCGGAAAGCGTTAAGACGGGCGCAAACTGACCATGCAGTCTGCGTGCCAGCGATTCTAACCTGTTGAAATGTGATGCTGTCAAAAAGGTTTTTGCGCAGGCGTTCTCGGGTGTCGGGTTCGGCTGGCGATTACTGCCCTCGCCCTGACCCTCTCCCGGAGGGAGAGGGGACTGATCGGGGCGCTTTTGCGAAATGCATCGACCTGAAATATCGAGCCGAACTCAAGATCTGAAAGTCCCCCGATCTGCGCCCTCTCCCTCCGGGAGAGGGCTGGGGTGAGGGGGCTCTTGATCTTGCCTCTTACAGGCTGAACCGCCCAACCATGTTGTTCAGATCCAGCGCCAGACGCGACAGCTCATTGCTCGCTGCACTGGTCTGATTCGCCCCGGTCGCCGATTGCACCGACAGGTCGCGGATGTTCACCAGGTTGCGATCCACTTCCCGCGCTACCTGCGCCTGCTCTTCGGCCGCGCTGGCGATCACCAGGTTGCGCTCGTTGATCTCGACGATGGCGGTGTTGATGGTGTCCAGCGACAGGCCGGCGCCACGGGCGATGTTCAGGGTCGACTCCGCGCGTTCGGTGCTGTTGCGCATCGAATCCACGGCGTGTTCGGTGCCGCTCTGGATGCTGCCGATCATCCGCTCGATCTCGCTGGTCGACTGCTGCGTGCGGTGAGCCAGGGCGCGAACTTCATCGGCGACCACGGCAAACCCGCGACCGGCTTCACCGGCACGGGCCGCTTCGATCGCGGCGTTGAGGGCCAGCAGGTTGGTCTGGTCAGCCAGCCCGCGAATCACATCCAGCACCTTGCCGATGTCGCGGGATTCGTTGGCCAGATCACCAATCAGGGTCGCGGTGCTCTGCACGTCGGCGCTCATGCGTTCGATGGCGCTGACGGTTTCCTGCACCAGATCACGGCCGTCACCGGCAGAGGTGGTGGCGTTTTTCGAGGCTTCCGAGGTGCTGACGGCGTTGCGCGCGACTTCTTCCACGGCGCTGGTCATCTCGTTCACCGCCGTGGCGGCCTGCTCGATTTCGTTGTTCTGCTGGGTCAGGCCACGGGCGCTTTCGTCGGTGACGCTGTTCAGCTCTTCGGCGGCGGACGCCAGTTGCGTGGCCGAGCCGGAAATCCGCTGCAAGGTATCGCGCAGCTTCGACTGCATCTTCGCCATGGCCGCCAGCAGGCGCCCGGCTTCGTCGGTGCCATCGACGTGGATCGGCTGGGTCAGGTTGCCCTCGGCGATGGTTTCCGCCGCATCCAGCGCTTTCGAAATCGGCTTGGTGATGCTCAGGGTCAGCAGCCAGGCGAACAGGATCGTCAGACCGGTAGCGATCACCAGCAGCGTCACCACCAGGTTGAAGGCCGAAGAGTACTGGTCGGCGGCCTGCTGGTTGGTGTCGAGGGTCTGCTGGGTGTTGATCTCCAGCAAGCGGTTGAGCACGGTATTGACCGCTTCGGAATTGGTCAGCAGATCGGTGTTGAGCAGGTTGCGCAGTTCATCCACCTGATTGTTGCGCGACAGGGTTTTCATCCGGTCTTCGATCTGGCGGTACTGGCCCAGCAACTGCACGTATTGATCGTAGGCCGCGCGCTCCTGCGCACTGGTGATCAGCGGCTCATAAATGGCCTGGGCCTTGCGGATCTGCTGGTTGCGCGTCTCCAGCAGTTCGATGGTTTTCTGTTGGACATCCGGCTCACGGTTCACCAGCAAGCGGTAGGACAGCACGCGCAGACGCAGGGTCAGTTGCGTGAATTCGTCGAGGCTCTTGATGCTCGGCACGCTGCTGGTGGTGATGTCCTCGGCGGCGCCGCGGATCTTGCTCATCTGGTTCAGGGCGAACACCCCGAGGATCAGCATCAGGCCGCCGATCAGGGCGAAACCGGTGAACGCGCGAGGCGCGATATTCATGTTGCGAAGGGACATGGCGGGATACCAGGAAGGGCCGCATCCATGCGGGCTGAAACGGCTGTTGAGTGACTTATCGGTCATACGACTAAAGTCTTGAGTACCCGTGCGGATTTGTCGCATGCGGCGCCCGGCGACGAAGTGCAGGAACAAGATCGGCAAATCGCAGTCTCTAACACTCGCGAGAACGGTCGACCGCCAGGAAAATCAAGGTCTTGCGCCGGTTTAACCCTGGCATCCACGACGACTTTTCTTTATCGTACGCGCCCTTTGAAAAACGCTTGGAAAATCAAAATGTTGGAAGCATCCCTCAGCCAATTGGAACAGCTCGTCAGCGACCTGGTGCAACAGAACCAGACCTTGACGCAAACCAACCAGACCCTGTCCACGGAACTGGCCCAGGCCAAGGATGAAAACGAAAGCCTGCAACTGAGCCTGATGGAACAGGAAGAGAAACACGGTGCCACCGCCGCGCGCATTCAGGCGCTGGTTGATCGTGTCAGCGCAGGTCCTGTCGGCGCATGAACCACGGAGCAGGGGTAAAGGTCATCTCCATCCTCGGGGAGGACTATTCGATCAAGGCGCCGGCCGGGGAAGAACAGACCCTGCTGGACGCGGCATTGATGCTCAAGGCTGCGCTGGCCGACACCAAGAAGAAGTACCCGACCCTGATCGGCGACCGGCTGCTGGTGCTGGCGGCGATGAATCTGTGTTCGCAGCAGATTGAGATGAAGAAGCAGCATCAGGAAGAACTCGAACGTTACCAAGAGCAAGTCAGCGCCACGGTCGAGACCATCGCCAAGACCATCAATCAGGGTTGATGGAATTGTTGGGCACAACCAAAGAATAAATTGTCGACGATCGTTGTATACAATCGGCACGGCTGTTGCAGTGTTTCAGCCTCTTATTCTTTGGGGGTGCTCCATGCAGTTCTGGCGTCGCAGTATTCAGTGGCAGTTGATCCTCGGCATGGGCACCGCCCTGCTGGTGAGCATTCTGATCGTGGTTGGCATTTATACCCTGGTGGTCAACCGCCTCGCCCAGAGCTATCTGGTCGAGCAGGCGCTGCCGTCGAGCATCGAAGCGACGCGCAACGACATCGAACGCATCCTTATCCAGCCGCTGACGGCCGCCAAGGACATCGCCAGCAACTCGATGGTGCGCGACTGGCTCGCCAGCGGTGAAGACAGCAGCAAAACCGCAGCCTTCGTGCAGTATCTGGAAGGCATTCGCGCCGAACACAAAGCCTTTACCGCACTCATCATCGGCACTCAAACCAGCCACTATTTCACCGAAAAGGGCCTGGATCGCACTCTCAGTCGCTCCAACCCGGCTGACGCCTGGTTCTATTCGTTCCTCGACAGCGGTCAGCACCGCACCTTGAATATCGACAATGACGCGGCCACCGGAGAGCTGGCGCTGTTCCTCGATTTGAAAGTGGAGCAGGCCGGCAAAGTGGTCGGTGTCGCGGGGCTCGGCCTGAGCATGAAAGAGCTGTCGGAGCTGATCCACAACTTCAGCTTCGGCGAGCGCGGCAAGGTCTATCTCGTGCGTTCCGACGGTTTGATCCAGGTGCATCCCGAAGCGCAATTCAGCGGCAAGCGCACCTTGAGCGAGCAGATCGGCGCGACGGCCGCGCAAGCGGTGATGGGTCAAAAAACCGCTGTGAACTCCGTCTTCCAGCGCGATGGCGAAGACTTCCTCGCCTTCAGCCTGCCCCTGCGTGATCTGGGCTGGACCCTGGTGGCCGAAGTGCCACAGTCGCAGATCTACGCCGAAGCCCGGCGGGCGATGTGGATGAGCAGCGGCATTGGTCTGGCGGTGGCGCTGGTATGCCTGGCGCTGGTGGTGTGGCTGGCCCAGGGGCTGGTGCGGCCGATTCGTCAGGTAACAGCCGCGCTGGTAGCGATCGGTAGCGGTGGTGGAGATTTGACCCACCGGTTAGATTCCAGCCGCGCCGACGAGCTGGGCGACCTCGCTCGCGGCTTCAACCGGTTCCTCGACAGCCAGCGCGCCATGATCGGTGAAGTGCTGACCACCAGCGAACGCTTGCGTGTCGCGGTCGGCCAGGTCGCCAGGGTTGTGGATAACACCGCCGAGCGCTCCGGACGTCAGCAGGAAATGACCGACATGGTCGCCACCGCTGTCCACGAAATGGGCCTCACCGTGCAGGAAATCGCGCAGAACGCCGGCAACGCCGCCGTCGCCTCGCAAACGGCCCGCGATGAAGCCTTGCAGGCGCGAGAAGTGGTGGGCGGTTCGATTCGCCATATAGAAAGCATGTCCGATGAAATCGGTGTCGCGGCGGGGGCGGTCGGTGAGCTGGCGCATCAAGTGGCGTCGATCGATCAGGTGCTGGCGGTGATTCGCGGGGTTTCCGAACAGACCAACCTGCTGGCCCTCAATGCCGCCATCGAAGCGGCGCGCGCCGGAGACATGGGCCGTGGTTTTGCGGTGGTGGCGGACGAAGTGCGCACCCTGGCGCGGCGTACCCAGGCCTCCACCGACGAAATCCAGCAGATGATCGGCAGCCTCAAGCAGGGCGCGGAAAACGCGGTTTCGTCGATGCGCACCGGCCAGGCTGCGACGGGCACCGGGGTGGAGTCGAGCCAGCGTACCGGGGCGTCGCTGACGGCGATTACCGGGCAGGTCGAGCGCATCAGCGACATGAACCATCAGGTGGCGACGGCCACCGAAGAGCAGTCGGCGGTGACCGAGGAAATCAACCGCAACGTGCAGGGCATATCCGATCTGGCCCGGGCGACGGCGGGGGAGGTCAGGGCCTGTCGCGAGGACTGCCAGATGTTGCAGCGGCTGGCGGATGATCTGGCGCGGCAGATGGGTGGGTTCAGGTTGAGCTGAAGCTGAAAGTCAAAAGCCCCTCTCCCGGAGGGAGAGGGGACTGATCGATGTGGCTTTGAGGAGTGTGTGCACCCGTCAGAACTGGGTTGGCTGCCAGACCGAGTCGATTATGGGGTCGCCGAAGACCTTTCAGGTCGGCGTATCTCTACAGCATCCCCCGGTTGGCTCCCTCTCCCTCTGGGAGAGGGTTGGGGTGAGGGTCTGGGGCACTCTGCGGTTTAAGATCAGAACCACTCATCCCGCATCCCCAGGCACGTATCATCCCGCGCCTCCAGCAACGCCAGCTCCTGATGACACCCTGGCACTTCCCATGTCAGGAAATACCGCGCCGCCTGCAACTTGCCCTTGTAGAAATCCACATCCGCCGTATTCCCCGCGGCCAAGCCTTCCTCGGCCCGGATCGCCTGCTCCAGCCAGCGCCAGCCGATCACCGTATGCCCGAACACTTTCAGGTACAGCGCCGAATTCGCCAGGCTGCTGTTGACCTTGCCCTGCGCCAGGTCGGTCAGCAGGCCGAGGGTCACGCTTTGCAGGCGCGCCACCAGTTTCTCCAGTGGCTCACGCAGGGCGTCCAGCGATTCGAACGTGCGTGCGCGCTCGGCGGTTTCGGCGATCAGGCGGATCAGTTGCTTGAGTCCCGCGCCGCCGTTCTGCGCCAGTTTGCGCCCGAGCAGATCCAGCGACTGAATGCCGTGGGTGCCTTCATGGATCGGGTTCAAGCGGTTGTCGCGGTAGTACTGCTCCACCGGGTATTCGCGGGTATAGCCGTGGCCGCCGAGAATCTGGATCGCCAGTTCGTTGGCCTTCAGGCAGAACTCCGACGGCCAGGATTTGACGATCGGTGTCAGCAGATCCAGCAACTCATGGGCTTGTTTGCGCTCGGCTTCGCTGTCCAGGGTCGTGGTGTCGTCGAACAGCCGCGCCGCGTACAAACCGAGGTCGAACGCCCCTTCAACGTAGGATTTCTGCGTCAGCAGCATGCGTCTGACATCCGCGTGCTGAATGATTGCCACCGGCGCGGTGGTCGGGTCCTTGCTGTCGGGCACCCGGCCCTGCGGGCGTTCGCGGGCGTACTCCAGCGAGTACAGATAGCCGGCGTAGCCGAGCATCACCGCACCCATGCCGACACCGATCCGTGCCTCGTTCATCATCTGGAACATGTAGCTCAAACCGTGATGCGGTTTGCCCACCAGATAGCCGACACACTCACCGTTATCGCCGAAGTTCAGCGCCGTCGAGGTGGTGCCGCGCCAGCCCATCTTGTGGAACAGCCCGGCCAGCAGCACGTCGTTGCGCTGGCCGAGGCTGCCGTCATCGTTGACCAGGAACTTGGGCACGATAAACAGCGAAATGCCTTTTACGCCGGGCGGTGCGTCCGGCAGCTTCGCCAGCACCATATGGACGATGTTTTCCGACAGCGGGTGATCGCCGCCGGAGATGAAGATCTTGTTGCCCTTGAGGCGATAAGTGCCGTCCGGCGCAGGCTCGGCGCGGGTACGAATATCCGACAGCGAGGAACCGGCATGGGGTTCGGTCAGGGCCATGGTGCCGAAGAAACGCCCGTCGATCATCGGTTGCAGGAAGCGGCGTTTCTGCTCTTCGCTGCCAAAGCTTTCGATCAGGTTGGCCGCGCCCATGGTCAGGAACGGGTACGACGTCGAGGCCGCGTTGGCTGACTGAAAATGCGCGAAGCAGGCCTGGGACAGCAGCGTAGGAAGTTGCATCCCGCCGGCGTCGAAGCTGCGTGCGGCGTTGAGGAAACCGGCCTCGAGAAACGCATCCACCGCCGGTTTCACCTCGGGAATCAGAATCGCCTGACCGTTCTCGTAGCGCGGCTCGTTCTCGTCACCCTTGCGGTTGTGCGGCGCGAAATACTTCTCGGCGATGCTGCGGGCGGTGCCGATGGCCGCATCGAAGGTTTCGCGGTTGTGCTCGGCAAACCGCTCGCGCCGGGTCAGGCCTTCGGCATCGAGGACTTCATATAGCTCGAAAGCCAGATTGCGGGAACTGAGCAGCGTCTCGGACATGGCGGCTTACCTTTTTTTGGAATGGGCCGAGTCTAGGTGTGCGAATAAAGGTTGAACAGGAAGATTGATAACGGTGATGGAGAGGCCAAAAAAATGGGCGCCGGTGAGGGCGCCCATTTTTATTTTGCTGACCGGGTCGTTGATTAACCGATGGTCATCAGACTGGCATTACCACCCGCCGCTGCGGTGTTGACGCTCAACGCCCGCTCGATCACCAGGCGCTCCAGCGCCACGTTGGTCTCGCCCTGGGACAAGCCCTGAACGCCAACGATGGCACCGGCGCGTTTGGCGACCTGCTGGCAGACCGCGCGCAACTGGTCGGAATGGCCGTGATGCAGAACGGCATCGAACACCACATCGTCCTTGTTCCAGTCGGAAACCCGTTTGATCCGCGCCTGAATGTCCTTTGGCAGGCGTGCGAACAGGGCCTTGCCGGCGTCGGATTCCGGCCAGACTGCCGAACCACCCACGGCCAGTACCGCCGCCAGTTGCGTCAGCAGGTCACCTTCGACTTCCGCCAGGCACAGCACATGTTCGCGCGGCAGGATCGCATAGCTGTTGCGTTCGCCGGTCGGGCCGGCCAGCACGCGGGTGATGCCGCTCTGGGACTGCGCCGCGAACTGCACGCACAGAGTGCTCAGGTCGGCGAACTTGTTGCTGTCGGCCCAGGCTTTCAGGGCGGTCAGCGGTTTGCTCATGGCGTCGCGCAGACGCACATCCGGCGCCACGGCAGCATCAACGCGAGCGAAGGATTGTTCGATGGCGTCGGTAGGACGTGTCGACAGCAGACGGTACAGGTACAGCGGGCCACCGGCCTTCGGACCCGTCCCCGACAGGCCTTCGCCACCGAACGGCTGGACGCCGACCACGGCACCGACGATGTTGCGGTTGACGTAGACGTTACCGGCATTGACGGTGTCGATGACCTTGGCGATGGTCTCGTCGATGCGGGTATGCACGCCGAGGGTCAGGCCGTAGCCGGAAGCGTTGATCTGGCCGATCAGTTGATCGATCTCTTTACGCTTGTAGCGCACCACGTGCAGCACCGGGCCGAAGATCTCGCGCTGCAACTCGTCGAAGCTTTCCAGTTCGATCAGGGTCGGCATGACGAAGGTGCCGCGTTTGACTTCTTCGCTGTCGGCGATTGCCACCTGGTACACGTTGCGACCTTTGTCGCGCATGCCCTGGATGTGCTTCTCGATGCCGGCCTTGGCTTCGGCGTCGATCACCGGGCCGATGTCCACGGCCAGACGCTCCGGGTTGCCGAGGCGCGATTCGGCCATGGCGCCCTTGAGCATTTCGATCACACGATCGGCGGAATCTTCCTGCAGGCACAGGACGCGCAGGGCCGAGCAACGCTGGCCGGCGCTGTCGAAGGCCGAGGACACCACGTCGATCACCACTTGTTCGGTCAGAGCCGAAGAGTCGACGATCATGGCGTTCTGGCCGCCGGTTTCCGCGATCAGCGGAATCGGCCGGCCCTGGTTGTCCAGGCGTCCGGCGATGTTGCGTTGCAGCAGCCGTGCAACTTCGGTGGAACCGGTGAACATCACGCCTTTGACGCGCTCGTCGCCCACCAGACCGGCGCCGACGGTTTCACCGCGACCCGGCAGCAGCTGTAACACGCCTTCCGGAATCCCGGCTTCGAGCAGCAGGCGCACAGCTTGCGCGGCGACCAGCGGGGTCTGTTCGGCCGGTTTGGCCAGCACCGGGTTACCGGCGGCCAGTGCGGCGGCGACCTGACCGCTGAAGATCGCCAGCGGGAAGTTCCACGGGCTGATGCACACCACCGGACCCAACGGGCGGTGAGCGTCGTTGCTGAAATCGTTGCGTGCCTGCACCGCGTAGTAACGCAGGAAATCGACGGCTTCGCGGACTTCGGCGATGGCGTTGGCGAAGGTTTTGCCGGCTTCGCGAGCCAGCAGGCCCATCAGCGGCTGGATCTCGCCTTCCATCAAGTCGGCGGCGCGTTCCAGAATCGCGGCGCGTTCGGCGGGCGGTGTGGCCTGCCAGATCGGCGCGGCGTTCAGGGCGCACTGGATGGCGTTGTCGACGTCTTCGACGGTGGCTTCTTGCACATGGCCGACCACGTCGCGGTGATCCGACGGGTTCAGCACCGGCGCCGGCGTTTCGCTGCTGGACGCGCAACCGAGCATCGGTGCGGCTTTCCAGTTGTTGTGAGCGGTTGCCAGCAGGGCACAGGACAGCGACGCCAGACGATGTTCGTTGGCCATGTCGATGCCGCTGGAGTTGGCGCGTTCGGACCCATACAGGTCACGCGGCAGCGGAATGCGCGGGTGCGGCAGGCCGAAACCCCCTTCCACGGTCGCCATCTGCTCGATGCTCGCCACCGGATCGGCCACCAGTTCCTGAATCGAAATCGACTGGTCGGCAATGCGGTTGACGAACGAGGTGTTGGCGCCGTTTTCCAGCAGGCGACGTACCAGATACGCCAGCAGGGTTTCGTGGGTGCCGACCGGAGCGTACACGCGGCACGGACGGTTCAGCTTGCCTTCGGAGACTTTGCCTACGACTTGTTCGTAAAGCGGCTCGCCCATGCCGTGCAGGCACTGGAATTCGTACTGGCCCGGGTAATAGTTCTGACCGGCAATGTGATAAATCGCCGACAGGGTGTGGGCGTTGTGCGTGGCGAACTGCGGGTAGATGACTTCCGGCACCGACAGCAATTTGCGGGCGCAGGCGATGTAGGAAACGTCGGTGTACACCTTGCGGGTGTAGACCGGATAGCCTTCCAGGCCTTCGACCTGGGCACGCTTGATTTCGCTGTCCCAGTACGCGCCTTTCACCAGACGGATCATCAGGCGATGACGGCTGCGGCGCGCCAGGTCGATCACGTAGTCGATCACGTACGGGCAACGCTTCTGGTAGGCCTGGATCACGAAACCGATGCCGTTCCAGCCCGTCAGTTGCGGTTCGAAACACAGGCGCTCGAGCAGATCCAGCGACAGCTCGAGGCGGTCGGCTTCTTCGGCGTCGATGTTCAGGCCGATGTCGTATTGCTTGGCCAGCAGGGTCAGCGACAGCAGGCGCGGGTACAGCTCTTCCATCACGCGCTCGTACTGGGCGCGGCTGTAGCGCGGGTGCAGGGCCGACAGCTTGATGGAAATGCCCGGGCCTTCATAAATCCCGCGACCGTGGGAGGCTTTGCCGATCGAGTGGATCGCTTGTTCGTACGAGGCCAGGTACTTCTGTGCGTCGTGTTCGGTGAGCGCGGCTTCACCGAGCATGTCGTAGGAATAGCGGAAACCCTTGGCTTCGAACTTGCTCGCGTTGGCCAGGGCTTCGGCGATGGTTTCTCCGGTGACGAACTGCTCGCCCATCAGGCGCATGGCCATGTCGACGCCCTTGCGGATCATCGGCTCGCCGCTCTTGCCGATGATCCGGCTCAGGGACGAAGTCAGGCCGGCTTCATTGTGGGTCGACACTAGTTTGCCGGTCAGCAGCAGGCCCCAGGTCGCGGCGTTGACGAACAGCGAAGGGCTGTTGCCCAGATGCGGCTGCCAGTTGCCGGTGCTGATCTTGTCGCGGATCAGCGCATCGCGGGTGCCCTTGTCCGGGATCCGCAGCAGCGCTTCGGCCAGGCACATCAGCGCCACGCCTTCCTGGGACGACAGGGAAAATTCCTGCAGCAGCCCCTGAACAATGCCTGCACGACCGCCGGCACTTTTCTGGTTACGCAGTTTTTCCGCGATGTTTGCTGCGAGTTTGTTGGTGGCTTCGGCCATCGGTGCCGGCAGGCGCGCCTGCTCGATCAGCATCGGCACCACTTCCGGCTCGGGACGGCGGTAAGCGGCGGTGATGGAGGCGCGCAGCACCGATTGCGGGAGGATGCTTTCGGCAAATTCGAGGAAGCATTGATGGGCGTGGTCGGTATGGACGTCGCCGGCATCGTCGCTGTCTTTTGCGGTCAAACCGCTCAGCTCGGTCAGGATTGCACCACCCTCGAGTTTTTCCAGGTAATTGAAAATTGCCTGCTTGATCAGCCAGTGCGGTGTGCGATCAATCGAGGTCGCGGCAGCCTTCAGGCGCTCGCGGGTCGGGTCATCGAGTTTGACCCCAAGGGTGGTGGTAGCCATATTTTTATCCTCATGGTTGCCACAGTTGCGTGGCATCAGCTGGCGGCAAGATTAGCCGTGAGCCGAAAGAGGTGCAACCGGGTGCAACCCTTTTTTTGTCGGAATAATCCGCAGCTTGTCAGGAATTAAATTCTGGAACGAAAGTACCGCTCCTGTTTGGTGCTTTTGCTTCTAGCCAAGCGTTTTTACTGCATCAAAAGGGAGCAAAAACCGCTGCTTTTGCGCTTTATCGGACTAGGTGCAACTAATTCTCAAGAAACTGGTTGCACCACTTTTGCATTGTTGAATAGGATTCGCGGCCAAGGTGCAACCGAGGATAACCCGGTGCGCCGGCCGATGGCTTTCCTGGGGAAACATCGGTCATAAATGCGCGGGGCCAGCAATCGTCTGTCAGGCAACAGTCTGCGAACGGTTCAACCACCGCCGCTACATAAAAACAAAGCCAGGGCCGTAACGTAATGAGCGCAAGCAATCCAACCCTGATCACGTTCGTGATCTACATCGCAGCAATGGTGCTGATCGGCTTCATGGCCTATCGCTCCACGAAAAACCTCTCTGACTACATTCTTGGCGGCCGCAGCCTGGGCAGCGTCGTCACGGCCCTGTCCGCCGGTGCTTCCGACATGAGCGGCTGGCTGTTGATGGGCCTGCCGGGCGCCATCTACATGTCCGGTCTGTCCGAAAGCTGGATCGCCATCGGCCTGATCGTCGGCGCCTACCTGAACTGGCTGTTCGTCGCCGGCCGTCTGCGGGTGCAGACCGAGCACAACGGCGATGCGCTGACTCTGCCGGACTATTTCTCCAGCCGTTTCGAAGACCACAGCGGCCTGCTGCGGATCATTTCCGCGGTGGTGATTCTGGTGTTCTTCACCATTTACTGCGCCTCCGGCATCGTGGCCGGCGCCCGCCTGTTCGAAAGTACCTTCGGCATGTCCTACGAGACAGCGCTGTGGGCCGGTGCGGCGGCGACCATTGCCTACACCTTCGTCGGCGGTTTCCTCGCGGTGAGCTGGACCGATACCGTACAGGCCGGCCTGATGATCTTCGCCCTGTTGCTGACGCCGATCATCGTGCTGCTGGCGACCGGTGGCGTCGATACCACGTTCCTGGCTATTGAAGCCAAGGATCCGGCGCACTTCGACATGCTCAAGAACACCACCTTCATCGGCATCATCTCGCTGATGGGCTGGGGCCTGGGCTACTTCGGTCAGCCGCACATCCTGGCGCGTTTCATGGCCGCCGACTCGGTGAAGTCGATCGCCAACGCCCGTCGCATTTCCATGACCTGGATGATCCTGTGCCTGGCCGGCACCGTGGCCGTGGGCTTCTTCGGTATCGCCTACTTCTCGGCGCATCCGGATGTTGCCGGCCCGGTCAGCGACAACCACGAGCGCGTGTTCATCGAACTGGCGAAAATCCTCTTCAACCCATGGGTTGCCGGTGTGCTGCTGTCGGCCATTCTGGCGGCGGTCATGAGTACCCTGAGCTGCCAGTTGCTGGTGTGCTCGAGCGCCCTGACCGAAGACTTCTACAAGACCTTCCTGCGTAAATCCGCTTCGCAACTGGAGCTGGTCTGGGTCGGTCGCGCCATGGTACTGGTGGTTGCGCTGATCGCCATCGCGATGGCCGCCAACCCGGAAAACCGCGTGCTGGGCCTGGTGTCCTACGCCTGGGCCGGTTTCGGTGCAGCGTTCGGTCCGGTGGTGCTGATCTCGGTGATCTGGAAAGACATGACCCGCAACGGCGCGCTGGCCGGCATCCTGGTCGGTGCGATCACCGTGGTGCTGTGGAAACATTTCGAACTGCTGGGCCTGTACGAAATCATCCCGGGCTTCATCTTCGCCAGCCTGGCGATCTACTTCGTCAGCAAAATGGGCGAGCCGAGCACTGGCATGGTCCAGCGCTTCGAAGCCGCCGAAAGGGACTTCCACCTGAACAAGTGATTGCGCTGAGCGTTCACTGACAGGAAAACGGCCCGTCTCCTACAGGAGGCGGGCCGTTTTTTTATGCTCACAATCTCCAGCCGCTTTATGGGGTGGGCCTGGCGATATTTCTGAAGGGTGTGTCTGTAGTTCCGATTGCAAATTTCGGAAGGTTTTTTCGACAGTGAAAGTAGGGCAAATCTGTTTTTTCTGTCACTGGGTCTGCACCCCTTGCCCCTCATGCAGAATCGCCCGCCTTCATTCTGCAGAGAGACACCGGATGTTCGCGCCTGCCAATCAACCGCGTTTCACGTTGACCCTCGAAGGCGCCCAATCTGACCTCAAAGTCCTTGAGTTCACGGGCAAGGAAGCCATCAGCCAACCCTATCGTTTCGAACTGGAACTGGTCAGCGAAAGGCCGGATCTGGACCTCGAAAGCCTGCTGCACTGTCAGGCGTTTCTGAATCTGGATGCTGAAGGATCCGGTATCCACGGTCAGATCTATCAGGTCGGACAGGGCGATTCCGGCAAGCGTCTGACCCGTTACCACGTCAGCCTTGTTCCGCGTCTGGCCTACCTCGGTCATCGAATCAACCAGCGGATTTTCCAGCACCTGAGCGTGCCGCAGATCGTTGTGCAGATCCTCAAGGATCACGCGATCCTGCGTGATGCCTACGAATTTCGCCTGGGCGGCGATTACCCTGCGCGGGAATATTGCGTGCAGTACGCCGAAAGCGATTTGGCGTTTATCCAGCGTCTGTGCGCCGAAGTCGGCATTCATTACCACTTTCAACACAGCCCGGACGGACACCTGCTGGTGTTCGGCGACGATCAGACGGTGTTCCTGCGTCTGCCCGAGCCCACCCTGTACCTGCCGGGCAGCGGCATGGCGGCCGGGGCGCCAGCGATCAAGCGCTTCAACGTGCGTGTTGAAACCCGTACCAGCGTGGTCACCCGGCGTGACTACAACTTCGAAAAACCGCGCCTGCAACTGGACAGCCGCGCTGAAGCCGAGCGACGACCGGTGCTGGAAGACTATCGCTTCCCCGGCCAATTCAACGAGCGTGAGTCCGGCAGGCAACTGGCCCGGCGCAGCCTTGAGCGATACGGCGCCGATTACCGTCAGGCCGAGGGCCGCAGCGATCAATCCGCACTGTCCAGCGGACATTTCCTGCAACTGGTCGAGCATCCGCGTACAGACTGGAACGATCTTTGGCTACTCACTGCCGTCGAGCACCATGGGCGACAGCCGCAAGTGCTGGAGGAATCAGTTACCAGCGATGGCGAAGAATTCCAGGGTTACCGTAATACCTTTCTCGCCACGCCGTGGGAGGTGTTCTTTCGTCCGCCACTGGATTCGGCAAAACCACGGATGCTCGGCTATCAACCGGCCGTCGTGACCGGGCCGAAGGACAGCGAAATCCATTGCGACGAGTACGGTCGGGTCAAGGTGCAACTCGCCTGGGACCGTGACGGCGAACTCAATGAGCATTCCAGTTGCTGGCTGCGAGTCGCCACCGGTTGGGCGCACGACCGTTACGGCAGCGTGCTGATTCCACGGGTTGGCATGGAGGTGCTGGTCGGGTTCATCGACTCGGATGCCGACAAACCGCTGGTCATGGGCTGCCTGCCCAACGCTGCGACCCCGGTGCCGCTCGATCTGCCGGCCGACAAGACCCGCAGTATTTTCCGTAGCCAGAGTAGTCCGGGCGGCGGGGGCTACAACGAATTGCGCATCGAGGATCGCCAGGGTGCCGAGGAAATCTACCTGCGCGCCCAGCGAAACTGGACGCAGCATGTGCTGCACGATCAACAGGTGCAGGTCGACAATCAGCGCAGCATCGTGGTCACCGGTCTGGCCAGGCATGAACTGAAGGCCGACGAACAGCGCATCACCCACGGCCAGCGCCAGACCGAAGTGAAGCAGGACGACCACTTGTCGGTGGCCGGCGACCGGCATATCCGCGTTAACAACCAGGCGCTGACCGCCAGTGGGCAATTTCATGTCAGCGCCGGTCAGCAAGTGGTCATTGATGGCGGCGCGAGCGCGACGATTCAGGCCGGTGGCCAGTGGATCAACATCGGTCCCGGCGGCATTTTCAGCAGTGTGCCGATCCAGGTCGGCGGCGCGCCGATGGCGGCGATGAGTGCTGCGCCGCAGGTGCCAGGGTTGCCGGAGAAGTTGCTGGCGGCGCCTGCGGCCATGCTGACTGCTGCGCAAATCATGAGCCTGAAAGGCAATGCGCCGTTCTGCGAAGAGTGTGAGCGCTGCAAGGACGGTGTCTGTGCCGCCTGATCTTCAGCCGCGCGAATGGCTGGCACGCCAACCGCTGAAATCCTCGGAGCAATTGTTTGCGATCTTCAGCAATGCCAGCGCTGCCGAGCCGTTCAAGGCCTGGCAACGTTCGGAAGTTGCCCAGGCGCCCAGCGCTGTGTGGGCTGAGACGATCTATGCCGAGTGGGATGCGGTCATGCCCTATGTGGGAATTGTCAGCGCAGACAGTGAGTTTCTCGATTGGGTGGCGACCACGGAATCCCGCGATTGGGGTTGGCTGGCGGTGTCGTCGGCAAGCCTTGAAGTGCTGATCGAACATTTGCGCAGCTTGACCCAAGTGCGGATGCCGGACGGCAAAGCGGTGTTCTTCCGTTTTTGGGATGGGCGTTTTTTGCTGCCGATCCTGCAATCGGAAGCCGTGGAGGCGGCGCGGTTGTTGTCGGTGATCGGGCGTGGTTGGATCAACGGGCAGGCCGTTGAGATCGGGGGCAGGGCGCTGGCGTCGGGGCGGGTTTTCCCTTGGTGGCAGGTGCCTGAGGCGCTGCTGGCGCAGGCGGGGAATGAGGTCCGGATTGCCAATGCCTTGCAGTGGTTGAGCGAAGAGCATCCGCTGTTGTTCGAGGCGTTTCCCGAGGCGGTCCTGTATCGCAAGGTCGGGCGGTTTTTTCGGGTTTCGGCGTCGGAAGAGTCGTCGCAATCGTCGTTGTTGGCTTACTTGCTGGACGAGGCGGAGTGAAATTTCCGGGCGAAGCCTTCGGACATTTCCTTCGAGTTGCGGCGGTTTTCATGAACTGGTGGGCGATGGGGCGCAGGGATAGTCTTTTCGTTGTCACTGCGAGAGTGGTGGCAGGGTGTAGGAACCCTTTACCTATGGTGCATCAGTGCTGTTGTTGATTTGCTGCGCGCAATTTGTGTCAGCAATGTCGTTAGCGGCAGCTGTGTGCGGGGCACGCTTCGGCGTGGCCGAAATCCCATGGGTCGGTTCCTACCCTCGCGCACGGCTGCCACCCAATCCCGTAGGAAGGAGCGTGGCGGTTTATTTTCACATTCCATGGAAGATAGGCATGACGACACTGAAATCCGATCCACCCTACGAAAAAATCCTCCCCCATCCGAGCAACCGCTTCATGGCCCTGACCAGCAATTGCAGCGATATGCCCACCCTGTTCATCGACACCCACGCCCCGCTCGACATCCTGATGGACGCCGCCAACTACCGAATTCGCGCGGTTATCCAGGTACTGGAAAACATGTGCATGCGCGGCTCGGTCGAATGCGACTCGGTGATCCTCAGCGACTTTGCCCAACTCTGCGCGATTCCACTGCGTGATGGCTGTGATGTGCTAGACGTGATTGGAAAACGCTTGCGCACGCATCCTTAGCGCAAGTCTTGCCGTAGATCCTTCCAGCATCGGTTTTTGGAAGGATCATTCAGTCAGGCGAGAAGATTTCAGTTTTGCAAATACTGAACTGCGGCTCCCGTTATCAGACTTCTTTTCTCCAGGCTGACAGGGTAATGACGACGCCGTCTTCCTCCTTGTTTTTTATTTCAACTTTGTAGGTGCCGCCGCCGGTATAGCCTTCAACCAGCGCTCCTGACTCATCGCCGCTGATTTCGGCATCCTTGGCCCGTGCCTTGTAAAAGTCGATGACATCGTAATAGTCGGAGTAAGTGCGCAGGATGACCTCAAAGTCATGCCGTGGACGTCCGGCAATCTCATCCAGATCCCCGTAAATAGGCGCCCCCTTAAGACCTGGCGTGGTGAATACACCGTCCGCACCGGCACCAACCAGATGAGCACGCTGAGGAAGCACGGCGAGCATCGCTTTCGGAAACGTCGCGGGGAGCTGCTTTGGGGTCCAGCCTTCTTTACCTGGGGTTGTAGTGACGTATTCCACCTTCGCGATCTTTTGCGCGCCAGCCCGTGTTTCGGGATCTTCGCTTTCTGCCATGATCGACATCATCGGTGGTAGTTCATTACTCCAGCGCGTCAGCGGCTCTGCATCGTGATGATTTGCCCCTTCAGGCTGAAAAATCGTGAGCACCGTATCCGGCAGCTCATTGCAAGTTAATGGCTCCTCACGGGACTTGACCGTGCAATGTCCATTGACCAAACCCACAGCCAGTACCTGACCTTTCTCATCCAGCATCAACGCCGCGCGTTCACGGCCATTGTTGCCGTCGTCCATAGCGGTAATGACTTTCCGACCCGCAGGCACGTTGTCGGTAAATACCGAAAATTCGGAATCAAGTGCTTCAAGGACTTGCTGGACGATCAGGGTATCGTCGTTGGTGTAACTGCCGGTGGAGTAACCCAGGAAGTCGACCAGTGCAGAGCGGATGGCCGGATCTTCATTAAGTCGCGGAGGGCGTGGAGGAGCGGGATCGTTAGTGAGCAACAGCACTGTCGTGCCATCCGGTCGTTTTTCTGAGCGGAGAGACAGGGCTGTAGCGTCTAGGGTGAAGGCTAAAGCAAAGAGAAATGCGAGGGAGCGGGTGATGGTTTTCAAGTTACAGTCCTTTGTTTGGGCGGAGCGAGTACTAATTGCAGGTGGTAGGTTAGTTTTTTGCGGTGGTATCTAAAAATGGATGGTTATGATTTTATTGGCTAATAACATGGGACTAATGAATTTAATGCACTGCAAATGTATTAATTAAAGATTTTCAGTTCGCCGTGATGTGAGGCTATCCAAAATTAAGCTGGTTTTTTGCGATTTCTGTTTGTCATGCATTAAAGATTTTCTAATTCCACCGGGTAGCCATTTTTTTAATTCTGTTGAGCTCAGCCTCAAATTAAAATTTTGAGGTGCTCTCGTTATTTTTTTCGTGGTTTTTTTCTTAAAGCAAAAAGCCAGATTGGCGAGAACTGAAAGCTTATTAAAAAGCAGTGTCCGCGATCAGAGATTCGCTACATCATCGGCTTAGGCACTCTTTAAATGTCAGAGCTATTTAATTCATTTAGCATAACTTCTTCACTTATTTTTATGTCATCCAAGTTGCTGGGATCTACAGAGCCCCAGTCTTCGTCATCGCCAATTTCAATTATTGTCAGTGGGATATTCTTGCTTTGAAAAAATTTAATTATCGCCCTTATTTTTTTGTCATGCTCCATATGGTCGCTCAGATAGAGTTGACATGTGTAAAAAAAACCCTTTTCACCCATTGCTAGCATGTTTGATGCGCTGCCAACAGCCCATCCAAGTGTTTTGTGCAAGAATTTCGTTGCTTCTACATCTTTTATAGGGTTGCTGCACGAAATGCTTATCTTAGGCATGTCAAAATTCCTCTGGAACTAGGGGGTTGAGTGGCTTACCCATTGTGTCATTTTGAAAGTTGCCACCATGCCAGCGATACAGATGTTCGCTTTTTGTAGCTGGGTAGATGTTTAGTTTGCTGTCGGCCAGTTGTGGGTAATCGAGAGCATTATACATGTGATGTCCCTCTATTGGCTTGTCGTTAAACTTTGGAGTCTTGCTGTTTAGAATGTCTTCTTTTTGTTCATCTGACCAATCCCTTGTTCCAGGCTCGCCTCTCTTGAGCCTATTTTTTTCATCAACCCAAAAGCTTCTAACACCTTTCCGTCTTCTCAAGCTGAAGCGTCTATCCCAGTCATAATGAGCCATCTCATCTTGAGTTGCCGTTCTGTTTGCAATTTTACCTTCTATCGCTTTTTTATTCGGTCCGCTTAACGGTTTATAAGGGGTATCGTAACTTGGTACTTCCGGCGCGCCCTCATCGACAGCTGCTTTAGCACTGGCGTCCTTGGCCCCAATCGCTGGATCATCCCCACCAGATCCCAGGCACTCCAACCCCAGCGGATCCACCCATCCCGTAGGGTTAGGCACGTATTGGTAGTTGTTCAACCCACCCGCCAGCTTGATCGGATCCGGCGTCAGGAACCGTCCAGTGCCCGGATTGTAGTAGCGGTGCCGGTTGTAATGTAACCCTGTCTCCGCATCGAAATACTGCCCCTGAAAGCGCAGCGGGTTATCGATCTCGTTGACGTCGAGCGCTGCCAGGTTGCCATACGCTCTGTACTTGACCGACCACATGATCTCGCCGCTGTAGTCGGTGAGTTCTTGCGGCGTGCCGAGGTGGTCGAGTTGGTAGTAGAACGGCGTGGCTTTCAGTGGGCCTTCGCCATCCAGCATCGCCAACGGGCGGAAGCTGCCGGGTTCGTAGATGTAGCTGCGATAGCGGTTGTCGGCGCTTTCGGCGATCAGGCGTTCACCTTGCCACAGGAATTCGGTGGTGTGGCCGTCGACGGTTTTTTCGATGCGACGGCCAAAGGCGTCGTATGTGTAGCTGGCGTTGCTGCCGCCCGGCAGGCTGACGCCGATCAGGCGGTGTTGGCAGTCGTAGCGGTATTCGGTGACGAGTTTCTGCCCGGCGCCGCGACGTTCGCGGATCAGGTTGCCATAGGCGTCGTAGTCGTAATGACGGTCGCCCTGCATTAGCAGGCGGTTGCCTTTGACGTTGGCCTGGTTGGCGACGGGCAGGTCGTTCTGGCCAAGGAGGTTACCGGCCGGGTCGTGGGCGAAACTCTCTGGGGTGGCGCCGCGAACGCTGATCAGACGATCAAGCGGGTCGTAGTGGTAGCTGCGATTGCCCTTGCGGCTGTCGTCGATACCGGCGAGATTGCCATTGGCGTCGTAGGCGTAGCGGCGCTGGAACAGGTTCTTGTCGCGTTGATCGACGCTGTGCGCTTGCAGGCGCCCCTGGTCGTCGTACTGATACTGGCTGAGCAGCGAGCCCTGCTGACGCTGTTGTTCGCGACCGGCGCTGAACCGGTGGCTGGTCAGGCGCGAGCCGTTGAGGTCGATGCTGGCGAGCTGACCACCGGGCAGGTGACGGTAGTCGAGTTTGCTGCCGTCGGGGAGGCGGCAGTGGCTCAGCTGACCGATGTTGTCGTATTCGTAGCGCAGAGTGCCCCAGCCCTGATGTTCGGTAATAAGGCGATCTTGCAGATCGTATTCGTAGGCGAGGGGCCAGTGGCCGTCGTCGACATTGACGAGGCGGCCAAGCGCGTCGTAGCTGTAGTGGACCTCCTCACCGTCAGCCAGTGTCTTCACCAGCAGTCGGCCGGCGGCATCGCGCTGGTATTCGGTCACCAGTTCGCTGCCTTCGTCGCCGAATTCGGTTTTCTTCAGCAGCTGACCGTTGAGGTCGTATTCATAGGCTGTGCGGCGGCCATCGAAACCGGTTTCCTGTTGGATCAGGCCGTTCGGGTGATAGGCGAGTGAGTAGTGTTCGCCGCGCTCGTTTTCGATCTCGGTGAGCAACAGGCGCGAGTTGTCATAGCGGTAGCGCAACTGGCTGCCATCCGGGTTGATGCGGCGGCTGACCAGATGCAGGTTGTCGGTGTATTCGTAGCGGGTGACGCGGCCGAGTTCGTCGCGTTCGGCGGTGACTTTGCCGTACGCGTTATAGGCGAACGCTCGGGTCGCCCCACCCGGCAGGGTGATCTGGGTCAGGCGATCGACCGCATCCCATTGGTAATGGGTGATGGCACCGGTTTCGTCCTGGCGGGTGATTTGCCGGCCCTGGGCGTCGTAACGATACTTGCGTTGACCGCCATCGGGCAGATGTTCCTCCAGCAATTGACCGAGATTGTTCCAGCCCAATTGGTGACGGCTGCCATCGGGGTGGCGAATTTCTAGTAATTGGCCCTGACGGTTGTAGCGGTAGGATGTTTCGTTACCGAGAGGGTCGATTTGTTGCGTGATATCGCCTTGGAGATTGCGCTGATATTTCCAAGTCGCACTGCCTCGCTTGGCTGTGCGTAGGAAACCATTATGGTATTGGTAGCTGATCGGCTTGTCCTCGGGTGGGATGACCGCGATCAGGCGTCCGGCTTCGCTGTATTGATATTCGGTAATTGCGCCGAGTGGATCCTTCTCGGCAATCAATCGGCCTTGTTCGTCATATGCTTTTTTTGTTTCTGCACCGTTTGGATCAGTCTGGCTGATCAGACGGGCGTTTTTGTCGTGAACATAAACCTGCTCGCAGCCATCGGCATCGACGACAGTGACGATACCGTTGTCGTCCCACACATACCGGGAGTCGATTTGCGCAATGTTGGACCACTGGCGGACGCAGCGGGCGGCTTTGCCTTCGCGTTCCCACTCCCAGTGAAAGCTTGCGCCGCCGGCGAGTTGGCGTTGCTGAATGACGTGTTGATCGTTGTAGCGGTAATGCTCGGTTTCGCCGGCAGCGTTGGTCGAGGCGACCAATTGGTTCTGCGAGTTGTAGCGATAGGTGACCAATGTCTGAATGGTCAGCCATGGGTCCTGGCGTTCGCCGCGATCGTTGTACTCCGAGCGCTGTTGCTGGTAATCCACTGCGACGACATGCCGGTTGTCGTAACGCAGCAGCAGGGAGCGACCAGCTCCGTTGTCAATGCGTTGAATACGGTCGACTAGATCATGGCTGATGTGCAGCCGGTTGTCGTAGGCATCACTAATGGTGGTCAAGCGACCGGCGCGAAAGTGATAGAAACGTGGACTTGATCCTGCTTGGGTTAGGATTAGTTCGCCGGGTGCATCTCCTAGGTATATCGCCGCTTCAGCGAGACTATTGGTGATGCTTGGCAGTTGCTTCGTCGGCAATGGAAACCGGGTCTGTCGGTTTTCGTTGTCGATCCACAATACACCTTCATCGTCTATTTGCAGGTGATGAGACAGGGAATGGCTCCAGCCAAATCCCAGACGATTGTCGTTTTCTACTGCGCTGGTACGGTACAGCCGGGTCCAACTCAAGGGCAACAAGCCGTCGAGTTCGCCGTCGGTGAGAGTCAGCAGTTCTTCACCGGTCACCATCGAGATGGGGTCGCCTTCGCAACGAGTGTTCTTCGTGCATTGCGACGGTTGATTTGCTGGATTCTTGGATTGATTGGGTACGTCATTGACTGGTTCTTGTTTGACCAGCAGGCTTTGCGGTTCTGTTTTTTTCCGAGTAAATACTGAAGCGTTTGGCTCTTTCAGCGTAGGGGTGTCGGCTGTTTTGGGAAGAGGTGCAGGTGCGGGGCCACCACCAGCATCGGGACTGATGGACAGAGGAGCTTTTTTGCTTGCGTCCAGTGGCGCGTTCTTGGCCTTTAGCATCACCGGCTTGGACAGTTCCGTATGGGCCGGGAGGCTATGCTTGCCGCTTGCCTTCATTAACTGCTCAGCCAACTCTTGTAGATATTTGAGTGCTCCGCCAGGTTTTATTTTACTAATGGCTTTAGTTCCCAAGCGAACGGCCAGGCCAGCACCGCCGGTAAGGCAGATGCCGATGACCACGTTGATCAGGAACTCTATGCCAATGCTTGAAATCACGTTAGCGATCACCTGTGGCGGCAACATGCCTACCCAGGCAACAATCGCGGAGATGTAAATGAACATCAGTGGTTCGTCATTGAGTATCAACAAAGCACACGCGATGGCTTCTTTAGAAGTGGCGTACAGCTTTTCGAGTTCGATGCTTGATAAATAGCCACCAAGCTTCTTGGCATTACCTATCGGATCCGCCAGAAGACCAACAAGGTCTTTCAAGTCATCCCATAAGCCAAGCAGCGCCTGTTCGAGGCTATCGAGCGCTTCTTGCAGCAGAATCATTGCGCGCCCTGTGCGATCCGCTACGGAATAAGCATTCCATTGAGGTTGGAACTTGCTCGTCCATTCGCTTTTCAACCAGCTTTCGAGATCGCTAATTACACCTTTGTAAGAGCTATAAAGCGCTTTGACATCGCTCTCCGAGACATCTGGAAAAAAGGTGATGCGATAGAGTTTGCCCGGCATGCAGTTTTCGATGACTTCGATACCACTAGGGCCAATCTTTTTATTGATTGGCGCCCCTACCACGGAATACCCAATCATCGCTTTCTCTACCTGTTCGAGGCGAACCGGAGTATTCCCGATGGGCACGTAGCGTGCAGTTTCGAATGCATGGATCAAGGTGAATTTACCGTCTTTTGGACACACGGCAAATGTTTCGACAGCACCCTTCTTGGTCTTGCGTTGAGTTACGCTGACCTCGTTTCCGACCTTAAATTTCTGGTCGACGTCCATGGCCCAGCCTGTCCAGAAACCGTCGGCCCAATTCTGGTAGTCACTCAGGCAGTTTTTGAAATCCTTGAGAATCACGTTCACGTCAGGCGCCTTGGCATCCAGTACCTGAAGAACCAGGGTTCCAAATGGGCTGCTAATCATGCGTTGACTTCCTTTGTCAGCTGGGCAGCGAGTTGCTCTGCCATATCGTCTGTATTCGGGTTTTGGCGGACGAAGCGCTCGACCTTTCTGCGCAGGTTGGCTTCGGGAAATTCGAAATACAGTTCCGGGCAATCCTCTGCCAGCCACTGCATCAGGTTCTCGACAACGGTGGTGTTGTCCTTTTTAGCGAGCAGGTCCAGGAGTGACTGGGGCACCTCCCACCAGGGCCACTCTTTTGCGGGCGGCACCATTCTTCGCCCGACTTCCAGGCTATGACCATTGACCAGGTAGCGTTCGAACACCGGCAGGACTTCGCCGGCGGCCGCGCCCAGCGCCTCGATGATCGGACAGATATGCCGGCCGTCCCAGAAGCGAAAAAACACCTCGGTAGCATCCGGCATGCGGACTTGGGTCAAGCTGCGCAGGTGCTCCAGAACCAGATCCGGCGCACTGGTAGAGACGGCCAGCCAGCCCCAATCCAATGCGTCGGTTTGCGCGATCCACTGCAGAAACTCCGTATTGGGAGAAATTTCCGCGAGATAGGGCATCACCGGTTGCCAGTCGGCGTAGGGCGTTCCGCCCCAGATGGGCAGCAGCTGTGGCGCCGTATCCTGCTGGTAAAAGGGTTTGAGAGGCTCGGCATCACTCGCCGCACTGATGACCAGATACAACCGCTCGCCGCTTTGCAGCGGCTGTTGTGCCAACCATTTCTGGGGTGTCAGTCGATCAGATGGCACAGGCACCTGCCTTGCATTTCTCGCATTCTTCGCAGAACGGCGCGTTGCGTTTGAGGGTGTTGATCTGGGCCGGGGTGAGGACCTGGCCGGCCTTGTCGGCGTCGGCCTGTTTCAGCACGCCGGGCATCAGCGGGGCGGCGGGGGTGCCGCTGCCGGGACCGCCGCCGGAGTTCATCTTGATCGCCGGGCCGCTCAGGGTGACGCCGCTGGCGTCGATCTTGATGAAGCTGCCGCCGCCGATCAGGGTCAGTTCGCTGCCGGCTTCGAGCACGACTTTCATGCCGCTGCTCAGGTGGATTTCCTGGCCGGCGTCGATGAACTGGCCGGTGCCGATCTTGATGTGCTGGTTGACGCCGACGGTCAGGTGGTCGTTGGCGCGGGCCTCGACCTTGCGGTCGGCGTAGACGGTGCGGTGTTCCTCGGCCTTGAACTCGCTGTAGCTGTTCTTTTCGACGGTGTCGTGGCGTTCGTTGCCGACGCGGATCTTCTGGTCGTGCTCGACGTTCTCGTCCCAGTCGCGCTGGGCGTGCAGGAAGATCTGCTCCTGACCTTTCTTGTCCTCGATGCGCAGCTCGTTGTAGCCGCCACCGCCCATCGAACTCAGGGTCTTGAAGGTGCTGCGGGTCTTGTTCGCCGGCAGCTCGTAGGGGACGGTGTTTTCCTTGTGGTACAGGCAGCCGCTGATCAGCGGCTGGTCGGGATCGCCCTCAAGGAAGGTCACCAGCACTTCCATGCCGATGCGCGGGATGGCGATGCCACCGTACTGGGCGCCGGCCCAGGCGCTGGAGACGCGCAGCCAGCAACTGGTCTTGTCGTCGGCCTGGCCTTCTCGGTCCCAGTGGAACTGGACTTTCACCCGACCGTATTCGTCGCAGTGGATTTCCTCGCCCTTCGGCCCGGTGACCACGGCGCTCTGGCTGCCGAGGATGCGCGGTTTCGGGTGGCGCAGCGGTGGGCGATTGGGCACGTCCCACGGCGTGGCCTGGAAGCGGTTGCGGTAGCCCTGGTGGAAATCGTCCTTGAGCGCCGTGGTGTCGCTGGACACCGACTCCTCCAGCACTTGCGGCTGCTTGCCTTCGTGGAGGACTTCGGTGAGCAGCCACAGGTCGTTCCATTTGGCCTTCGGGTGTTCGCTCAGGGCGAGAAAGTGCCCGCTGACCAGCAGCGGCTGATCGCTCTTGCCCTCGGCGAGCTGGAAGTCGCTGCGGTGACGTTCGAGGGCACGCTTGGCCAGGTGCTTGCCGCGCTCGCGGTCCACGAAGCGGCCTGGGTAGTCGTAGTCCTCGAGGTCGGGCAGGGCGTCGCCACGGTTTTCGCTTTCGAGGGTGATGCGCGGTTTTTCGAAGTCGTAGTCGCGGCGGGTAGTGCGGCTGGTGCGGGTTTCCAGGCGCAGGTCGAAGCGCTTGATCACCGGGTTGCTGGCGACCATGCCGGAGTCTTGCTGGTAGGCCACGGGCGCCAGTTTCGGGAACACCGTCTGGTCATCGCCGAACACCAGCTTGTGCGCCGTGGCGCTGTGCTGGAAGTGGTAGTGGATCCCTTCTTCCTCGCACAGGCGCTGGATGAAATGCAGGTCCGATTCATCGTATTGCACGCAGTAGATGTGCTCGGGATAAACCGAACCGGTCTTGAATGCGTAGGCGTTGCTCTGGATGCCGTGCTCTTCCAGGACCATGCCGATGATTTTCGGCACGCTGAGGTTCTGGAAAATACGCTGGTTGACCCGATGCGCCAGGTACGCCAGTTGCGGGCGCAGGGTCACCGAATAGCGCGTCAGGCGCTTGCCGGAATCGCCTTGCGCGGCGCGGTAGATCAGGCCATGGATGCCGCTGCCGTCAGGCGACAGTTGCAGGAAGGCCGGTTTGTGCAGGAGGGTTTCGAGATCCAGCGACGGCTGCTCACTGACCAGCTCCACCTCGAAGACGAACGGCTGGCTGACGGCTTCCCGACCTTGCAGGGATAACACCTGAAAGTCGCTGGAAAGCCCTTCGATGGTCAGGGCAAAGTGGGTTTCATTGGCCGGCGCGAACATCCCTTGTTCCTCGTGCGTACATGCTGCGCTCGTCGACCACCGCAAGGTGCCAACGCACGCGAAATTCTGGAGGGGCGTAAACAACATCGACCAGCAGGGCTGGTCGATGCTTGTAACGATCAGCCGTAATTAAACGACTGGAGCACGCCAGTCATCGGAACCCGAAGTACCGGATACTTCGTGGGTCCAGGTGATTTTGCGGTAGGTGAACTGCACTTCTTCCAGGTGAGTGAAGTGCGCGTTGCCTGGATCCTGGCAGTTGTGCATTTTGTTGTTGATGGCGACGATGATCGCGTCTTCCAGTTTGGTGGTGTAGTAGTGCTCTTGGGTGCCTTGCGCCGAAGTGCGATACCACTGGATAACGATTTCGCTCATGCGCTCGCCGGAGGTCAGAGCGGCTTGCAGCAGAGGCGAAGCCTTGTCGTAGACCTTGGTGATCACGACTGGCTTGTGCACGCGCTGACCGGTTGGCTGACCGGATTGCGGGTCACGCGGGATGATCACGTCGTGGGTGAAAGCCTGAACCATGACCTGGTCTTCGTGACCTTCCTGGTAGGTGTTGCCCACGGAGTCGGCGGTGAAGGCGCCGGCAGTGATCAGACCTTGTTTTTCGCCGGTAACCGACATGTACGCTGGTGTTGCCATGGGGTGCTCTCCTTGCGGAATAAAGTTAAGGGCCCGGAGGCGATATCGCCCGGTGGGTGCCTGACGGTTATCAAGGAGCGTGCCAGGTTTTGTGCGGGTGCCGGAATCCGGGGCTATAACGCGCTCTGACAGGCGTTTTCCGCCGTTTCGGGTAGTGACTCAGGAAGAAAGTGCGCAAGAAGTTGCGCAGTACTGCGCAACTTCTTGCGCACTTGGCTGGAGGCCACGTGGTACATGGGATCCAGCGGTTTTCAGGGGTGTTTTATTACGTGCAACTGCGCAACTTCTTGCGCACTGCTGTTCCAGGGCAGCGAAACGCTGAAAGCAATAGGGGCGACGCATCCACTCAGTCGCCAACCCCTGACTTGCCGCCCGGTAAAAGGTAAACTTTGCGGCCCTCGCAGGAGCAGCCATGAATTATCGTCACGCCTTCCATGCCGGCAATCACGCCGATGTGTTCAAACACCTGACCTTGACCCGCCTTATCGCCCTGATGGCGCGCAAGGAACAGCCGTTTGCCTATCTCGACAGCCACGCCGGCATCGGTCTGTACGACTTGCAGGGCGATCAGGCCAATCGCACCGGCGAGTATCTGGAAGGCATCGCGCGGTTGTGGGATCAACCGGACCTGCCGGCGCTGACCGCCGATTACATGAAGGTCCTGCACGAGATGAACCCGGATGGCCAGTTGCGCTACTACCCGGGCTCGCCCGAGCTGGCGCGGCGTCTGACCCGTTCGCAGGATCGCGTGTTGCTCAACGAGAAACACCCGGAAGACGGCGTGCTGCTCAAGGACAACATGAAGGGCGACCGCCGCGTCGCGGTGCATCTGGGCGAGGGCTGGCACGTGGCGCGGGCGTTGCTGCCGGTGGCCGAGAAGCGTGCGGTGATGCTGATCGACCCGCCGTTCGAGAAACTCGACGAGATGCAGCGTTGCGCGGCGTCGCTGAAAGAGGCGATCGCGCGGATGCGCCAGACCGTGGCGGCGATCTGGTATCCGGTCAAGGACCAGCGCGCGCTGCGTCGCTTCTATCAGGATCTGGCCGGCACCGGCGCGCCGAAACTGCTGCGGGTGGAGCTGCTGGTGCATCCGCTGGATACGCCGAACAGCCTGAACGGCTCCGGGCTGGCGATCGCCAATCCGCCGTGGGGGCTGGAGGAAGAGTTGCGTGAGCTGCTGCCGTGGCTGTCCAAGAAGCTTGGGCAGACCCAGGGTGGGTGGCAGATGGATTGGTTGATTGCCGAGTAGCAGCGACAAGCTGCGAGCATATTGATGTGATCGTTCCCACGCAGGGTGTGGGAACGATCAGGTGTCGGCTTAGTTGCCCGCCAGGCTCGGCGGCATGCACACGCCGGTGCCGCCAATCCCGCAGTAGCCTTCCGGGTTTTTCGCCAGGTATTGCTGGTGATACGCCTCGGCGAAGTACACGGTCGGGGCCTGTTCGATCTCGGTGGTGATTTCCCCCAGGCCAGCCTTGTTCAGTTCGGCCTGATAGGTTTCCTTGCTCTTGAGCGCCGTGTCCAGTTGTTCCGGGGTGGTGGCGTAGATCACCGAGCGGTACTGGGTGCCGATGTCATTGCCCTGGCGCATGCCCTGCGTCGGGTTGTGCAGTTCCCAGAACATGGCCAGCAACTCTTCGTATTTGACTTTGGCCTTGTCGAACACCACCAGCACCACTTCCGAATGGCCGGTCAGGCCCGAGCAGACTTCTTCGTAGGTCGGGTTCGGCGTGAAGCCGCCGGCATAGCCGACCACGGTGCTGACCACGCCTTCACGCTGCCAGAAACGGCGCTCCGCCCCCCAGAAGCAACCGAGGCCGAAGATCGCGAAGTCGACGTCTTCGAAGAACGGGCCGAGCAGCGGAGTCTCTTCGAACACGAAGTGTTTTTCCGGCAGGGTCATCGGGGTTTCGCGGCCAGGCAGGGCTTGTTCTTTAGTCGGTAGCACGTTTTTGTTCACCAGAATTTCCGAGCGCAGAACCATGATCGTTCCTCTCAGTCAGGATGGGATGTCAATCAACAGACAGCCAGTGTGCCCAATGATGCCAAGTTAATCACTAGCCAAAATGTGGGGGTACTGGCCGGCTTCCACAAGGGGCTTGTGGTTTACAGCGACAACGGGCCGCGCGGGTAGCGCTTGAGGGTGGGGATCAGTTCGGCGCCGGGGATCGGCCGGTCGAACAGGTAGCCCTGGCCGACGTCGCAGCGGTGGCGGCGCAGGAAGGCCAGTTGCTCGGCGGTTTCGATGCCTTCGGCCACGACCTTCAGCTTCAGGTTGTGGGCCATGGCGATCACTGCCGAGGTGATTTCCATGTCGTCCTGGTTGTCCGGGATTTCGTGGATGAAGCTGCGATCGATCTTGATGATGTCGATCGGGAATTTTTTCAGGTAGCTGAGCGACGAGTAACCGGTGCCGAAGTCGTCCATCGCCAGGGTCAGGCCCAGACGCTTGAGCTGATCGAGCTGCAAGTGGGTGTCTTCGGTGGCCTCCAGCAGCAGGCCTTCGGTCAGCTCCAGCTCCAGCAGATTGGCCGGCAACGCTTCTTCCTTGAGGATATTGGCGATGGAGGCGACCAGATCCGGGTCGGAGAACTGCTTGGGTGACAGGTTGATCGCCACTTGCAGATTGCCCATGCCGGCGGCGGTCAGGGCTTTGCTCATGCGGCAGGCCTGGCGCGCAATCCACTTGCCGATCGGGATGATCAGGCCGGTTTCCTCGGCGACGCTGATGAACTGGTCCGGGCGGATCATGCCGCGTTCCGGGTGGTTCCAGCGCAACAGCGCTTCCATGCCCAGCAAGCGACCGCTGCGCAGGCACAGCTTGGGCTGATAGAACACGTCCAGCTCGTTCTGGGTCAGGGCGCGGCGCAGGTTGTTTTCGACGAACAGCTTGTAACTGGCCTCGGCGTTCAGCGCTTCGGTGAACACCTGCACCTGATGTTTGCCATTGGCCTTGGCCTTGTGCAGGGCCAGGCCGGCGTTGCGCATCAGGGTCTGCGGATCACGGCCATGCAGCGGCGCACAGGCCAAGCCCACGGAGCCGGTGACGCTGATCAGCTGGTTATCGACGAACATCGGTTTGTCGAGGGTCATCAGCAACTGGCTGGCGATCTGCTGGCCGGCTTCGAGGTCGGTGTCGTCCAGCAGCACGGCGAATTCGTTACTGGCGAAGCGGGCGAGGCTGCCGCTCGGGCTGAGGCTGTTGCGCAGGCGTCGGGCCAGGCTGATCAACAGTTTGTCGCCGGTCTGGTGGCCGAGGCTGTCGTTGATCCGCTTGAAATTGTCGATATCCACCAGCAGCAGGCTGATCGGGGTATCGCTATCTCGGGCGAAGCGTTCATCCAGATTGCGGATGAACGCAGGGCGGTTGCCGAGGTTGGTCAGGTTGTCGGTGTAGGCCAGGCGCTCGATGCGCTGCTGCGCCAGTTTGGTCTGGGTGATGTCTTCGTAGATGCCGATGTAATGCGTCAGCTCGCGGTTGTCGCCGTAGACCTTGGAGATCGACAACTGGCCCCAGTAGGGTTCGAGGTTCTTGCGGCGGCTCTTGAATTCGCCCTGCCAGCTGTTGCTCTTGGCCAGCGCCGAGGGCGCGTCGAACAGCAATTCGCTGAGGTTCTCCAGGGCCGGCAGTTCCGACAGGCGCTGGCCGTGGACTTCCTCGGTGCTGTACTGAGTGATCGCGGTGAAGCTCGGGTTGACGTACTCGACCACGCCGTCGCAGTTGACCAGCAGAAAGGCGTTGGCGCTTTGCTCGACCGCGCGCTGGAACAGGTGCAGGGCGCTGGTGGCGGTGCGGCGGTTGTGATTGTTGATGACCTGCGCGAACTGGTCGGCCAGTTCACCGGCAAAGGCGATTTCGTCGGACTGCCAGGCGCGGGTGACGCCGGTCTGTTCCAGACACAGCACGCCGACCACCTGGCCGTCGACGCGGATGCTGGCGTCGAGCATGGCGTTGACATCGCGCGGGCGCAGGGCTTCGGCCATCTCGCGGGTGCGCGGGTCGCGCATGGCGTTGTGGGCGTCGATGGCACGGCTGCTGTGCAGGGCTTCCATGTAGTCGGGGAAGCTGCTGACGTCGATCACGTCCGGCAGGATGTATTCCTGGGTCGCGCGGTGATAGGCGGAAATCGGCACCAGTTGCTGGCCTTCGAGGTTCCACAGGCTGGCGCAGTCGATCTCATAGATGTCGCAGGCGCAGCGGGTAATCAGTTCGGCGGCTTCCTGCAGCGAGTTATGGCTGCTGTAGCGCTGGCGGGCCAGCAGCAGGATCAGGTCCTGCTGGGCGCGCACCCGCTCCAGATGCTGGAGTTGTTCCTGCTGGGCGCGCTGATTGAGTTCAAGGGCGATTTGCAGGCGGGAGTTCTGGGTTTCGAGGTCGAGGGACGGCAGCGATGGCGCTTCGGCGAACACGTTGTCGACCGCCAGCAGATAACCGCGCAGCAGGTGACGATTGTGTTGTTTATAGGCTTCGCCCAGTTCCAGGATGCTCAACACGCCGGCAGCGGTGTGCAGCGTGTAGCGCACCAGATAATGGGGGCTGTCGCTCAGTTGCTGCTGGATCGTGTCATGCAACTGATAACGCGCTTCCGGCTCCATCAGGCTGGCGTAGGGCGAGCCGACCAGGGCGCAGAGTTCGACGGCCGGCTGGCCGAACTGGCGTTCGCAGTTGGGATCGAGAAACAGCATCGCCCAACTGGCTTCATTCAAGCGCTCGAAACGCAGCATGCCGAGCCGCGAGGGCACAGGCAACTGCGTCACTACCTCGGCCGCCATACGGCTGGCGGCATCGGGTTGGCTCTTCATGAAGGGAACTCGCTTGGAAATATGCTGAACGCGCCGGGCTCTCGCCCTCTTTACTGTTGCCTGCGGCAAGGTTGCATCATTGCGGCACCGACTGACAAGAGACATGAAGGCCAAGTGCTATAAGAATATGTCGGCTGCTTTCCACATTTCTCCAGCGCGGGCTTGAAAAGAGCTCAGGATCGCCGTCTGCGGCTGTTTCTACAGGAAATGTAAACGTTTGTAGGCGCCACCGAAGACCGCGATTTTTTCTGTTTCAGCGCAGTTTCAGACTGACCGATTGCAGGGGTTTGCCATCCCGGTCGTGATAGCTGATTAAAATTTGACCAGCATCGACCCGCACATGGGCGAAGTTGTCCTCACTGATGACCTCGCTGGTCAGCTCATGTCGATAATCACCGCTGGTCGTTTGCGCCAACGGCTGGTCGAGGATGAAGCTGGATGCCTTGGCATAGGGCAACAGCGCGCTGTTGTGCAGCGGTGAAGAGACGAGGGTGTGGACTTCGAAGTCCGGGTCGTCGCTGTGCGTCAGGCGCGCCGTGAGCGAGCCATGCACATCGCCGGAGACAAACACGACGTTGCTGATCCTGTGCGTGCGAATCAGCTCCAGCAGCCGCAGGCGCTGTTCCGGGAAGGCTTTCCAGGCATCGTCGCCCTGGGTTTTGCGATCCGGATAGAACATCACGCTGGTGACTACGAATTTGACCCGTGCCTGACTGTCGATCAGCCAGTCGCACAAGGCTTGCTCCTGTTGTTCATCGAGAATGCGTCGGTCGCTGGTCGACAAGTTGCGCCGGGTGCGGCTGTCGGTGACAAACCATTCAATATCGCCGTCGCTGAATTGATACCAGTAGTGTTTCAGCGATGAGCGATCAACTTGTCCGTTAGTTGTCAGCGAATACGCTGGACTGTGACTGGCTTGATATAACTCATAGGCGGCCATGGCATTTCGATATAAGTGCTCGTCCGCCTCTATGGCATTGGCCGGCCAGTTATCTTCGATTTCATGGTCGTCGAGAATCATGTAAGTCGAAGTGCCGGACATCAACCGTCGAATATTCGGTTGCGAGAATGCCGTGCGGTACTTCTTGAGAATATCCTGATATTCGCGATCCGGGGCAATCACATTCAAATCGTCGACGTAGATTTGATCGCCGGTCATGACCGTGGCGCTGACTGGCGGTTGTGTGCCTTCGATCAACTGATTGATCGAGGCGAAAATCCGGTCGCTGCGCTGGGGCAGTTCGGCGATTCCGGCGGTCAGGCGCAGGTAGCGGCACGAGCCGACGATGTAGGCCCGTGGCTGCAAGGCCCGGCTGGCGCGGGTGCGCAGGCGATGGATGTCCCGTGGCCATTGCAGCGGCAACTCCGCCACGCTTTCCTCGGTGTGTACCGGGCTCATCGGGCTGAAGCAGCCGGTCTGATATTCATACTCGGTGTCGGCGCTCAAGTGGCCGAGGACGAACACATGTGACATGTCGCGCGATGCGCCCAGTCGGGCAAAGAGGGCTTTCGACCAGACTTGTGTGTCGGCAAGGCGATAACGAATTGCGGCAAATACCGTTGCGTTGTCCTGAAGTTCTCCACGGATGAATATCCTGGTCTGGTTAGTTGTGGTGTGGCCAATGATCGGGCCGACAGTAGGGTTCAGCATGTTCGAATCCGTTCGAATAAGTGTTGATTGATAGGCAGGTTGTTGAAAGTTATTGGCGATAACTTTGTTGTGCCAAGGTTAGTTGCTGGTTAATAAAAAACATTGGCGTGAAGTGGACCAGAGTCGTGGCTGATATCGGCATCCTTTGTGGGAAAAGTGCGAACCAGTGGTTTTTCAGGCAAAAAAAAGCCCCGTCAATTGACGGGGTTGAGGTACGAGCGTGTGGCGCTCGAAAACGTAGAGCCATCGGCCCTCCGTTGCCGGAGGGCCGAGTGGTTTACAGCAGGATGGTGCGGATGTCCGCCAGCAGATCGCTCAGACGCTTGGTGAAGCGTGCAGCAGCGGCGCCGTTGATCACGCGGTGATCGTAGGACAGCGACAGCGGCAGCATCAGTTTCGGCTGGAAGGCTTTGCCGTCCCAGACTGGCTGGATGGTTGCCTTGGAAACACCGAGGATCGCCACTTCCGGCGCGTTGACGATCGGCGTGAAGCCGGTGCCGCCAATGTGGCCGAGGCTGGAAATGGTGAAGCACGCGCCTTGCATTTCGTCCGACGAGAGCTTCTTGGTCCGGGCCTTTTCAGCCAGGGAAGCGGCCTCGGCGGCCAGTTGCAGCAGGCTCTTCTGGTCGACGTTCTTGATGACCGGTACGAGCAGGCCATCCGGGGTGTCGACGGCGAAGCCGATGTTCACGTATTTCTTGCGGATGATTGCCTTGCCGCTCGGGGCCAGCGAACTGTTGAAGTCCGGCAGTTCCTTGAGCAGGTGGGCGCACGACTTGAGCAGCAGCGGCAGGATGGTCAGCTTGACGCCAGCCTTCTCGGCCACGGCCTTCTGCGCGTTACGGAACGCCTCCAGCTCGGTGATATCCGCCGAGTCGAATTGCGTCACGTGTGGCACGTTCAGCCAGCTGCGGTGCAGGTTGGCGGCGCCGACCTGCATCAGGCGGGTCATCGGCACTTCTTCGATTTCGCCGAAGCGGCTGAAGTCCACGACCGGGATCGGCGGGATGCCCGCGCCACCGGTTGCGCCGGCAGCGGCGGCCGGTGCTTCCTTGGCCTTCTGCATCATGGCCTTGACGTACGCCTGCACGTCTTCCTTCAGGATGCGACCGTGCGGGCCGGTGGCGCCGACAGCGCTCAGCTCCACACCGAATTCGCGAGCCAGTTGACGCACGGCCGGGCCGGCGTGAACTTTGGCGCCTGGCTTGGCTGGTGCGGCGGCAGGAGCAGCAACCGGAGCGGCAGCGGCAGGTGCGGCAGCAGCAGGGGCAGCAGCGGCTGGCGTCGCAGCGGCGGCCGCTGCTGGAGCGGCCGCAGGCGCAGCGCCTTTGACTTTCAGCTTGAGGATCAGGTCGCCAGTGCCGACTTCGTCATCCAGCTTGATGGAAATGCTTTCCACCACGCCGGCGGCAGGCGATGGAATCTCCATGCTCGCCTTGTCGGATTCCAGGGTGATCAGCGACTGGTCGGCTTCGACGCTGTCGCCGGCCTTGACCAGCACTTCGATGATCTTGGCCTTGCCGGCCGAGCCGATGTCCGGGACGTGGATGTCCTGAACGCTGTCAGCCACCGGAGCAGCAGGTGCGGCAGCCGGAGCCGGTGCAGCGGCAGGTGCCGGAGCAGCCGCCTGGGCCGGAGCGGCAGCAGGGGCCGCAGCACCCGCCACTTCCAGATCCAGGATCAGGTCGCCCGTGCCGACTTCGTCGTTGAGCTTGACGCTGATGGCCTTGACCACGCCAGCGGCAGGCGACGGGATTTCCATGCTCGCCTTGTCGGATTCCAGGGTGATCAGCGACTGATCGGCGGCGACGGTGTCACCGACCTTGACCTGGATTTCGATGATCTGAGCCTTGCCCGACGAACCGATGTCCGGCACGTGTACTTGCTGAACCGAAGCGGCAGCAGGTGCAGCGGCTGGCGCAGCAGCGGCAGGAGCGGCAGCCGGAGCCGGCGCAGCTTTCGCAGCCGGGGCGGCGGCAGGCGCAGGAGCCGCTTGCGCGGCGCCCTCGACTTCCAGCTCCAGCAGTTCGTCGCCTTCTTTCAGGCGATCGCCCAGCTTCACTTTCAGGCTCTTGATGACGCCGGCCTTCGGGGCCGGCACTTCCATGCTGGCCTTGTCCGATTCCAGGGTCAGGATGCTCTGGTCGGCTTCGATACGGTCGCCGACTTTCACAAACAGTTCGATTACTTCACCTTCACCGCTGCCGATGTCAGGTACGCGAATGAGTTCGCTCACAGAGTTTCTCCTCAGCAGTCCAGTGGGTTGCGTTTTTCCGGGTCGATGCCGAACTTGACGATGGCCTCGGCCACGACTTTAGGTTCGATATCACCACGGTCAGCCAGTGCTTCCAGGGCTGCCAACACCACGAAATGACGGTCGACTTCGAAGAAATGACGCAGTTTCTTGCGGCTGTCGCTGCGGCCGAAACCGTCGGTGCCCAGGACTTTGAATTCCTTGGACGGTACCCACTGACGGATCTGCTCGGCGAACAGTTTCATGTAGTCGGTGGAGGCGATGACTGGACCCTTACGGCCGTTCAGGCACTCTTCGACGTAGCTCCGCTTAGGCTTCTGGCCAGGCTTGAGACGGTTGCTGCGCTCTACGGCGAGGCCGTCGCGACGCAGTTCGTTGAAGCTGGTAACGCTCCACACGTCGGCGCCGATGTTGAACTCTTCACGCAGGATCTTCGCCGCTTCACGCACTTCACGCAGGATGGTGCCGGAGCCCATCAGTTGTACGTGGTGTGCCGCTTCGCGGGTGTCTTCTTCGAGCAGGTACATGCCTTTCTTGATGCCTTCTTCGGCACCGGCCGGCATGGCTGGCTGCTGGTACGATTCGTTCATCACGGTGATGTAGTAGAAGATGTCCTGTTGCTCTTCGGTCATCTTCTTCATGCCGTCCTGGATGATCACCGCCAGCTCGTAGCCGTAGGTCGGATCATAGGTGCGGCAGTTCGGGATGGTGGCAGCCAGCATGTGGCTGTGACCGTCTTCGTGCTGCAGGCCTTCACCGTTCAGGGTGGTGCGGCCGGCGGTGCCGCCGATCAGGAAACCACGGGTACGGCTGTCGCCAGCGGCCCAGGCCAGGTCACCGATACGCTGGAAGCCGAACATCGAGTAGAAGATGTAGAACGGCAGCATCGGCTGGTTGTGGCTGGAGTACGAAGTACCGGCGGCGATGAAGGAGCTCATGGCGCCCGCTTCGTTGATGCCTTCTTCAAGGATCTGACCTTTCTGGTCTTCCTTGTAGAACATCACCTGGTCTTTATCGACTGGCTCGTAGAGCTGGCCGACGGACGAGTAGATGCCCAGCTGACGGAACATGCCTTCCATACCAAAGGTACGGGCTTCGTCCGGGATGATCGGAACGATGCGCGGGCCGATTTCCTTGTCCTTGACCAGTTGCGCGAGGATCCGCACGAAGGCCATGGTGGTGGAAATTTCACGGTCGCCCGAACCGTCGAGGATTGCCTTGAGGGTATCCAGATCAGGAGTCGGCACGCTGAAGCTTTGCGCGCGACGCTGTGGCACGAAACCGCCCAGCGCATTGCGGCGCTCGGCCAGGTAACGGGCTTCGGCACTGTTCGGCTCTGGCTTGAAGAACGGCAGGTTCTCCAGCTCTTCGTCCTTGACCGGAATGTCGAAGCGGTCGCGGAACAGCTTCAGGCTGTCGACGTCGACTTTCTTGGTGTTGTGCGCGGTGTTCTTCGCTTCACCGGCGCCGGTGCCATAACCCTTGATGGTCTTGGCCAGGACAACGGTCGGCTGGTCTTTGTGATTGACCGCTTCGTGGTACGCCGCGTAGACCTTGTACGGGTCGTGGCCGCCACGGTTGAGTTTCCAGATCTCGTCGTCGGACAGATCGGCAACCATCGCCTTGAGTTCAGGCGTGTTGAAGAAGTGCTCGCGAACGAACGCGCCGTCTTTGGCCTTGTAGTTCTGGTACTCGCCGTCGATGACTTCGTCCATGCGGCGTTGCAGGATGCCGTCGACGTCTTTGGCCAGCAGCGGGTCCCAGAAACGGCCCCAGATGACTTTGGTCACGTTCCACTGGGCGCCACGGAACACGCCTTCGAGTTCCTGGATGATCTTGCCGTTGCCGCGAACCGGGCCGTCGAGGCGCTGCAGGTTGCAGTTGATGACGAAGATCAGGTTGTCCAGCTTCTCGCGGCCGGCCAGGGAGATTGCGCCCAGGGATTCCGGCTCGTCGCACTCGCCGTCGCCCAGGAAGCACCAGACTTTCTGTTTGCCCGGCTGGATGAAGCCACGGTGCTCCAGGTACTTCATGAAGCGTGCCTGGTAGATCGCCTGGATCGGACCCAGACCCATGGATACGGTCGGGAACTGCCAGAAGTCAGGCATCAGCCAAGGGTGCGGGTAGGACGACAGGCCCTGACCGTCGACTTCCTGGCGGAAGTTGTTCATCTGGTCCTCGGTGATGCGGCCTTCCATGAATGCACGGGCGTAGACGCCCGGGGAGGTGTGGCCCTGGAAGTAGATCAGGTCGCCGCCGTGTTCTTCGGTCGGGGCCTGGAAGAAGTAGTTGAAGCCGATGTCGTACAGGGTCGCGCTGGAAGCGAAGCTGGAGATGTGACCACCCAGGTCAGAATCTTTCAGGTTCGTACGCATTACCATGGCCATCGCGTTCCAGCGTACCAACGAGCGAATGCGGCGTTCCATGAACAGGTCGCCAGGCATGCGTGCTTCGTGGGTGACGGGGATCGTGTTGCGGTAAGGCGTGGTGATGGCGTAAGGCAGTTGCGAGCCGCTGCGGGTCGCGAGTTCGCCCATACGGGTCATCAGATAGTGAGCACGGTCTTCGCCTTCTTTGTCGAGAACCGATTCCAGGGCGTCCAGCCATTCCTGGGTTTCGACGGGATCGAGGTCTTGCATGGCTTGCTCCAGGGCGGAAAGGCTTCCAGAATCGGTTGCCTGAGTTTGCGACTGGCCTTGTGGGCAGACGTTTAAAATTCTTGGATTGCCGCGAGGTTGTTCCGGCGGCGTGTAGTTTTACTACAAATCTTCTGGCATTTCAGCCTTTCGAATGTATAGACGAGTAGTAAAACTACAGATGAAAGGCTTATGGCCTCCAAAAGCGTTGTGAGAATAATCGTTAAGGTTGGTCGTTTACCATCCGAAAAAGGTGAAAGTTTGATGCTGACTGCCAAGATGAACGAAATTTCAGCTATTTCTCACTTTTGTTCGACAGTCCATCGCGTAGCGGGTTTTCACCATTCACTACAAGCGGCGGTTAATACGCCGATCAAGGATAGACCATGACCCTGCCTGTGCTTGCCGAACTGCCCGCCATTCTCCTGCCGTTGGTCAGCCGATCCGAGCAGTCGTTCCGTTCGGCCGTCGCCGCGCTGGAGGACGATCATGGTCTTTCGACGTGGACGCCGGAACGCTGGGCGCAGTTCGCCCGGGTCAGCGCCGCCAGCGAGTTCGTCATTGAACAGAGCGTTCGTGACCCTTTGATGTTGCTCGCGCTGGTGCAGTCCGGCGAACTCGACCGGGCGTTCGCCCCCGGCGAGCTGTGCGCGCAGATCGCCGCCGCCGTCGATGCCGCACAGAGCGAAGATGAACTCGGCCGCGTCCTGCGCCGTCAGCGCGCCCGGCATCAGGTGCGGATCATCTGGCGCGACCTGACCCGCCAGGCCGATCTGGTGCAGACCTGCCGCGATCTGTCGGACATGGCCGACGCCTGCATCGACCAGGCTTATCAATGGTTGTACAGCCGCCACTGCGTGCAATTCGGCACGCCCACCGGCCGGCGCAGCGGCCTGCCGCAACAAATGGTCATTCTCGGCATGGGCAAGCTCGGCGCGGTGGAGCTGAACCTGTCGTCGGACATCGACCTGATCTTCGCCTACCCCGAGGGTGGCGAAACCGTCGGCGTGAAGCGTCCGCTGGACAACCAGGAGTTTTTCATCCGCCTCGGCCAGCGTCTGATCAAGGCGCTGGACCCGATGACCGTTGACGGCTTCGTGTTCCGCGTCGACATGCGCCTGCGTCCTTATGGCTCGTCCGGCGCGCTGGTACTGAGCTTCAACGCGCTGGAGCAGTATTACCAGGATCAGGGCCGCGACTGGGAACGCTACGCGATGATCAAGGCGCGGGTGGTGGCGGGCGACCAGGTGGCCGGTGCGCAACTGCTCGACATGCTGCGCCCGTTCGTCTATCGGCGGTATCTGGACTTCTCGGCGATCGAAGCGCTGCGCACCATGAAGCAGCTGATCCAGCAGGAAGTGCGGCGCAAGGGCATGGCCGACAACATCAAGCTCGGCTCCGGCGGCATCCGCGAAGTCGAGTTCATCGCCCAGGCCTTTCAACTGATTCACGGCGGTCGCGACCTGAGCCTTCAGCAACGGCCTCTATTAAAGGTGTTGGGGACGCTGGAAGGGCAGGGGTATCTGCCGCCGGCAGTGGTCAGCGAGTTGCGCGAGGGTTATGAGTTTCTGCGTTACACCGAACACGCGATCCAGGCGATCGCCGACCGCCAGACCCAGATGCTTCCGGACAGCCCTCAGGATCAGGCGCGTATTGCGCTCATGCTTGGTTTCGCCGACTGGAACGCCTTCCATGAACAACTGATGTTCTGGCGCGGCCGGGTGGCCTGGCATTTTGCGCAGGTGATTGCCGATCCGGACGAAGACGAAGGCGCGCAAAGCGAGGTCGTGGTTGGCGGCGAGTGGTTGCCGCTGTGGGAAGAGGCGCAGGACGAAGAGGCCGCTTGCCGCCAGTTGGAAGAGGGCGGTTTTGCCGACGCGAGCAAAGCGTTGAAAGCCTTGGCGAGCCTGCGTGGCAGCCCGCAATTGCGGGCGATGCAGCGACTGGGTCGGGAGCGCCTCGATGCCTTTATTCCGCGCCTGTTGGCTCAGGCGGTGGAGCATGACAATCCTGACTTGGTGCTGGAACGGGTGCTGCCGCTGGTCGAGGCTGTCGCCCGGCGTTCGGCGTATCTGGTGCTGCTGACGGAAAACCCCGGCGCGTTGCGGCGGTTGTTGACCCTGTGCGCCGCCAGTCCGTGGATCGCCGAGCAGATTACCCGTTTCCCGTTGCTGCTCGATGAATTGCTCAACGAAGGCCGGCTGTTCAAGCCGCCGCTGGCGCCGGAGTTGGCGGCCGAGTTGCGCGAGCGCCTGACGCGGATCCCGGAAGACGATCTCGAGCAACAGATGGAAGCCCTGCGGCACTTCAAACTGGCGCACCGTCTGCGTGTCGCCGCTTCGGAAATCGCCGGCAGCCTGCCGTTGATGAAAGTCAGTGATTACCTGACCTGGCTGGCCGAGGCGATTCTCGAGCAGGTGCTGGCCCTGGCCTGGCGCCAGACCGTGGCCAAGTACGGCACGCCGTTGCGCACCGACGGTACGTTGTGCGATCCCGGCTTCATCATTGTCGGTTACGGGAAAGTCGGCGGTCTGGAACTCGGGCATGGTTCGGATCTGGATCTGGTGTTCATTCACGACGGCGACCCGCAGGCCGAGACCGATGGGCCGAAACCGATCGACGGCGCGCAGTTCTTCACCCGGCTCGGTCAGCGGATCATTCACCTGCTGACGGCGCAGACCAACTCCGGCCAGTTGTATGAAGTGGATATGCGGCTGCGGCCGTCCGGGGCGTCCGGTCTGCTGGTGAGTTCGCTGGGGGCGTTCGAGCGCTATCAGGAAAATGAAGCCTGGACCTGGGAACATCAGGCGCTGGTGCGGGCGCGGGTGCTGGTCGGCAGCCAGGATGTCGGGCAGGCGTTCGAGAAGGTTCGCGCGCAAGTGTTGGGTAAAGGACGGGATCTGGCGAAGCTGCAACAGGAAGTCAGCGAGATGCGCGCCAAGATGCGTGACAACCTCGGCAGCAAGAGCACAGCCGCCGGCACCGGGGCAAATGCCTTCGAGGCCACGGCGCCGTTCGACCTCAAGCAGGACGCCGGAGGTATCGTCGATATTGAATTTATGGTGCAATACGCGGCCCTGGCGTGGTCGCAAAGCCACCCGCCATTGCTGCGCTGGACCGACAATATCCGCATTCTGGAAGAGCTGGAGCAGGCAGGGCTGATGCCGGTCGAAGACGCCGCCCTGTTGCGCGAGGCCTATAAAGCCTACCGCTCTGCCGCTCACCGTCAGGCCTTGCAGAAACAGGCCGGGGTGATACCGGGCGACCAGTTCGCGGACGAACGTCGGCAGGTGATGCGGATCTGGCGTGAACTGGGGCTAAGCTGATTCTCGAGACGGGGAGGCGTAAAGCCTCCCCGGTTCGTTTTTGGAAACCACATGAATATTCTGATCGTTGGGCCCAGTTGGGTCGGTGACATGGTGATGGCGCAGACACTGTTTCAGTGTCTCAAGCAACGCCACCCGCAATGCGAAATCGACGTGCTGGCCCCTGAGTGGAGCCGGCCGATCCTCGAGCGCATGCCCGAAGTGCGCAAGGCCTTGAACTTTCCGCTCGGCCACGGCGCGCTGGAGCTGGCGACCCGTCGGCGCATCGGCAAATCCCTGGCCGGCCAGTACGACCAGGCGATTCTTTTGCCCAACTCGCTGAAGTCGGCGCTGGTGCCGTTCTTTGCCGGCATCCCGAAACGCACCGGCTGGCGCGGCGAGTTCCGCTACGGCCTGCTCAATGACGTGCGCCGCCTCGATAAAGAGCGCTATCCGCTGATGATCGAGCGCTTCATGGCGCTGGCCTATGAGCCGAACGCCGAGCTGCCGAAACCTTACCCGCGCCCGAGCCTGCAAATCGACCCGGTAACCCGCGAAGCGGCGCTCGCCAAGTTCGGCCTGACCCTCGATCGCCCGGTGTTGGCCCTGTGCCCCGGTGCCGAGTTCGGCGAGTCCAAGCGCTGGCCGTCCGAGCACTACGCCAAAGTCGCTGAAGCGCGCATTCGCGAAGGCTGGCAGGTCTGGCTGTTCGGCTCGAAGAATGACCACGCGGTCGGCGAAGACATCCGCGCGCGGTTGATTCCCGGCCTGCGCGAAGAATCGGTGAACCTCAGCGGCGGTACTTCCCTGGCCGAGGCCATCGACCTGCTGTCCTGCGCCGAAGCTGTCGTCTCCAACGATTCCGGTCTGATGCATGTGGCCGCCGCGCTGAATCGCCCATTGGTGGCGGTCTACGGTTCGACCTCGCCGGGCTTCACCCCACCGCTGGCCGAGCACGTCGAAATTGTCCGCCTGGGCCTCGATTGCAGCCCGTGCTTCGACCGTACCTGCCGTTTCGGCCATTACAACTGCCTGCGCCAGCTGATGCCGGATGCGGTCAACGATGCCTTGCAGAAGTTGCAGGGCTCTGTGGTCGAGGTTCATTAACTTGCGGGTATTGCTGATCAAGACTTCATCGCTGGGCGACGTGATTCACGCGTTGCCGGCGCTGACCGACGCGGCCCGGGCCATCCCCGGCATCAAGTTCGACTGGGTGGTGGAAGAAGGCTTCGCCGAAATCCCGACCTGGCACCCGGCCGTGGGCAAGGTGATTCCGGTGGCGATCCGCCGCTGGCGCAAGAACCTCTGGCAGACCATCAAGAGTGGCGAGTGGAAACGCTTCAAGCAAAGCGTGCGCGCAGCCAAATACGATCTGGTGATCGATGCCCAGGGCCTGCTGAAAAGCGCCTGGCTGACCCGTTACGTCAAGGCGCCGGTGGCCGGCCTCGACAAAGGCTCGGCCCGTGAGCCGATCGCCTCGCGTTTCTACGATCGCAAACTGGCGGTGGCCCGTGGGCAGCATGCTGTCGAGCGCGTGCGTCAGTTGTTCGCCATCGCCCTCGGTTACGATTTGCCCAAGGGGCTGGGCGATTACGGCCTCAACGTCGAGCGTCTGGTGGAGCTGCCGCGCAAGAACGCCTACGTGGTGTTCCTCCACGGCACCACCTGGGACACCAAACACTGGCCGGAAGCCTACTGGCGTGAGCTGACCGAGCGTGTCGGTTACCTCGGCGTGGGGGTGAAGCTGCCATGGGGCAACCCGCTGGAGAAGGCCCGCGCCGAGCGCATCGCCGCCGGTTTCAAGCACGCCGAAGTGCTGCCGAAACTGAACCTGGCCGGCGTCGGCAAGGTGCTGGCCGGCGCCCAGGCCTGCGTGGCGGTGGACACCGGTCTTGGCCATCTCGCCGCCGCGCTGGACGTGCCGACCCTGTCGCTGTTCGGGCCGACCAATCCGGGCCTGACCGGCGCCTACGGCAAAGTGCAGATTCACCTCGCCAGCGACTTCCCGTGTGCGCCGTGCCTGCAAAAGAAATGTACTTACCAACCGACCGCGCAGGATGCCAGTCAGTTTGACCTGAAACGCGAGTGGCCCCTGTGCTTCACGCGTCTGAACCCCGAGCGTGTCGCCAGCAGACTGAGCACGTTGTTGATGGCTGAGGAGCTGCGCTGATGCAATTGGCTTTTGTCCTGTACAAATATTTCCCGTTCGGTGGCTTGCAGCGCGATTTCATGCGCATCGCCCTCGAATGCCAGAAGCGCGGCCACCAGATCCGTGTCTACACCCTGATCTGGGAAGGCGACGTGCCGCCCGGTTTCGAAGTGTTGGTGGCGCCGGTCAAGGCGTTCTTCAACCATCGGCGCAACGAAAAACTCAGCGCGTGGATGGAAGCGGACCTGGCCAAGCGTCCGGTGGACCGGCTGATCGGCTTCAACAAGATGCCGGGCCTGGACGTCTATTACGCCGCCGACGGCTGCTTCGAAGACAAGGCGCAGAACCTGCGCAACTCGCTGTACCGGCGCTGGGGTCGCTACCGCCACTTCGCCGAATACGAGCGTGCGGTGTTCGCCAGGGACGCGAAGACCGAAGTGCTGATGATTTCCGAAGTGCAGCAGCCGCTGTTCATCAAGCATTACGACACGCCGCTGGAACGCTTCCATTTGCTGCCGCCGGGCATTGCCCAGGATCGTCGGCGTCCGGCGGATGCTGACGAGATTCGCGCCGGGTTCCGTGCTGAATTCAGCCTCAAGGACGATGAGTTGCTGCTGGTGCAGATCGGTTCCGGGTTCAAGACCAAGGGTGTCGATCGCAGCCTGAAAGCGCTGGCGGCGCTGCCGGCCGAACTGAAAAAACGCACCCGGCTGTTTGTAATCGGCCAGGATGACCCCAAATTGTTCCAGATGCAGAGCGCTACGCTCGGTCTCGGCGACAATGTCACGTTCCTCAAGGGGCGCAGCGATATCCCGCGCTTCCTGCTGGGTGCCGATCTGTTGATCCACCCGGCATACAACGAAAACACCGGCACGGTGTTGCTCGAAGCGCTGGTCGCCGGGCTGCCGGTGCTGGTCAGCGCGGTCTGTGGCTACGCCCACTACATTGCCGAGGCGGACGCCGGACGTGTGCTGGACGAGCCGTTCGACCAGGCGCAACTGACCCAGTACCTGACGGAAATGTTGACCGACGCCTCTGCACGCGCGGCCTGGAGCCGCAACGGTGTGGCCTTCGCCGAGACGGCCGACCTCTACAGCATGCCGCAGCACGCGGCCGATGTGATTCTGGCGGAGCACGCTTAAATGAAGTTGATGCTGGCTGAACCGTTCAAGAGCCTTTGGGCCGGACGCGACCCGTTCGCCGAAGTCGAGGGCTTGCAGGGCGAGGTGTATCGCGAGCTGGAAGCGCGCCGCACCCTGCGCACGGAAGTCGACGGCAATGGTTTTTTCGTCAAGATCCACCGGGGCATCGGCTGGGGCGAGATTTTCAAGAATCTGCTGACCGCCAAGCTGCCGGTGCTCGGCGCGGGCCAGGAATGGCAGGCCATTCAACGCTTGCAGGAAGTCGGCGTGCCGACCATGACCGCCGTCGCCTACGGTGAACGAGGCAGCAACCCGGCGGATCAGCATTCGTTCATCGTCACCGAAGAACTGGCTCCGACCATCAGCCTGGAAGACTTCAGCATCGACTGGGTCAGGCAGCCGCCCGAGCCAAAGCTCAAGCGTGCGCTGATCGCCGAAGTCGCGCGCATGACCGGCATGATGCACCGCGCCGGGGTCAACCACCGCGACTGCTATATCTGCCACTTCCTGCTGCACACCGACAAACCGGTCACGCCCGACGACTTCAAACTCTCGGTGATCGACCTGCACCGCGCCCAGACCCGCCCGGCCATCACCCGGCGCTGGCGCAACAAGGATCTGGCGGCACTGTATTTTTCCGCGTTGGACATCGGTCTGACCCGCCGCGACAAGCTGCGCTTTCTCAAGGGCTACTTCCAGCAGCCGCTGCGCCAGATCCTGGCTGAAGAAGCGCCGCTGCTGAACTGGCTCGAAGGCAAGGCCAACAAGCTCTATGAGCGCAAGCAACGTTATGGGGATGCGCTCTGATGGCGGGTTGGAATCTTGAACCCGAGTACAGCGACCTCGCCGCCGACTTCGGCAGCCTCGAGGCAGTCTTTGCCTTGCAGGGTGAGCGTCTGACGCGCGATCCGCTGTCCGAGGTCATCCGCGTGCAGCGCAACGGCGTCAACTATTACGTCAAGCGCTACTCCGGTGCCGGCAAGGGCCTGCGCCGTTATCTGGGCAAGCCTCGGGTAAAAATGGAGTGGCAGAACCTCAAGCGCTTCGCCAAGTGGGGCATCCCCACCGCCGAAGTGGTGGCCTGGGGTCTTGAACGGCGCGGGGCGGCGTATGCCCGTGGGGCGATGATTACCCGCGAGCTGCCGCGTACCGAAGACCTTTCGGCGCTGGCCGACCGCAAGGACCCGAAGCTCCAGGATCGTGCCTGGGTCGATGGCATCAGTCGGCAGTTGGCGGTTTACACCCGAACCATGCACGACCACCGCTTCACCCATAACGATCTGAAGTGGCGCAATCTGCTGATCGACGATCAGGCGCAACTGTTTCTGATCGACTGCCCGAACGGCGATTTCTGGCGCGGCTTCTGGCTCAAGTACCGGATCACCAAGGATCTGGCCTGTCTCGACAAGGTCGCCAAATATCACCTGTCGAACACCCAGCGCCTGCGCTTTTACCTGCAATACCGCCAGCGTGACCGGCTCAACCGCGCCGACAAGCAACGCATCCGGCATGTGGTGAGATTTTTCGAGGGACGCGAATGACTGATTTTCTCGCCGCTGAAGACCGTGCGCTGCTGGAGCGCCACGGTCTCGGCACTTTCGATGCGCTGTGGGCCAAGCAGCTCGACGCGGTGGACGAGCCGAACACCGACGGCGGCGGCTGGAGCAGCGTGTTCCGCCTGGAGCTGGAAGGGCGCGGCTATTACCTCAAGCGCCAGAGCAACTACCTGACCCGCACCTTGCACGCGCCGTTCGGCGAGCCGACGTTCGCCCGGGAGTTTCGCAACATCAGTCGCTACAGCAAGCTCGGCATTCCGGCGCTGCAAGCGGCGTTTTTCGGCGAGCGCAAGGTCAAGGGCGAAGTGCATGCGCTCCTGCTGACCCGCGCTCTGGATGGTTGGGATGACCTCGATTCGCTGTTGCAGCGCTGGTCGACCCTGAGCGCCGGACAGCATTCGGCGATTCTCCAGGCCTGTGGACAACTGGCCCGCCGCCTGCACGGCCTGCGTCAGGTTCACGGCTGCTTTTATCCCAAGCATATTTTTCTCCAGGCCGATGGCGACGCTTATCGCGCGCAACTGATCGACCTGGAAAAGACCCGGCCATTGCTGTTCGGTCAGCGCGACCGGGTCAAGGATCTGGAACCGCTGCTGCGGCGCGCCCCGGAGTGGAGCGAGGCACAGTTGCGCGAATTGCTCGCGGCCTACCTCGATCAGCCCGGCGACAGCTCGCTGGTCGATAGCTGGGTCACGCGTCTGACCGCGCGGCGCAGCCACAAGGAGACGCGCTGATGCAGTTGTCCGACCTGAAAAGCGCCGGGCGTACGCCGAGCCTGCCGCTGACGGTTTCCCTGGCTGACGCGGCCGGTCCTGCGGATCTGCAATTGCTGAGTCTGTTGCGGGTGTTGCCGGGGCAGCGTTATGTCGGTGCCGGTGTGTGGCGCGGGCGTCCGGTGCTGGCCAAGTTGTTGGTCGGCAGCAAAGCGGCACGGCATTTTCAGCGCGAACTGGAAGGCGTGAAGTTGCTCGCCGCCCAAGGCATGACCACACCGTTGCTGCTGGCCGATGGCCTGAAGGACGGCGAGGGCGGCTGGTTGTTGTTCGAATTTCTCGAAGGCGCCGAGAGCCTGGGCGATGCCTGGCAGCAGGTCGAGCCGCTGCCGGCGTTGGCGGACGAGCAGTCGGCGGTGCTGGCCGAAGCCCTCGGTGCGATCGGTCAGTTGCACGGCAAAGGCCTGTGGCAGGAAGACCTGCACCTGGACAATCTGCTGCGCCATGGCGGCCAGTTGTATTTGATCGACGGCGCCGGTATCTGCGTGGAAACCGCCGGCCAGCCGTTGTCCCGGCAAAAGGTCCTGGAAAACCTCGGGGTGTTTTTCGCCCAGTTGCCCAAGTCGCTGGAGCCGTTCACCGAAGAACTGCTGGTGTATTACCTGCTGAGCAACAGCGAGCACGCGTTGCCGCTGGAAGCCTTGCAGAAACAGATCGACAAGGTTCGCGCCTGGCGGCTGCGGGACTATCTGATCAAGGTCGGTCGCGAATGCACGCTGTTCAGCGTGGTGCGCGGTGCGTTCGGTCTGCGGGCGATTCGCCGCGAAGAGGAACCGGCCATGCTGCCGGTGCTGGAGCAGGCCGATGCCTTGCTCGATCAGGGCCATCTGTACAAGACCGGTGGTGCGGCCAGTGTCGGCAAGGTCGAGGTGGCCGGGCGTGCGCTGGTGATCAAGCGCTACAACATCAAGGGTTTTGCGCATTGGCTCAAACGCTTCTGGCGCCCGAGCCGCGCCTGGCATTCGTGGCGCGAAGGCAATCGCCTGGCATTCCTCGGCATCGCCACGCCGAAACCGCTGGCGGTGCTGGAAAAACGTTTTCTGTGGCTGCGCAGCCGGGCTTACCTGATTACCGAATATCTGGCGGGGCCGGACATCATCGAGCGCTTCGCTCCGTATGTTGAAAGCGGCGCGGCGCCGGAGTCGGAGTTGCAGGCGCTGGATCAACTGTTTGCGCGGTTGATCGCCGAGCGCATCAGCCATGGCGATTTCAAAGGGCACAACCTGTTCTGGCAGGAAGATCGCTGGGCGCTGATCGATCTCGACTCGATGTGCCAGCACGGCTCCCTGGGCAGTTTCGCCCCGGCCTATGCCAGGGATCGTGCGCGGTTCATGCGCAACTGGCCGCAGGGCAGTGCGTTGTATCAGGTAATCGATCAGCGGTTGCCCAAGGATATTTCCGGCGCAGCCTGAAACCTGTCGCGAACAAGCCCGCTCCCACACTGGATCTGTGGGAGCGGGCCTGCTCGCGAAAAGGCCCGTGAAACCGGCAAAAAACACCAAACGAGCAGCGGAGGACAAACTCCTCTGACTTGTCCTACAGCTTCTCCAGAAGCCATGAACTGCCCCGCCAGCAACCCCGATGCTAGTTTGCCCGGACGTACACGGAGGGCAAATCTTGACCATCAAAATGGCGCTGACCATCGGTTTTTTTTCATGGGCGCTCAGCGGCTGCGGCAGCACTGTCACGGTGTTGCAGGACGAAGCCGACGTCGCCCGCGATCTCAGAAAACTGAAAACCTACTGCCAGACCCTTCCCCGGGTCTACAGCGGCCTGGCCTACGATTTCTGCGCAATGAATGCCCCCCCGGACCCGACCGGCATCCTGCTGCCGTTCGTGCTGGTGGACCTGCCGCTGTCCGGGGTGCTGGATACGGTGGTGCTGCCGTATACGGTTTATCGGCAGGTCATGGAGGGGAATATCAGTATTTATTGGCGTGCGGGGCGTGGATGACAGTGCGATTCCCTTGATGACATTGGCACGATGAATCAGGCCGGGAAGTTCAGCGACTTCATTGTCTATGTTGATGAGAGCGGCGACCAGGGAATGCAAACGCTCGATGCCCACTACCCAATCTTCGTACTCGCTTTTTGTGCCTTCCATAAACGGCACTACTGCGAGCAGGTCATACCTGCGCTTCAAAAGTTCAAGTTTGACCATATGGGCCACGACCTGGTTGGTCTGCATGAGCTGGACATTCGAAAAGAGAAGGGGGCGCTCTCGGGCCTTTTCGCTTCAAGGCAGCACAAAACGGCTTTTCTTGATGAGTTGACGGACATTATCAATGCCAGCAACTTCATCTTGATCAGTTGCGTTATCGACAAAGCTTCACTACGTGAAAAACAAGGGTTTGCTCAAAACCCTTATCACTTGGCGCTCGGTTGTTGTCTGGAAACGCTTTATGAGTTCTTGCAGGAAAAGAATCAGCAAAGTGCATTAACTCATGTGATCTTCGAGCGTCGAGGGAAACGAGAGGATAACGAACTCGAGTTTGAGTTTCGTCAGATGTGCGAGGGCATGAATCGGTGGGGAATTCAGTTGCCGTTTGACATCATCTTTGCCACTAAACAGGTCAATTCCACGGGATTGCAATTCGCTGATCTTGTCGCCAGACCCATCGGGATGAGCGTATTGAGGCCGGGTCAGGAAAACCGCGCCTTTGACGTGCTAAAGCGCAAGTTCTATTGCAGTGGTGGGCGGAGTAGAGCGGGTGAGGGGGTTGAAAACTGGGGGCTGAAACTTTTCCCGTCTCCAGAAAGCGAAAAACCCCAGTGATACTCACTGAGGCTGCGACGCCGACCGGGATCCCCCAGCCCATTTGCGTCAAAGTCTACGTCTGGGCTCTTCCGCGTGTCAACGCAATGCCTTGCCAGTTCCGCTAGCGGCCTGCCGGCGCTTTTACGCTATAATCCCGCCCTTTAGCTGTCTCTCGCCCGGTGCGAGGGGCACATTACTTTTCGAGGCGCATCGCGCCTGCATGCAGACTAAAGAGGCTAGACCCTGTGGCATTGACGATTCTTGGCCTGTCCGGCGCCCTTAGCCATGACCCTTCAGCCGCCTTGTACATCGACGGCAAGCTGGTGGCGGCAGCTGAGGAAGAGCGCTTCGTACGCGATAAGCATGCAAAGAACCGCATGCCCTACGAATCGGCGAAGTTCTGCCTGGAGCAGGCCGGCATCAAGCCGTCCGACGTTGACGTGGTCGCGATTCCCTTCGCTCCGATCAGCATTTTCGGCAAGGCTCGCTGGCAGTACGCCAAGCGCTACTGGTACGCCCCGGACCGTGCACTCGACGCGATCCTGATGGGCAACCGTCGCTACAAGCGCTATCGCAACAAGATCGTCTGGTGCCTGGAGCAACTGGGCTTCGATCCGAAGAAAATCAAGATCGAGCCGGTTGAACACCACCTGGCCCACGCTTCCAGTGCCTACCACTGCTCGGGTTTCAAAGAGAAAACCGCAATCCTCGGCATCGACGGCAAGGGTGAGTACGCCACGACCTTCTTCGGTTATGGCGAAAACGGCAAGATCCACAAGCTCAAGGAGTTCTTCGATCCGGACTCCCTCGGCGGGCTGTATGGCGCGATCACCGAGTTTCTCGGTTTCGACATGCTGGACGGCGAGTTCAAGGTCATGGGCATGGCGCCGTATGGCGACGCCAGCAAATACGATTTCTCGCGTCTGGCCTCGTTCGAGAACGGCGAACTGGTGATCAACACCGACTACGCCAACGTCATCGGCCTGCGTCGCTATAAAGAGAAAGGCAAGGGTTACTACTTCTCGCCGAAGCTGATCGAGTGGCTGGGTCCGAAGCGCGAAGGCGACATCGCCGACGAGCCGTACATCCACTACGCCGCCAGCATTCAGGCGCTGTTTGAAAAAATTGCGCTGCAGATGATCGATTACTACCTGGGCGACGTGCTCAAGGAAACCGGCAAACTGGCCTACGCCGGTGGCTGTGCGCTGAACGTCAAGCTCAACCAGAAAATCATCGCCCGCGACGACGTCAAAGAGCTGTTCGTGCAACCTGCATCCGGCGATGCCGGCACTGCGGTCGGTGCCGCCGCTTATGTGTCCAACGCCCGTGGCGTGCCGGTCGAGAAGATGGAACACGTCTACCTCGGCCCGTCGTACAGCAACGAAGACGTGATCGCCGCGTGCGCCCGTCACGAGAACAAGCCGACCTGGCGCAAACTCGACAACATGCCGGAGCAGATCGCCAAGATCATGGTCGACGGCAACCCGGTGGCCTGGTTCCAGGGCCGCATGGAGTTCGGTCCGCGTGCACTGGGCGGTCGTTCGATCATCGGCTGCCCGAGCGTGGCCGGTGTGGCCGACCGTATCAACCACCAGATCAAGTTCCGCGAGCGCTGGAGGCCTTTCTGCCCGTCGATGCTCGACACCGTTGCACCGCAGATGATCAAGATCGATCACCCGGCGCCGTTCATGACCTTCACCTTCGAAGTTGCGGAAGAGTGGAAAACCCGCGTGCCGGAAGTCGTCCACGAAGACGGCACCTCCCGTGCCCAGGTGCTCAAGCGCGAATACAACCCGCGCTACTACGACATGATGAAGGCCCTGGAAAACCTGACCGGCAACGGCGTTTCCCTGAACACTTCGCTCAACCGTCGTGGTGAACCGATGATCTGCTCGCCGACCGATGCCCTGAACATGTTCTTCGGCTCCGATCTGCAATACCTGATCATGGAAGACATCCTGGTGGTCAAAGAGGGCGCAGACGCTTATGACACGCTCGGCTGAACGCCATGTGCTGCAGTTCTGCCACGGCTATGACGGGCCGTTTCTGGACTGCGCGCGGCAGTACGCCAGCCTGTTCGCGGGCACCGGTTATCGGGTGACCACGGTCTTTCTGACCGGGGCCGCCGATAGCGAGGTGGCCGCCGCCTGCGCCTCCGACGAAGTGTTGTTCATGGAGTACAGCTCCAAGGCCATTCGTGGCCTGAAGCTGGGCGCCATCGGCGATCTGCGCAAGATCGCCGCTTCGCGCAATTTCAGTTTCTGCATCGCCCATCGCTTCAAGCCGATCTATATCGCCTTGCTCGGCACGTCGCTGCCGGTGATTGGCGTGCATCACGCGTTTGACGATTACAAACGCGGCTCGCGCAAACTGTTCGCACAGATTTTCCGCAAGCGCCTGAGCCTGCTCGGCGTGTCCGACGCGGTGCGCGACGACATGCGCCGTTGCCTGCCGAAATGGCCGGCGGCGCGGATCCAGACGCTTTATAACCGCATCGACGTGCCAGCCTTGCAAGCCAGCCAGGTGTCCGCCCGGGAGGCCCGGGAAATCCTCGGTCTGGCGCCGGACGCGTGGATTGTCGGCAACGTCGGCCGTCTGCACCCGGACAAGGATCAGGCCACCCTGCTGCACGGTTTTGCCAAGGCGTTGCCGGGGTTGCCGGGCAACAGTCAGTTGGTGATTCTCGGCAAGGGCCGTCTGGAACAGGACCTCAAGGAACTGGCCCGGGAACTGGGCGTCGGCGACCGGGTGCTGTTTCTCGGCCAGGTGCCGGACGCGCGCAATTACTTCCGCGCCTTCGATGTGTTCGCCCTGAGCTCCGATCACGAACCGTTCGGCATGGTGCTGCTGGAGGCCATGGCGGCCGGCGTGCCGTTGCTGGCCACCGCCTGTGGCGGGGCGAAGGAAGTGGTCGAAGGCGTGGGTATTCTGTTCCCGCTCGGCGATGCCGAACACCTGGCCCAGGGCCTGCACCATCTGGCCGGCATGGACGAGCAACAGCGGCGCCAATGCGCGGAACTGATGCTCGACCGTCTGCGCGAGCGCTTCTCCGACCGCGCGGTGCGTGACACCTTCTGGCGTTTGCCGCAAGTCATCGATCTGGCACCGAGGGGCTGATGCTCAACCGATTTCAAGGCTGGCGCGAACGTGGCTGGTCGCCCGTCGACGCCTCAACTTATGCACAGGCCTGGCAGCGTTTCGGCGGCAGCGTCGCGACCCATCCCATGGTGGTCGAGCGTCTGGCGGATCTGGCCGGCATCCCGGTACGTTATCTGGCCTGGGAGCAGCAGGGCGAAGTCAAAGCCGCAATCCCCACCTGGGGGCGTGATCTGGCATTGTCCAAGGACGTGCTCAAGCGCAGTGGCAAGAAAGGCCTGTTCGACCTCGGCAACGCCGAGCTGATCCTGCCCGCCGCCGTTGACGCCCAGGCTGCGCTGCGGCATCGCGGGCGTTACCTGTCGGCGCTCAACGAAAACCGCTTCAGCGGTCTCAAGTTGCAGACCGAACAACTGGCCATGGCCCGTACCCCCGAAGAACTGTCGAAAAAATTTCGCTACAACCAGCGCCGCGAGCTGCGTCTGCTGGAAGAGGCGGGCGGGGTGGTGCGTCCGGTCGGCGAGTTCTCCAGCACGGAACTGGCGGCGATCTACTGCGATCTGTTCCAGCGCCGCTGGGGTTTCCCCGCCACCGGCGCGGCACGGATGGCCGAGGTCATTGAGCTGTTGCGCGAGCTGTTGATCGGTTCGGTGATCTTCCTCAACGATGCACCGATCGCGATCCAGCTGGTGTACCGCGTCGAAGCGCCGCAGTGGATCAGCGTCGAGTACATCAACGGTGGCGTCGATCCTGAAACCCGCGAATTCAGTCCCGGCAGCGTGCTCAGCTTCCTCAATACGCAAAGTGCCTGGGAACACGCGCGGGCGCTGGATAAGCCGCTGCGTTTTTCCTTCGGTCGCGCCGACCGTGAATACAAGGATCGCTGGTGCAATCCTGTGCCGGTCTTCACCGTATGAGTCAGCCCATGAGCCGCAAACAGCAATTGCTCAAGCGTCACCGGCGCAACAAACGAATCGGCCTGCTGATCGCGCTGGCCGTGCTGATCGCTCTTGGCGTGCTGGTGGCCTGGTGGCTGCCGCTGGTGCTGGCGGTCGTCGGCTGGGTCGCCCATGAGGCGTGGTTCGCCGATCACCTGTTCTACTCGCCCAAAGACGATTACCAATACAGTTTTCCGCCGTTCACGCCGCAGCCGAAGGTGCATCTGAACGGCGGACATCTGCGCCTGGACGAAGGCGTGATGCTGGTGGACGACGCGACGCTGATCCTCGCCGTGCGGGTCAAAAGTACCTGGCTTGGGCGTTTCTTCGATCCTCGGGTCGAGTTGGCCGGCGGCACGAATCCCGACGCGCAGACCTTCGAACGCGGCGTCAACGGCCTGCGCTACCTCAACCTCAGCGGACAGGCGCAAACCCTGTCCCAGGGCCAGTTGCACCTGCGCGGGCGTTTCTGCCGGGTCTCCGGCGAGCCGCTGCTATGGGCGCTGGAGCAGCCAGACTACCGTCGTCAGCGGGTGATGGTCATCGCTCCCCACGCCGACGATGCGGAACTGGCCGCCTACGGTTTGTACAGTCAGGCCGACGAGGCGTGGATCGTCACCCTGACCGCCGGCGAGATCGAAGCCGAACACTATCAGCAGATGGGCATGAACAAGGTCGAGGCGGCGCGGCTCAAGGGGCGTCTGCGTGCCTGGGACAGTCTCACCGTGCCGCGCTGGGCCGGAGTCGCGCAGGAACGCTGCGTGCAGCTGGGTTATTTCTGCCTGCAACTGGCGGCCATGCAGGCTGCACCGAATCAGGCGGTGGCCTCGCGGGAAGCCGATCTGAGCGACACCCGGCTGTTTCGTCAGTTGAATCCGTTCACGCTGCCTGGCGATGCCGATGGCGCGCCGACCTGGAACAATCTGTTGGCCGACCTGCGCGAGGTGCTGTTACGGGCGCGCCCGGACGTCATCGTGCTGCCGCATCCGACGCTTGATCCACATCCCGACCATCTCTGTGCCCAGCAAGCGGTGCTGGAAGCCTTGAACGGCCTCGACTGGCAGCCGACCCTGCTCGGCTACGCCAACCACCTGCACGATAACGACCGCTGGCCGATGGGCAACTCGGGGCAGGGCATTGCGCTGCCGCCCGCGTTCGATTCGGGCGTACCGATGCAGCCGTGCTGTCTGCCCTTGTCCGTCGAGCAGCAGCGCGACAAGGCCATGGCCCTGGGCATGATGCATGATCTGCAACCCCCGGCGCCGTTCAAGCGACGTCTGCGGCGATTGATCCAGAGAGTGCTCGTCAGTAGAGTGCCATCGGTCTACGGTGAGAACGAATTCTTCCGCAAAGCGGTCAGGCGCCAGGAGTTGTTCTGGCTTCTGAAGCATGGTGAAACATCTGTGAAGCAGAATTGAAGTCATTCGCGGCCTAGCATGGCGCCATGTTCGATAACCGAGTGAATTTCTGTGATCAATCCACGTCCACGGATTCTGTTTCTGATTCCGTATTTTGGCCAATGGCCGTTCTGGATGCCTTTTTTCCTGGAGAGTTGCCGGCGCAACGCGGACATCGACTGGCTGCTGTTCAGTGACTGCGGTACACCGGCGGATCTGCCGCCCAATGTCACGGTCGAGGCCATGACGTTTTGCGATTACTGTGCGCTGGTGTCGCAACGATTGCAGATCGACTTTGCGCCGAAGGCGGCATACAAGCTCTGCGATATCAAGCCGGCCCTTGGGCACATCCACGCCGATCGCCTGCAAGGCTACGATTTCTGGGCGTTCGGCGATATTGACCTGGTGTACGGTGACCTGCGAAGTTACTTCACCCCGGATCGCCTGGCAGGCTACGACCTGTTTTCGACGCACGAGCGTCGGGTCGCCGGCCATCTGTGCCTGATGCGCAATACCGCGCGCAAGCGCGAGCTGTTCATGCAGATGAAGGACTGGCGGTTGCGGTTTACCGATCAGGCGCACCATGCGCTGGATGAGGGTGCGTTCAGCCGCATCTTCATGTGGCGCAAGAATTTTCCCGAGCCGCTGTTCACCCTGGTGGGCAAGCTCAACCCGTGGCGCCGCCGCAGCGAATTCACCGAGGCTTTCAGTACGCCGGGTGGCTGCATCAAGTGGCACGACGGCACGAACGATTTTCCGCGCCAGTGGTTTTGGCGCGATGGCAATTTGAGCAATGATCGCGATGGCGATCGCCGGTTTCCGTATTTCCATTTCGTTTGCTGGAAACGCAACGAATGGTCTCGGTTGCCTCAACCCGATCCGGCTGAGATCAGGCGCATTGCCGCCGGTCCGGGGTGGATCATCGATGCAACGGGTTTCCACGGGGAGTCATATGAGTCAACGGTCAAAGGTTCTGCAACTGCAGCCTGACTACAACATCAAAGCCCATGATTTTGCCGACCTCTCCGAGCAGATCGTCAAGGCGCTGCCGGCGGATCGCTATGAGGTGACCGCAGCGTTTCTGCGCGGCAAACCCGGGCCGGGCGAACCTGTGAGCCGGTCCGATCGTTCGGTGTATTTCGAGTTTTCCGACAAGTCCCTCAAAGGCATGCGCCTGCGTGCCATGTGGCAGCTCTACAAGTTCTGCCGCCGGGAAAAGTTCGATGTGGTGATCTGCAATCGCTTCAAACCGGTGAACATGATGCTGGCGCTCAACCGCTGGCTGAAGGTGCCACTGTGCATCGGGATTTCCCACGGCTTCGGCGAGTACGACCGGTTTTACCGGCGTCGCCAGACCCAGCGCCTGATCGATCGGCACTGGCGTTTTGTCGGGGTCTCGCCGGCCGTCAAGCAGTACCTGCTGGATTGCGACTGCGGTTTCACCGACGCCAACACCTGGGCGATCACCAACGCCATCGACATCGAGCAGGCCGAGGGTTTGCAGCACAGTCGCGAGCGCGCCCGGGAAATGCTCGGCATCGACCCGAACGTGCGCCTGATCGGCGCACTGGGGCGGCTGGTGTCGGTCAAGGGCCATACCTATCTGTTGCAGGCGTTTGCCGCGCTGAAGGACAAGTATCCGAACACGCAATTGGCGATCATCGGCGCCGGGCGTCTGGAGTCGTCGCTGGCGGCCGAGATCGAGCAATTGGGCCTGACCGGCCGTGCGCACCTGTTGGGTTTCAAGGAAAACGCCCTGCAATATGTGCGTGCGTTCGATATCTGGACCATGCCTTCGCTGGCCGAAGGGCTGGGCCTGGCGTTGCTCGAAGGCATGAGCGGGCACTTGCCGGTCATCGCGTCCAACGTACCGGCAATGCTGCCGTTGATCGAAGGTGCCGGTGGACTGACCATCACGCCGAAGGACGTTCCGAGCCTGGTCGCGGCGCTCGACACCTACCTGGCGCTGTCCGATGACGAGCTCAGGGCCAAGGGCGAGCAGGCGTACCGGTATCTCCAGGAACACCACGACATCGAGGTATTCCGTCAGGAGTACTTCAACCTGATCGACTCTGGCCTGGAACTGGCCCGCAAGGAGCAGCAACAGCCGTGAGCGAAGAAAACAACGTGACCGAAGAAACATCCCGGAGCGGTGCGCAGCCGATCGTCACCGTCATCATTGCGTCGTACAACCACGGCCCGTACATCGAAGAAAGCATTCTCAGCGTCATCAACCAGAGCTACCAGAACATCGAGCTGCTGGTGGTCGATGACGGTTCGAAGGACGACAGCGTCGCGCGCATCAACGCCTTGCAGGCGCAGCACGGTTTTGATTTTCGTGTGCAGCAGAACCAGGGCCTGACCAGCACGCTCAACGGGGCGATCACCCGAGCCAAGGGTAGCCTGATCGTGCCGTTCGGCTCCGACGACATCATGTTGCCGGAGCGTATCGCCACGCAGGTCGCCTACATGGACGGCAAGCCGGAAGTCGGCATCTGCGCCGGCAACATCGAGCTGATGGACGCCGAGGGCAAGCCGTATCCGGAAAAGCGCCAGCGCCGTGATGTGCCGTTCCGCCGTCTGGATTTCGAGGACATGTTGCTGGAGCGCAAGCCGTATCCGCCAGCGCCGACCCTGATGATCCGCCGCGAGGCACTGGACAAGGTCGGCGGGTTCGATCCGCAGATTCGCCTGGAAGACCTGGCGATCGAGCTGAAGGTCACCCATGCGGGTTACTTCATCGACGGTCTGAACGTGCTGATGGCGCGCTATCGCAAGCACGCCACCAACTCCTACAAGAACCACCGGTTCATGATCGACAACATCCTGCGCACCTACGCGTTGTTCAGCGATCATCCGCTGTACGACGAGGTGCGCTACAAGGCGCTCAACTCGATGTTCCTGAAGACCGCCAACCGCGATCGCAAGCTGGCGCGCGAGCTGCTGGCGCAGATTCCGTTCAAGGCGTGGAACAAGAAGACCTGGCGTGGATTGGGCCGTCTGCTGTTTTCGCCGCTGGAAAAAGACTGAGGTGCGGGTCGCTCGCGGTCAGCGAGCGACCTTTTCCGCCACAGGCCTGTTGTCCTTCTGGCGCAGGCGCAGCCATTGCACGATTCTCTTGCCCGCGTTCATGCCCGGCTGCTCGATGTACAGGAAGGTGGCGCTGCTGACCAGAATCAGCAGGCAGGTGCATACCGCCATCAACGGCAGGTAGACCCAGGTTTCCCGGGCATCCAGATGCAGCGCCAGCGGCAAGCGCTGGACCATCAGCCAGAGCACGAAGCCGTGCAGCAGATACGTGCTGTAGCTGATCTCGCCGAGCCAGCGAATGCTGCGCGGTTTCAGCGCGCCGAACAGCGTGTTGCCGGATGCCACGATCACGAAAAACAGTGACAGCAGAAACAGCGGCGTCGTCTTGAATGCCCGGTTGAATGCCGTGAAGGCAACGACCAGGGCCACGATGGCGATTACGCTCGCCAGCCGTGTCCGGCCCCACGCCACCAGTTGTGGCCGGCGAACCCAGTACGCTGCTGCAATCCCGCCGAGAAAACTGGCAATGAAGTGCTTCTTCAGCGAATGCTCCCAGCCGACCAGTTGATACAGCGCATAGATCCCGATCAGGCACAGCAGAATCTGCCGCCAGTTGCTGCGGAAGATGAACGCCGTCGCGGCCAGGGGCAGTGCCAGATAGAAAAACACTTCGTAGGCCAGCGTCCAGGTGACGTTGGAGATCAGCATGCCGGTCTGCGGGTATTGATTGATGTCTGGCCGGTCAAAGCTCAGCCAGGCCAGAATCTGTTTCAACAGCTGGATGCCCGGTTCCTTCAGCTCCCAGCCTTGCAAATGGAACACTGTCGCGAAGACGACCAGCATCAGCGGCAGATACAACGGATACAGGCGGAACACCCGCGACACGCCGAACGCCAGCCAGTCGTGCTGTCGGCCCTGGGCCAGCAGACGGCCCCAGAACAGAAAACCGGTGATCATGAAGAACAGGGCCACGCTGCCCTGGCCGAGCATCGAGTAGAAGTTGCTCGGCGGAAACTCGAACACACCGGTGCGCAAAAAGATCCAGGTGATGATCGAGTGGTGTACGAACACACCGAACGCCAGGTAGCCGCGCAGTCCATCGATGCTGGCATAGCGGCTTTCGCCGGAATGCTGCAGGTGACGGGCGATCTTCGGCACGGCACGCAGCAACAGTGCGGCGGATACGATGGCCAGTGAATAAGCGCCCAGCGCAATCAGGGGATTGGTTACGTTCATCATTGAACCTGCGCCGGTGTATTGGCGGCCAGCACTTGCCTGTGCAGATTGTCCACGGCGGATTTCGACGCGGTGACGGCGTACCCCTGGAGCAGGGCGTCAAGGTGTTCTTCGAACAGCCAGCGCTTGTCCACGGTGTAGCGTTGCATGTGGCGCAGATTACGCTGACGCAACGCGAGGCTGAGGGGCGACGGGTAGACCCGCAGGTCGGCCAGATCGATCAGCCCGAATTCGCCATCTTCCAGCACCAGTACATTGCCCAGATGGAGCGAGCGGAAATACACCCCCTGTTCATGCAGCTGGGCCATGAATTTGCCGAAACGCTCGACCAGCGCCTGGCGCACTGCCGGCGCGGTGATGCCCTGCAGCACCTGACGCAAGGTGTGGCCCGGCAGTGGCGCGTAATGCACCGCGCTGCTGCCATCGCTCAGTCGATACAGGTTGAGTACTTGCGGGGTGGGGATGCCCATCTGGCGCAATTGCTCGCTGTTGACGGCGAAACGCTCGGAATACGGATTGAAACTGCCCGAGGTATACCAGCGGCGAGGTCGGAACAGCTTGAGGAAGCTGCCATCGGACAGGCGCAGGACTTTCGGACCGAGGCCGTCTTCTTCGATGACCTGGGCGTCGCTGCTCAGTTGCTGCAAACCGGCCACCGACAGAGGTTGCACCGGCAGGGTCAGCAGGCGCCGGGCTCGCTGGTTGATGCTCAAGGCCGCGATCAGCGCCAGAGGAATCCACAACAGGAACCAGTGCTCCTTGGGTCGCGAAATGATTCCGCCACCTTCGGTCAGCCCGGCGCCGATGCCGAACACCAGCCAGGTCGAGGCGACGATCAGCAGCGGTTGCACACGCTGGCGCCAACTGCTCGACAGCGCCCATGCCTGAAAGAACAGCCAGGGAATCAGGCCGAGGATGCCCACGTAATAGAGCACGCCGAGGGCAAAGCTGTGCGGTTCCTGGAAGTTGTAACCGACCCCCGGATCGATCGCCAGGCTGGCGCTGTAGCCATGACCGAGCCAGGGGTGGTCGGCGATCTTGTGCAGGACCATTTGCCAGATTTCCAGGCGGTACGAGTCGCCGCGCTCGAAAATCATCTGTGCGAACAGCACGAAAACCGTAAGGCCACTCACGGCCATTGCCGTCAGAAGTGCAATCGAGCGGCGATTCCAGCAGATGAAGCTCAGCCACAAGGCTGCCATGGTGAGGGCCACCAGCGGAGTTCGGGAGCCGGTGCCGATGACCGCCATGAACATGATCGCCATCGCCGGCACGCTCAGCCACATCATTCGCTGGCGCTTGCAGGTCATGGTCACGCTCAGCCAGTAGGCGCAGAAAAAACCGAACAGGTGCGAGCTGAGCAGCGGGTTGTCGAAGGCACCGCCACCGATCAGGCGCATGCCCGGTTCATAGACCCGGGCGAACATGAACAGGTAGCAAGTCGTGGCAATCAGCGCCACCAGGGCGGCGAGAAACAGCAGGGGTTGCAGGATGTCACTGCGATAACGCACCAGCAGATAGCAGCCGGCAAACAGCAGCAGGGTATGCAGCGGCGGTTTGAACATCCCGCCGACCGGTTCGTCATGCGGCCCCCAGCACAGGCTTAGCAACGCCCAGACGACAAACAGCAGGATCGCGATGAAAATCGGCTCGCGCAGCAACTCCTTGAGTTCGCGCGGGCGCAGGCAGAGGGCGATCAGCGTCGGAATACTGAACAAGCCATAAAACAGTTTGTGATGAAGGCTGCGGCCCGGCAGAAAAAACAGCGCGCACAAGAGCAAGAAATAGCCGGTGGGTAGAATCCACAGGCTGATGAAATCGAAAACTCGATTGGACGTACTGCTGAAGCTGCGAAGTTGCATGCTGTGAGATTCAATCCTGAAGTTGATCGACCATTCGGATGATGGCTATTTGATGCTGGAAAACATGCCTAACAATACCAGCCTTTCGCCGATTGCCAGAACCCCGAACAAGCTGTGCTAAAGTCAGCGTCCTTTTTATCGACTTTCGCGTGATATGACCGACTCCAGTCCCGCCGCAAGCCCTTCGAGCCTTAAAATCTACTTCCGACTGCTCGGTTACGTCCGGCCGTATATCAGTCTGTTCCTGATCAGCATCGTCGGTTTCCTGATTTTCGCCTCGACCCAGCCGATGCTCGGCTACATCCTCAAGTACTTTGTCGACGGCCTGTCCAACCCTGAGGCGGTGCTGTTTCCGACCGTGCCGTACCTGCGTGACCTGCAACTGCTGCAGGCGGTTCCGCTGCTGATCATCCTGATCGCCGCGTGGCAGGGGCTGGGGTCGTATCTGGGCAACTACTTTCTGGCCAAGGTTTCCCTCGGCCTGGTACACGACCTGCGGATCCAGCTGTTCAACAACCTGCTGACCCTGCCCAATCGCTACTTCGACAAGCATAACTCCGGTCATCTGATTTCGCGTATCACCTTCAACGTGACAATGGTCACGGGGGCGGCAACAGATGCGATCAAGGTCGTAATCCGTGAAGGCATGACGGTGATCTTCCTGTTCGCCTCGCTGCTGTTCATGAACTGGAAGCTGACGTTGGTGATGGTGGCGATCCTGCCGCTCATCGCCGTGATGGTGCGTACCGCCAGCAAGAAATTCCGCAAGCAGAGCAAGAAGATCCAGGCGGCCATGGGCGACGTCACCCACGTCGCTTCGGAAACCATCCAGGGTTATCGCGTGGTACGCAGCTTCGGTGGCGAGACCTACGAAGAACAACGCTTCCTGAACGCCAGCCAGAGCAATACCGACAAGCAACTGCGCATGACCCGCACCGGCGCGATCTATACGCCGATGCTGCAACTGGTGATCTACAGCGCCATGGCGGTGCTGATGTTCCTGGTGCTGTTCCTGCGTGGCGATGCCTCGGCCGGTGACATGGTGGCCTACATCACCCTGGCCGGTCTGTTACCGAAACCGATCCGTCAGTTGTCTGAGGTCAGCTCGACCATCCAGAAAGGCGTGGCGGGCGCCGAAAGCATTTTCGAACAGCTGGACGTCGCGCCGGAAGTCGATACCGGTACGGTCGAGCGCGACTCGGTCAGCGGTCGCCTGGACGTGCGCAATCTGAGCTTCACCTATCCGGGCACCGATCGCCAGGTGCTCGACGACATCAGCTTCTCGGCCGAGCCGGGGCAGATGGTGGCTTTGGTCGGGCGCTCGGGCAGCGGCAAGTCGACCCTGGCGAACCTGATTCCGCGTTTCTACCACCACGACAAGGGCGAAATTCTCATCGATGGCGTGGAAGTGGAGCAATACAAGCTGTTGAACCTGCGTCGTCACATCGCCCAGGTGACCCAGCACGTCACGCTGTTCAGCGACACCGTGGCCAACAACATCGCCTACGGCGACCTGGCCGGTGCGCCGCGCGAAGATATCGAGAAGGCTGCGCGTGATGCCTACGCGATGGACTTCATCTCGCAACTGCCCAATGGCCTGGACACCCAGGTCGGCGAGAACGGCGTGCTGCTCTCCGGCGGTCAGCGCCAGCGCCTGGCGATTGCCCGCGCCTTGCTCAAGAACGCGCCGCTGCTGATTCTCGACGAGGCCACCTCGGCCCTCGACACCGAATCCGAACGGCACATCCAGGCCGCGCTGGACCAGGTGATGAAGGGCCGTACCACGCTGGTGATCGCCCACCGTCTGTCGACCATCGAGAAAGCCGATCTGATCCTGGTCATGGACCAAGGGCGGATCGTCGAGCGCGGCACCCATGATGCGCTGCTCGCGCAGAACGGTTACTACGCACGCCTGAATGCGCTGGGCCTCGACGCCCCGGCCGAAGACATCGCCTGACCCCCGAGCAACCGATGAGGGCGCCGTCCCGCGCCCTCATCGGTTTGTATCCAGACCTTTACGCTTCTTGACCAAACCGGAATAAAACCCGGCACCGCGCTTGTTAAGGTTCCTGAACGAACTCTGACTTTCATCGAGGGGGCCATCCCCGTCGCGCGGGTACTCTCATGCTGCAACGCTATCTCTGGAAACTGCTGCCCAAGCCGCAGCGGGCCTTTCTGTTGGGGCGCCTGTCGGTGGTCGACCGGCAAGTGGTGAACAAGTCGATGTCAGCCAACCTGACCTTTCCCAAGGCGTTCGAGCGGCGCGCCTGCCTGTTCATCCATGTGCCCAAATGTGCCGGCAGCAGCGTGTGTACGGCAATGTTCGATGGCTGGCGTCCCGGCCATCTGCCGTTGTACTGGTACGAAGAACAGTTTCCCGAGCAGTTCGCGGCCGTCTACAAATTCGCCTTCGTGCGCGACCCGTTGGAGCGCGCTTATTCGGCCTACGCCTTTTTGCGCGGCAACGAGCTGAGCGGGCGCGATCATGCCGCGCAGCAACTGGTACGCAATTACCGTGATTTCGACGAGTTTGTCGCTCGCTGGCTGCATGCCGAAACCATCCCGCGCCAATTGCACTTTGCTGCGCAGACCGACTTTCTCACCGACTCGCTGGGGCATCTGGCGCTGGATTTCATCGGTTATCAGGAACATCTGGAGCGGGATTTCGGCCTGGTCTGCGAGCAGTTGGGGCTGGCGAGCCAACTGCCCCGCATCAACGTCTCCCGGCAACGGCGCCCGATGCTGGCGCGGGAGTTCTGCACGCTGCGTACCCGGCGTCTGGTGCGGCGGGTCTATCAACGTGACTACGAGCTGCTCGGCTATGAATGAAGCGCTTTGCTTGACGACAAATGCATCGGCCATCCGGCCCTATGAACTGGCGCTGTCGAATCAGGCCCGTGCGGCGCTCAAGAAGCAACGACCGCGCTGCGTGTGGCTGACAGGGTTGTCGGGGGCCGGCAAATCGACCCTGGCCAATGCCCTTGAACTGCACCTGCATCAATACGGCCTGCACACCTTCCTGCTGGATGGCGACAATGTGCGCAACGGCTTGTGCCGCGATCTGGGCATGGGCGACGGGTGTCGGCGCGAGAACATCCGGCGTATGGGTGAAGTGGCACGCCTGATGTTCGATGCCGGACTGATTGTGATCGTCGCGGCCATTTCGCCGTTCCGCGCAGAGCGGGAGGCGGCGCGTCAGCTGTTTGCTGCGGGTGACTTTATCGAAGTGCATGTCAGCACCTCCCTTGAAGTCTGCGCCCGACGCGATCCCAAAGGCCTGTACCGCGCCGTGCGTGAAGGGCGGATCAAGGATTTCACAGGCATCGACAGCCCGTACGAAGCGCCGCTGGCGGCCGAGTGCCGGATTGATACCGACGCACTCGAGCTGACGACGGCCTGCCGCTGCCTTGCAGCCATTCTGCTCAAAAAATGAGCAAAAAAACCCGTTGTTTCATCCTGTTGCAGCCGTCGCACAAGCCTTCGCCAACCCTGTGCTAATATCGCGCCCCTGTTCATTTTGTATGTGGGTTGCTCCATGAAGTTGTCCATGCCGCGATTCGATCAAGCCCCTGTCTTGGTGGTCGGCGATGTCATGCTCGACCGTTACTGGCATGGTGGGACCTCACGGATTTCCCCTGAGGCGCCGGTTCCCGTGGTGAAGGTCGAGCAAATCGAAGACCGTCCGGGCGGTGCCGCCAACGTTGCCTTGAACATTGCCGCGCTGGGTGCGCCGGCGTCGCTGGTCGGTGTGACCGGTGACGACGAGGCCGCCGACAGCCTGAGCAACAGCCTCAAGGGTGCCGGCGTAAAGGCCTTGTTCCAGCGCATCGCGCACCAGCCGACCATCGTCAAGCTGCGAGTCATGAGCCGGCACCAGCAATTGCTGCGTATCGACTTCGAAGAACCGTTTGCCACCGACGCCCTCGCGCTTGCCTCCCAGGTTGACGATCTGCTGGAAGGTATCAAGGTGCTGGTGCTGTCCGACTACGGCAAAGGCGCGCTGAAAAACCATCAGGCGCTGATCCAGGCCGCCCGTGCCAAAGGCATTCCGGTGCTGGCCGATCCGAAAGGGAAGGATTTTTCGATCTACCGTGGCGCGAGCCTGATCACCCCGAACCTCAGCGAGTTCGAAACCATCGTCGGCGGTTGCGCCGATGAGCACGAACTGGTGAGCAAGGGCGCGAAGCTGATGCACGACCTGGAACTCGGCGCATTGCTGGTGACCCGTGGCGAGCACGGCATGACCCTGCTGCGTCCGGAGCACCCGGCGCTGCACCTGCCGGCCCGTGCCCGTGAAGTGTTCGACGTGACCGGTGCCGGCGATACGGTGATTTCCACTCTGGCGGCGGCAATTGCCGCTGGCGAAGAACTGCCGCACGCGGTGGCGCTGGCCAACCTGGCGGCCGGCATCGTGGTCGGCAAGCTCGGTACGGCAGCGATCAGCGCCCCGGAACTGCGCCGTGCGATTCAGCGCGAGGAAGGTTCCGAGCGCGGCGTGCTGGGGCTGGAGCAACTGCTGCTGGCGGTTGACGATGCCCGGGCGCACAACGAGAAGATCGTTTTCACCAACGGTTGCTTCGACATCCTCCACGCCGGCCACGTGACCTACCTCGAGCAGGCGCGGGCGCAGGGCGATCGGTTGATTGTCGCGATCAACGACGACGCCTCGGTCAGCCGTCTGAAAGGCCCGGGGCGGCCGATCAACAGCGTCGACCGACGCATGGCGGTGCTCGCCGGCCTGGGCGCGGTGGACTGGGTGATCAGTTTTGCCGAGGGCACCCCGGAGAACCTGCTGCGGGAGGTCAAGCCGGACGTGCTGGTCAAGGGTGGCGACTATGGCATCGATCAGGTGGTCGGCGCCGATATCGTCAAGGCCTACGGCGGCACCGTGAAGGTGCTGGGGCTGGTGGAAAACAGCTCGACCACCGCGATTGTGGAAAAAATCCGCAAGTCCGAGTGACCTGTACTTGATTGCTCCCGCGCGCTGCGTGGGAGCAATCAGGATCAAGCCGTCTTGCGCGGCACGATCTTCTTCAGCAATTGCTTCGCCTTGCCACGCAAGCGCGCCAATCCGGTGTCCTTGTCTGGCGCTGTCAAACCCTGCTGACGCAGCCAGTCCTTCCAGCGAATCCGCTCGTCGCGCACCAGCCAGCCGTCCTGTCTGGCGAAACTCTCCGCCAGATACAGCCCACGGGTGCCCGCCGGGGACAACTGACCCTTCTTGAGCGTATACAGCTCGGCCAGCGGTTCGCCGTCCTGCAACGGCATCAGATACAGGTCCGGACGTTTGCGGTCGAGCCGCGCGACCAGTTGATCGCCCTCAAGACGTTCGTCGACATGGAACAGACTCAAGGTCTTGGCTTCCTTCGGCACCTCCAGGCGCAAATCGTAGATCAACTGCAAGGAGGCGGTCGGCAGATGCACATAGGCCCGTGGCCGCTCGAGCAATTGCAGATTGGCGCAGCGCACCGGGCGCGCCGAGCCGGACAGCGGCGTCAGGCGAAACGGCAACGCTTCGCGGTAATGCAGCGCGGCAGCGTAGGGCGCCGGCAGCCAGGTGTCGTTGAAGCGCCCGCCGAGCCAGCCTTCCGGGGTTTCCAGCAGGCATTCTTCGGCGATCTCCTGAATCGCTGTGTGCAGCGGAATATTCAGCTCATGGGCCGGCACGTAGCCGGATATCAGTTTCAGTACCACATCGCCACGATCCTGCCGGCGCTGGCGCACCAGCACCCAATAGTCGCGGTTCTGCCAATGCAGGGTCAGTCGCACCGATACACCGAGGTTGGCCAGCTCCAGTGCGAAACGCTCGGCGTCCGGCACCGTGACCGGCTTTCGCCGTTGCAGGGTCTGGGCGAAATTCAGCGGCATGCCGACGCTCTGGTAGGCCAGACCTTCGGGGGTCGCTTCGACGAACAGCGGCAGCGTCTTGAAGTTGCTCGGGTTCTTGCGGATGAGCGTGCGCGGCATGTCGGCTCCTGCTTAAGGCCGCGAGGCGGCGTCAGTGACCACGAATGACCTGGGCAACGGTCGCAACGTTGTGGGCGAGGTGCAGCGGATTGATCGTGCCGACGATAGCACTGGCCACGCCGGGCTGGGCGAACAACAACTCGAAGCTGGCGCGTACCGGGTCGACGCCGGGACTCAGGCACACATGACCGCTGGCCAGGGCTTTTTTCACCAGAATGGCTTTGCCGTGGTCAGCAGCATAGTCAATGACGGCCTTCTCGTTTTGTTCGTTCAGATTGTAGGTGACCATCGCGCAATCGCCTTGCTCCAGCGCCTTGAGGCCGCCGTCGACGGTTTTCCCGGAAAAGCCGAAACCGCGAATCTTGCCTTCGGCCTTGAGCGCCGCGAGGGTGGCGTAGACTTCGCAGTCGTTGAGGATCGCCAGGTCGTTGCCGTCCGAATGCACCAGCACCAGATCGATGAAGTCGGTTTCCAGGCGTTGCAGGCTGCGCTCCACCGACATGCGCGTGTGGGCCGCGCTGAAGTCGTGGCGTGACAGGCCGTCGGCAAACTCTTCGCCGACCTTGCTGACAATCACCCAGTCCTGGCGTTGGCCGCGCAGCAGCGGGCCGAGGCGCTCTTCGCTGCGGCCGTAGGCCGGGGCGGTGTCGATCAGGTTAATGCCCAGATCCCGAGCCTGACGCAGGAGCATGCGCGCCGCGTCATCGTCGGGGATCTGAAAGCCGTTGGGATATTTCACGCCTTGGTCGCGGCCCAGCTTCACGGTGCCCAGGCCAAGAGGAGAAACCATCAGACCGATGCTGCCCAATGGGCGGTGCAGTTCGTGCAGGGTTGGCAGGCTCATGGCAGCAATTGCTCCCAGGCCGGAACGCCCATCGGTGGTTTCGGCAGGTCCGACGGCAGGGCGGCGTGGCTTGGCTGGATGCCGTCGCGCTGCAGCGCAGCGAGCACCCGGTCGGCGAAGTCCGGGGCCAGTGCCAGTTTGGTCGGCCAGCCCACCAGCAGCCGATCCTGCTCGGCGAGGAAGGCGTTGTCCGGGCGGGTCAGGCCGGTTTGCAGCGGCTCGGCGCGGTCGACCCGCAGGGTCGCCCATTGCGCGCTGCCCAGGTCGATCCACGGCAGCAACTGACCGAGTTCCTTCTGCGCTGTGGCGATCTGCTCGGCTGGCTCGCGGGCCACGCCCTCGGCCTCGGCGATGTCGCCGCCCAGATACCAGACCCACTGGCCGTTCGCGGCCGGATGGGTGGTTACGGTGATGCGCGGCTTGGTGCCGCCGCCCAGGCAGTGCGCGTACAGCGGCTTCAGGCCCGGTCCCTTGACGAGAATCATGTGCAGCGGCCGGCGTTGCATGGCCGGCTGGCTCAGGCCGAGGACCTTGAGCAGGTCTTCGGTGCCGGCGCCGGCGCTGAGCACGATGCGCTGGGCACGGATCTCGCGCTCGTCGACTTTCAGGCCGACCAGTTGGCCGTTTTCCAGCAGTGGTTGAATATCTCGCCCGGCGAGCAGACCGTCGCCGGCCAGATCCGCCAGACGCTGAACCAGGCTCGGCACATCGATCACCAGTTCGGCGAGACGGTAGACCTTGCCCTTGAAACGCTTGTCCTGCAGGGCCGGCGGCAGTTGCTCGCCCTTGACCTGATCGACCCGGCCGCGCACGGCCTTGCTGGCGAAGAAACTGGTGAGGTTGCCGGCCAGGGTGCCCGGCGACCACAGGTAATGGGCTTCGGACAGCAGGCGCACGCCGCGCAGATCCAGCTCGCCGTCACCGGCCAGCGCTTCACGCCAGCGGCGCGGCATGTCGGCGATGGCTTCCGAGGCGCCGGTCAGCGCACCATGCAGCGCGTACTTGGCGCCGCCGTGGATGATTCCCTGGGATTTCACGCTCTGCCCGCCACCGAGGCTGGCGCTCTCCACCAGCACGGTCGAAAAGCCCTGGCGGCGCAGGCGCGCGTTCAGCCAGAGGCCGGCGACACCAGCGCCGACAATCAGAACGTCGGTGGAAATAACGGATGGCATGCAACGACCTCAGGGCTTAAAGAAGCTGCAAGTTTCAAGCTTCGAGCTGCAAGCTGCAACCCGGAGCCGAAAACTTGCAGCTTTGCTGCTTGAGGCTTGTCGCTGCCGTCAGTGCCCGGCGGTTTTCGAGAAGAGCTGGATGACCACCACGCCCAGCACGATCAACGCCATTCCCAGCATCGCCGGTACATCGAGCTTCTGCCCGTAGATGAAGAGTGCGGCGACGCTGACCATCACGATGCCCATGCCCGCCCACACCGCGTAGGCGACGCCCACCGGCACGCTGCGCACCACCAGGGTCAGCATCCAGAACGCGATCCCGTAGCCGACGATGACCAGCAGCAAAGGCAGGGGCGTGCTGAAACCCTTGACCGCTTTCATCGAAACAGTGGCGATCACTTCGGCGCAGATGGCAATGGCCAGGTAGGCGTAGGCGGTCATGGTTCAATCCTCATGTAAATGTTGCTTGCTGAGGTCGGCATTCTAGGGATTCGCCAGATGGGGTAAAGTCATTACCTATCTGTTTTGGAGATGGGTTGCCCATGAGCATGCAATGGAATCTGGAGCAGTTGCAGGTGTTCGTCAGCGTCGCTGAGCATCGTTCGTTTTCGGCCGTCGCCCGCCAGCAGCGCAAGGCGCAATCGGCGATCAGCAGTGCCATTGCGCTGCTGGAAGATGATCTTGGGGTCAGTCTGTTCGAGCGTAGCAGCGGTCGTCAGCCGAGTCTTACCGAGGCCGGCGAGGCGTTGCTCGAAGAGGCGCGGGAAGTGCTGCGCCAGTGCGAGCGCCTGAATGGTCGGGCCATGGCGATGATGCGCGGCCAGGAAGCGCAATTGCGTGTGGCCCAGGACGAGGCAATGCCCTATCAGGCGCTGGTGGAAAGTTTCGGCGCGCTGGCCGAGCAGTTTCCCAGCCTGGAAGTGCAACTGACCAGCGCCGCCCAAGGCGAGGTGTCGCGCAAACTGGTGGAGCGCAAGGCTGACCTCGGTCTGCTGTTCTACCACGATGAAATCCCCGAAGCGCTGGAGCGCCGCGTACTCGGCAGCGTGGAAATGGTCACGGTCTGCGGCGTCAACCATCCACTGGCGACGCAGCCCTACGTCACCTGTCAGCAACTGGCGCAACACCGGCAATTGCTGATGTCGACGCAAACCAGCGTCTATCCCGGCAACGAACCCGCCAGCCCGCAGGTTTGGCGGGCCGACAGCTTCTACGTGATGGCGGAATGGCTGGTGCGCGACCTCGGCTGGGCCTGGCTGCCGCGCCATGTGGTGCAGTACTCGGCGTATCAGGGGTTGATGGTCGAACTCGACAGCGAATGGACACCCCCGGCGCTGGTGGTGGAACTGGTCTGGCGCCGTGACGAACCGCTCGGCCCGGCCGCCCGCTGGCTGGCGGAGCGATTTGCCATACACCTGCGGGCGATCGGCGGCAAAAGTCGATAAACTCCGCCGCCATGAATAGAACTCTCTACACCGCGCTGTTTTACCTGGGGCTGCCATTGGTGGCGATTCGGCTATGGCTGCGTTCGCGCAAGGCGCCGGCCTATGCCAAGCGGATTGGCGAACGTTTCAGCTACGCCATGCCCGCGCTGCAACCCGGCGGCATCTGGGTGCATGCGGTGTCGGTGGGCGAAAGCATCGCGGCGGCGCCGATGATCCGTGCGCTGCTGCAACGTTATCCACAGTTGCCGATCACCGTGACCTGCATGACCCCGACCGGTTCGGAGCGCATTCATGCGATGTTTGCCGATGAACCGCGGATTCAGCATTGCTACCTGCCTTACGACTTGCCGTGTGCGGCGGCGCGGTTTCTCGATCGCGTGCAACCGAAGCTCGCGGTCATCATGGAAACCGAATTGTGGCCCAACCACATTCACCAGTGCGCCAAACGCGGGATTCCGGTGGCGCTGGCCAACGGCCGGTTGTCCGAGCGTTCGGCCAAGGGCTATGGCCGGTTCAGCAAACTGACCGCGCCGATGCTCGCCGAAATGAGCCTGTTCGCCGTGCAGAGCGACGCCGAGGCCCAGCGCTTCCGTGAGTTGGGCGCGCGTGCGGAGACGGTCGAAGTCACCGGCTCGATCAAGTTCGACCTGACCATCGATCCGCAACTGCTGCAACGCGCCGCCGATCTGCGCGGGCAATGGCAGGCGCTGGAACGACCGGTGTGGATCGCCGCGAGTACCCATGAAGGCGAGGACGAAGTGGTGTTGAATGCCCATCGTCGGTTGCTGGCGAACCATCCCGATGCGCTGCTGATTCTGGTGCCGCGTCACCCGGAGCGCTTCAACTCCGTGTTCGAGTTGTGTCAGCGCGAAGGTTTTGCCACGGTGCGCCGTTCCGGCGGCGCCCATGTCGAGGCTGGAACGTCGGTGCTGCTCGGCGACACCATGGGCGAGTTGCTGTTTCTGTATGCACTGGCCGACAGCGCCTTCGTCGGCGGTAGCCTGGTGTCGAACGGCGGACACAACTTGCTGGAACCGGCAGCCCTTGCGAAACCGGTGATCAGCGGCCCGCACCTGTTCAACTTCCTCGACATCGCCGCGCAACTGCGCAGCGCCGGGGCGTTGGTCGAGGTCGATGATGCCGAAGGTCTGGCGGTAGAGATTCAGCGTCTGTTCGAGTTGCCACGGGATGCGCAACGCATGGCCGACGCCGGGTTGAGCGTGATGCGGCGCAATCAGGGCGCGTTGCAGCGCCTGCTGGATGGCTTGGGCCGACTGATCAAATAATCGGCCATCGAGATGCAAAAAAAGATCGCAGCCTGGTGCAGGCTGCGATCTTTTTTGGTTTTTACGGGCGGGCTTTGAGCTGTTCTTCTGCCGCCTTCGCCAGATCCGGTGGCAGGAAGTCCTTGTCCGGGTTGTAGTCGGCTTTCAGGTAGCGGGTCAGGTCCTGCAAGTCGCCCGGATTCAACGTGCCGGCCGCCTGCTTCAGGCGCAGGTTGTCGAGGATGTAGTCGTAGCGGGTGTTGTTGTAGTTGCGCACCGAGGTGTAGAGCTGGCGCTGGGCGTCCAGCACGTCGACGATGTTGCGCGTACCGACCTGATAACCGATTTCCGTGGCTTCCACCGCGCTCTGGTTGGAGATGATCGACTGCCGGCGCGCCTGCACCTGCTCGACATCGGTGTTCACCGCGCGGTGCAGGTTGCGGGTGTTTTCCACCACTTGCCGGCGCAGGCCTTCGCGTTGCTGTTCGGTCTGGTCGAGTCGCGAGTAGGACTCACGGACCTGGGAACTGGTGAGGCCGCCGCTGTAGATCGGAATGTTCAGTTGCAGGCCCAGGGTGCGCTGTTCGACGTTGCCGCTGTAGGGCGTGCCGAAGGCATTCGGGTTGCTGAAGCCGAGGGCGTCGTTGTCGCCCTTCTCGTATTTGGCCACGGCATCGAGGGTCGGTAAGTGGCCGGCCTTGCGCTGCTTGAGCGTCTGTTCGGCGGAGCTGACCGCGTAGTTGCTCGCCAACAGATTGAGGTTCTGCCTGGCGGCGGTGTCGACCCAGGCCTTGGCGTCATTGGGTGCCGGCGGCAGGATCGGCAGCGTATGCACGATGCCCTGGATCGAGTTGTACTGACGGTTGGTCAGGGTGATCAGCGCTTCGAACGCATCGTCCACCTGGCGCTGGGCAACGATCCGGTTGGCGCGCGCGGTGTCGTAGCTGGCTTGCGATTGCAGCACGTCGGTCTTGTCCGACAGGCCCACGTCGAAGCGCTCGTTGGACTGGTCGAGCTGGCGTTTGAACGCCGCTTCCTCAGCCTTGGTCGAGGCCAGGTTGTCCTGGCTGCGCAGCACGTTGAAGTAGCTCTCGGCGCTTTGCAGGATCAGGTTCTGCTCGGTGGCCGAGAGTTGCAGCGCCGCCTGTTCGTTGACGTCCTTGGCCGCCTGGTACTGGAACCAGCGGTCGGCGCGGAACAACGGTTGGGCCAGGGTCGCCTGATAGGAATGGGCGCTGCGGTTGGCGATGGCCGAAGGCTGGTCGATCGAGGTGCGCACGTCGGCGACTTCGGCACCGCCGGACAGGTTCGGCAGCAACCCGGCGCGGGCCTGGGGCACGACTTCTTTCTGGGCGCCGTACTGGGCGCGGGCGGCGGCGAGGTCGGCGTTGTTGTCGACCGCTTCCTGATAAACGCTGACCAGATCGGTTTTGGTCGACAAGGGCGCTTCGGCTGCCCAGGCCATTGCGTTGGACGCACAAGACACGGCAACAGCCAGTGAAAGTTTGCGCAGCATGAGGCGATCCCTAGCATGAATATTATGGAAATAATCCGGGCGCCCAAGTTAGGGCGCGGACACTGCGGCGTCAAGGCGCAGCAGGGCACAGCGAGTGTAGTTGCGCATTGCAGCGGCAACAATCCTGCAAGCCGCCGCAATTGCGCCATTCATCATGGTGTTTGCCACGGTGTTGGCGTTCTTTGCCGGTTGTGTCTAGACTGGCCGGGTTCTTGTCGGGGTGCCTTGCTATGAGGCTGAGATCGAATAATTTCGGATCCCGTTGAACCTGATCAGGTTAGCGCCTGCGTAGGGAACAAGATTTCTCGTCCACCCGGCGAGTCCTCTTGTGCTTCGTCCGGGAAATTGTTCGACAATCGAACGCTCGACGACGATGCACAGCACCAGTCCTGGTGCGTCCGTGCCTTTCAGGTTCTGCTCCGACAATCCATGCCTGGATGCTGTCTGGAGAGCCCGTGATGACGACAAAATCAAAAAACGCGATCAACCTGAGTGACTCGGCCAAGGTCGATGAGCAGTCGGTTCAACCGTTCACCCGTTCGCAAAAAGTCTACGTTCAGGGCTCCCGCCCGGACATCCGCGTGCCGATGCGCGAAATCACCCTCGATGTGACCCCGACCGACTTCGGCGGCGAAATCAACGCCCCGGTGACCGTCTACGACACCTCTGGCCCGTACACCGATCCGAACGTGGTGATCGACGTGCGCAAAGGCCTGGGCGATGTGCGCTCGGCGTGGATCGACGACCGTGGCGACACCGAGCGCCTGAGCGGCCTGAGCTCGAACTTCGGCCAGGAGCGTCTGGCCGATCCGGAGCTGACCAAGCTGCGTTTCGCCCACGTCAACAATCCACGCCGCGCCAAGGCCGGGGTCAACGTCAGCCAGATGCACTACGCGCGCAAAGGCATCATCACCGCCGAGATGGAATACGTCGCCATCCGCGAGAACATGAAACTGCAAGAGGCCCGCGCCGCCGGCCTACTGAAGCAGCAACATGCCGGCCACAGTTTCGGCGCGAGCATCCCGAAAGAAATCACTGCCGAGTTCGTCCGCGAGGAAATCGCCCGTGGTCGCGCGATCATTCCGGCCAACATCAACCACACCGAACTGGAACCGATGATCATCGGCCGTAACTTCCTGGTGAAGATCAACGGCAACATCGGCAACAGCGCTCTGGGTTCGTCCATCGAAGAAGAAGTGGCGAAACTGACCTGGGGCATCCGCTGGGGTTCGGACACGGTCATGGACTTGTCCACCGGCAAGCACATTCACGAAACCCGCGAGTGGATCATCCGCAACTCGCCGGTGCCGATCGGCACGGTGCCGATCTATCAGGCGCTGGAAAAGGTCAACGGCGTGGCCGAAGACCTGACCTGGGAGCTGTTCCGCGACACGCTGATCGAGCAGGCCGAGCAGGGCGTCGACTACTTCACCATTCACGCCGGTGTGTTGCTGCGCTACGTGCCGCTGACCGCCAAGCGCGTGACCGGCATCGTGTCCCGGGGCGGATCGATCATGGCCAAGTGGTGCCTGGCGCACCACAAAGAGAACTTCCTCTACACCCACTTCGACGAAATCTGCGAAATCATGAAGGCCTACGACGTCAGCTTCTCGCTGGGCGATGGCCTGCGTCCGGGCTCGATTGCCGACGCCAACGACGAAGCGCAGTTCGGTGAACTGGAAACCCTCGGCGAGCTGACCAAGATCGCCTGGAAACATGACGTGCAATGCATGATCGAAGGCCCGGGCCACGTGCCGATGCAGTTGATCAAGGAGAACATGGACAAGCAGCTGGAGTGCTGCGACGAGGCGCCGTTCTACACCCTCGGCCCGCTGACCACCGACATTGCTCCGGGTTATGACCACATCACCTCCGGCATCGGTGCGGCGATGATCGGCTGGTTCGGTTGCGCGATGCTCTGCTACGTGACGCCGAAGGAACACCTGGGCCTGCCGAACAAGGATGACGTGAAGACCGGGATCATCACCTACAAGATCGCCGCTCACGCAGCGGACCTTGCCAAGGGCCATCCGGGCGCGCAGATCCGCGACAATGCCTTGAGCAAGGCGCGGTTCGAATTCCGTTGGGAAGACCAGTTCAACCTCGGCCTGGATCCGGACACCGCCCGTTCGTATCACGATGAAACCCTGCCGAAAGACTCGGCCAAGGTCGCGCATTTCTGTTCGATGTGCGGGCCGAAGTTCTGCTCGATGAAGATCACCCAGGAAGTCCGCGAATATGCGGCCAACCAGCGGATCGACGCGGTCGACGTGGACGTCGCCCAAGGCCTGGCGGAACAGGCCGAGCGCTTCAAGAAGGAAGGCAGTCAGCTGTACAAGAAAGTTTGATCTGACCTGAGACCGGCGGCGCCGGTACGGGCCTCTTCGCGAGCAAGCCCGCTCCCACGGGGAATCTGTGTGGGAGCGGGCTTTCGCGTGAGGGCGGCAGAACCGGCGCCGACCATCTCAATGACAAAAATATTCCTCTGAGATAACACCCTTGAGCATTCAACCCGGCACCTATTCCCCCGATCTCGCCGTACCCGCTGACAAGCGCGTGTTCGGTGGTCGTGATCTGTTTTCCCTGTGGTTCTCCCTCGGTATCGGCCTGATGGTGTTGCAGACCGGTGCGCTGCTGGCGCCGGGACTGGGCCTGTCCGGCGCGTTGCTGGCGATTTTTCTTGGCACGCTGGTCGGCGTGCTGCTGCTGGCGGCCGTGGGCGTGATCGGCAGCGACACTGGTCTGTCGTCGATGGCCGCGCTCAAACTCAGCCTCGGCAGCAAGGGCGCGAGCCTGCCGGCGCTGCTCAACCTGCTGCAACTGGTCGGTTGGGGCTCATTCGAAATCATCGTCATGCGTGACGCCGCCAGCCTGCTTGGCACCCGTGCGTTCAGCGAAGGTTCGCTGTGGGCGAACCCGGTGTTGTGGACGCTGTTTTTCGGCGCACTGGCGACCTTGCTCGCGGTCAGTGGACCGCTGACGTTCGTGCGCAAGATCCTGCGCAAATGGGGCATCTGGCTGCTGCTTGCGGCGTGCCTCTGGCTGACCTGGAACCTGTTCGCCAAGGCTGATCTCGCTGCCCTGTGGGCGCAGGCCGGTGACGGGTCGATGCCGTTTGCCGTGGGCTTCGACATCGCAATCGCCATGCCGCTGTCGTGGCTGCCGCTGATCGCCGACTACTCGCGTTTCGGCAAGCGGGCGAGAAACGTGTTCGGTGGCACCGCCGTCGGCTTCTTTATCGGCAACTTCTGGCTGATGAGCCTTGGCGTGGCCTACACCCTGGCGTTCGCGCCGAGCGGGGAAGTCAACGCGCTGCTGCTGGCACTGGCCGGTGCGGGGTTGGGGATTCCACTGTTGCTGATCCTGCTGGACGAGTCGGAAAACGCCTTCGCCGACATTCACTCGGCAGCGGTTTCCAGCGGGATTCTGTTGCGTCTGAAAGTCGAGCATCTGGCCCTGATCATTGGTGTGGTCTGCACCCTGATCGCGTTGCTCGCGCCATTGGCGCAGTACCAGAATTTCCTGTTGCTGATCGGCTCGGTGTTCGCGCCGCTGTTCGGCGTGGTGCTGGTGGATCACTTCATCCTGCGCAAGCGCAGTGGCCAGGTGGCGTCAGCCGCGTTGCGCTGGCCGGCGCTGCTGGCCTGGCTGGGTGGCATCAGCGCCTATCATTTGCTGGCGAATCTGTATCCGGACGTCGGCGCAACCCTGCCGGCGCTGGTGCTGGCAGGGCTGCTGCAACTCGTTCTCGGCCGGGCCTTCAGTTACGGCCGGGAAACAGCTCGGGCTTGAGGATGCCATTCAGGCGCGGGTAAGGGATTTTCAGTTCGACGTGGCCCAGCGCATAAGGCGCGATGGTGCTCACGTCGTACTTGAGGATCACGCCGCCGTAGGTCAGCGCCACGTGCGGGGTTTTCTTGAACGGCCAGTTCGCCACGAACTCCGCTTCCTGATCAAGCTTGGTGCTGATCAGCCAGCTGTTGTGCGCCACTTGCCCGGCCTTCCAGAACGCGTCTTCCTGACCCGGCAGCAACATGTCCGCCAGGGTCAGCACCTTGTGCTGCTGACGCGAATAGTTGATGAAGCCGCGACCCGGTGTGCCATGGGCGCCGCCGGTGTCGAGGTAGCTCGACACCTCGACGATCACCAGTCCGTCATGCTGCTCGCGTACCTTGGCCTGCAAATAGCTGCTGTTGCGCGGGCCGGCGGTGCGCAGGAACTGCTCGCGATAGGCCGCCAGGGTCGGCGCTACCGGGTCGCTGGCTTCGGTGCGGGTCATTTGCAGCAGGCGTTTTTCGATGATGCCGTCCAGCGCCGGTTCTGCCGGGAAATGTACGGTGTCGATGTTCACCAGCGGGCAGTCAGGGTTGGAGCAGCCGGGTTTCAGTTGTTCCGAAGCATCGCGGGTGGTTTCCAGCGGCGTGCGGTAATTGGGCTGGAACAGGCTGGCGCAGGCGCCCAGGGTCAGGGCGATGGCGGCCACGGAGGCGATTTTGAAAAGCGACATGGGCGTCCTTTCTGAAGCAGGGGAAGGCAAAAAGTTACCGCTTCGACTCTCAACGAAGCAGTCAGTTCGCCACTAAGCTAATTAGAGTGGGTTTCGCCTCCACCGTCCATCCCGCAGACGGTAAAGGGGCTGCATCAAACGGCGCGGGCGCGTTAGGATGCGCGAAATCGAGGTCGCAAGTCACAAAAGGCACCTCGTAACGGATTTGCAGTAGACGAGGATGCTCATGACTGATTTTGCCAATGCCACGCCGACCGCCATCGATATCGTGCGTCGCGAAAATTGCTACAAGGGCTTCTACAAGCTCGACCGGGTGAACCTGCGCCATGAATTGTTCGCCGGTGGCATGAGCCGCGAAATCAACCGTGAAGTGTTCGTGCGTCACGACGCCGTGTGCATGCTGCCCTACGATCCGCAGCGCGATGAAGTGGTGCTGATTGAGCAGTTTCGCGTCGGCGCCATGGGCAAGACCGATAACCCGTGGCTGGTGGAACTGGTCGCTGGTCTGATCGACAAGGATGAACAGCCGGAAGAAGTTGCTCACCGCGAAGCGCAGGAGGAAGCTGGACTGGACATCAAGGCCCTGTGGCCGATGACCAAATATTTCCCGTCGCCGGGCGGCAGCAACGAGTTCGTGCATCTGTATCTGGGGCGTTGCGAGACAACCGGCGTCGGCGGCCTGTATGGGCTGGAGGAAGAAGCAGAAGATATCCGCGTCACGGTCTGGGCTTTTGAAGATGCTCTGCAGGCCGTACGCGACGGACGGATTGCCAATGCGGCGAGCATCATCGCCTTGCAGTGGCTGGCGCTCAATCGCGCCGAAGTGAGGGGGCTATGGTCGTAAACAAGTTGCGCGATCGCTACCGGGTCGACCTCGTGGGGCTGCAAGCCGCCTGCGAGGCCAACTATGCGCGCCTGATGCGACTGCTGCCGGACATGCGCAACGATCCCGAGGCGCGGCGCATCGCCGTGACCCAGGGCGAGCAGATGCTCGGCGTGCTGGCCCTCGAAGTGCTGCAGACCTGCCCGTATACCACCACCCTGCAGGTGCGTCAGGAACACAGCCTGCCGTGGCTGCCGGTGCCGCAACTGGAGGTGCAGGTCTATCACGATGCGCGCATGGCCGAAGTGATCAGCGCCGAACATGCGCGACGCTTTCGCGGCATCTATCCTTACCCGAACGCGGCCATGCATCAGCCCGATGAAAAGGCCCAGCTCAATCTGTTCCTGGGGGAATGGCTGAGCCATTGCCTGGCCTGCGGTCACGAGTACGCGGTGGTTCGATAACCGCCGCAAGTTGTGAACTGCGTCCGGTTCACCGGTTTCCTCTTTGAACAATCCCCCAGCATAATTGCGCCACCTATCCGATCCCGCGATTCAGCCCTGGGAGAACGCCTTGCCGAGCGTATCGACTCTGACCACCGCCGACGCGGCGTTGCTGGTGCAAATCTCCGACAGTCATTTGTTCGCCGAAGCGGACGGCACGCTGCTGGGCATGAACACCCGCGAGAGCCTGCAAAAGGTCATCGAACTGGTGCTCGAACAGCAGCCGAAGATCGATCTGGTGGTTGCCTCCGGGGATTTGTCCCAGGACGGCACGCTGGAGTCGTATCAACAGTTTCGCAGCCTGACCGCGCAGCTCGATGCGCCGGCGCGCTGGATTCCCGGCAACCACGACGAGCCGCAGATCATGGCCGAAGCCGCCGTGCAAAGTGCGTTGCTCGAGTCGGTGGTCGACATCGGCAACTGGCGGGTGACCCTGCTGGATTCGGCGGTGCCGGGTTCGGTGCCGGGGTATTTGCAGGACGATCAGTTGCAGTTGCTGGCGCGCGCGTTGAGCGAGGCGCCGCAGCGGCATCATCTGGTGTGCTTCCATCATCATCCGGTGTCGATCGGGTGTGCCTGGATGGAGCCGATCGGGTTACGTAATCCTGAGGCGTTTTTCGAGGTGCTGGATCGGTTTCCTCAGGTGCGTGCGGTGTTGTGGGGGCATGTGCATCAGGAGATTGATCGGGAGCGAAATGGCGTGCGGTTGATTGCTTCGCCTTCGACTTGTATTCAGTTCGAGCCGGGGAGTGAGGATTTCAAGGTCGGGGAGCAGGCGCCGGGGTATCGGTGGTTGCGGTTGTTGCCTGACGGGCGGTTGGAGACTGGGGTGGAGCGGGTTACCGGGTTTGAGTTTACGGTTGATTATGGGTCTGATGGGTACTAGGTTGATCGGACTACCGGGTACATATCCGTTGCTGCGGTAACGGCTGCTTTCGGTTCCGCCCTGACGGTCGGGTCACTTTTGGCAAACGCCCCAAAAGTAACCAAAAAGTCTTGCCCCAACGTTCGGCCCCTCGCCTAGGCTCGGGGTTCCTTCGTTCCGGGATCCATCCGGGGGCATCGCCTACGGTTTGCTTCGCTGCACCTCCTCTCGATGTGTTCGACTTCGTCGAACGGTCGCTGCGCTCCCACCCCCGGATAAATCCCTCCACTCAGCCTGCCGAAGGGGCCGGCACGGCAAGATCAAAAGCGGTACTCGAGCTAGCGCTCATTGTGTTGAGTGGTGAGAAGCGGATGCGGACTTCGCGGGCTGCTTTTGCCTTTGCCTTTGCCTTTGCCTTTGCCTTTGCCTTTGCCTTTGCCTTTGCCTTTGCTTTTGCTTTTGCTTTTGTGGGAGTGGGCTTGCCTATGAAGGCGGCCTGGAGCAGACCTGGTTCTGGTGGATGTACATATTCTTCACTGCTGCCTCGATCAGTCCCCTCTATCCCCGGGCGGTCCGACGTTTCGGGAGGGTTAGGGTGAGGGGCTTTTTTAACCACAAGCCGAGCCTTTCTCCCTGTAAACTCCGTTTTCCTTAACCGACGCCCAGGGAGCTCCAATGTCCGGTTCGATCCTCTATATCCACGGTTTCAACAGCGCACCCGCCTCGAAAAAGGCCTGCCAACTGGTCGCCGTGATGGAGCAATTGGGCCTGAGCGATCGGCGGGTTCCTGCGCTGCATCACCATCCGCGCGAGGCCATCGGTCAGTTGGAGCGGGCGATTGCCGAACTCGGCCGGCCGTTGCTGGTGGGAAGTTCGCTCGGCGGCTACTATGCGACTCACCTGGCCGAGCGTCATGGGCTGAAAGCCCTGCTGGTCAACCCGGCCGTGAGTCCGCACCGGATGTTCGACGGCTATCTGGGCACGCAGAAAAACCTGTATACCGACGAAACCTGGGAATTGACCCACGACCACGTGACGGCCCTGGCCGGGCTGGAAGTGCCGGCGCCCCAGGATCCGCAGCGTTATCAGGTGTGGTTGCAGACCGGGGACGAAACGCTGGACTATCGCCATGCCCAGCTGTATTACCGGGCCTGTGCCTTGCGCATTCAGGCCGGCGGCGACCACAGTTTCCAGGGGTTTGCCGGGCAATTGCCGGCGTTGCTGAGTTTTGCCGGCATTGGCGCCGATTTGTATCAGGCAATCGATTTCACCGCGTTGTGATCGCTTGCCCCATTTTTCATTGAATCACTGACGACGAGACCCTATGGCCACTCCCAGCGCTAGCTCCTATAACGCAGACGCCATCGAAGTCCTCTCGGGCCTCGACCCGGTGCGCAAACGCCCGGGCATGTACACCGACACCAGTCGGCCGAACCACCTTGCCCAGGAAGTCATCGACAACAGCGTCGACGAAGCCCTGGCCGGCCACGCCAAATCGATCCAGGTCATCCTTCACGCCGACCACTCGCTGGAAGTCTGCGACGACGGTCGCGGCATGCCGGTCGACATTCACCCGGAAGAGGGCGTGTCGGGTGTCGAGCTGATCCTGACCAAGCTCCATGCGGGCGGCAAGTTTTCCAACAAGAACTACCAGTTCTCCGGCGGTCTGCACGGGGTCGGTATTTCCGTGGTCAACGCCTTGTCGACCCAGGTGCGGGTGCGGGTCAAACGTGACGGCAACGAATACCAGATGACCTTCGCCGACGGCTTCAAGGCGACCGATCTGGAAGTGATCGGCACTGTCGGCAAGCGCAACACCGGGACCAGCGTGTATTTCTCGCCGGACCCGAAATATTTCGACTCGCCGAAATTCTCCATCAGTCGCCTCAAGCATGTGCTCAAGGCCAAGGCCGTGCTGTGTCCGGGGCTGTTGATCAGCTTCGAAGACAAAGGCACCGGCGAAAAGGTCGAGTGGCATTACGAAGATGGCCTGCGCTCCTATCTGGTGGACGCGGTCAGCGAGTTCGAGCGTCTGCCGGATGCGCCGTTCTGCGGCAACCTGGCCGGCACCAAGGAAGCGGTCGAGTGGGCGTTGCTGTGGCTGCCGGAAGGCGGCACTTCGGTCACTGAAAGCTACGTCAACCTGATCCCGACGGAGCAGGGCGGCACCCACGTCAACGGTTTGCGCCAGGGACTGCTCGACGCGATGCGCGAGTTCTGCGAATTCCGCAGTCTGCTGCCGCGCGGCGTGAAGCTGGCGCCGGAAGACGTCTGGGAGCGCATCGCGTTCGTCCTGTCGATGAAAATGCAGGAACCGCAATTCTCCGGCCAGACCAAGGAGCGTCTGTCGTCCCGCGAAGCGGCGGCGTTCGTGTCCGGTGTGGTCAAGGACGCGTTCAGCCTGTGGCTCAATGCCAACCCGGAAACCGGCCTGGCTCTGGCGGAGCTGGCGATCAGCAACGCCGGTCGTCGTCTGAAGGCGAGCAAGAAAGTCGAGCGCAAGCGCATCACCCAAGGGCCGGCGCTGCCGGGCAAACTGGCGGACTGCGCAGGGCAGGACCCGATGCGTTCCGAACTGTTCCTGGTCGAAGGTGATTCCGCCGGCGGCTCGGCCAAGCAGGCGCGGGACAAGGAATTCCAGGCGATCCTGCCGTTGCGCGGCAAGATCCTCAACACCTGGGAAGTCGACGGCAGCGAAGTACTGGCGAGCCAGGAAGTCCACAACATCGCCGTCGCCATCGGGGTCGATCCGGGCGCCGAAGACATGAGCCAGTTGCGCTACGGCAAGATCTGCATCCTCGCCGACGCCGACTCCGACGGTCTGCACATCGCGACGCTGCTCTGCGCCTTGTTCGTCCAGCATTTCCGCCCGCTGGTGGATGCCGGTCATGTCTACGTGGCGATGCCGCCGCTGTACCGCATCGACCTCGGCAAAGAGATTTTCTACGCCCTGGACGACGCCGAGCGCGACGGGATTCTTGATCGCCTGGTGGCCGAGAAGAAACGGGGCAAGCCGCAGGTCACTCGATTCAAGGGCCTGGGTGAAATGAACCCGCCGCAACTGCGTGAAACCACCATGGACCCGAACACCCGGCGTCTGGTGCAGTTGACCCTCGGGGACGACTTCGCCGAAACCTCGGAAATGATGGACATGCTGCTGGCGAAGAAGCGCGCCGGTGACCGCAAGACCTGGCTCGAATCCAAGGGCAACCTCGCCGAGGTGCTGGCCTGATGCGGTTTGGCTGGGCCTTGGCGGGTGCGTTGCTGCTGGGTTCGATGGGGGTGTCGGCGGAGCCTGTGCAAGAGCTGCGCGTGCTCGCCGAGCACCCGGTCGAAGGCATGCGCGGCGGCAATCTGTCGGGGCTGGCCCTGTGCGGCAACGAGCTGTGGACGGTTTCGGATCGCGACGATGACCAGATCTACCGTCTCGATACCCGTGACCCGGTCTGGCAGGCGACTGCCGTGCGCATCGAGCCGCCGCCAGTACCCGACAGCGGCTTGCCGTGGGGCATCAAATCGCGGACCTGGGCGGCGTCGTTCGTCCGTGGTGGCGATCTGGACTTCGAAGGGATCACCTGCGACAGCGCCGGTAATCGCTACATTGTCAGTGAAGGCCACGCCGCGGTGTTGCAAGTGCCGCCGCAGGGGCCGTCGTCGTGGCTGAAAATCTCTCCGATGATGGTTCGCGAGGCGCGCGCCAGCGGCATGTTGCTGCAATTCAATGCGATCTTCGAGGGCCTGGCGATCAATCCGGCGGGCGATCAGATGTGGCTGGCCGCCGAGCGGCAAAGCCGGGGTTTGTTGCTGATCAAGCGCCAACAGACGGTGTGGGATTGTGACGGTCGCTGTGTGCTGCTCAGTGAAGGCGGGATGGAAATGCAACCGCCGCAGTTTCCCAAAGCCAGGCCGGTCAACCGGGATTTTTCCGACCTGTCATTGTTCAACGGCAAACTGTTTACCCTTGAGCGCAACGCCTACCAGATCTGTCGTCGCGATGCGCAGACGGCCAAGGTCGAGCTTTGCTGGTCTTACGCGGCCGAGTTGTTGCAGGGAAATCGTCGCTATTCGCAGAACTTTGGGCTGGAAGAGGCGCTGGTTATCGATGCTCAGGGTGCCTGGATCGGCGTCGACAACAATTTTGGTCCTCGCGCCGATGGCGAGGTTCGCCCGATCGTCTGGCGTTTCGCCGCGCCAGACGGCGGCTGGAGCGCCAAGCCATGAGCCAGCAACCGCCGGGCAAGCGTGCCGGTCGGGTGTTGATGATTCTGGCGTGGTGCGCGGCGCTGTTTCTGGCGACGCGGTTTTTCGGCCAATGGGAAGATCGCCAGCAGAATCCGAACGTGGTGGTCAGTTCGCAGCAGGGCGACGGTTTTATTGAAGTGAAGCTGGCCGGCAACGCCCAAGGGCATTTTGTCGCCAGCGGCCAGATCAACGGTCAGCCGGTGGAGTTCATGCTCGACACCGGCGCGACCGACGTGGCCATCCCGGCCGACGTGGCGAAAAGCCTGAAGCTGGAAGAAGGTTTCGGTGTGACCCTGAGCACGGCCAATGGCCTGAGCCAGGGCTATCGGACCCGGATCGACCGCCTGCAACTGGGCGACATCGTGCTGCGGGACGTCCGCGCGCTGGTGGCGCCGGGCCTGCATGGCGATCAGGTGTTGCTCGGCATGAGCGCCCTGAACAAACTTGAATTTACTCAGCGCGGCGGCACCATGCTGCTGCGCCAGACAACGAACCGATGAGGCCCGCATGAGCGACAACCTTGCAGACAGCTTAGATGGCGTAGAACGCCGGTCGCTGGCTGACTTCACCGAAAATGCCTACCTCAACTACTCCATGTACGTGATCATGGACCGTGCCCTGCCGCATATCGGCGACGGTCTGAAACCGGTACAGCGGCGTATCGTCTACGCCATGAGCGAGCTGGGGCTGGACGCCGATTCCAAGCACAAGAAGTCGGCGCGTACCGTCGGCGACGTGCTCGGCAAGTTCCACCCCCACGGCGACTCGGCGTGCTACGAAGCGATGGTGCTGATGGCCCAGCCGTTCAGCTATCGCTACACGCTGGTGGACGGCCAGGGCAACTGGGGTGCGCCGGACGATCCGAAGTCCTTCGCCGCCATGCGTTACACCGAGGCGCGGCTGTCGCGTTATTCCGAAGTGCTGCTCAGCGAGCTGGGCCAGGGCACGGCGGACTGGGGGCCGAACTTCGACGGCACCCTGCAGGAGCCGCTGGTGCTGCCGGCGCGTCTGCCGAACATTCTGCTCAACGGCACCACCGGTATCGCCGTGGGCATGGCCACCGACGTGCCGCCGCATAACCTGCGTGAGGTCGCCAGCGCCTGCGTGCGTCTGCTCGATGAGCCGAAAGCCACGGTCGAGCAGCTTTGCGAACACATTCAGGGGCCGGATTATCCGACCGAAGCGGAAATCATCACCCCGCGTGCCGACCTGCTGAAAATGTACGAAACCGGCAAGGGTTCGGTGCGCATGCGCGCCGTGTACCACGTCGAGGATGGCGACATCATCGTCACCGCGCTGCCGCATCAAGTCTCCGGGGCCAAAGTGCTGGAGCAGATCGCCGCGCTGATGCAGGCCAAACCGTCGAAAGCCCCGCAGATCGCTGACCTGCGCGACGAATCCGACCACGAAAACCCGTGCCGCATCGTGATCATCCCGGTCAACAGCCGCGTCGACCACGAAGCGCTGATGCAGCACCTGTTCGCCAGCACCGAGCTGGAGTCGACCTACCGGGTCAACGTCAACATCATCGGTCTGGACGGCAAGCCGCAGCTGAAAAACCTGCGGGCGCTGCTGGTCGAGTGGCTGGAATTCCGCGTGCTGACCGTGCGTCGCCGCCTGCAATTCCGCCTCGACAAGGTCGAGCGTCGCCTGCACCTGTTGGACGGTTTGCTGATCGCTTACCTCAACCTGGATGAAGTGATTCACATCATCCGCACCGAGGATCAACCGAAGGCCAAACTGATCGAGCGTTTCGCCCTCAGCGAAATCCAGGCCGACTACATCCTCGACACCCGTCTGCGTCAGTTGGCGCGACTGGAAGAGATGAAGCTGCGCGACGAGCAGGACGAACTGCTCAAGGAGCAGGCCAAGCTGCAGGCGCTGCTGAGCAGCGAAACCAAGCTGAAGAAGCTGGTGCGCAGCGAGTTGATCAAGGATGCCGAAACCTACGGCGATGACCGCCGCTCGCCAATCGTCGAGCGTGCCGAAGCCAAGGCACTGACCGAGCACGATCTGCTGCCGAATGAGAAAGTCACCGTCGTGCTGTCGGAAAAAGGCTGGATTCGTTCGGCCAAGGGGCACGAGATCGATGCCACCGGCCTGTCGTACAAGGCGGGTGATGGCTTCAAGACTTCGGCGGCGGGGCGTTCCAACCAGTCGGCCGTGGTCATCGACTCCACGGGGCGCAGCTACTCGCTGGCTACCCACACACTGCCATCGGCCCGGGGCCAGGGCGAGCCGCTGACCGGCCGTCTGACCCCACCGCCGGGGGCGACGTTCGAATGCGTGCTGATGCCGGAAGACGACGGCCTGTACGTGATCGCATCCGATGCCGGCTATGGTTTCGTGGTCAAGGGTGAAGACCTGCAAGCCAAGAACAAGGCCGGCAAGGCCCTGCTAAGCCTGCCGAACAACGCCAAGGTGATCGCGCCGCGTCCGGTGCCCGACCGCGAGCAGAACTGGCTGGCCTCGGTCACGACCGAGGGTCGCCTGCTGATCTTCAAAATCAGCGATCTGCCACAATTAGGAAAGGGCAAAGGCAACAAGATCATCGGGATTTCCGGTGAACGTGTCGCCAGTCGCGAAGAATATGTCACGGACATCGCCGTCATTCCGGATGGCGCCACACTGGTGTTGCAGGCCGGAAAACGTACCCTGTCGCTGAAAGCCGACGACCTCGAACACTACAAGGGTGAGCGTGGGCGGCGTGGTAACAAGTTGCCTCGTGGCTTCCAGCGGGTGGATGCGCTGCTCGTCGAAAACCTCAATTAAGCGTCCTAGAGCGCCAGATCTACGATTTAACCCGTAGATCGGCGCTTTGGCGCTGGAGTCGGAACGCATATTCACGGATGATATGGCCTTTCCATCGCCGGCGTGGCCGAGCGTTCTTCATATTTATTGAGTATTTTCACTGTGGTCAGCCTTGTGGCAACCACCTGGACGGGATGATGACTTCTCTGCGCCCCCTTATTTTCCTGCTCGCCGGCGTTCTTGGCCTGGCGGGTTGCAGCGTTCACCAGCCGGTGTCGCTGTATCAGCTGGACAGCGGAAGTCCGGCTCAGCCTGCGCAAAGCGCGGGCATGGCGGTATTGTTAGGCCCTGTGGTCGTGGCCGATTACCTGCAACGCGAGACGCTGCTGCAGCGTCAACCGGATGGCAGCCTGCAAGCTTCGGCCGATGGTCGGTGGGCCGGCAGCCTTTCGTCGGATATCGATCAACTGCTGTTGCGTCAGGTTGCCGGTCATCTGGACAGCCAGCGTGTAGTGCTGGCACCCGCCACGTTGGGCTTCAGCCCGGACGTGCAGGTCTTGCTGACCATCACTCGCCTGGATTCGGGCAAGGCGCAACCGGCGATTCTCGATGCCCAATGGCGCCTGATCGACCGTCGTGGTCAGGTCCGTGACAACCGCATTGTGCATCTGCAAGAGCAGCATGCCGGGACCACTGCTGCGCAGGTTCAGGCCCAGGGCGTGCTGTTGCAGCGTCTGGCCGAGCAGTTGTCGGTGGCGCTCAAGCCACTGGCCAACCAGCCACCGGTCGCCGAGGCACCGCGCAAACCGGCGCCGAAACCGGCGGCGCCAGCAGCGGAAACCGAGAAGCAGCCGAAGATTCCAATGGCTTCACCGATCCGCACGGACATGGAAGTGTTCCGCTTCTAAGCCTGGACTGCTTGAAAACAGAGCCCGCCTTGTGCGGGCTTTGTTGTGTCTGGGGAACGGGTAGAAGATCAAAAGCCCCTCACCCCAGCCCTCTCTCAGGGTGAGAGGGAGCCGACCGTGGTGTCTGACGCTGTCCATCGACCTGGAGGATCGTGTCGATTATAGAGCTGCTAGCGATGGGGCGAAGTGCTGATTCCGGATTCGGCACGGCGCGCTCAGGTCGGTGTGACGCCTGAGCATCCCTCAATCGGTTCCCTTTCCCTCAGGGAGAGGGCTAGGGTGAAGGGGCTTTCACTGCCAACAAAAAGCCCGCAGACAATCACTCATCTGCGGGCTTCGTTTACAACCGTATCAGGCCTCAGGCCCGGCGCTCATGCATCCGCGCCAGTTGCCGCTCCAGCATCGACGGATAAGGCTCCATCAACCGCTCCACGCAGCAAGCGCCCTCGGGGCTGGCGATCGGGCGGATCCGCGCACGCTGGCGGATCAGCGCGTCGTCGCTGATCTTGCGCTCCACCAGCAGCAGGTTGCGGCTGTGTTGCGACAGCGCGAGTGCGTCCTGGGCGGAGTCGGTCAGCAGCAGGTCGATCTGGCTCAGGCCGAACAGTTCGTCGCCGAGGGTCAGGCCCAGCTGCAATTGCAGGGTGATGCCGCTGTCGGCGACTTCGATCTGCAACTGATGGCCCAGCGCTCGCAGCAGTTCGCCGCAGCAGATGGCGTTGGTCAGGTAGTCGTCGCCGCTGTCTTCGCTGTGGAACAGCATCAGGGTGCTGCCGTCGTTCAGCGTCTCGATTTCGCCCTGATACAGCGAAGCGGCCTGATCGAGGCAGTCGCGATAGCGCTCCAGCAGTTCTTCCAGGCGTGCGCGCGGCAGGCGTCGCAGTTGCTCCTGGGAACCCAGTTGCACCGCCAGCACCGCCGTGTGTTGCGGCACGTTCGGGGTTGGCTGGCGAACGGCCGGTGGCGCGGTTTCGTTCAGCGATTCGTCGCGCAGGTCGGCGAACGCGTCGTCATCTTCGTCGTCCTCGACGGTGCTGACCACATGGCGTGGCGCCGGCTTTTGCGCGGCCATCGGCCGGCTCTCGTCGAAACTCGGGTCGCGCAGGTTGCGCACTTCGAATTCCGGCTCGTCGTCTTCGAGTTCCGGTTCCGGCTCAGGCTCGGGTTCGGCCGGTTCCGGAGCGTAGCTGGCGTGCAGTTGACGGGCGAGGTCGCCGATTTCGTCCTGACGCTCGATGCCCGGGGTGAATTCGTCAATCCGGCGCAGCCACACCCGCAGTTGCAGCAGCGGCGTGGAAATGTGCCGGCCCAGACGCAGGCTCAGAGCCAGGGCGAGCGCCAACAGGATTGCACTCAGAATGCCCATGCTTTGCAGGCTGATGGTCATCGGCTGCTGGAACTGATCCATGTCCAGGCTGATGCGCAGTTGCCCGGCGGTCACGTCCTGGAAGGTGATCTTGCTCTCGTACATGCCTTCGGCTTCGCCCAGCAGACCGTGCTTGGGACGCTGACCGGACTCGGCGAGGATGCGGTTGTCCACGCTGTAGATGGCCGCGTGGGCCACCAGTTTGTTCTTGGTCAGGTTGTTCAGCAGCACGTTGAGACTGAGGATGTCGTTGGACACCAGCAGTTCGGTGGCGGAGGTGGCGGTCTGCGTGGTCAGGCTTTCACCCAGCGCATCGGCCTGCTCGTGCATGGCCTGCTTGAACTGCAAACCCATCACGCAGGCGTAGATCACCAGGGCCAGAGCGACCAGGATCACGTTATGGCTGGCGATGCGCAATGCAATCGGTACACGGCGGTGGCGCAGTGCACGGAAGATCAGCAGGAAGAAGTTATCGGTTTTAACTGGCGTGGGCCGGTTCACTGAGCTCGGCTCTTTTGTCCGTGAAGTTGACGCGCAGTATAGCGACAGGCCCTAGACCGGCAAAGCGCTGGCGGTGCCCGATGGTCACTGAAAGTGGGTAGAATGCGGTTTTTTTCCAGTTGCGGGGGTGCGCGTTGCGCGAAATCGTCCTGATTAACATCACCGGATCCGATCGTCCGGGTCTGACTGCGGCCATTACCGGCGTTCTGGCCCAGGGTGGTGTGAACATTCTCGACATCGGTCAGGCGGTGATCCACGACACCCTGTCGTTCGGCATCCTGGTTGAAATTCCCGACACCGAGCAAGGCCAGTCGGTGCTCAAGGACATCCTGTTCAAGGGCTATGAACTCGAGCAGCAGGTGCGTTTCACCCCGGTGTCCGAAGAGGATTACCAGCAGTGGGTGGGCAACCAGGGCAAGAAGCGCCACATCGTCACCCTGCTGACCCGCAAAGTGACTGCCGGCCAGTTGCAGGCCGTGAGCTCGATCACCGCCAAATACGGCCTGAACATCGATCACATCGACCGTCTGTCGGGACGCATGCCGCTGGACACGCCGGCCGACAAGGGCAAGGGCTGCATCGAGTTCTCCGTACGTGGCGAAGCGGCGGATCCGCAGGCCCTGCGCGCCGAATTCCTCAGCGTCGCCCAGGAGCTGAACGTTGACATCGCCTTCCAGGAAGATTCGCTGTTCCGCCGCAATCGCCGTCTGGCGGTGTTCGACATGGACTCGACCCTGATCGAGGCCGAAGTCATCGACGAGCTGGCGAAGGCGGCCGGCGTGGGTGACAAGGTTTCGGAAATCACCGAACGGGCAATGGCCGGCGAGCTGGATTTCCGCGCCAGCTTCAAGGAGCGCCTGGCGTTGCTCAAGGGCCTGGACGTCAGCGTGCTGGACTCCATCGGCGCTTCGCTGCGTCTGACCGAAGGCGCGGAAACCCTGTTCGCCGAACTCAAGCGTCTGGGTTACAAGACCGCGATCCTGTCCGGCGGCTTCACCTACTTCGCCAAGCAGTTGCAGGCCAAGCTCGGCATCGACTACGTGTTCGCCAACGAACTGCAAGTGGTCGATGGCAAATGCACGGGCGTGGCGGTCGAGCCGATCGTTGATGCCCAGCGCAAGGCTGACCTGTTGAAGGAGCTGGCGCAGAAGGAAGGCTTGCGTCTGGAGCAGACCATTGCGGTCGGCGACGGCGCCAACGATCTGCCGATGCTGGCGATTGCCGGCCTGGGCGTGGCGTTCCGCGCCAAGCCGCTGGTCAAGCAGTCGGCCAAACAGGCGATTTCCACCCTGGGGCTGGATGGCGTGCTGTATCTGCTGGGCTTCCGGGATCGCGACGGGCAACTCTGAGTTGTATGCGGACTCTTCGCGGGCAAGCCCGCGAAGGGGGCGCCTCGATTTGGCTGATGCCGCTCAAAGCGACTTCCACAACGAATCGAAATCCTCTTCGCTGCCGCCATTCTGTGCGCTATCCAGCGACCGATAAGCAAACTGATTGAAACTGTGAGTGCTCGCCACCCGCCGGTCCAGCCCGGCGCGGTGCTCTTCGCCGTGGGTGTTGATCAGCACTTTGCTGCCCTCCTGGAACGGCAGGCGCGGTGCGAGCAATGTGGCGGGCAGGTCGATGGCGCTGATCTCCGGCAGCAGCAGACCGCGCAGATAGTGGCTGTGATCGTCCCGCGAGCGCACCAGTTGCAACCCGCATGGCTGCGCGTGAGGGGCCACCAGTTCGATGCCCATTTGCGTGCCGGCACCGCGTACCTGGCGGATCCAGCGCACCACGGCAATGCTCCAGCCCTGGCTTGCGGTGTCCTGAATGCCGACCATTTCCCCGGCCTGCAATTCGGCGGGCACTTCTTTCGGCCAGGCCAGGCAATAACCGCCGGGGCTGTGGTTGATCACTGGCAAAGCGTAGGTCGGGTAGTGCGGTGGACTGTCAGTGTTGTCTTCGTCTTCGATCAGCGGTTCGTAGAGGATTTCCTCGTAGGGCAGGAATTCGTCGCTCTTGCTTTGCGGCGCGGCGTCGAAGGCCTGGCTCCAACTGTCCTTTTCGCCCTTGGCCACTGCACTGTTGAAGTTGGCAGTGCGGGCGCCGGGGTGCTTGAGCATTTCGCTGAACGAGCGTTCGCCGCCGAGATAGAAGTGCAGGGCGCTCATGCCGACGCACACGGTCAGGTTGCCCTGGCCGACGGTGCGCTGGAAACTGCGCTCGGCCGCCTGACCCCAGGTGGCGTGCAGATGCTGCAGGGTATCCAGGCTCAGCCCCGCCGGAATCGGCAGCGGCGTCGAAGTGGGGTGGTGCAGCAGGTGGGCTTCGATGGCCTCCACCAGGGGCTGCGGATCGAAACCGAGCATCCCGGCCTGTTGCTCACTGCGAAACATGCTGCGGTAGCGCGGCCCGGCGTCGAGTTCGGCGGATATCGCGAACAAGCCGTCGGTGGCTGCATCCGGGGGCAATTTCAGCCACGCGCTCCACGGTTCCAGCACCTCCGCCAGTCGCGCGATCTGGTTCTGGCGCAGTTGATTGCAGCGAGCGCTGCCCAGCAGCAGGGCAGCGAGGTAGGTCTGTTCGACGCTCAATTCACGGGTGAGGCTGGCCAGGTCATCGCGCACGCCCCGATGTTGCAACTGCAACTGGCTGGCCGTGCGATACAACTGATGCAACTCGAACCACAGATGCTCCGGCGCCGGGCTGTAAAGCTGCGTCGCCCGTAGCAATTGCCCCTTGAGCGCATGGGTGGCCCGTTGCAGGGACAGGCTGACCAGCTCCGCTCGCGCCTTGGTGTACTTCGGCGCGATCCGCAGAACGATCTGTTTGTAGCCGTTGGCCAGCTGGCTTTGCAGGGCCTGGCAGAGGTTGACGATTTTGCGCGAGCGGTCATCGAGCATGATGGCCTGATGGAGGAAGTGTCGCTCCAGATGCTGGCAGACGAAGTACACCTCGGGGCGCAACAGTTCCAGCAATTGCAGACGATTGTCGCTGGGGGTCAGCAGTTGGTTGAGTTCGCCCAGGCCTTGATACAGCTGACGGGCCGTCTCGCCGATATTGGCCTTGGGCAGGCCGGCGATCCAGCGTCTGAGGTCGCGCGGGTTGGCCTCACAGAAGGACAGGCGCAACTGTGTCGGGGTCGGGGCGCGCAGCTGAGGTGGGGGGATGGTCTGGCTCATGCCAAAAACCATAGCAGCAAATGGGCCGTTGCGTTGGTGCGGGGAGGGGCCGGAGTTGCCCGGTGACGCCAGGCTGCGCTCTCGATTTTCGGCAAATCAGGAGCGCAGCCTGCACGGGGATGGTCAGGCGTTCGGCAGGGCCAGGGCCTGGCCCATTTGCACCGGCGAACCAGCCGCCAGTTCCTCGGCCCACTTCACTTGATCAGGCCCGAACAGCACGATGGCGGTGGATCCCAGCTTGAAGCGCCCCAGTTCCGCACCTTTTTCCAGATGAATCGGCGCGCGGGCGGCTTCGTCGTAGCGGAAGGTCTTCAGTTCGCGTTTCGGCGGCGTGACCAGACCGGCCCAGACGGTTTCGATCGAGGCCACGATCATCGCGCCCACCAGCACCACGGCCATTGGCCCGCGCTCGGTGTCGAAGATGCACGCCACGCGCTCGTTACGGGCGAACAGCTCTGGCACGTTTTCAGCGGTAGTCTGGTTGACCGAGAAGATCCGGCCCGGGATGTAGACCATTTCGCGCAGGGTGCCGGCCAGCGGCATGTGTACGCGGTGGTAGTCCTTCGGCGACAGGTAAATGGTGGCGAAGTCGCCGCCCATGAAAGGCGCGGCGTTCGCGGTATCGCCGCCCAGCAGTTCGAGCACGCTGAAACTGTGGCCCTTGGCCTGGAATACGCGACCGTGTTCGATCGGGCCGAGCTGGCTGACCGCGCCGTCGGCCGGGCTGAGGATCGCCCCCGGCGTCTGATCCAGCGGACGTGCGCCGTCTTTCAGGGCGCGGGTGAAGAAGGCGTTGAAATGCTCGTAGGCGGTCACGTCTTCAACCAGTGCTTGCGACATGTCCACCTGATAACGCTTGGCGAACCAGGTGGTGAACGCATTCTTGAACCAGCGCACGCGGCACTCGGCGATGCAGCCGGCCAGGCGCGACAGCAAGTGGTGAGGCAGCAGGTACTGGCTGAGGATAAACAAACGCTCTTTCATTGACTGTCCTTAAAAACCTTAAAGCTCGACGGGCGTGTCGGGGTGGTTGCCCCATTCGCCCCAGGAACCGGCGTAGCCCTTGACTCGCGGATAACCGAGGGCCTTGGCCACCAGATAAGTGAAACCGGACCGGTGATGGGTCTGGCAGTGGGTAATGATTTCCTTGTCGGGCGTGATGCCCAGTTGTTCGAGGATCTGCGGCATGTCGCTGCGAATGCGCAAGTGACGGGCCTGATCCATGCCCGCCGTCCATTCGAAATTGACCGCGCCGGGAATGTGTCCGCCCTTGGCCGCCAGGACTTTTTCGCCGGAGTATTCCAGTGGCCCGCGCGCATCCCAGATCGCCAGGTCGGCGGCGCCCAGACGGCTTTGCAGGTATTCGCGGGTGGCGGTCGGCTCGTCGCGCAGGGTCAGGGCCACCGGGCCGCCGACCGCCGGCGGGATCTGGATCGACATCGGCGAGCCTTCTGCCAGCCAGGCCGGCAGACCGCCATCGAGGTAGTGGTACTTGTCGTGGCCGATCACGTCGAGCAGCCAGATGAAGCGCCCGGCCCAACCGCCGCCTTCGTCGTCATAGACCACGTAGACCGCGTCCGGGCGATGGCCCAGTTCGCCGAACAGTTCTTCGAGTTTTTCCCGGGTCGGCAGCAGGCCCGGGGCCGGCGCCTGACCCAATTGGGTGCGTTTGGGGTCGACAAAGCGTGCGCCGGGAATATGACCCTCGGCATAACGGGCGGCACTGGTCAGATCCACCAGAATCAGATCGCGGGATTCGAGGCGCGGGAGCAGGTCGCTCGGCTCGATCACCAGCGCCAGGCCAGAGAAATCAGACATGTGAGGTCTCCAGAGCACAAAGGGGAAGGATTGTAGCTGTCATTGGCCGCGCTGGCTAAAACTGTGCAGCGCTTTCTCGATGCACTGCGCGGTTTTGCCGAAGGCTTGTACGGTGATGTCGGCGAACGGCCCGCCACCCTGGTCGGCCACCACAATCATGATGACCCGGCCGTTGTTCACCAGCGAGCGCAAAAACAGGTGCTCGCCACGGAACAGGCTGCGCAGGGAGGCCGGCAACAGGGCGGAGAACTGGGCGTTGTTGTCCGGGGTGATCCGCACCTGCGCCTGTTGCGCGAGCAGCCGTTGCAGCACGCTGCTCTGGCTGACGACGAAGTTCAGCGCGGCTGCCTCTTTCGGCAATCCGGCAATTTGGTGGACGCGCAGGTTGGCGTGGGTGCGGTCGGCCATCAGGATCATCACCCGGCGCATGCCACTGGCGGCCAGGGCGTCGCGGGCGGCGATGGTCAGGTGCATGGCATTGGTGAAGCGGCTTGGCGTCGCCAGCAGTTCGGCGCATTGCTGGCGCCACTTGGCGAGATCCTCGGCCGTCGGCGCGGCGGCAGGCAGCATCCCGGCGGGCAGACGGCGGGTGCCCCAGGGCCACAGCAAGGAAATCGCCGGGTGCCACAGATCGGGCATGCCATGCAGGCGCGCGCTGTTGGCCGCCTGCTGGTGCAGCTGTTGCTGGACTTCGTCCATCGAAATTTGCAGGTAAAGGCTGGTCAGGTATTGCCAGCGCTCGCTGTGCGGACTGTCCCAGGCCTGTTGCGCCGAGAGCGCCAGACCGTTCGCCAGCAGCACGGTATTGGCCGGCTGATTGAGCCAGCGGCGCAGGGTCGGATCGTCATCCAGGCGATTCTGCTGGCGCAGCGGATGTTCGCTGTCGCGGGCGATGCGCAGGACCTTGACCAGTTCCCGTTGCTCGGTGAGCAGCAGCCGATAACCCTGCTGCACCCAGATCGGCAGGCGCCAGGCCTCAACCAGCGCTTCGCCGATTTTCAGCAGGCGTACGCCGAACAGCTGTTTTTCTACCTCGCGAGCGGATTCGCCCTTGTGGATCACCCGCAGTTCCCACTCTTCGAGCAGCTTCGGGAAGGTCAGCGCCAGCGGCCATAACGGCGCCAGAAACAGCAGGCTGCCCCAATGGATGTCCTGCCACAGTCGCGCCAGGCGCCCGGCGAAAAAGCCGTTGGCCTGTTGCGTGGCGTGCTGGCTGATCATCTGCAACTGGCGCAGGGGCAACGGGATCTGCGCGCCGGGTTCGGCAGGCAGGCGTGCAAGCAATTCTTCAGTGCGGGCGAGGCCGAGGCGGTTGATCGCGATTTCGAGGTTTTCCGCCGGGGCGGCCATGCTGCCGTGGGTGTGGCGGTTGGCTTCGCGGATGATGCTCAGCGCCAGGGCCGGGCTGTCCTGCATCAGTTCGGCGATGTCGCGCAGCGAGCTGCGGTTGTCGCGGATCGCCCGGCAAACGCGGTCATGGGCTTCTTGGGGAACTGGCAGGCGGACGCTATCGAGCAGTTTCACCCAGCCATCGAGCGTGGTCGGTTTCGCGTGTGGAACGTTCGTTTCATTAGCCATGTCTGGACGGGATCTTCATCAGCTGTAGACGCGCCCGGCACGGGCTAAATTGGCTTTTCGCCTGAACTGCCTATAGTCTGGCGCAGTTTTGCCGATAAGTAGAAGAAGAGATTTTTTAACTTCCGAATATGACCTTGAACCCGACTTAAGTAAGTACCTTCTATCTATGGCTAAAATTATCGGCATCATCGTCGTATTCGCGAGCGTGCTCGGCGGATACGTGCTCTCCCACGGCAAGATTGCCGCCCTGATCCAGCCTTTCGAGGTGATGATCATCGGTGGTGCGGCCCTCGGCGCATTCCTCCAGGCCAACCCCGGCTACATGACGATGCACGTGCTCAAGAAGTCCCTGGGCATGTTCAGTTCGCGCTTTAGCCACACCTTCTATCTTGAAGTGCTCGGCCTGATCTACGAGATCCTCAACAAGAGCCGCCGCGAAGGCATGATGGCCATCGAAGGCGACATCGAAGACGCCGCCGCGAGCCCGATCTTCGCCAAGTACCCGGCGGTGTTGAAGGACGAGCGCATGACCGCGTTCATCTGCGATTACCTGCGCATCATGTCTTCCGGCAACATGGCTCCCCACGAGCTCGAAGGCCTGTTCGACATGGAACTGTTCAGCCTCAAGGAAGACCTCGAGCATCCATCCCACGCGGTCAACGGCATTGCCGACGCCATGCCGGGTTTCGGTATCGTCGCGGCAGTACTGGGGATCGTGGTGACCATGGCGTCGCTGGGTGAAGGCGACCAGAAGTCCATCGGTCTGCACGTGGGTGCGGCACTGGTCGGTACATTCTTCGGTATTCTCGCCGCCTACGGCTTCTTCGGCCCGCTGGCGCACTCCCTGGCCCACGACGCCAAGGAAGAACTCAACGTCTACGAAGCCATCAAGGCCTCGCTGGTGGCTTCGGCTTCCGGCATGCCGCCGTCGCTGGCCGTCGAGTTCGGCCGCAAGGTTCTGTACCCGGCTCACCGTCCTAGCTTCGCCGAGCTGGAACAAGCGGTTCGCGGTCGCTAAGTCATGGAAAATAACCAGCCGATAATCATCAAGCGCGTCAAGCGCTACGGTGGCGGGCATCACGGCGGGGCGTGGAAAATCGCCTTCGCCGACTTCGCCACGGCGATGATGGCGTTCTTCCTGGTGCTGTGGCTGCTGTCCACCGCCACCCCGGAGCAGAAGATCGCCATCGCCGGTTACTTCAAGGATCCGGTCGGCTTCTCCGAGAGCGGCACGCCATACATCATCGACCTGGGCGGTACGCCGACCCTGGCCCCGGAAAACACCCTCAACCCGGAAGTGAAGTCCCAGCCGCAGCCGGACAAGGTCACGGTCGACACCGAGCAGGTTGAAGGCATGGCCGAGCAGGTCGAGAAAGAGCGTCTGGAACTGCTGCTGCAAGAACTGCAGAACAAGGTCGAAGAGAATCCGCAACTGCAGAAGTTCAAGGATCAGATCCTGTTCGAGATCACTCCGAACGGTTTGCGCATCCAGATCATGGACGCCGAGAACCGGCCGATGTTCGACTCGGGTTCCGCGCGTCTGAAACCGTACTTCGAAGACATCCTGCTGGCCATGGCTGACACCATCAAGGCAGTGCCGAACAAGATCAGCATCAGCGGTCACACCGATGCCAAGCCTTACGTTGGCAACGGCGATTTCGGCAACTGGGAGCTCTCGGCCAACCGTGCCAACGCGGCCCGTCGTGCGCTGGTGGCCGGCAGCTATCCGGACTCGCAAGTGGCGCGGGTGGTGGGTTACGCCTCGTCGGCGCTGTTCGACAAGGAAAACCCGTTCAACCCGGTCAACCGCCGCATCGACATCGTGGTGCTGACCAAGAAGGCCCAGGCGGCCATCGAAGGTTCGCAAGGTGCTGACCCGGACAAGCCGGCGGCTGACAGTCAGAACGGTGGCGCGGCGGCTCCGGTCGATCCGAACGCGCTGCCGACCGACCAGCAACCGGTGGCCCCGCACGAGTTGCGCGAGCGGCTGAACCTGTTCGACGACCCGCTGCCGAAGCCGGCCGAACCGGGAAGTGCGGCGTCTGCACCGCCTGCACCGGCCGCTCCGCCAGCCACTGCGCCGGCTCCAGCGCCGAAGCCGTGAGGCACAAAAAAACCGACAGCGATGTCGGTTTTTTTGTGGGCGGAAGGTATGGCAGGGGACTCGGTGGTGAGGGGGACTTTGCTTTTGATTCCGCTCAGTAACCGTTCTCAGGCAGGCTGGCAATGATCGAGCGGTAGCTGTTCATCCGCTGTTGCTGCACCCGGCCATCTTCCAATGCCTTGAGCAATGCACAGCCCGGTTCACGATCATGCTTGCAGTCACGGAAGCGGCAGGTGCCGAGCAGGTCGTTGAACTCGATGAAACCGGCTTCCACATCGGCACGGCTGACATGGCCGAGGCCGAATTCACGGATGCCCGGGGAGTCGATCAGCTCACCGCCACCGGGGAAGTGGAACAGCCGCGCGGTGGTGGTCGTGTGCGTGCCCTGGCCGGACCATTCCGACAGCGGCCCGACACGGGTTTCGACATCCGGCAGCAGGCTGTTGACCAACGATGACTTGCCAACCCCGGACTGGCCGACGAACACGCTGATGCGTCCGTCGAGCTGCTTCTGCAACAGCTCCATGCCATTGCCGTGATGGGCGGATACTTCCAGCACCGGATAACCCAGGGTGCGGTAGACCGCCAGCAGCGCATTCAGCGCCGGGGCGTTCTGCTCGTCGATCAGGTCGAATTTGTTCAGCAGCAGCAACGGGCGAATGCCGGCGTGCTCGGCCGCCACCAGATAGCGGTCGATCAGGTTGGCGTGGGGCTCGGGCAGCGGGGCGAAGACAATGACGATCATGTCGACGTTGGCGGCCACCGGCTTGAGCTGGCCACGGCTGTCCGGGCGGCACAGTTCGGTGGTGCGCGGCAGTTGCGCGACGATCACCCCGATGCCCTGGTTGCCGGCGCGCCATACCACGCGATCGCCGGTCACCAGTGCAGGCAGGTTGGCGCGCAAGTGGCAGCGGAACACCTGGCCGGCCTGATCGCCGTCAACGGCCTCGACTTCGACCTGCACACCGAAGTGAGCGATCACCAGGCCGTGTTGTTCCGGGCCAAGGTCGCCACCCTCGAGCGCCTCGACAGCCGAGGACTCGCGTTTGGCGGCGCGGGCGGCGCGCTCGCCCTGAATCTTTTCGATGCGCCAGTTCTGGCGGCGATTGAGTTGGCGTTTGGCCATGGGTGTTCCGTAATAAAAGAATGCAGCGATTAGGTAAAACGGCGGCGAGTTTAGCACGCCCGGCCACCGGCCTAGGCTAAACTGCGCAGCATTGCCTAGGAGTCGAAATATGCAAAACCCGCAGAATCTGATCTGGATCGACCTGGAAATGACCGGTCTGGATCCGGAAAACGACGTCATCATCGAGATGGCCACCATCGTCACCGACAGTGACCTCAACACCCTGGCCGAAGGCCCGGTGATCGCCATCCACCACAGCGACGAAGTCCTCGCCCGCATGGACGAGTGGAACACCCGCACCCACGGCAACTCGGGCCTGACCCAGCGTGTGCGCGACAGCCGCATCAGCATGGCTGAAGCCGAAGCCCAGACCATCGCCTTCCTCGAACAATGGGTGCCGAAGGGCAAGTCGCCGATCTGCGGCAACAGCATCTGCCAGGATCGGCGCTTCCTTTATACCCACATGAAGGCGCTGGAAAGCTACTTCCACTACCGCAACCTCGACGTCTCCACGCTCAAGGAACTGGCCGCACGCTGGGCGCCGGACGTGCGCGACAGCTTCAAGAAGGGCAGCACCCACCTGGCGCTGGACGACATCCGCGAATCCATCGCCGAGCTGCAGCACTACCGCCAGCACTTCATCAAGGCCTGAGTAAGTTCCGGCGCTCCCACAAGGTCGCGCGGCTTTTGTGGGAGCGGGCTTGCCCGCGAATGGAGCGCCCGGTTCCTGAAGACTCAACGCCAGACAACATTCCTCGACGCCCCCTTCTGGTGCGACGTTGAAATGGCTAGACTGCGCGCCTTCCTGCCTGGATCGCCACCATGTTGCTGATGCTCTACCTGATCGCCATTACCGCCGAAGCCATGACCGGCGCCCTGTCTGCGGGACGGCGCGGCATGGACTGGTTCGGCGTGGTGCTGATCGCCTGCGTCACGGCACTGGGCGGCGGTTCGGTGCGCGACATGTTGCTCGGGCACTACCCGCTGACCTGGGTCAAACACCCGGAATACCTGGTGCTGACCTCCGCCGCCGCGATGATCACGGTGTTCACCGCGCGCTGGATGCGGCACCTGCGTTCGCTGTTTCTGGTGCTCGACGCGGTCGGCCTGGTGGCGTTCACCCTGATCGGCTGCATGACCGCTCTGGAAATGGGCCATGGCATGCTGGTGGCCTCGGTCAGCGGGGTGATTACCGGGGTTTTCGGCGGCATCCTGCGCGACATCTTCTGCAACGACATCCCGCTGATTTTCCGCCGTGAACTCTACGCCAGCGTCTCGTTCGCCGCCGCCTGGTGCTACATGCTGTGCCTGTATCTGAATGTGCCGAGTGAGCAGGCGATCCTGATCACCCTGTTCGGCGGGTTCCTGCTGCGGCTGCTGGCGATTCGGTTCCATTGGGAAATGCCCAAGTTCGTTTATAACGACGAGCATTGATGCGGTTTACGCGAGTCCGTGGCGTTTCAGCGCCCACTCGACATGCTCGCGCACCAGTTCCGACGGATAGTCCCGGCGTGCCTTGAGCGCTTCCAGTACCGGAATGCTCGACGGCGCATTGCCCAGTCCCACTGCCAGATTGCGCAGCCAGCGTTCGTAACCGGCGCGGCGCAGCGGTGAGCCTTCGGTGCTGCTGAGGAATTTATCCTCATCCCACAGGAACAGTTCGGCCAGTTCGGCGTTGTCGAGGTTGTGTCGTGGCTTGAAGTCGCTTTCCCCGGATGGCCGGGCGAAACGGTTCCACGGGCAGACGATCTGGCAGTCGTCGCAGCCGAACACCCGATTGCCGATCAGCGGTCGCAGGTCTTCGGGGATGGCGTTCTTCAGTTCGATGGTCAGGTAGGAAATGCAGCGACGGGCGTCCAGCACATACGGGCCGACGAAGGCGTTGGTCGGGCAGATGTCGAGGCACGCAGTGCAGCGGCCGCAATGTTCGGTGCTGTGCGGTTCGTCCACCGGCAGCGCCAGGTCGACAAACAGTTCGCTGAGGAAAAAATAACTGCCGGCCTTGCGGTTCAGAACCAGGGTGTTTTTGCCGATCCAGCCCAGGCCGGCCTGTTCGGCAATGGCCTTTTCCAGCACCGGGGCACTGTCGACGAAGGCGCGAAAACCGAACGGGCCGATGTGTGCCTGAATTTTATCTGCCAGTTGTTGCACGCGTTTACGGATCAATTTGTGGTAATCGCGGCCCAAGGCATAACGCGAGATGTAGGCTTTCTCCGGTTTCGCCAGCATTTGCGCCATTTGCGTGTCGCCAGGCAGGTAGTCCATGCGCAGGGAAACCACCCGCAGCGTGCCGGGCACCAGTTCCTCGGGGTGCGAGCGTTTGCTGCCGTGGGCGCCCATGTAGTCCATTTCGCCGTGGTAGCCGGCCTCGAGCCAGCGTTGCAGGTGCTGTTCATGCTCGGCCAGGTCCAGACCGCTGATGCCGACTTGCTGAAAGCCCAGCTCGCGGCCCCAGTCCTTGATGGATTGGGCGAGGGCGGGGAGGTCTGTGGTGATGGCGGACATGAGGCGAGAGAAACCGGAGCTGAGGTGCGTATAATTCTGCCAGACATCGGAGCCCGAAGACGCATGCCGCACACTAAAGATGAATTACCCGACGCGCTGTACCGCGCCGCGCAGGTGCGAGCACTCGATGCACGGCTGATCGCCGCCGGCACGCCGGGCTTCGAATTGATGCAGCGAGCGGCCTATGCGACTTGGCGCGCGCTGGTGCGCAAATGGCCGGCGGCGAGCGAGCTGACGGTGCTGGCCGGGCATGGCAACAATGCCGGTGACGGTTATCGGGTGGCCGCGCTGGCGCAGCGCGCCGGTTGGCGTGTGCGAGTCCTGGCTGTCGGCGATCCGCAGCGTTTGCAGGGCGATGCCGCGCGGGCTCACGCCGAGGCCGTGAGCGAAAACGTCGTGGTGACGGCCTGGAGTGCCGCGAGCGAACTGCGCGGTGTTGTCCTCGACGCGCTGCTGGGCATCGGATTGAACGGCGAGGTACGTGAGCCTTACGCCTCGGCCATCGCGGCGATCAATGCCAGTGGCCTGCCGGTGGTGGCGGTCGATATTCCTTCCGGGTTGTGCGCCGATACCGGCCGTGTGCTGGGGGATTCGGTTCGTGCAGATCTCACCGTGACCTTCATCGGACTCAAGCTTGGGTTGTTCACCGCTGACGCGGCGGATCACGTCGGCGAGCTGGTGTTTAACGATCTGCAAGCCTCTGCCGAAACCTTCAGTGACATTGCCGCCGCCGCGCGCCGTCTCAACGTGGCTAATCTGCGGCGTCTGGCGGCCCGGCCGCCAACGGCGCACAAGGGGCGATTCGGTCATGTGTTGCTGATCGGTGGCGATCACGGTTTTGGCGGGGCGATCCTGCTCAGCAGCGAGAGCGCGTTGCGCAGCGGGGCCGGCATGGTTTCGCTGGCCACCCGGGCCGAGCACGTGCCGGCGGCGTTGAACCGGGTGCCTGAAGTCATGGTGCTTGGCACTTCTTCGGCGAATCAGTTGATGGGCCTGCTGGAAAAGGTCTCCACGCTGGTGGTCGGGCCTGGGCTTGGGCAGGCCGGTTGGGGGCGGGCGTTGTTGTCGGCGGCGGCGAATGCGCCATTGCCGCAAGTGTGGGATGCCGACGCGTTGAATCTGCTGGCGAGCGGTGCGGTGAGCCTGCCCAAGGATTGCGTGATCACCCCGCATCCGGGCGAGGCGGCGCGGTTGCTGGGCATCAGCACCGCCGAGGTGCAGGCCGACCGTCCGGCGGCAGCCCTGGCCTTGAGCAAAAAATATACAGCGGTTGTGGTGCTCAAGGGCGCCGGCAGCCTGGTCGCACACCCGGACGGGCGTCTGGCCCTGTGTCATCAAGGGCATCCGGCAATGGCCACCGCCGGCCTCGGCGACGTGCTCGCCGGGTTGATCGGCGCGCTGCTGGCACAGGGCATGGACGGTTTTGACGCCGCTTGCCTGGGTGTCTGGCTGCACGCGAATGCGGGGCAGCAACAAGGTGAATTCGGCCGTGGGCTGGCGGCCAGTGATCTGATTCCAGCCATTCGTCAGTTGTTGGAGGAGCATGCACCGTGTCTGAAGTAACCCTGTACCTGGCCGATGAACAGGCTATGAGCGACTTTGGCGCACGGATCGCCCGCGTTACCCAGGGGCATGGGCTGATTTTTCTCGAAGGCAACCTCGGTATGGGCAAGACCACCCTGTCGCGGGGCATCATTCGCGGGCTGGGACATGTCGGCGCGGTGAAAAGTCCGACCTTCACCCTGGTCGAGCCCTACGAGATCGGTGATGTCCGTGCCTTTCACTTCGACCTGTATCGCCTGGTCGATCCGGAAGAACTGGAGTTTCTCGGTATCCGCGACTATTTCGAAGATGACGCGTTGTGCCTGATCGAGTGGCCGGATAAAGGTGCAGGCTTTTTGCCAAAGCCTGACCTGACCATTACCATTAGCCCGCAAGACAGCGGGCGTTCGCTGAACATTTTGTCCCAGGGTTCGCGTGGCGAGGCCTGGTGTGCCGCTTTGGCATTGGAATCCAATTAAATGATGGGGTTAGGTATGCGCTTTCGCGCGTTGGTGGCTGCCGCTGGACTGATGTTGATGGCAGTAACCGTCAACGCTGTGGCCGAGACGAAGGTCAACAGCGTGCGCCTGTGGCGGGCGCCGGATAACACGCGTCTGGTCTTTGACCTGACCGGTCCGGTGCAGCACAGCGTTTTCACCCTGACCGCACCGGACCGGCTGGTGATCGATATCAACGGCGCCACCCTCGGCGCGCCGCTGAATGTCCAGACCGCCAACACGCCGATCACCGCGATGCGCTCGGCGCAGCGCACGCCGACCGATCTGCGGGTGGTCATCGACCTGAAAAAAGCCGTCACCCCGAAAAGCTTCTCGCTGGCGCCGAACGCGCAGTATGGCAACCGTCTGGTGGTCGACCTGTTCGATAACCCGGCTGATGCCGCACCGCCACCTGCGCCGACCCCTTCGGTGGCCACCGTGCCGGCGGTGCCGGTCACTCCGACGGAGCCGGCGATCAAACTGCCACCTGCCCCGGCCGGCAAGCGCGACATCATTGTGGTGATCGACGCCGGCCACGGTGGCGAAGACCCGGGCGCCTCCGGCTCACGCGGCCAGCGCGAGAAAGACGTGGTGCTGCAGATCGCCCGCGAACTGCAACGCCAGGTCAACGGCATGAAAGGCTTCCGCGCCGAATTGACCCGTACCGGCGATTACTTCATCCCGTTGCGTGGCCGTACCGAAATCGCCCGCAAGAAGGGCGCCGACCTGTTCGTATCGATTCACGCCGACGCCGCGCCGTCTGCGGCAGCGTTCGGTGCTTCGGTGTTTGCCCTGTCTGACCGTGGCGCCACGTCCGAGACCGCCCGTTGGCTGGCCGACAGCGAAAACCGTTCCGACCTGATCGGCGGTGCCGGCAACGTCAGCCTCGACGACAAGGACCGGATGCTTGCCGGGGTGCTGCTCGACCTGTCGATGACCGCCTCGCTGACCTCCAGCCTCAACGTTGGCCAGAAGGTCCTGACCAACATCGGCCGGGTCACGCCACTGCACAAACAGCGCGTGGAACAGGCCGGATTCATGGTGCTGAAGTCGCCGGACATTCCGTCGATCCTGGTGGAAACCGGCTTCATCTCCAACGCCAACGAGGCCTCGAAACTCTCCGCGTCGAGCCACCAGCAAGCGCTGGCCCGCTCGATCAGCAGCGGCGTGCGCCAGTTCTTCCAGCAGAACCCGCCACCGGGCACTTACATTGCCTGGCTGCGTGACTCCGGCAAGATCGCTCAGGGGCCACGGGATCACCGAGTGAGCCCGGGGGAAACCCTGGCGATGATCGCCGTGCGCTACCAGGTTTCGCCAGCGACGCTGCGCAGCGCCAACAACCTGAGCAGCGATGAGTTGAAGGTCGGTCAGCACTTGACCATTCCCGGCACCGAACTGGCGTCCAAAGAATGAATCAGGTGTTGAGCGCTGCCCGTATCGAACTGCTCAGCCCACGGCTGGCGAACCAGATCGCCGCCGGCGAGGTGGTTGAGCGCCCGGCCTCGGTGATCAAGGAGTTGCTGGAAAACAGCCTCGACTCCGGCGCCCGGCGCATCGATGTCGATGTCGAGCAGGGCGGCGTCAAGCTGCTGCGGGTGCGCGACGATGGCAGCGGCATTTCCGCCGACGACCTGCCGCTGGCCCTGGCCCGTCACGCCACCAGCAAGATCCGCAATCTGGAAGACCTCGAACAGGTGATGAGCCTGGGGTTCCGTGGCGAGGCGCTGGCGTCGATCAGCTCCGTGGCACGCCTGACCCTGACTTCGCGCACTCGCGATGCCGATCAGGCCTGGCAAGTCGAGACTGAAGGCCGCGACATGGCGCCCAGGGTTCAGCCCGCTGCGCACCCGGTCGGCACCTCGGTGGAAGTTCGCGACCTGTTCTTCAACACCCCGGCGCGGCGCAAGTTTCTCAAGACTGAAAAAACCGAATTCGATCACTTGCAAGAAGTGATCAAGCGTCTGGCGCTGGCGCGCTTCGACGTGGCCTTCCATTTGCGCCACAACGGCAAGACCATCCTCAGCCTGCATGAAGCCCACGATGATGCGGCCCGCGCCCGGCGCGTGGCGGCGATCTGTGGCTCGGGCTTCCTCGAACAGGCGCTGCCGATCGAGATCGAGCGCAACGGTCTGCATCTGTGGGGCTGGGTCGGTCTGCCGACGTTCAACCGCAGTCAGGCCGACTTGCAGTATTTCTTCGTCAATGGCCGGGCGGTGCGCGACAAACTGGTGGCCCACGCGGTGCGCCAGGCCTATCGCGACGTTCTGTTCAATGGTCGGCATCCGACGTTTGCGCTGTTTTTCGAGGTCGATCCGGCGGCGGTGGACGTCAACGTCCACCCGACCAAGCACGAAGTCCGTTTCCGTGACGGACGCATGGTGCATGACTTCCTTTATGGCACCCTGCATCGGGCCTTGGGTGACGTGCGGCCAGAAGATCAACTCGGCGCGCCTGCCCCGACCACTGCCATCGTCCGCCCGACCGGGCTTGAGGCCGGTGAGTTCGGCCCGCAGGGCGAAATGCGTCTGGCGGCCAATGCACTGCTGGAACAACCGCAGGCGCAACCGGCGTTCAATACCTCGTCGGGCACCAGCAGTGGCGGCGGTTATCAGTACCAGTACACGCCGCGCCCGCAATCGGCAGTGCCGGCCGCCGAGGCGCAGGCCGCTTATCGCGAGTTCTTCGCGCCGCTGCCGGAAGCCAATGCCAATGCGCTGCCGGCCGGTCAGGACGACATTCCGCCCCTTGGCTACGCGCTGGCACAGCTCAAGGGCATCTACATTCTTTCCGAAAATGCCCAGGGGCTGGTGCTGGTGGACATGCACGCCGCCCACGAGCGGATCATGTATGAACGGCTGAAGATCGCCATGGCCAGCGAAGGCCTGAGCGGCCAGCCGCTGCTGGTGCCGGAGTCGCTGGCGGTCAGTCAGCGCGAGGCCGACTGCGCCGAGGAACATGCGGCCTGGTTCCAGCGCCTGGGCTTCGAGCTGCAACGTCTTGGCCCGGAAACCCTGGCGATCCGGCAGATCCCGGCCCTGCTCAAGCAGGCCGAGGCCAACCGGCTGGTCGGCGATGTACTCGCCGATCTGATGGAATATGGCACCAGCGACCGGATCCAGGCACACCTGAACGAACTGCTCGGCACCATGGCCTGCCACGGCGCGATCCGCGCCAACCGGCGGCTGGCCCTGCCGGAAATGAACGGCTTGCTGCGCGACATGGAAAACACCGAGCGCAGCGGTCAATGCAACCATGGCCGACCGACCTGGACCCAACTGGGCCTGGACGATCTGGACAAACTGTTCCTGCGCGGTCGTTGATGAGCCAGCTTCCTCCAGCGATTTTCCTGATGGGCCCGACCGCTGCGGGCAAGACCGATCTGGCCATCGAGCTGACCAAGGTGCTGCCGTGCGAGCTGATCAGCGTCGATTCGGCGCTGGTCTATCGCGGCATGGACATCGGCACCGCGAAGCCTTCCAAAGAGCTGCTGGCCGAATTTCCCCATCGCCTGATCGATATTCTCGATCCGGCAGAGAGCTATTCGGCCGCCGACTTCCGTCGTGATGCCCTGCAAGCCATGGCGGAAATCACCGTACGCGGAAAAATTCCCCTGCTGGTGGGCGGCACGATGCTCTATTACAAGGCTTTGGTCGAAGGTCTGGCGGACATGCCGGCGGCCGATCCCGAAGTCCGCGCGCAGATCGAAGAAGAGGCTGAGCGCCTTGGCTGGCAAGCCCTGCACGAGCAGTTGGCGGTGATCGATCCGGAGTCAGCGGCGCGCATTCATCCGAACGATCCGCAACGCCTGAGTCGCGCGCTGGAAGTTTATCGGGTCAGTGGTCAGAGCATGACCGAGCTGCGCCTGAAACAATCTGCGCAAAGTACTGAAGCAGCCGCATCGGGACTGCAACAATTGCCCTATACTGTCGCGAACTTGGCCATTGCCCCGGCAAACCGTCAGGTACTGCACGAGCGCATTAAACAAAGATTCACAATTATGTTGGAACAGGGATTTATCGACGAGGTCGTAGCCCTGCGTAAAAGAAGTGACCTGCATGCCGGGTTACCGTCTATACGTGCGGTAGGCTACCGCCAAGTCTGGGATTACCTGGATGGCAAGCTGACAAAGGCCGAAATGCAGGAGCGCGGCATCATTGCCACGCGCCAGTTGGCCAAGCGTCAGTTCACCTGGCTGCGCAGCTGGGAAGATTTACACTGGCTCGACAGTCTGGATTGCGACAATCTGCCACGCGCCTTGAAATACCTTGGGACCATCTCCATATTGAGCTGAGTCCTTGCAATTGCCGTCTATCCTTGGGGGTGTGGCGGCAAAAGCCATCTGAATTACCTATTTTTTATATTGAATCCTTAAAGGAGTGCGGCACATGTCAAAAGGGCATTCGCTACAAGACCCTTACTTGAATACTTTACGTAAAGAGAAAGTGGGGGTTTCCATCTATCTGGTTAACGGGATCAAGCTGCAAGGCACGATCGAGTCGTTCGACCAGTTCGTTATCCTGCTGAAAAACACCGTCAGCCAGATGGTTTACAAGCACGCCATCTCTACAGTCGTACCGGTTCGCCCGATTCGTCTGCCTAGCGCAACCGACGACGGTGCTGACGCTGAGCCAGGTAACGCCTGATAGGAGTCTCCTTTGTTCTTTGAGCGCCACGGTGGTGGTGAACGAGTCATCCTCGTTCACTTGGATGGACAGGACCCTGAGGCGCGCGAAGATCCGCAGGAGTTTCAGGAGCTGGCAAATTCGGCTGGCGCCGAGACCGTTGCGTTTTTTAACGTGCCGCGTCATCGGCCAACCGCCAAATACCTGATTGGCAGTGGCAAGGTCGAGGAACTGCGCGACCTGGTTCACGCCGAAGAAGCCGATCTGGTGATCTTCAATCATGTCCTCACGCCCAGTCAGGAACGTAACCTCGAACGTGTTTTCGAGTGTCGCGTGATCGACCGCACGGGCCTGATTCTCGATATTTTCGCCCAACGCGCCCGTACCCATGAAGGCAAGCTCCAGGTCGAACTGGCCCAGCTTGACCACATGAGTACCCGGCTGGTTCGTGGCTGGACTCACCTTGAGCGTCAGGGTGGCGGTATCGGCATGCGCGGCCCGGGTGAAACCCAGCTCGAAACCGACCGCCGTCTGCTGCGGGTGCGCCTGCGCCAGATCAAGGGTCGCCTGGAAAAAGTGCGCAGCCAGCGCGAACAGTCGCGACGCGGCCGCTCGCGTGCGGACATCCCTACCGTATCGCTGGTGGGATATACCAACGCCGGCAAATCCACGCTCTTCAACAACGTGACGAAGTCCGAGGTGTACGCGGCTGACCAGTTGTTTGCCACGCTGGACCCGACCTTGCGCCGTCTGGAACTGGACGACCTGGGGCCGATTGTCCTGGCCGACACCGTGGGTTTCATTCGTCACTTGCCGCACAAGCTGGTCGAGGCATTTCGGTCTACGCTCGAAGAGTCGAGCAACTCCGACCTGTTGTTGCATGTGATCGACGCGGCCGAGCCGGATCGCATGTTGCAGATCGAGCAGGTGATGGTGGTGCTGGGCGAGATTGGCGCCCAGGACTTGCCGATCCTCGAGGTCTATAACAAACTCGATTTGCTTGAAGGCGTTGAGCCACAAATCCAGCGCGACGAAAACGGCAGGCCTCAACGGGTCTGGCTGTCGGCGCGTGATGGCACGGGTCTGGAATTGCTTGAACAAGCCATTGCCGAGTTGCTGGGCAGTGACTTGTTTGTCGGTACGTTGCGCTTGCCTCAGCGGTTTGCGCGCCTGCGTGCGCAGTTCTTCGAACTGGGCGCGGTGCAGAAAGAAGAATACGACGAAGAAGGTGTCAGCTTGCTGGCCGTTCGATTGCCACGCTCGGAGCTCAATCGACTGGTCAGCCGTGAAGGCGTTGTGCCGACGGAGTTCATCGAGCAACACACTTTGCAATAAAAGCCTGAAAAAGCGGTTGTGCCGCAACGGCAGGCATTCTGTAGCATTGGTCGGCGCGCCGTGGGTGCGTCTTTGCTTTATCAGATGGAGAGCGCTATGGCTTGGAATGAGCCGGGTGGCAACTCGAACAATCAGGATCCCTGGGGTGGCAAGCGTCGCAACAATGGCGACCGCAAGGGGCCGCCGGATCTCGACGAAGCCTTCCGAAAGCTGCAGGAAAGCCTGAACGGGTTATTCGGTGGTGGAAAAAAACGCGGTGATGACGGTGGTGGTCCAGGCAAGAGTGGCGGCTTCGGCGGCCTGCTCGGCATTGGCCTTGTCGTGCTTGCGGCGGTATGGCTGTACAGCGCGGTATACGTCGTGGACGAGCAGGAGCAGGCCGTGGTGCTGCGCTTCGGCAAGTACTACGAAACCGTCGGCCCGGGCCTGAACATCTACTTCCCGCCGATCGACAAGAAGTACATGGAAAACGTCACGCGTGAGCGTGCCTACACCAAGCAGGGCCAGATGCTGACCGAAGACGAGAACATCGTCGAAGTGCCGCTGACCGTGCAGTACAAGATCAGCAACCTGCAGGACTTCGTGCTGAACGTCGACCAGCCGGAAATCAGCCTGCAGCATGCGACCGACAGTGCGCTGCGCCATGTGGTGGGTTCCACCGCCATGGACCAGGTGCTGACCGAAGGTCGTGAGCAGATGGCCAGCGAAATCAAGGAGCGTCTGCAACGCTTCCTCGATACCTACCGCACCGGCATCACCGTCACTCAGGTCAACGTACAGAGCGCAGCCGCACCGCGCGAAGTGCAGGAAGCCTTCGATGACGTGATCCGCGCCCGTGAAGACGAGCAGCGTTCGCGCAACCAGGCTGAAACCTACGCCAACGGCGTCGTGCCGGAAGCCCGTGGTCAGGCCCAGCGCATCATCGAGGATGCCAACGGTTACCGTGACGAAACGATCTCCCGCGCCAAGGGTGAGGCCGATCGCTTCACCAAACTGGTCGCCGAGTATCGCAAGGCACCTGAAGTCACTCGCGAGCGTCTGTACCTGGACACCATGCAGGAAGTCTTCAGCAGCACCAGCAAGGTACTCGTGACCGGCAACAAGAACGGCCAGAGCAACCTGCTTTACCTGCCGCTGGACAAAATGGTCGAAAGTGGTCGCAGCACCAGCGCTCCGGTGAGCGGCAGTGCGGCAACCACCAGCAATGAAGCAAATGCGCGTGCCGCAGCCGATCTGCAGCAACAGCAGGCACGTACCAGGGAGAGTCGCTGATGAGCAATAAATCGCTGATCGCCCTTATTGTCGGCGTTGTCGTGGCGATCGCTGCCTGGAACTGCTTCTACATCGTGGCTCAGACCGAGCGTGCGGTGCTGCTGCAGTTCGGTCGCGTGGTTCAGGCGGATGTCCAGCCAGGTCTGCATGTGAAAGTGCCTTACGTCAACCAGGTGCGTAAATTCGACGCCCGCCTGATGACGCTCGATGCACCGACGCAGCGCTTCCTGACCCTGGAAAAGAAAGCCGTGATGGTCGATGCCTATGCCAAGTGGCGCGTGAAGGACGCCGAGCGTTTCTACACCGCGACGTCCGGCCTCAAGCAGATCGCCGACGAGCGTCTGTCCCGCCGTCTGGAGTCGGGCCTGCGTGACCAGTTCGGTAAACGCACCCTGCACGAAGTGGTGTCCGGCGAGCGCGATGCGCTGATGGCCGATATCACGGCGTCGCTGAACAAGATGGCGGAAAAAGAGCTGGGGATCGAAGTGGTCGATGTCCGGGTCAAGGCCATCGATCTGCCGAAGGAAGTCAACCGCAGCGTGTTCGAGCGGATGAGCACCGAGCGTGAGCGTGAAGCTCGCGAGCACCGCGCCAAGGGTAACGAGCTGGCAGAAGGCATCCGTGCCGACGCCGATCGCCAACGCCGCGTGCTGCTGGCTGAAGCCTATCGTGAATCGGAAGAGGTTCGCGGTGATGGCGACGCTCAGGCGGCTGCGATCTACTCCAAGGCCTACGGCCAGGACCAGGAGTTCTACGGTTTCTACCGTAGCCTGCGTGCCTACCGTGAAAGCTTCGCGAACAAATCCGACGTCATGGTTCTCGACCCAAGCAGCGACTTCTTCCGTTACCTGGAAAAGGTCAAGCCTTGATACGACGTTGACCTGAATCACTCCGCCTGGCGGCTAAAGCGTCTGGCGGGGTGATCCTTTGGGAAAACGTGTGTATGATGCGGCAGCCGGGAAATTCCCGGCTTTTTTGCGTCTGCACGTTTGATTGCTGTTTTTGCTGCAGAACATCGGGTTGAATGGCCCGACAGTTTTTCGAGGAAAGTGGTTGGCGAGGCCGGTAACCGGCGTGTCGCTGCGTCGTTCTTGCGCGTGTGTTTTGAACGGCCCGATCATTTTCTGCTTCACTCAAGGCTCGCCCTAGGGTTGGCCGCCCGGATCAAAGGGGAATGGCGTAATGGCAACGGTAGACCGCTGGCTGCTGCCAGATGGCATCGAAGAAGTACTGCCACCGGAAGCGGCGCGCATTGAAGTTGCGCGTCGCCAGGTGTTGGATCTGTTCCAGAGCTGGGGTTACGAGTTTGTCGTGACTCCCCATATCGAGTACCTGGAATCCCTGCTGACCGGCGCGGGCCAGGACCTGGATTTGCGTACCTTCAAGGTCATCGATCCGCAATCGGGCCGGCAGATGGGTTTCCGTGCCGACATCACGCCGCAAGTGGCGCGCATCGATGCGCACACCCTGCGTCGCGAGGGTCCGAGTCGTCTGTGCTACGCCGGCAGCGTGCTGCACGCCCAGCCGCGTGCGTTGTCGTCTTCGCGCAGCCCGATCCAGTTGGGCGCCGAGCTGTACGGCGATGCCAGTCCGAGCAGCGACGTCGAAGTCATCAGCCTGATGCTCGCCATGCTGCAACTGGCGGATGTGCCGGATGTGCACATGGACCTGGGGCATGTCGGCATCTACCGTGGCCTGGCCCAGGCGGCCGGGTTGTCGGGCGAAGTCGAGCAGCAGCTGTTTGATGCGTTGCAACGCAAGGCGATCGATGAGGTCATTACCTTGACCGAAGGCCTGCCAGCCGATTTGTCCGGCATGCTGCGTGCGCTGGTCGACCTGTGCGGTGGCCGTGAAGTGCTGAGCGCTGCCCGTGAACGTCTGGCCAATGCGCCGGCACCGGTACTGGCTGCACTGGAAGATCTGCTGGCGATCGCCGAGCGGTTGTCGGTGCGCTTCCCGGAGCTGCCGTTGTACTTCGACCTCGGCGAGTTGCGCGGTTATCACTACCACACCGGCGTGGTGTTTGCGGTGTTCGTGCCGGGTGTTGGTCAGTCCATCGCCCAGGGCGGTCGCTACGACGACATCGGCGCCGACTTCGGTCGCGCCCGTCCGGCCACCGGCTTCTCCACCGATTTGAAAACCCTGGTGACCCTGGGGCGTGCTGAGATCGAGCTACCGTCTGGCGGTATCTGGATGCCTGACAGTACGGATGCGGCACTCTGGCAGCAGGTTTGCCAGTTGCGCAGTGAGGGTCAGCGTGTCGTTCAGGCGTTGCCTGGACAGCCATTGGCCGCCGCCCGTGATGCGGACTGCGACCGGCAATTGATCCAGCAGAACGGGCTTTGGCAAGTATCGCCACTGGCTTCTTGAGTTTTCCCGCCGGCCATCGCCGGCACCAAGTTTGCGCGAATGAGGACAAGTGTTATGGGTAAGAATGTCGTAGTCCTGGGCACCCAGTGGGGTGATGAGGGCAAAGGCAAGATCGTTGATCTGCTGACCGAACATGCTGCCGCCGTAGTGCGCTACCAGGGTGGCCACAACGCTGGTCACACCCTGGTGATCGACGGCGAAAAAACCGTCTTGCACCTGATCCCGTCGGGCGTGCTGCGCGAAGGCGTGCAGTGCCTGATCGGCAACGGCGTGGTGGTTGCACCTGACGCCCTGCTGCGGGAAATCAACAAGCTGGAAGAGAAAGGCGTACCGGTGCGCGAGCGCCTGCGCATCAGCCCTTCCTGCCCGCTGATCCTGTCCTTCCACGTGGCGCTGGACCAGGCCCGCGAAAAGGCCCGTGGCGAGCTGAAGATCGGTACTACCGGTCGCGGCATCGGCCCGGCGTACGAAGACAAGGTTGCGCGTCGTGGCCTGCGTGTTGGCGACCTGCTCAACATGCCGCGCTTTGAAGACAAGCTGCGTGAACTGGTGGACTACCACAACTTCACGCTGGTCGGTTACTACAAAGAGCCTGCCATCGACTTCGAAAAGACCCTGGCCGAGTGCAAGGAATACGCTGAACTGCTCAAGCCGCTGATGCTGGACGTAACGGCCGAGCTGCATGACCTGCGTCGTGCCGGCAAAGACATCATGTTCGAAGGTGCCCAAGGCTCGTTGCTCGACATCGACCATGGGACCTACCCGTACGTGACCAGCTCCAACACCACCGCAGGTGGCGTGGCTACCGGTTCGGGTGTTGGCCCGATGTTCCTGGACTATATCCTGGGCATCACCAAGGCTTACACCACTCGCGTGGGTTCGGGTCCATTCCCGACTGAGCTGTTTGACGAAGTAGGTGCGCACCTGGCCAAACAAGGTCACGAGTTCGGCGCTACCACCGGCCGTGCCCGTCGTTGCGGCTGGTTCGACGCCGTCATCCTGCGTCGCGCTATCGATGTGAACAGCATCTCGGGCATCTGCCTGACCAAGCTGGACGTACTCGACGGCCTGGAAACCATCAACATCTGCACCGGCTACAAAGATGCGCAAGGCAATGCCGTTGCTCCGACTGATGCTGACAGCTACGTAGGCCTTCAGCCTGTGTACGAAGAAGTACCGGGCTGGACCGAATCGACCGTGGGTGCCAAAACCCTGGAAGAGCTGCCGGCTAACGCTTGTGCCTACATCAAGCGCGTTGAAGAGTTGATTGGCGCGCCGATCGACATTATTTCGACAGGCCCGGATCGCAACGAAACCATCGTTCTGCGTCATCCGTTTGCTTGATAAGTCGTTGATGTAAAAAACAAAGGCCCCTTGATCGGGGCCTTTGTCGTTTATGCCTGTTGGACGGCACGACCTTTGCTGTAAATATCCCGACAAGAATGCCATCAAATTAATGGCGTCAGAAGTAGAGGGATTCACAGTGTCGGCCGTTCTCTCGCTGTTACAAAGCCGTTTATTGCGGCCCGTGTTCGTTACCCTTGGTATCGCCCTTTTGGTGCAAGTGCTGGTGGCCGTCGCCCTGACGCGAAGCACCGTCACGGCGCTGGAAGCCGACCTCGGCACTCGTCTGGGCGCCGACAGCCAGAAGCTGTCCGGCGAGCTGGAACAGGCCGGGCGCGAAGTCACGTCGAGCCTCGACAGCCTTTCCTCCAGTACCCGTCAGCGTCTCACCGCCGGCCTGTCCTCGCGTCTGAAGGACGAGCAGGCGCAACTGCGTGCGACCCTGGAAAAAGACCTGAAGGACTCGGCCAATGACATGGCTCAGTTGCTGGCTTCCGTCGCGCCTCGCGCCATGTGGGACAGCGACGTTCCGACCCTGTCCGAATTCGCCCGGCGTGCCCAGCGTAATCCCAACGTGCTGTTCGTGGTTTACGACGACGCCACGGGCCAGCATCTGACGCGCTACCTCAACCGCGAAAACCCGATCAACAAGGCCCTGCTGGAAAAAGGCCAGGGCGAGCGGGCGCTGGACAAGTTGCTGGATGCGGCGAAGAACGATCCGTCGGTTTTCTATATCGAAGCGTCGATCAATCCGAACGGCGTGGAAATCGGCAAGGTGTTGATGGGCGTTTCCACCGCGTCGGTGGAAACCGACCTGGCGGCGCTCGATCAGCGTTTCTCGGCGTTGATTGCCAGCAGCGATCAACTGGTCGGCGACAGCCTCAAGGGGGCGGCGGCCGACAGTGCCACGGCGATGCGTGCGCGCCTGCAATCGGCACAATCCACCGCCGGCGAAATGAAAGCCAACACCACCAGCACCGTGCAGGACGCCGCCGCGACGCTGCGCTGGCGCATCGGCATGGGCCTGGCACTGGTAGGCGCCGGTGTGCTGTTGCTGCTGGCGGTGGTGCTGGGTCATCGCGTGGTCAATCGGCTGAAGATGCTCAACGCCGCAATGGATGACCTCGCCGCCGGCGAAGGCGATCTGACCAAGCGCGTGCAGATCAACAGCAAGGACGAGATCGGCGACATGGCGTCGGCGGTCAACCGCTTTGTGGATAAGTTGCAGCCGATCGTGCGCGAGGCCGGGGATGTGGCCCAACGCACCGGCGTGGAAATCGGCGCCATGACCTTGCGCAATGCCGGCGCCGACGCGGCGGCCGGTATGCAGCGTGATGAAGTGGCGGAAAGTCTGCGGGCGCTTTCGCAAATGGCCGACGAGGCGCAATCGGAAAGCCATGCCATGCAGGCCGCGTTGAAGCAAGTGGTCGATATCCGTCAGGCCACCGACGAAAACACCCGCACGTCGGCCAAGGTCGGCAGCCTGATCGAGGCGCTGGCGGGGCAGGTCGACACCGGGGCGAAAGTCATCGAACGCCTGGCGCAGCAGAGCGAGCAGATCGAAGTGGTGCTGACCGTGATTCACGGTATCGCCGAGCAGACCAACCTGCTGGCGCTCAACGCGGCGATCGAAGCGGCGCGGGCCGGCGAAACCGGTCGTGGCTTTGCTGTGGTAGCGGACGAAGTGCGTGCGCTGGCGAGCAAGACACAAAGCTCGACCGGCGACATTCAGGCGCACATCGTCGCCTTGCAGCAGGGCGCTCGTGAGGCGGTGGAAGCGATCGGTCAGGCCGGGCGCCAGGCCAGCGAAGGTTTGCTGGTGCTGCGCGACAGCGCGCGGTTGCAGCAATCGGTACAGGCTTCGGTCGAGCAGGTGCATGCGGCGATTGGCCTGGCGACTCAGGCGGCGGCACATCAGGCGCAAGGTGCGCAGGCGGTACGCGGACGAGTCGAAACGATTCATGCCCAGGCCGAGAAGGCCGCGCAGGCGGTGGTGGAAACCACGGCCAGCGGCAAGGTCCTGGATGGCCTGGCCGCGCAGCTCAAGGCGAGTCTGGGGCAATTCCGGGCCTGATATGCCGGCAAAAAAAATCGCAGCTTCGGCTGCGATTTTTTATCGGCTCAAGTACATCCGGGTCGTCAGCAGATACACAGGCAGTCCCGACACCACGATCAGCAATGCCGCATAAGGCGCTGCGGCTGCGAACTCGACATTCGCGGTGTGCGCCCACACCTCGGTCGCCAACGTGTTCAGCCCTGTAGGGCTGAGCAGCAACGTCGCCGTCAGTTCCTTCATGGCATCCAGAAACACCAGCGCAAACGCCGCACCCAATGCCGGGAAGATGATCGGCAGGGTCACCCGGCAAAATGCCGTGAACGACGATGCGCCCAGCGTGCGCGCGGCCTCTTCCAGTTGTGGTGCTGCCTTGTTCAGTGCCGTGCGGATCGGCGCCTGTGCCAATGGCAGAAACAGCAAGGCATAGGCAATCAGCAGCAAGGTCGAAGTCTGATACAGCACCGGCACGTAATGCAGGGCGAAATACACCAGTGTCAGCGCAATCACCAGCCCCGGCAGGGCGTGCAGCAGGTAGGGCAGGCGCTCGGCCCAGATCGCCAGTTGGCCTTTGTAGCGCACCACCAGCAATCCGACCGGCACTGCCAGCAGCAGACACAATCCCGCGCCGCCGAGAGACAGTGCCAGCGACGACAACAGGGCTTCGGTGATGGCTGCGACCGGAAACGCTGCCGACGATCCGACCGCCAGCCAGTAGGCCAGCATGCCTAATGGAATCCCGCTGCCGACAAGTGCCAGCAGCAGGCAGTACAACTGACCGGCAATGGCCCAGGATCCGAGTCGGACCTGTTCCGCCTGGCGTGCCGCACCTTGTCCGGTGCGCACATGTCGGCCCTTGCCGCGCACGCGCAACTCCAGCCACAGCAGCAACAGGCACAGCACCAGCAACACTGCGGAAAGCATCGCCGCGTTGGCGTTGCTGAATTCCAGCTCGAATTGCTGATAGATCGCGGTGGTGAAGGTTTGCAGACCGATGATCGACAACGCGCCGAACTCCACCAGCATGTGCAGGGCAATCAGCAGCGAACCGGCCAGCAGCGACGGCCAGAGCAGGGGCAGGGTGACGCGGAAGAACACGCCCCAGCGATTCTGTCCCAGTGTGCGGGCCGACTCTTCAAGAGACGGATCGAGGTTGCGCAGCGTCGCCGCCACCGGCAGGAAGATCAGCGGGTATTTCGACAGGCTCATCACCAGAATCGCTCCGCCAAGGCCTTCGAACTGCGCACTCAGGGAAACCCAGGTGAAACTGCTGACGAAGGCCGGCACTGCGAACGGCAGGCACAGAATCACCCCCCACAGACGTCGTCCTGGCAGGTTGCTGCGTTCCAGCAACCAGGCCAGCGACAGGCCGATCACACCGCAAGCCAGCGTCACGCCGACCATCAGCGCCAGAGTGTTGCGCAGCAGGCCGAACACGTAAGGGCGCCACAGCAAATGCAGCGCCTGTGCCCAGCCGGCCTGCCAGGCTTTCAGCCCGACATAGGCCAGCGGCAACAGGCTCAAGACCACCAGCAGCAATACCGGCAGAATCAACCAGATCGACGGCCGTTTGCGCCGTGGCACGTATTCCCTGCGCGTGACGGATAGCGATGCGGCCATCAGTTCAGGCCAACTTCGCGTTCCAGATCCAGCGCTTCTTCGGCATTGCCCAGATCCGCCGGGGTGACGTCCGGCGCTTCCAGTTCGCTGAACGGCTTGAGGCCGCGATCCGATTCCATGCCTTTATGCAGCGGGTATTCGGCGGTGGTCTGGGTGATCACGCGCTGGCCTTCTTCGCTGGCCATGTAGGCGAGAAATTGCTGCGCTTCTTTTGGATGTTTGCTGGATTTGAGTACGGCGGCGCTGGATACGGTGATCAGCCCGCCGACGTCGCCGCCGGTGAAGTAATGCAGTTTCGAATCCAGCTTGCCTTTCTCCCGTTGCAGGGCGAACCAGTAATAGTTGTTCACCAGAACGGTGGCGACTTCGCCGTTTTCCACGGCTTTGAGGGCGACCATGTTGTTGCTGTAGGTCTTGCCGAAGGCGCGCAGGCCGGTCAGCCATTCTTCGGCGGCATCGCGTCCGTGCTTCTTGATGATGGCGACGGCCTGTTCCTGGAACGCGCCGCTGGTGGGAACGAAACCGACTTTGCCTTGCCATTGCGGGTCGGCGAAATCCAGCACCGATTTGGGCAGGTCTTTTTCATCGATCAGTTTCGGGTTGAAGGCGACCACGCGAACCCGGGCGGTCACGCCGATCCAGGTGCCATTGCCGGCGACGTACTTTTTCGGCAGAACGGCCAGGGTGGCGTCGTCGGCCTTGGCCAGCAGGCCTTGTTCACCGAGGTTGTTCAGCGGTGGGGATTCTTCGGTGTAAATGACGTCGGCGGGGGAGCGGTCGCCTTCTTCGATGATCTGGCTGGCGAGCTGATTGCTGCTGCCCTTGCGTACATTGACGTGAATGCCGGTCTTGGCTTCGAAGGCCTTGGCGATCGCGTCGCCGACTTCCTTGTGCTGGCCGTTGTAGAGAGTCAGGGAAACCGCGTCGGCAGCCTGGGTGAGGGGAGTGGCGAGTGCCAGGCCGAGGAGGGTGAAGGTCAGGCCTCGGCGCAGGGTATTTCGAAACATCATTCGCAGGGTTCCTCACTGTCGCATTGCAAAAACTTGCAACAATGATAAACGATATTGTTTCTCAGATGCGCTTCGCGGCCGGTGGATGTGCCGCCAGATGATTTCTGAACGCCAGAAACGCAAAAACCCGCTTTCGCGGGTTTTTGTGAAACTCAAGGTCGTAACCTTGAATTTGAATTGGTGCCCAGAAGAAGACTCGAACTTCCACGACCGTAAGGTCACCAGCACCTGAAGCTGGCGTGTCTACCAATTTCACCATCTGGGCATTCATCGCGAGCGTTGCCGCTGTTGATGTGGCGCACTATACGGAGCGTCCTTTGATCTGTAAACCCCTGATTTGATTTTAATAAATCAGTTTTTCAGAAACGGCTCCGCAGAATGCAAAAAACCCGCTTTCGCGGGTTTTTGTGTGAGTCTTGAAACTGATCTAGTCTCAAACTCGAAATTGGTGCCCAGGAGAAGACTCGAACTTCCACGACCGTAAGGTCACCAGCACCTGAAGCTGGCGTGTCTACCAATTTCACCACCTGGGCATCATCGACAGCGTCTACGTCGTCGATGGCGCGCACTATACGGAGCGCCTTTTTAACTGTAAACCCCTGCCGGCAAAAAAAATGATTTTTTTTACCGGCGGTGTTGAAAACGGCTTTCGAGCGTCGATACAAGGCTTCAGATGGGCCTTATATAGTCTGAAATTTCCCGTTTCAGGGCGCCTATGCCAAACTAGCCCGCATATAGACAAGGTGAAAACTCTCTAATGGCCGATTGGCAGTCCCTCGATCCCGAGGCCGCTCGTGAAGCGGAAAAATACGAAAACCCTATTCCCAGCCGCGAACTGATCCTTCAGCACCTTGCTGATCGGGGTTCGCCTGCTGCCCGTGAGCAACTGGTCGAAGAGTTCGGTCTGACCACGGAAGACCAGATCGAAGCCCTGCGCCGCCGCCTGCGCGCCATGGAACGCGATGCTCAACTGATCTACACCCGCCGTGGCACGTACGCGCCGGTGGACAAGCTCGATCTGATCCTGGGTCGCATCAGCGGCCACCGTGACGGCTTCGGCTTCCTGGTGCCGGATGATGGCTCCGACGATCTGTTCATGAGTCCGGCGCAGATGCGTCTGGTGTTCGACGGTGACCGCGCCCTGGCGCGGGTTTCCGGCCTGGACCGTCGCGGTCGTCGTGAAGGCGTGATCGTCGAAGTGGTTTCCCGTGCCCACGAAAGCATCGTCGGTCGCTACTTCGAGGAAGGTGGCATCGGTTTCGTCGTCGCGGACAACCCGAAGATCCAGCAGGAAGTGCTGGTCACGCCGGGTCGCAACGCCAACGCGCAGATCGGTCAGTTCGTCGAGGTGAAGATCACCCACTGGCCGACGCCGCGCTTCCAGCCGCAAGGCGACGTGATCGAAGTGGTCGGCAACTACATGGCGCCGGGCATGGAAATCGATGTTGCCCTGCGTACCTACGACATTCCGCACGTCTGGCCTGAGGCTGTTCTGAAGGAAGCCGCCAAGCTAAAGCCGGAAGTCGAGGAAAAGGACAAAGAGAAGCGCGTCGACCTGCGCCATCTTCCGTTCGTCACCATCGATGGCGAAGATGCCCGTGACTTCGACGACGCGGTCTATTGCGAAGCCAAACCGGGCAAGCTGCGCCTGTTCTCCGGCGGCTGGAAGCTATACGTGGCGATTGCCGACGTTTCCAGTTACGTGAAGATCGGCTCGGCCCTGGACAACGAAGCCCAGGTGCGCGGCAACTCGGTGTACTTCCCCGAGCGCGTGGTGCCGATGCTTCCTGAGCAACTGTCCAACGGTCTGTGCTCGCTGAACCCGCACGTCGACCGTCTGGCGATGGTCTGCGAGATGACCATCTCCAAATCCGGTGAGATGACCGACTACTGCTTCTATGAGGCGGTGATCCACTCCCACGCCCGCCTGACCTACAACAAGGTCAGCGCGATGCTGGAAACGCCGAAAGCCACCGAGGCGCGCAAGCTGCGCGGCGAATACACCGACATCGTGCCGCACCTCAAGCAGCTCTATTCGCTGTACAAGGTGCTGCTGGCTGCCCGCCATGTGCGTGGCGCGATCGATTTCGAGACCCAGGAAACCCGGATCATCTTCGGTTCCGAGCGCAAGATCGCCGAAATCCGTCCGACGACCCGTAACGATGCGCACAAGCTGATCGAGGAATGCATGCTGGCGGCCAACGTGGCCACCGCCGAATTCCTGCAGAAGCATGAAATCCCGGCGCTGTACCGCGTTCACGACGGCCCGCCGCCGGAGCGTCTGGAAAAACTGCGCGCGTTCCTCGGCGAGCTCGGTCTGTCCCTGCACAAAGGCAAGGACGGCCCGACGCCGAAGGACTACCAGGCCCTGCTGGCGAGCATCAAGGATCGTCCGGATTTCCACCTGATCCAGACCGTGATGCTGCGCTCCCTGAGCCAGGCGGTGTACAGCGCCGAAAACGACGGCCACTTCGGCCTGAACTACGAAGCCTACACCCACTTCACTTCGCCGATCCGTCGTTACCCGGACTTGCTCACGCACCGGGCGATCCGCAGCGTGATCCACTCCAAACAGAACACCCCGCACGTTCGCCGTGCCGGTGCGATGACCATTCCGAAGGCGCGTATCTACCCGTACGACGAGGCGGCGCTGGAGCAACTCGGCGAGCAGTGCTCGATGAGCGAGCGCCGTGCCGACGAAGCGACCCGCGATGTCGTGAACTGGCTCAAGTGCGAGTTCATGAAGGACCGCGTGGGCGAGTCTTTCCCGGGCGTGATCACCGCCGTGACAGGTTTCGGTCTGTTCGTCGAGCTGACCGACATCTATGTCGAAGGCCTGGTGCACGTCACCGCGCTGCCGGGCGACTACTACCACTTCGATCCTGTACACCACCGCCTGGCGGGTGAGCGTACCGGTCGCAGCTTCCGTCTCGGCGATACCGTCGAAGTGCGCGTCATGCGCGTCGACCTCGACGAGCGCAAGATCGACTTCGAAATGGCGGAAAAAACCATCAGCGCGCCGATCGGTCGCAAAAAACGTGGCACCGAAACCGCTGCGCCTGCCGCGAAGGCCGCCGCCGAACCGGCACCGGCGAAAACCGCCAGCCGCCGTCCAGCCAAGGAAAAAGCGTCCGAAGCCTACCGTCCAAGCGATGCCGTGGCGAAAAACGCCGAGCTGCGCAAAAGCCGGGAGATGAAGAAGGCCTTGCTGGCCGATGCCAAAACCGGCGGTAAGGCGCCATCGGGCGGCAAGACCGGGCGTTCTGCGCCTGACAAGTCTGCCGGCGGTAAGCCAGCCAAGCCGAGCAAACACCGTAAAGGCCCGCCAAAAGCGGGTTCGGCTCCAGCCAAAAGCGGCGGGGCACGTAAACCGAAGGCGAAGTCATGAGTCAGTTGGAAAAAATCTACGGCGTTCACGCGGTAGAAGCGTTGCTGCGTCACCACCCAAAACGCGTCAAGCAGATCTGGTTGGCGGAAAGCCGCAACGATCCGCGCGTACAGCCGCTGATCGAACTGGCCAACGAAAACCGTGTCCAGATCGGTCAGGCCGAGCGCCGCGAGATGGATGCCTGGGTTGAAGGTGTGCATCAGGGCGTCGTCGCCGAGGTCAGCCCGAGCCAGGTCTGGGGTGAGGCGATGCTCGACGAGCTGCTCGATCGCACCGAAGGCGCGCCGCTGTTGCTGGTGCTCGACGGCGTGACCGATCCGCATAACCTCGGTGCCTGCCTGCGTTCGGCGGATGCCGCCGGTGCGCTGGCGGTGATCGTGCCGAAAGACAAATCGGCGACCCTGACCCCGGTGGTGCGTAAAGTCGCTTGCGGCGCGGCGGAAGTGATTCCGCTGGTGGCTGTGACCAACCTTGCGCGCACCCTGGAGAAACTCCAGCAGCGTGGTCTGTGGATCGTCGGTACGGCGGGGGAGGCCGAGGTCAGCCTTTACGACCAGGACCTGACCGGCCCGACCATCCTGATCATGGGCGCCGAAGGCAAAGGCATGCGTCGCCTGACCCGCGAGCATTGCGACTATCTGGTGCATTTGCCGATGGCCGGCAGCGTCAGTAGTCTCAACGTGTCCGTGGCGACCGGTGTCTGTCTGTTCGAGGCTCAGCGCCAGCGCGGTGCAAAAGCCAGGGCTGCCGCCAAAAAAGCCTGATTCGAACCTGTGGGAGCGAGCGTGTTCGCGAAAAGTGGGGTGTCAGTCGACATGAAAGTGTTGCCTGATGTATCCCGTTCGCGAGCAAGCCCGCTCCCTCAGTGCTTTTGTCTCAGGGCGAGGATGAGTGGTTGTTCAAATAATCACCAATTGCCTTGCACCGCTCCAATCCCTTCTCTACAATTGCGCCCCTTGCTGTGACGGCAGGCACCGATGTGCCCCGCGCCGGCAAGTCCACAAGTGTCATTCACTCCTTGTCTGACCGTTTTTGAGCGGCAGGCTACAACCCGTAAGGAGCATTCATGCGTCATTACGAAATCATCTTTCTGGTCCACCCTGACCAGAGCGAGCAAGTCGGCGGCATGGTTGAGCGTTACACCAAGCTGATCGAAGAAGACGGCGGCAAAATCCACCGTCTGGAAGACTGGGGCCGTCGTCAACTGGCCTACGCAATCAACAATGTTCACAAGGCTCACTACGTGATGCTGAACGTTGAGTGCACCGGCAAGGCCCTGGCCGAGCTGGAAGACAACTTCCGCTACAACGATGCAGTGATCCGTAACCTGGTCATCCGTCGCGACGAAGCCGTTACCGGCCAGTCCGAGATGCTCAAGGCTGAAGAAAACCGCAGTGAGCGCCGTGAGCGTCGCGATCGTCCAGAGCACTCCGACGTCGAAGGCGTTGATGGTGATGAAGGCGATTCCAGCGATAACGCTGACGAGTAATCCACGGACCTTTTAAGGAGCCTATTAAATGGCACGTTTCTTCCGTCGTCGTAAATTCTGCCGCTTCACCGCTGAAGACGTGAAAGAGATCGATTACAAAGATCTCAACACTCTGAAAGCCTACGTATCCGAGACCGGCAAAATCGTTCCAAGCCGTATCACCGGTACCAAAGCTCGTTATCAGCGTCAGCTGGCCACCGCTATCAAGCGCGCCCGCTTCCTGGCCCTGCTGGCCTACACCGACAGCCACGGCCGCTGAGACCGGGTAGTCGACAAGTAGCAAAGGATTGAATGCATGCGTGCCTTAGCTGAGTTCATCATGCGCGGCCGTATGCAGGCCACTCTTGTAGTGGCCGGGTGTGCAACATTGCCGTTGTTGTATTGGTTGGGTGCTGCCGCCGGGAGCTTGGTGCTCCTGCGGCGCGGATTGACGGACGCCCTTGGCGTTCTGTTCCTGGGAATGCTGCCGGCCTTGATCTGGTGGCTGTATGCCGACGACCCACGGGCACTTTTGGTGCTGCTGGGGTCTTCGAGCCTTGCGCTGGTGTTGCGCGCAAGTGAATCCTGGGTCCGCGTGCTGCTGGTCAGCGTAGCAGCGGGATTGGTGTTTTCAGTTGTGCTCGGGGCGGCATTCGCGGCCCAGATCGAGATGCTGGCGCAGGCCTTGATAAAGGTCATGCCGTCGCTTCTCGGTGACGCCTACCAACGATTGTCGGTAGACGAGCAGGCGCGTTTCGCGTCGCTGATTGCACCGGTCCTTACCGGACTGATTGCGGCCCTGTTGCAGATCGTCAGCGTGCTGAGCCTGATTGTCGGGCGTTACTGGCAGGCGTTGTTGTACAACCCGGGTGGTTTTGGTCGCGAGTTTCGCGCCATCCGGATCCCGCTGGGACCAGCGATGTTGCTGCTGGCGTTGATGCTTCTGGGCCCCAATCTGGGCGCACAGATGGCCATGTTGACGCCGTTGTGCAGCGTACCGCTGGTGTTCGCCGGGCTGGCCCTGATTCACGGGCTGGTGGCGCAAAGGCGACTGGCCGGTTTCTGGCTGGTGGGGTTGTACGTGACGCTGTTGCTGTTCATGCAGCTGATCTATCCGTTGCTCGTGGTTCTGGCCATTGTCGACAGCCTGATTGATTTTCGCGGTCGTCACGTGTCGAAAGACGCCGATAACGCGAACGGTGAAGGTTAAAAGTTAAGAGGATTTCCACATGCAACTGATCCTTCTGGAAAAAATCGCCAACCTGGGCAACCTGGGCGACAAAGTAAACGTTAAGGCTGGTTACGGCCGTAACTACCTGCTGCCTTTCGGCAAAGCTACCGCTGCGACCGCTGCCAACCTGGCTGCGTTCGAAGAGCGTCGTGCTGAGCTGGAAAAAGCTGCCGCAGACCGTAAAGCATCGGCTGAAAGCCGCGCTGCTCACCTGGCCGAGCTGGAAGTGACCATCACTGCCACCGCTGGTGACGAAGGCAAGCTGTTCGGTTCGATCGGTACTCACGACATCGCTGACGCACTGACCGCCTCCGGCGTTGAAGTTGCGAAAAGCGAAGTTCGTCTGCCGAACGGCACCATCCGCAACGTGGGTGAATTCGACGTGGCCGTGCACCTGCACGCCGAAGTTGAAGCCACCGTACGCGTTGTCGTGGTAGCAGCCTAAGCAACACCTGATCGGCTGGCGGCTTGTCCGTCAGGCGGTTAACATCGGGCACGATCCTGTTTACAGGTCGTGCCCTTTGTCTTTCTGTGACTCCTGCTTTTAACCAAACTCAAGTGGCCATGAACGATATCTCCGCTCCCGAGCAGTACGATCTGCAAACCGCCGCCCTGAAGGTGCCACCGCATTCCATCGAGGCCGAACAGGCCGTGCTCGGTGGTCTGATGCTGGACAACAACGCCTGGGAACGCGTGCTCGATCAAGTCTCCGACGGCGATTTCTATCGACATGACCACCGCCTGATCTTCCGTGCGATCGCCAAACTGGCCGATCAGAACATGCCGATCGACGTCGTGACCCTGGCCGAGCAATTGGACAAGGAAGGGCAGACCTCGCAAGTCGGCGGCCTCGGTTACCTGGGCGAGCTGGCGAAAAACACGCCGTCCGTCGCCAACATCAAGGCCTATGCGCAGATCGTCCGCCAGCGTGCGACGTTGCGCCAATTAATCGGCATCAGCACGGAAATCGCCGACGCGGCCTTCAACCCTGAAGGTCGCACCGCCGAAGAAATCCTTGATGAAGCCGAACGGCAGATCTTCCAGATTGCCGAGGCGCGCCCCAAGACTACCGGCCCGGTCGGTGTCAACGAATTGCTGACCAAGGCCATCGACCGCATCGACACGCTGTTCAACACCGGTGAGGGGATCACTGGCCTGTCGACCGGCTACACCGACCTCGACGACAAAACCAGCGGCCTGCAGCCGGCCGACCTGATCATCGTCGCCGGCCGTCCGTCGATGGGCAAGACCACCTTCGCGATGAACCTGGTGGAAAACGCGGTGCTGCGCAGCGACAAGGTGGTGCTGGTGTACTCCCTCGAGATGCCAGGCGAATCGTTGATGATGCGTATGCTGTCTTCCCTCGGCCGTATCGACCAGACCAAGGTGCGTTCCGGCCAGCTGGAAGACGACGACTGGCCGCGCCTGACGTCGGCGGTCAACCTGCTCAACGACCGCAAGCTGTTCATCGATGACACCGCCGGTATCAGCCCCTCGGAAATGCGTGCGCGAACCCGGCGTCTGGTGCGTGAACATGGCGAAATCGGCCTGATCATGATCGACTACCTGCAGTTGATGCAGATTCCAGGCTCCAGCGGTGACAACCGGACCAACGAGATTTCCGAGATCTCGCGATCCCTCAAGGCTCTGGCCAAGGAATTCAACTGCCCGGTGGTCGCGCTGTCGCAGCTCAACCGCTCCCTGGAACAACGCCCGAACAAGCGCCCGGTGAACTCCGACTTGCGGGAATCCGGAGCGATCGAGCAGGACGCCGACGTCATCATGTTCGTGTACCGGGACGAGGTGTATCACCCGGAGACCGAACACAAAGGCATCGCCGAGATCATCATCGGCAAGCAGCGGAACGGCCCGATCGGCTTTATCCGCCTGGCGTTCATCGGTAAATACACACGTTTCGAGAACCTGGCGCCGGGTAGCTACAACTTCGACGACGATGAGTAAGATTTTCAGCGTCTGACCGGCCTCTACGCGGGCAAGCCTGCTCACGCAGGGAGCATCACCCGCCTGCGAAGGGGATGCGGTAATTTCCGACCACAGCCGTCGGAATTGGTCAAAATTTGTGCTATATTCCGCGCCCGCGAAATTCCATGAAAGCCAACACCGGTTATCGACATGCAAGCAGCCAAGCCGTTATTTGACTATCCGAAGTACTGGGCCGAATGTTTCGGGCCGGCGCCATTCCTGCCGATGAGCAGGGAGGAGATGGATCAGCTCGGCTGGGATTCCTGCGACATCATCATCGTCACCGGTGATGCCTATGTCGATCACCCGTCGTTCGGCATGGCGATCATCGGCCGGCTGCTGGAGTCCCAGGGCTTCCGCGTCGGGATCATCGCCCAGCCGAACTGGCAGTCCAAAGACGATTTCATGAAGCTCGGCGAGCCGAACCTGTTCTTCGGTGTCGCGGCCGGCAACATGGACTCGATGATCAACCGCTACACCGCCGACAAGAAAATCCGCTCCGACGACGCCTACACCCCGGGCGGCATGGCCGGCAAGCGTCCGGATCGCGCGAGCCTGGTCTACAGCCAGCGCTGCAAGGAAGCCTACAAGCACGTGCCGATCGTGCTCGGGGGCATCGAAGCGTCGCTGCGCCGGATTGCCCACTACGACTACTGGCAGGATCGCGTGCGCAACTCGATCCTGATCGACGCCAGCGCCGACATCCTGCTGTACGGCAACGCCGAGCGGGCCATTGTCGAAGTCGCCCAGCGTCTGTCCTACGGGCACAAGATCGAAGACATCACCGATGTGCGCGGTACTGCGTTCATTCGTCGTGACACGCCGCAAGGCTGGTACGAAGTCGACTCCACGCGTATCGACCGTCCGGGCAAGATCGACAAGATCATCAACCCGTACGTCAACACCCAGGACACCGCCGCCTGCGCCATCGAACAAGAGAAGGGCCCGGTCGAAGATCCACAGGAAGCCAAGGTCGTGCAGATCCTGGCCAGCCCGAAGATGACGCGTGACAAAACCGTCATCCGCCTGCCGTCCGTGGAAAAAGTGCGCAACGACCCGGTTCTGTACGCTCACGCCAACCGCGTGCTGCACCTGGAAACCAACCCGGGCAACGCCCGCGCGCTGGTGCAGAAGCATGGTGAAGTCGATGTCTGGTTCAACCCGCCGCCGATTCCGATGACCACCGAGGAAATGGACTACGTGTTCGGCATGCCGTACACCCGTATTCCGCATCCTGCCTACGGCCAGGAAAAGATCCCGGCCTACGACATGATCCGTTTCTCGGTGAACATCATGCGCGGCTGCTTCGGTGGCTGCACCTTCTGCTCGATCACCGAGCACGAAGGCCGGATCATCCAGAACCGTTCCGAAGAGTCGATCATTCGCGAAATCGAAGAGATCCGCGACAAGGTGCCGGGCTTCACCGGTGTCATTTCCGACCTCGGCGGCCCGACCGCGAACATGTACCGCATCGCCTGCAAGAGCCCGGAAATCGAATCCGCGTGCCGCAAGCCATCCTGCGTGTTCCCGGGGATCTGTCCGAACCTGAACACCGACCACTCGTCGCTGATTCAGCTGTACCGCAGCGCCCGTGCATTGCCGGGTGTGAAGAAGATCCTGATTGCTTCCGGCCTGCGCTACGACCTCGCGGTCGAGTCGCCGGAGTACGTCAAAGAGCTGGTGACCCACCACGTTGGCGGTTACCTGAAGATCGCCCCGGAACACACCGAGGAAGGTCCGCTCAACCAGATGATGAAACCGGGCATCGGCACCTATGACCGGTTCAAGCGCATGTTCGAGAAGTTCTCCAAGGAAGCAGGCAAGGAGCAATACCTGATTCCGTACTTCATCGCCGCGCATCCGGGCACCACCGATGAAGACATGATGAACCTGGCCCTGTGGCTCAAGGGCAACGGCTTCCGTGCCGACCAGGTGCAGGCGTTCTACCCGTCGCCGATGGCGTCCGCCACCGCGATGTATCACTCGGGCAAGAACCCGCTGCGCAAGGTGACATACAAGAGCGACGGCGTGACCATCGTCAAGAGCGAAGAGCAGCGTCGCCTGCACAAGGCGTTCTTGCGTTATCACGATCCGAAAGGCTGGCCGATGCTGCGTGAAGCGCTGATCCGCATGGGTCGCGGCGATCTGATCGGGCCGGGCAAGAACCAATTGATCCCGCTGCATCAGCCGTCCACCGACAGCTACCAGAGCGCCCGTCGCAAGAACTCGACGCCGGCCGGCAGCCATAAAGTGGCGAAAGAGAAGACCACCAAGATCCTCACCCAGCACAACGGCCTGCCGCCGCGTGCCAGTGATGGCGGTAATCCGTGGGACAAGCGTGAACAGGCCAAGGCGGCGGCATTCGCCCGCAACCAGCAGGCGGCCAAGGAGCGCAAGGGCGCGGCCAAAGGCAAAGGGCCGAAGCCGACACGCAAGCCGGTCGTACCGCGCTGAGTTTTGATTGAGCTGAACAGAACGCCAACCTTCGGGTTGGCGTTTTGCATTTCTGGTTTCGGGATTTTGGGTGGCAGTGAGATTTACCCCCCCAGCCCTCTCCCCCAAGGGGGCGAGGGGGAAAGGGAGCCGATCTTCATGCTTTTCAAAACTTGAGTCCGATTCGGTATTTCATGTCGGCGCAGGGCTGATAATCACCACGGTCAGTCCCTCTCCCTCCGGGGAGGGTTAGGGCGCTCTCGCAACATTTGCGTGCAATGACGTGCGCCCGTTTTCCTCCGTCGCCCGATTTTGGTGCTGTACTGCCCTGAGCATTTCCGGGAAAGTGCCCAGGTCCCTGCATGGCATAAGTCTTGCGCGCTTTCGAAAACGCTCAGGCTCGCAGGAGGCACGCCGTGTCGATCCATGTCGCATTGCACCACGTCACGCATTATCGCTATGAACGCGCGGTCGAACTCGGCCCGCAGATCGTTCGTCTGCGCCCGGCCGCCCACAGCCGCACGCGGATTCTGTCCTATGCGCTGAAAGTCGCGCCCGAGCAGCATTTCATCAACTGGCAGCAGGACCCCCAGGGCAACTATCTGGCACGGCTGGTGTTTCCCGAGAAGACGCAAGAACTGCGGATCGAAGTCGATCTGCTGGCCGAGATGGCGGTGTTCAATCCGTTCGACTTTTTCCTCGAACCCTATGCCGAGAAAATCCCCTTCGCCTACGCCGCCGATGAGCGCAAGGAACTGGCGCCATACCTCGAAACCTTGCCCCTGACGCCGAAGTTCAAAGCCTATCTGGACGCCATCGAGCGTACGCCGTTGCCGGCCGTGGACTTCCTGGTGGCGCTCAATCAGCGCCTGAGTGAGGACATCAACTACCTGATCCGCATGGAGCCCGGGGTGCAAACCCCGGAGCACACCCTTGAGCACGCCTCGGGATCCTGCCGCGATTCGGCGTGGCTGCTGGTGCAACTGCTGCGCAATCTCGGACTGGCGGCGCGCTTCGTCTCTGGATATCTGATTCAACTGACGTCGGATGTGAAAAGCCTCGACGGCCCGTCCGGCACCGAAGTGGACTTCACCGATCTGCATGCCTGGTGCGAGGTTTACCTGCCCGGCGCCGGATGGATTGGCCTCGATGCCACGTCCGGACTGTTCGCCGGTGAAGGGCATATTCCCTTGGCCTGTAGTCCCGATCCGTCGTCGGCGGCGCCGATCAGTGGGCTGGTGGAGCCTTGCGAGTGCGAATTCAGCCATGAGATGTCGGTGGAGCGGATCTGGGAAGCGCCACGGGTCACCAAGCCCTACACCGACGAGCAATGGCTGGCGATCCAGGCGCTGGGCCGGCAGATCGATGCCGACCTGCTGGAGGGCGACGTGCGCCTGACCATGGGCGGTGAGCCGACTTTTGTGTCCATCGACGACCCGGACGGCGCCGAGTGGAACACCGCCGCCCTGGGCGCGGACAAGCGCCGGCTTTCCGCCGAACTGTTCCAGCGCCTGCGCAAACACTACGCGCCGCAGGGGCTGGTGCATTTCGGGCAGGGCAAGTGGTATCCCGGCGAACAACTGCCGCGCTGGTCGTTGAACAGTTACTGGCGCCGCGATGGCGTGCCGATCTGGCACAACAGCGCGCTGATCGCCGACGAGCAGCAGGACTACGGCGCCGATGGCCAACTGGCCGGGCGTTTTCTGGCGAGTGTCGCCGAACGCCTGAAATTGCCTGAGCGGTTTGTCTTCCCGGCCTACGAGGACAACTTCTATTACCTGTGGCGCGAGGGCGCATTGCCGAGCAACGTCAGTGCCGAAGACTCACGCCTGGAAGACCCACTGGAGCGCGCACGCCTGCGCAAGGTGTTCAGCCAGGGGCTCGGTAAAGTGATCGGTCAGGTACTGCCGCTGGCGCGCACCGCCAGGGGCGATCAATGGCAGAGCGGGCGCTGGTATCTGCGTGACGAGCATTGTCGTCTGGTGCCGGGGGATTCACCGCTGGGCTATCGCCTGCCATTGGCTTCACAGCCTTGGGTGAGGGCCGCCGAGTATCCGTTCATCCATCCCAATGACCCGAATCAGGACTTCCCGGATCTGCCCGACACCGCGCAGCTCAGCAATCCTGGCGAGGCCGCCAGGCCTGAGGAGCGCCGACCGGCCATCGATCAGTCCGCTGACTGGCTGACCCGCACCGCCCTCTGCGCGGAGGCTCGCGAGGGCCGGTTGTACCTGTTCATGCCGCCGCTGGAGCGGGTCGAGGATTATCTGGAACTGGTCACGGCCATCGAGGCCACCGCCGAAGAACTGCATTGCCCGGTGCTGCTGGAGGGCTACGAGCCGCCGAGCGATCCGCGCCTGAGCAATTTGCGCATCACACCGGATCCGGGGGTGATCGAAGTCAACGTGCAACCGTCCGCGACCTGGGATGAACTGGTCGAGCGCACCGAATTTCTTTACGAACAGGCACGACAGACCCGACTCACCACCGAGAAGTTTCTGATCGATGGCCGGCATACCGGCACCGGCGGCGGCAACCATTTCGTACTGGGTGGCGCGACACCGGCCGATTCACCGTTTCTCCGCCGCCCGGATCTGCTGCGCAGCCTGATCAGTTACTGGCATAACCATCCGTCGTTGTCCTACCTGTTTTCCGGATTGTTCATCGGCCCGACTTCCCAGGCGCCACGGGTTGATGAAGCGCGCAATGACGCGTTGTATGAGCTGGAAATCGCCTTCGCGCAAATGCCCGCGCCGGGTGAGGCATGTCCGCCGTGGCGGGTGGACCGGTTGCTGCGCAATTTGCTGATCGATGTCACCGGCAACACCCATCGCGCCGAATTCTGTATCGACAAACTCTATTCGCCGGATGGCGCCACCGGGCGTCTGGGCCTGTTGGAGTTACGGGCGTTCGAGATGCCGCCCCATGCGCGCATGAGCCTGGCTCAGCAGTTGCTGTTGCGAGCGCTGGTGGCGCGGTTCTGGCGTGAGCCTTACGCGCCGTCGAAACTGGCGCGCTGGGGCACGGAACTGCATGACCGCTTTCTGTTGCCGCACTTTATCGAACAGGATTTCGCCGACGTCATCGTTGAGCTCAACAACGCCGGTTATCCGCTGCGCGCCGAGTGGTTCGCTGCGCATCGGGAGTTCCGCTTTCCCAAGGTCGGCGATTACGCGGTCAACGGCATCGAACTGGAAGTGCGCCAGGCCCTCGAGCCTTGGCATGTGCTGGGCGAGGAGGGTACGGCGGGCGGCACGGTGCGCTACGTCGACTCCTCGCTGGAGCGCTTGCAGGTCAGGCTCACCGGGCTGGCGCCGCAGCGCTATATGCTGACTTGCAACGGCATTCCAGTACCGCTGCAACCGAGCGGGCGGGTCGGCGAGTTTGTCGCCGGGGTGCGTTTTCGCGCCTGGCAACCGGCCAACTGCCTGCAACCTGGCATCCCGGTGCATGCGCCGCTGGTGTTCGACCTGCTCGACACCTGGATGCAGCGCTCGCTGGGCGGTTGCCAGTACCACGTCGCGCATCCGGGCGGACGCAATTACGAGACGTTGCCGGTCAATGCCAACGAAGCGGAGAGTCGGCGCATGGCGCGGTTTTTCCGCATCGGCCACACGCCGGGGAAACTTCCTGTACCGAATCTGACCATGACTGACGAGTTGCCGATGACGCTCGATTTGCGACGTTTCTAAAGCGTCTCCCTTTTCAGGCACGACGCGCGGATTTTTCGTATATCCGGGCGTCATGTGCCTGCGTTAGTCTGACCTTTCCTTGCTGGCTGCCGAGCTTTCCATGCCTGACCTGCTTGACCGCTACCCGCTCACGGCGGGCACCTATCACGAACTGCTCGACGCCAGCGGGGCGGTGCGTCCGCATTGGCGGCGGCTGTTCGACCAATTGCAGCGCAGCACGCCGGCGCAACTGGGGCAGCGTCAGGCACTGCTGGCGCGACAGATACAGGAAAACGGCGTCACCTATAACGTCTACGCCGATCCCAAGGGCGCCGATCGTCCATGGGAGCTGGACCTGCTGCCCCATGTCATTGCCGATGACGAATGGCAGCAGCTGTCGGCCGGGATCGCCCAGCGTGCTCGACTGCTCAATGCGGTGCTGGCGGATCTGTACGGGCCGCAACGCCTGATCCGCGAGGGCCTGCTGCCGGCGGAACTGGTGTTCGGCCACAACAATTTCCTCTGGCCGTGTCAGGGCCTCGCGCTGCCGGACGAGGCCTTTCTGCATCTGTATGCCGTGGACCTGGCGCGTACGCCGGACGGCCGCTGGTGGGTGACGGCGGATCGCACCCAGGCGCCGTCCGGTGCCGGTTATGCGCTGGAAAATCGCACCATCGTGTCCCGGGCCTTTCCCGAGTTGTATCGGGATTTGAAAGTGCAGCATCTGGCCGGGTTCTTCCGCACCTTGCAGGAAACCCTGGCCCGCCAGGCACCCTGCGTCGATGAGGCGCCGCTGGTGGTGTTGCTGACGCCGGGGCGATTCAACGAAAGCTATTTCGAGCATCTGTATCTGGCGCGTCAGCTCGGCTATCCGCTGGTAGAGGGCGGCGACCTGACGGTGCGCGACGCCACGGTCTACCTGAAAACCCTCAGCGGTTTGCGCCGGGTTCACGCGATCATGCGGCGGCTCGACGATGACTTCTGCGACCCGCTGGAGCTGCGTACCGACTCGGCGCTGGGCGTTCCCGGACTGCTTGAGGCCGTGCGTCAGGGCCGGGTGCTGGTGGCGAATGCGCTGGGCAGCGGAGTCCTGGAATCGCCGGGGCTGCTGGGCTTTCTGCCGAAGATCAATCAGTACCTGTTCGGCGAAGAACTGATCCTGCCGTCCATCGCGACCTGGTGGTGCGGTGAGGCGCCAGTGTTGGCCCAGGCCCTGGAAAAACTCCCGGAACTGCTGATCAAACCGGTGTTTCCGTCGCAGAGTTTCACGCCGGTTTTCGGTCGCGACCTGAGCGAAAAGCAGCGCCAGGCACTGGCCGCGCGTATGCAGGCCCGGCCCTATGCCTACGTCGCGCAGGAGTTGGCGCAACTGTCCCACGCGCCGGTCTGGCAGCCCGAGAACGGTCAACTGCAACCCCGGGCGATCGGCATGCGCATGTACGCGGTGGCCAGCCGCGACGGTTACCGGGTGTTGCCGGGTGGCCTGACCCGTGTTGCGGCGGACGCCGATGCCGAAGTGGTGTCCATGCAGCGCGGTGGTGCGAGCAAGGACACCTGGGTACTCGGTGACCTGCCGCCGAGCGGTGAGCAGTGGAAGGCCCAGCGCACTATCGGCGTGCATGATCTGGTACGGCGCGATCCCTATCTGCCGTCACGGGTGGTGGAAAACCTGTTCTGGTTCGGCCGCTACTGTGAGCGTTGCGACGGCAGTGCGCGGCTGTTGCGGATCATGCTTGCGCGCTACGTCGACGGTGATGACCCGCAGGCGTTGCAGGCCGCCGTGGCCCTGGGCGAGAGGCTGATGCTGTTGCCGGACGAGGGCGAGTTGCCGCAGCGACTGCTCGCGGCGCTGCTGGGGGACGATTGGTCGTTCAGCCTGCGCTCCAATCTGCAACGCCTGCAGTGGGCGGCATCGCAGGTGCGCGGCAAGCTCTCGCGGGAAAACTGGCAGGCGCTGGTGGAGTTGCAACGCGAGGCAGCGGAGCTGGACACCGACGCGCCGGACTTCGGCGAGTTGCTGGACTTCCTCAACCGGCTGGTGATGTCGCTGGCGGCGCTGTCCGGGTTTGCCCTGGACGACATGACCCGGGACGAGGGCTGGCGCTTTCTGATGATCGGCCGGCGCATCGAACGCCTGCAGTTTCTCAGCAGCAGTCTGGCGGGGTTTCTGCGCGGTGCCGCTTTCGATCAGGCGGGGCTGGAATGGTTGCTGGAGCTGGGCAACAGCAGCATCACCTATCGCTCGCGCTATCTGGCGGTAGCGCAGCTGATTCCGGTGCTCGACCTGTTGCTGCTGGATGAACAGAACCCCCATGCGGTGCTGTTCCAGCTGAAGCTGGTGACCCGCACCCTCAAACGGCTGAGCGACGATTTCGGCGTGCCACGGGAGGCGGGCCTGCCGGCCCTGGTCGAGCGCCTGGCGCGCTTCGATCTCGGTTGTCTGGAGAATCCGCTGTTTGGTGAATCCAGCCTCCGCGCGGCGCTCGAAGGGCTGGCGGATCTGTTGCAGGACATCGCCGATGCCAGCGGCCAGGTGTCCGATCGCCTGGCCCTGCGCCATTTCGCCCACGTCGATGATGTCAGCCAGCGCACGGTGTCCGTCTGATGAATGCCCGTTACCAGATCCTCCACGACACCTGTTATCACTACGACAGCCCGGTTTCCCTGGCGCAGCAACTGGCGCATCTGTGGCCCCGGGAATGCGCCTGGCAGCGCTGGACCGAGCGGCAATTGCTGATCAGTCCGGAGCCGACGACCCGTCGTGATGAGCAGGATGTGTTCGGCAATCCGCTGACACGCCTGGCCTTCGAGCGGCCCCATGATGAGTTGCAGGTCAACGCACGTCTGACGGTCGAAGTGCTGGCGCGGCCGGCGCTGGATTTCAATCTGTCTGTGGCCTGGGAAGTGGCGCGCAATGAGCTGACCTACAACAGCCAGCCGTTGTCCGCTGAACGGCTGGAGGCCTGCCGCTATCGTTTCCAGTCGCCTTACGTTCACCTGAAGCGCAGCTTCGTCGAGTTCTCCGAAAGCTGTTTCCCGGCGGGACGTCCCCTGTTGCTGGGTGTGCGTGCCTTGATGGAAAAAATCTTCAGCGAATTCACCTTCGACGCCGAAGCGACCCAGGTAGCGACGCCATTGCTGGAAGTGCTGGAGCGTCGACGTGGCGTCTGTCAGGACTTCGCTCACCTGATGCTGGCCTGCCTGCGCTCCCGTGGGCTGGCGGCGCGCTACATCAGCGGCTACCTGCTGACCCGGCCACCGCCGGGGCAACCCCGGTTGATCGGCGCCGATGCGTCCCACGCCTGGGTTTCAGTGTTTTGCCCGGTGCTGGGCTGGGTCGATTTTGATCCGACCAACAACGTGCAACCGGCGCTGGAACACATCACCCTGGCCTGGGGCCGGGACTTTTCCGATGTGTCGCCGTTGCGCGGGGTGATTCTGGGCGGCGGGAGCCATGACCCGGAGGTGCGGGTCACGGTGCTGCCGCTGGATCAATGAGGCCCGGGATCAACTCCTGGCGGGATCAGCCAGGTTTCTGGTCCACCCACTTCGGGGCGACGGTTGGTTTCCAGTTATCCAGTGCATCGAGCAAGGTCTGTGGCGATTCGCTGACTTGCAGCATCTCGCGGTGCGGTGTGCGGACGAAACCTTCGTCGACGATGTGGTCGAGAAACGCGGTGAGCTTGCTGTAGAAGCCGTTCACTTCCAGCAGGCCCAACGGTTTGCCGTGATAGCCGAGCTGGCCCCAGGTCCAGACTTCGAACAGCTCTTCGAGGGTGCCGAGGCCGCCGGGCAGGGCGATGAAGGCATCGCTCAGTTCAGCCATCCGCGCCTTGCGGGCGTGCATGCCATCGACCACTTCCAGGCGGGTCAGGCTCTTGTGACCGATTTCCTTGTCCATCAGGCTCTGCGGAATGATGCCGATCACTTCGCCACCGGCCGCCAGCGCCGCGTCGGCGACGATCCCCATCAAACCCACGGCGCCCCCGCCGTAGACCAGAGTCAGTTTACGTTCGGCCAATGCCCGGCCAAGGGCTTTGGCGGCCTCGGTGTACGCCGGGGTGGTGCCGGCGTTGGCGCCGCAAAATACACAAACGGAAGTGAGAGACATGCCTTGCTCCTGTGTCGATCAGTCGCACAGGGTAATGGCTGGCAGGCCTCGCTCCAAGGGCTAGACTTCGCGGCGAGGCATTTCACAGGTGCCGCTGGCGCCGCAGGCATAGGCGGCGAGCAGGCTGCGCAACAGGTCGTTAAAGATCATGACGGGCACTCCGTATCAGTTGGATGGGCCGATCATAGAGCTGGCCGGGAAATCTGGCCGGTAGATTGTTTCGATGGATGTCATAGCCTGAAAGTTGTATACAATTTTTGACTCAAGTCATATGAACTTGCGAAGATTTCAGGCAGTCTTCCTACCACTCGTGTTTTTGTTAACCCTGCCTTGGAGATTCACCATGTTTTCCAAAGTTGTTGCGGTATCCCTGCTGGCGCTGGCCAGCAGCCAATTGATGGCTGCCGAGTGCAAAACCACCGTTGACTCCACCGACCAGATGTCCTTCAACACCAAGGCCATCGAAATCGACAAGAGCTGCAAGACCTTCACCGTCGAACTGACCCACTCCGGCAGCCTGCCGAAGAACGTGATGGGCCATAACCTGGTGATCAGTAAAGAAGCCGACATGCAGCCGATCGCCACCGCGGGCCTGGCCGCAGGCATCGACAAGAACTACCTGCCGGAAGGCGACGCTCGCGTCATCGCCCACACCAAGATCATCGGCGCCGGCGAAAAAGATTCGCTGACCATCGACGTGTCCAAGCTGACCGCCGGCGAAGCCTACGGCTTCTTCTGCTCGTTCCCGGGCCACATCTCGATGATGAAAGGCACTGTGACCGTCAAGTAAACGCACAGTCCCGGCAATACAAAAAACGCCGTTGCGGTAGTACCGCAACGGCGTTTTTGCGTCTGGGGCATTGCTCGGACGGGGGAGGCCGCTGGTCGGAAAAGGGCCGCCACCTGTAATTTCTGACAGTAGACGAAGATTTTGATCGCGCGTCAGATGGCATGGCGCTCAGATCGCTTTGCGCGTTCATTTTTCGAAAAAGGAGTTTTCGCATGACCGATCAAGAGAAATTCCCCGGAGCACACGCTTTGACTCAGTCGCCCAATAAACAATCCCGGGAGATGGAGCCAAGAATCTCGTCCGTTAGAAACGGTGATGGGGTTGAGATTGAACCCGGAGGTATCAGTAAAAATGCTTATCTGAGGATTAGAGGCGAGGCTGAACCGGGTCAATCTGTAGAACTATTCGATGGTGGCCATTTTCTAGAAAGGTCCATTGTGTACGAAGACGGCCACTTCGAGTTCCATATGACCAAGCAAAAACGCGGTGAACGCCACTACAAAGTACTAACTGGCAATGGCACGGAATCAGAAACATGGGTTGTCTTCATGGACGTGGCGGCTGCACGCATTCTCTGGGTGACGGGGCCTGACGGCGTTCCCATCGAGGATGGCAGTCTCACTCGTTTCAATGCTCTGAACTTTGTTGGCGAGGGGGAGCCGAGTACGCAAGTAGAGCTTTGGGATAATGATGAACTGCTGCAAACACTCAATGTTGATCCCAGCGGGCATTGGAGTGCTTTCGTCGAGTACGTAGCACCCGGTAATCATGCGTTCACGGCTGTCGAACGAAACGGCGATGCATCGCTGCCGCACCATATTAGAGTCGTCGCGGTTAAGCTCACGCTTCAGTTTGTTTATGGGGAAAGCTTTCGACTGATCGGCAATCACGAGACGACCGCTGATACATCGGTGACGATTGCGGGGACGGCCGGCTTCAAGGCGAAAGGGCATATTGTTGATTACGACGGTGAGCTGGCGCCATTCGAGGCCGATGAGAACGGCATTTTTACCGTCAGGCTTCGTAATCTGCAGCCCAAGGTCCATACCTTCAGAGCCAAGTCCGGCGACCAACTGTCATCCACACTAGTCATCAGGGTGATATCGCCAACGCAACGATGACTCAGTATTACGCGGCCAAAGCCAAAAGGCCCACCGGGTCAAACCTCGGTGGGCCTTTGCATGTCGCGATCAGAACTTACGGCGCAAACGGCATCACGCGTTTGTGATGGGTCTTGTTGTACGTGTTGACGATGATCTTGAACGCTTCCTCACGCACCGGCTCGCCGTGCAGGAACGCATCGATTTCGGTGTAGGTCACGCCGTGGGAGGCTTCGTCGGGTTTGCCCGGCGACAGGTCTTCGAGGTCCGCCGTCGGGATTTTTTCCACCAGCGATTCTGGCGCGCCGAAGCTGCGGGCGATCGCGCGTACCTGATTTTTCACCAGGCCGCTGAGCGGCGCGAGGTCGCAGGCGCCGTCGCCGAACTTGGTGAAAAAGCCCATCACCGCTTCCGCCGCGTGGTCGGTGCCGATCACCAGCCCGTGCGCCGCGCCGGCGATGGTGTACTGGGCGACCATGCGCATCCGCGCCTTGGTGTTGCCGAGGACGAAGTCCACCGACACCGCATGCTTGCCTTCGAACGCCGCGACTTCGCCGGCCAGGGATTTCACCGCCGGGCCGATGTTGACGGTGTGGCGTTCGTCCGGGGCGATGAAGTCCACCGAGGCCTGGGCCTCGTGTTCGTCGAACTGCACTTCGTACGGCAGACGCACGGCGATGAACTTGTAGGCGTTGTCGCTGGTACGTTCGCGCAATTCGCGCATGGCGCGCTGGGCGAGCAGGCCGGCGGTCAGCGAGTCGACGCCGCCGCTGATGCCCAGCACCAGGGTCTTGAGGCCGGAATTGACCAGGCAATCCTGAATGAAGGTGATGCGTCGGGCGACTTCGGCCTCAAGGGCCTTGTCGTCGGCGAACGGCGGCTGGACCTTGAGCTGTTCAGCAATCTCACGCTGTACGGCTTGCATGAATTCACTCCTTGCTAGATAGGCTGGAAACGGCAGGAATCTGGAAAACGTGTCGCAAATAGGCGACGAAATTCGGGTCTTTGCAGTGAGTCTTGCCGGGCTCGTCGGAGACTTTCGCCACTGGCTGGCCGTTGCAGGCGGTCATTTTAAGCACGATGCTCATCGGTTCGACACCCGGAATGTCGCAGGTGAGGTTGGTGCCGATGCCGAAGCTGACGTTGATCCGTCCACGCAGCGCGCGGAAGATTTCCAGCGACTTGGGCAGGGTCAGGCTGTCGGAGAACACCAGCGTCTTGCTCATCGGGTCGATGCCGAGCTTGTGATAGTGGGCGATGCATTTTTCGCCCCACAGCACCGGATCCCCGGAGTCGTGGCGCAGTCCGTCGAAGAGCTTGGCGAAGTACAGATCGAAATCGCCGAGGAAGGCATCGGTGGTGATGCAGTCGGTCAGGGCGATCCCCAGCAGGCCGCGATACTCGCGAACCCAGCAATCGAGGGCGGCGCTCTGGCTGTCGATCAGCCGTGGGCCGAGTTGCTGGTGGGCCATGATCCATTCGTGGGCCATGGTGCCCAGGGGTTTCATGTCCAGCTCGCGGGACAGATGCACGTTGCTGGTGCCGACGAAGCGTCCGGGGAAATCATGCTTGAGCACGTTCACCACTTCTTCCTGCACGCGGTAGGAGAACCGGCGGCGGGTGCCGAAATCGGCGACCTGCAATTGCGACAGTTCCTCGGCCGAGGCGTTGGCGGTCAGCCAGTCGAATTTGCGGTAGAGCTGCTCGCGGGCCTGGCCCAGAACGATTTCACGGTAGCGATAGCGGTTGCGCACTTCGCTGACGATCGCCAGCAGCGGTACTTCGAACAGAATCACATGCAGCCACGGCCCGCGCAGGCGGATGAACAATTCGCCATTCTCGATCCCGGTGTGCAGATAACGCAGGTTGAAGCGGAACAACCCCAGAAAGCGCAGAAAGTCCGGTTTCAGGAAGGAGATGCGCTCGAGAAAACTCAACTGATCGGCGCTCAGGCTCAACTCCGCCAGACGCTCGATCTGGAAGCGGATCTCGGCCAGATACGGGCGCAGATCTTCGCTGTTGCGGCAACGGAACTCCCATTCGACTTCGACGTTGGGGTAGTTGTGCAGCACCGCCTGCATCATCGTCAGTTTGTAGAAGTCGGTGTCGAGCAGGTTCTGCACGATGCGATCGGCAAACACACTCTCGCTCATAAACGGATCTCCAGGTACACCGCGCCGATGCGCGGGATCAATCAATGGCGCTAGTGGCGCATATCAGCGATAGGGATTGCCAGCATTTTTTGACACGGCTGCGGGCGCGGGCTCACGGCATTTGCGGGCTGTCGATCTGCTCCAGCATCCATTTCACGAAATCCCGCACCTTGGGCACTTCCACGGCGTGCTCCGGATAGGCCAGGTAGTAGGCGTCGTTGCTGGGCATCGCATGCTGCCAGGGAATGACCAGTTTGCCGTCGGCCAATTCCTCTTCCACCAGGAATTTCGGCAATAGGGCTACACCGCAACCGACCTGCGCCGCACGGATGCACATATAAAAGGTTTCGAAACGCGGGCCATGGTAGCTGTGCTCGGTCTGGTAGCCCTGGCTGTCGAACCAATCGTGCCAGGCCTGCGGGCGCGAGGCGTTTTGCAGCAGCACCAGATCGGTGAGTTGGGTCGGGTCGGTAAACGGTGTGTCGGGCAGGCTGCCGGGGGCGCACACCGGCACCAATTCTTCGCCGAACAATTTCAGGCATTCGGTGCCGGGGCGCGATCCCTGGCCGAAATAGAACGCCAGATCGCTGCGCCCTTGCAGCAGGTCATCGGCCTCCTGCTCGTTGCACAGATCCAGATGAATCGATGGATGACGCAGACGCCAGCCCTTGAGCCGTGGCACCAGCCAGCGGGCGCCGAAGGTCGAGGGCGTGGAGACGCGCAGGACTTCGGTTTCGCCGCCGTAGGAACGCAGGTAATGAGTCGACATCTCGACCTGGGTCAGGATTTTTCGGACTTCCACCAGGTACAGATCCCCGGCCGGGGTCATCTGCAAACGGCGCCGTACCCGACGAAACAACAAGTGCTGCAACAATTCCTCAAGCTGCGCCACCTGCTTGCTGACGGCGCTCTGGGTCAGGTTCAGTTCCTCGGCGGCCCGGGTGAAACTCAGGTGCCGGGTCACGGCCTCGAAGCACTGCAACGCGGTGATCGATGGCAGGTGGCGTTTGTTGAGCATGGGTGATCCCTTTTTCTTGTCTCTCAAACTTTGCATGAATAAACGGAATGATATCTCGCGTAATGGTCGTTTGTTGCCTTGCGTGATGAAGGCTACAACTAAAGGCCTGCCCGGACGTGAAATCCGCGTCCGCACCTATTCCGTTTTTCGTTTGAGGAGTGACCCATGGTTGCCGCATTGCTTGATCGTCTTGGCGTGAACCCGGCCCTGTACCAGAACGGCAAAGTGCCGGTGCATTCGCCCATCGACGGCAGTCGCATCGCGGCTGTGAACTGGGAAGGCCCGGCCGAAGTCGAGCAGCACATCAGTCGCGCCGATCATGCGTTCGAACAATGGCGCAAGGTGCCGGCCCCGCGTCGCGGCGAGCTGGTGCGTCAGTTCGGCGAAGTGCTGCGCGAATACAAGGCCGACCTCGGCGAACTGGTGTCGTGGGAGGCGGGCAAGATCACCCAGGAAGGCCTGGGGGAAGTGCAGGAGATGATCGACATCTGCGACTTCGCCGTCGGCCTGTCGCGCCAGTTGTACGGCCTGACCATTGCCTCCGAGCGTCCGGGCCACCACATGCGTGAAACCTGGCATCCGCTGGGCGTGGTCGGCGTCATCAGCGCCTTCAACTTCCCGGTCGCGGTGTGGGCGTGGAACACCACGCTGGCGCTGGTTTGCGGCAACCCGGTGGTGTGGAAACCGTCGGAGAAAACCCCGCTGACCGCACTGGCCTGCCAGGCGTTGTTCGAGCGTGTGCTGAAGAATTTCAGCGAAGCCCCGGCGCATTTGAGCCAGGTGATCATTGGTGGCCGCGATGCCGGTGAAGCGCTGGTCGATGATCCACGCGTGGCGTTGATCAGCGCTACCGGCAGCACCCGCATGGGTCGCGAAGTCGCGCCGAAAATCGCTGCGCGTTTCGCCCGCAGCATTCTGGAACTGGGCGGCAACAACGCGATGATCCTCGGCCCGAGTGCTGACCTGGACATGGCCGTACGGGCGATCCTGTTCAGCGCCGTCGGCACCGCCGGTCAGCGTTGCACCACCCTGCGCCGTCTGATCGCCCACGAGTCGGTGAAAGAAGAGATCGTCACCCGCCTGAAGGCCGCGTATTCCAAAGTGCGCATCGGTCATCCGCTGGAAGGCAATCTGGTCGGCCCGCTGATCGACAAGCACAGTTTCGAAAACATGCAGGACGCGCTGGAGCAAGCGCTGAGCGAGGGCGGCCGGGTGTTCGGCGGCCAGCGCCAGTTGCAAGAGCAATTTCCCAATGCCTACTACGTCTCGCCGGCCATCGTCGAGATGCCGGAGCAGAGCGACGTGGTCTGCCACGAAACCTTCGCGCCGATCCTCTACGTGGTGGGCTACACCGATTTCGCCGAGGCGCTGCGCTTGAACAACGCTGTGCCGCAGGGCCTGTCGTCGTGCATTTTCACCACCGATGTGCGTGAGGCCGAACAGTTCATGTCGGCGGTCGGCAGCGATTGCGGTATCGCCAACGTCAACATCGGCCCGAGCGGCGCGGAAATCGGCGGCGCATTCGGCGGCGAGAAAGAAACCGGTGGCGGTCGTGAGTCCGGTTCGGACGCATGGCGCGCCTACATGCGCCGCCAGACCAACACCGTGAACTACTCGCTGGAGTTGCCACTGGCTCAGGGCATCACGTTCGACTGAGGTCTGAACCGTACGCAAATTCCCTGGGAAGCGAATTCGCTCGCGAAGGCGCTGTGCCAGTCGACGTAGAGGTTGGCTGATACACCGCTTTCGCGAGCGAGTCTGCTCCCACAAGGTAAAAAGCCGTGTTTGTTAGGTTTCTGTTGGAGTCTGGCAATGCCGTTACGCGAAGAATGTCTATGGGAACAACTCACGCCACACAGGCCCGATAACGCGGCGCTGCGGGGCGAGGTCAAGGTCGATGTCTGCGTGATCGGCGCCGGGTTCACCGGGTTGTCGGCGGCGCTGCATCTGCTGGAAAAGGGCAAGAGCGTTTGCGTGCTCGAAGCCCATCGCGCCGGGCAGGGCGGCTCCGGGCGTAACGTCGGGTTGGTCAATGCCGGGCTGTGGATTCCACCGGACGAGATCGAGGCCGGGTTCGGCGAAGCGGTCGGCAGTCAGCTCAACCGCATGCTCGGCGCGGCGCCGGCGCTGGTGTTCAGCCTGGTGGACAAGTACCACATCGATTGCCAGTTGCGCCGCGAAGGCACCCTGCACATGGCGCACAACGCCAAGGGGGAGGCGGATCTGCGCAGCCGCGAGCAGCAATGGAAGCGTCGCGGTGCGCCCGTGGAGTTGTTGACCGGTCAGGCCTGCCAGCAAGCCACCGGCACCAAAAAGATTGCCGCCGCACTGCTTGATCGCCGCGCCGGCACGCTCAATCCGATGGCCTATGTCACCGGGTTGGCCAATGCCGTGGCCGGGCTCGGCGGGCAGATGTTCGACCATTCGCCGGTGACTCGTCTGGAGCGCCAGGGCCAGAAGTGGTCGGTGCAGACCGCTCAGGGTTCGGTGCTGGCCGAACAGGTGGTGATCGCCTCCAACGCCTACACCGAAGGCGACTGGACCGAACTCAAGCGCAATTTCTTCCCCGGTTATTACTATCAGGTCGCTTCGGTGCCGCTTACCGAAGACGCCGCCCGGGAAATCCTGCCGGGCGGGCAGGGCTCCTGGGATACCCGTCAGGTGCTGAGCAGCATTCGCCGTGACAAGGACGGTCGCCTGTTGCTGGGCAGCCTCGGCAACGGTAATCAGAAGCCGACCTGGTTTCTCAAGGCCTGGGCTGACCGGGTACAGCAGCATTACTTCCCCGGTCTCAAACCGGTTGAGTGGGAATGCACCTGGACCGGGCGCATCGCGTTTACCCCCGATCACTTGATGCGCCTGTTCGAACCGGCTCCCGGACTGGTGGCCGTCACCGGTTACAACGGTCGCGGCGTCACCACCGGTACGGTGGTCGGCAAAGCTTTCGCCGACTATCTGTGTAACGGAAATCCTCAAGCCCTGCCGATTCCCTTCGCACCGATGCAGCCCTTGGCGGGCGTGGGCCTGCGCAGCTGTTTATATGAGGCCGGATTCTCGCTGTATCACGCGGGCCAGTGCTTGCGCATCGTGATTTGAGTGTTGAAATTTGTTGCATGAAGCGGCGCTTTTCGGCGTTGCGACTAGCCTGTAATGGTGCGGGTTGTAGCAGTCCCGCACCAGCAGTGTGCAGTTCGGTGACGCGGGCTGTTACAGGCTGGTTGCACGTCGTTTGCTGACGCGGTTGCAATGATGGCGTGGGCGGGTTGCGCCTGAAAAGGAATGTGGTTTTACCTTCCGCGGTTTAGACGGTTGCACGCCCAATGAAAATGGGAACGAAACAGTCGAAATAACAAGAAAGCAGCGACTTTTTGAAGAATAAAAAACCGATGGCACGGCCCTTGCTCTGAGCATTCAGTGAAGTGAAGTCGCAGTGCCAACTAAAAAAAACCTTGGAGCACCACCTCATGTCCCAGACGTTTTACAAGAAAGGCTTTCTGGCCCTCGCAGTGGCTACTGCGCTGGGTGTTTCTGCGTTTGCACAAGCTGATGTGAAAATCGGTGTGGCGGGCCCGATGACTGGCGCCAACGCGGCATTTGGCGAGCAGTACATGAAGGGGGCACAAGCGGCGGCCGATGCGGTCAACGCGGCGGGCGGTGTCAACGGGGAAAAAATCGTACTGGTCAAGGGCGATGACGCCTGCGAGCCGAAACAGGCCGTGACGGTCGCCAAGGACCTCACCAACCAGAAAGTCGCCGGTGTGGTCGGTCACTTCTGCTCTTCCTCCACCATTCCGGCGTCGGAGATCTACGACGAAGCCGGCATCATTGCGATCACGCCGGGTTCCACCAACCCGCAGGTGACCGAACGCGGCTTGAGCGCCATGTTCCGTATGTGCGGACGTGACGACCAGCAGGGCATCGTTGCCGGCGACTACATCGTCGACGTGCTCAAGGGCAAGAAGGTTGCCGTGCTGCACGACAAGGACACCTACGGTCAGGGCCTGGCCGATGCGACCAAGGCTCAGCTGACCAAGCGTGGCGTGACGCCCGTGCTGTATGAAGGCTTGACCCGTGGCGAGAAAGACTTCAGCGCCGTGGTCACCAAGATCCGTGCGGCCGGCGTCGATGTGGTCTATTTCGGCGGTCTGCACCCGGAAGCCGGTCCTCTGGTCAAGCAACTGCGCACCGAAGGCCTGAAAGACGTGAAGTTCATGTCCGACGACGGCATCGTGACCGACGAACTGGTGACCACCGCCGGTGGCCCGCAGTATGTTGACGGCGTGTACATGACCTTCGGCGCCGACCCACGCCTGCTGCCGGACAGCAAGACCGTGGTGGACGCGTTCCGCAAGGCCGGCACCGAGCCTGAAGGCTACACCCTCTACGCCTACGCCTCGGTTCAGGCCCTGGCCGCCGGTTTCAACGGCGCCAAGTCCAACAAGGGTGAAGACGCTGCCAAGTGGCTGAAAGCCAACCCGGTCAAAACCGTGATGGGCGAGAAGACCTGGGACGCCAAGGGCGACCTGAAAATCTCCGACTACGTGGTTTACCAGTGGGACGCCACCGGCAAATACCACCAGCTGGAAAAACAGAAATAAGGCCTGACCCGATCAGCTGAGCCCCACCTATCACCGTGGGAGCGGGCTGCCCGCGAAGGCGCCGGATCGGTCGACACCCCTGTCGGCTGACCCATCGCCTTCGCCGGTTCGCCAGTTCCCACAGGTTCGGCGGGGCCCCGGCTGATCGTGGCTGACCTTGCTCCGGCGTATATCTGTATTTTCCTAGAAGAACCGCACACCCCGGGTGTACAGGTTCTCACTGCGTGAGATTGCGTTATGGATGGTATTTTCCTGCAGCAACTGGTCAACGGCCTGACCCTCGGGTCGGTCTATGGCCTGATCGCCATCGGCTACACAATGGTCTACGGCATCATCGGCATGATCAACTTCGCCCACGGCGAGGTTTACATGATTTCCGCTTACCTCGCGGCAATCAGTCTGGCTCTGCTGGCTTACTTCGGTATCGAATCCTTCCCGCTGCTGATGCTCGGCACACTGGTCTTCACCATCGTCGTGACCGGGGTGTATGGCTGGGTCATCGAACGCATTGCCTACAAACCCCTGCGCAACTCCACCCGACTGGCACCGCTGATCAGCGCCATCGGTATCTCCCTGATCCTGCAAAACTATGCCCAGATCAGCCAGGGCGCCCGGCAACAGGGTGTTCCGACGCTGCTCACCGGTGCCTGGCGGATCGACGTCGGTTCAGGCTTCGTCCAGCTGACCTACACCAAGATCTTCATTCTGGTCGCTGCTTTCGTCGGCATGGGCCTGCTGACCTACGTGATCAAGTACACCAAGCTCGGCCGCATGTGCCGCGCTACCCAGCAAGACCGCAAGATGGCGTCGATCCTCGGGATCAACACCGACCGGGTGATTTCCTACGTGTTCATCATCGGTGCAGCGATGGCGGCCCTGGCCGGCGTACTGATCACCATGAACTACGGCACGTTCGACTTCTACGCAGGCTTCGTGATCGGCATCAAGGCGTTCACCGCCGCGGTGCTTGGCGGGATCGGTTCGTTGCCCGGCGCGATGCTCGGCGGGATCATCCTCGGGATCTCCGAGTCGCTGTTCTCGGGCCTGGTCAACTCCGACTACAAAGACGTGTTCAGCTTCTCGCTGCTCGTACTTGTTCTGGTCTTCCGGCCGCAGGGTCTGTTGGGCCGTCCTCTTGTGTCGAAGGTGTAAGCGATGTCTTCAACCACTCCTAAAAAAATCGATGTGAAAAAAAGCCTGGTTGAGGCGATCCTTGCCGGCCTGATTGCCCTGATCGTGTTCGGCCCGATTGTCGGTGTCGTGCTCGAAGGCTACAGCTTCAACCTGGAATCGACCCGCGTGGCGTGGATCATCGCCATTGTCATGGCCGGTCGCTTCGCCCTCAGCCTGTTCCTGCAGACGCCCAGGGGCCTGCGCATTCTCGAAGGGTTCGAAAGCACCGGTTCCGGGGTGCATGTGCTGCCACCGGACTACAAGTCGCGGCTGCGCTGGATCATCCCGCTGATGATCGCCATCGCGGTGGCGCTGCCGTTCTTCTCCAACTCCTATCTGCTGGGCGTGGTCATCCTCGGGCTGATCTACGTGCTGCTGGGGCTGGGGCTGAACATTGTGGTGGGCCTGGCCGGTCTGCTCGACCTCGGTTACGTGGCGTTCTACGCCATCGGGGCCTACGGTCTGGCGCTCGGTTATCAGTATCTGGGGCTGGGTTTCTGGACCGTGCTGCCGCTGGCGGCGATCACCGCCGGGCTGGCCGGGTGCATCCTCGGTTTCCCGGTGCTGCGCCTGCATGGCGACTATCTGGCGATCGTGACCCTGGGCTTCGGTGAAATCATTCGCCTGATCCTCAACAACTGGCTGTCCCTGACCGGCGGTCCGAACGGCATGCCGGCGCCGCTGCCGACGTTCTTCGGCCTGGAATTCGGCAAGCGGGCGAAGGATGGCGGGGTGCCGTTCCACGAGTTCTTCGGCATCGCCTACAACCCGGACGTGAAGTATTACTTCATTTACGCGGTGTTGTTCCTGGTGGTGCTGGCCGTGCTGTACATCAAGCATCGTCTGGTGAAGATGCCGGTGGGTCGCGCCTGGGAAGCCCTGCGTGAGGACGAAATTGCCTGCCGCTCGATGGGCCTGAACCACGTGCTGGTCAAGCTCTCGGCGTTCACCATCGGTGCGTCGACCGCTGGCTTGGCCGGGGTGTTTTTCGCCACCTACCAGGGTTTCGTCAACCCGACCTCGTTCACCTTCTTCGAATCGGCCCTGATCCTCGCCATCGTGGTACTCGGCGGCATGGGGTCGACCATCGGTGTGGTGATCGCTGCGTTCGTGCTGACCGTCGCCCCGGAACTGCTGCGCGGTTTCGCCGAATACCGGGTGCTGCTGTTCGGCATCCTGATGGTGTTGATGATGATCTGGCGACCACGGGGACTGATCCGCATCAGCCGTACCGGGGTCACTCCACGCAAGGGTGCCATTCACTATGAGAGGACTGCGCCATGAGTGAAGTCGTACTCTCGGTGGAAAAACTGATGATGCACTTCGGTGGCATCAAGGCGTTGAGCGACGTCAGCCTGAAGGTCAAGCGCAACTCGATCTTCGCCCTGATCGGCCCCAACGGTGCCGGCAAGACCACGGTGTTCAACTGCCTGACCGGGTTCTACAAGGCCTCGGGCGGCAAGATCGAACTCAACGTGCGCGGCCAGCAGACCAACGTCATCAAGCTGCTGGGCGAATCGTTCAAACCTAGCGATTTCGTCTCGCCGAAAACCTTCGCCAGTCGCCTGTACTACAAGATGTTCGGCGGCACCCATCTGGTGAACCGCGCAGGGCTGGCCCGCACCTTCCAGAACATTCGTCTGTTCAAGGAAATGTCGGTGCTGGAGAACCTGCTGGTGGCCCAGCACATGTGGGTCAACCGCAACATGCTGGCCGGCATCCTCAACACCAAGGGCTACCGCAAGGCTGAAAGCGATGCGCTGGACTGCGCGTTCTACTGGCTGGAAGTGGTGGATCTGGTGGACTGCGCCAACCGTCTGGCCGGCGAGCTGTCCTACGGCCAGCAACGCCGTCTGGAGATCGCCCGGGCCATGTGTACGCGGCCGCAGATCATCTGCCTCGACGAACCGGCCGCCGGCCTCAACCCTCAGGAAACCGAAGCGCTGAGCGCGATGATCCGGCTGCTGCGCGACGAGCATGATCTGACCGTGGTGCTGATCGAACACGACATGGGCATGGTAATGAGCATTTCCGACCACATCGTGGTGCTGGACCACGGCATCGTCATCGCCGAGGGCGGACCGGACGATATCCGCCACGATCCGAAAGTGATTGCCGCGTACCTGGGCGCCGATGAAGAGGAAGTGGCATGACCCGACCGATCATCGAACTCAAGGACCTGGACGTGTTCTACGGCCCGATCCAGGCGCTCAAAGGTGTTTCGCTGCACATCAACGAAGGGGAAACCGTCAGCCTGATCGGCTCCAACGGGGCCGGCAAGTCGACCCTGCTGATGTCGATCTTCGGCCAGCCACGGGCAGCGGGCGGGCAAATCCTCTATCAAGGCGTGGACATCACCCACAAGTCATCGCACTACATTGCCTCCAACGGCATCGCGCAGTCGCCGGAAGGGCGGCGGGTGTTCCCCGACATGACCGTCGAGGAAAACCTGCTGATGGGCACCATTCCGATCGGCGACAAACATGCCAAGGAAGACATGCAGCGCATGTTCGAGCTGTTCCCGCGGCTCGAGGAGCGGCGCAACCAGCGGGCGATGACCATGTCCGGCGGCGAGCAACAGATGCTCGCCATCGCCCGGGCGCTGATGAGCCGGCCCAAACTGTTGCTGCTCGACGAGCCGAGCCTGGGCCTGGCGCCGATCGTGGTGAAACAGATCTTCGCGACCCTGCGCGAACTGGCGAAAACCGGCATGACCATTTTCCTCGTCGAACAGAACGCCAACCACGCGTTGAAACTGTCCGACCGGGCCTATGTGATGGTCAACGGCGAGATCCGCCTGACGGGCACCGGCAAGGAATTGCTGGTCAACGAGGAGGTGCGTAACGCCTATCTGGGCGGGCACTGATTCCCGGCAAGTTGTCCACAAGCCCCGGCGCGCAAACGCCGGGGCTTTTTGCTTCTCAAGACCCCAAAAGCCCCTGTCGGAGCGGGATTGCCCGCGAAGAGGCCGGCACGGCCACTGTCATCGCTGAATAAGTCTTGACAGCCCATTCGCCGAATTGTGGAAAACAAATCCCCCAACCTGCCAAAGCGCGACATAAAGCCGCTGCAAAACCCTGTTTTTGCACAGTTTTGACTTGTCCCCGTTTGCTGTGGAGCGGGCTGTGCATAACGTGGTGGTAGCTGGTTGTAAGCCTTGTAAACCGTGGCTTGCAGGCTGGTGGTTGTTTTTTGATCAGGCGTTTTTCCTACGCGCCGGGAGCGGTTTGTCAACCTTTTTATGGGCGGGGAAAAGTGGTCGGTGTCTTGTGGGAAATCCTGTGGATAAGTCTGTGATTAAACTCTGGAAAGACCGCGCTGAGGGCCGGGATTACTGGCCTCGCGCAATCATCGTCCTGACCGGGCGGTCGTGCAAAATGCCCCGCCCGGCACAACCGGCGGATCAGGGTCAAGCAAAAAACTTTGTATTTCGCCCGCAAAGCCTTGTGTGGCGCGGCTTTGCGCTGTTCCAGCTGTCCCCGGAAACTGTGGAAGGGCTTGTGGATAAGGTGCGTGCATGTGGCTACAGGCCACGAAATGCAAGGCGTTGCGCCGATTGATCGTTTTTTGTACAGGCTTCCGGTCTTGGCCAGTGGTTGCTCGTGCATGCAGGGCCGGGCATGCTGCCTGCTGATTTTCTATCCCCATGGCTGCCCCGGTAGCCGACGCAAGGAGAACACGATGTCCAAGACCCTGTTTATCACCGGCGCAACCTCCGGTTTTGGTGAAGCCTGTGCCCGCCGTTTCGCCCGGGACGGCTGGAAGCTGGTGCTGACCGGTCGTCGTGAAGAACGCCTCAATGCCCTCTGCGCCGAGCTGTCGAAGCAGACCGAAGTACATGGCCTGGTGCTGGACGTGCGTGACCGCAAGGCAATGGAAGAGGCGATCGCCAGCCTGCCGCCGTCGTTCGCCACGCTGCATGGCCTGATCAACAACGCCGGCCTGGCGCTGGGCGTGGATCCGGCGCCCAAGTGCGACCTCGACGATTGGGACACCATGGTCGACACCAACATCAAAGGCCTGATGTACAGCACCCGCCTGCTGCTGCCGCGTCTGATCGCCCATGGTCGCGGTGCGAGCATCGTCAACCTCGGCTCCATCGCCGGCAACTACCCGTATCCGGGCAGCCACGTGTATGGCGCGACCAAGGCGTTCGTCAAACAGTTCTCGTTGAACCTGCGCTGCGACTTGCAGGGCACGGGCGTGCGGGTCAGCAACATTGAGCCGGGGCTATGTGAGAGTGAGTTCTCGCTGGTGCGTTTCGCTGGCGATCAGGCGCGCTACGACGCCACCTACGCGGGCGCCGAGCCGATCCAGCCCGAGGACATCGCCGAAACCATTTTCTGGGTGCTGAACGCGCCTGCGCACATCAACATCAACAGCCTGGAGCTGATGCCGGTGAGCCAGACCTGGGCCGGTTTTGCCATCGAGCGGAACAAGGCGTAAGACCGCATCAGCGTTCTTCGCGAGCCAGCCCGTTCCCACATTGGTGAGCGCGGGCTGGCAGTCAGTTCAGATAGTCGGCCAAGCCGCGATAGCAGGTCGCCAAGTGATAAGGCGTGGTCGACGGCATGTCCTTGCGGCTGACCTCGCCCTGTTCGTCACGGCACTCGTGCCAGCCGCCGGCATGCAGGAAGCGTTGCTGCAACGCCTGCAATTGACGCAATACCACGGCCTCGCTGCCCGGACGCAAGGTCAGGGCGCGCAGGTATTCCGCTTGCGCCCAGATGCGCTGGGTCGAATCCAGCGGCCGGCCATCCATCTCCAGATCCAGCGATGCCCGCACCGCGCCGGAGGCGCTCACCACGCCGTATTGCTCGGTAAAGGCAAAGGCCCGATCCAGTGCCGCGTGCAGTCTGGAGCCACGCAGTAGCGGCGAGGACTCGAGCAGGAAGTACCACTCGAACTGATGCCCCGGCTCATACCAGTTATCCACAGCCCCCAGCGGTTTCTCCATCAGCACGCCGTGTTGCGGATCGACGAAGCGTTTGTGCATGGCTGTGCATAACTCGATCAGCGCTTGCTGTACCGCTGCGTCTTCACGCACGGCCAGGGTGGCGAGGAACGCTTCGGCCAGGTGCATCAACGGGTTTTGCAGCGGGCCGGTTTCCAGGGTCAGCCAGTCGCGCTCGAGGCAGGCCTCGTAGAGACCATCACCGGTGGCGAAGCGTCGGGAAATGACCTCCAGCGCGGCGTCGAGGGTCGATTCCACCAGCGGCTCGCGGGACTTTTCCCAGTAATGGGCGCAGGCAAACAGGATGAACGCGTGGGTGTAGAGATCCTTGCGCGAGTCCAGCGGTTTGCCCTGTGGATCGATGCTGTAGAACCAGCCGCCATGCTCGGCATCGTGAAAGTGCCGTTGCAGGGAACGGAACAGCGCGGCCGCACGGGTTGCGGCGCCGTCCACCACGCCGATCAGGCTGGAAAACAGATACAGCTGCCGTGCGCAGGCCATCGCCCGATAGCGTTGCGGCGGCAGTGGCTGATGGCTGGCGTCCAGCGCTTCGTAGGGCAGCGCCATCTCGGCATTCCAGCCCGGGCCTTGCCAGAGCGGTACGATCACGTTCAGAAAGTGCTGTTGCACAGCGCCGAACAGGGCGGTCAATTCAGGCAGGGAAGCGGAGCGGGAAGCGTGGGGCATGGGCGGACGTCGTCACGGCTGGGGCGATTGCGCGACATGGTAGCAGAGAGGACGGATGAGAGAGGCGGTGTCTGTCAGACCGCCTTCGCGGGCACGCCTGCTCCCACACGGACGACACAGTCCAATGTGGGAGCGGGCTGGCCCGCGAAGGGGCCGTGGCCGTCGCTAAAGCATCAACCCGCCAAAAACCAGACTCCGGTCGCAGCGGACGCCGCGCCCGCCAGTCGCACCAGCGGTGCCGCCGCCTGTGGCAATACCCGCACCACGCCGTAACCCGCCGCATGTAGCACCGCCGTCGCCAGCACGAAGCCTGCCGCGTACGCCCAGGGGCTCGACATGTCCGGCAGTTCCAGACCATGGGCCACGCCATGGAACAACGCAAACAGCGCCGTCGCCGCCACTGCCATCACCAGCGGTGGACGCACCGCCAGCGCCACCGCCAGACCCAGCGCCAGGACCGACGCGGCAATCCCGCTTTCCAGCGCCGGCAGCTCCAGCCCTTCAAAACCCAACAGGCCGCCGATCAGCATGGTGCCGATGAACGTGCAGGGCAGCGCCCAGCGCGCCGCGCCTTGCTGTTGCGCGGCCCACAGACCCACCGCAACCATCGCCAGCAAATGGTCGAGGCCGCCGATCGGATGACTGATGCCGGCGATCAGGCCGCTGTCGCCGTGTCCCGGATGGGCGAAGGCCAGGGCCGGGGTCAGCAGCAGGGCTGCGGCGGCGAAAATGCGTTTGAGTGTCATGGCGAAGCTTCCTTGTTGATAAGTGATTTAGGCAGCGCTCAGCAGGCCCTGGCGTTCGATGAAGGCGATGATGTCTTCCAGGCCCTGGCCGGTTTTCTGGTTGCTGAACACGAACGGCTTGCCGTTGCGCATGCGCTGGGTGTCGCTGTTCATCATCTCCAGCGAGGCGCCGACCAGTGGCGCCAGGTCGATCTTGTTGATCACCAGCAGGTCGGATTTGCAGATCCCCGGCCCGCCCTTGCGCGGCAACTTGTCGCCGGCGGACACGTCGATCACGTAGATGGTCAGGTCGGACAGTTCCGGGCTGAAGGTCGCCGACAGGTTGTCACCGCCGGACTCCACCAGAATCAGGTCCAGCCCCGGAAAGCGCCGGTTCAGTTGATCCACCGCTTCGAGGTTGATCGAGGCGTCCTCGCGAATCGCCGTGTGCGGGCAGCCGCCGGTTTCCACGCCGATGATGCGTTCCGGCGCCAGGGCTTCGTTGCGTACCAGAAAATCGGCGTCTTCGCGGGTGTAGATGTCGTTGGTGACGACCGCCAGGTTGTAGCGCTCGCGCAGAGCCAGGCACAGGGCCAGGGTCAATGCGGTTTTGCCGGAGCCGACCGGGCCGCCGATACCGACGCGCAGAGGTTGGGTGTTCATGTGCTTCTCTCCTAGGAACGGAACAGGCGGCTGTACTGGCGCTCATGGGCCATGCACGCCAGAGACAGGCCGAAAGCGGCGCTGCCGATGTGTTCGGGGTTGATGCGGGACGCGTCCTGCTGGGCCTGTTGCAGCAGCGGCAGCAGTTCGCTGGTCAGGCGCTGGGCGGCCTGCTGGCCCAGCGGCAGGGTTTTCATCAGCACGGCGAGCTGATTTTCCAGCCAGCTCCACAGCCACGCGGCGAGGGCGTCCTGCGGGCTGATGTGCCAGGCGCGGGCGGCCAGCGCCCAGCCGAGGGCCAGGTGCGGCTCGTCGATGTGTTCGAGAAAGGTACGGGCGGGCGCGTCGAGTTCCGGCAGGCCGTTGAGCAGTTGTTGCAGCGAGTAGCCCATTTGCCGGCTCTCCAGATGCAACTCACGGGTTTCACGGCTGGCGCGGTGGGCTGCGCAGCGTTGCCGCAGTTCGCTCCAGTTTTCCTCGGCCGCCGCCTGGCAATGGGCGAGCAACAGCGGCGCTTCGAAGCGCGCGAGGTTCAACAGCAATTGATCGCTGATCCAGCGACGGGCGCTGTCCGGGTTGTGGACCTGGCCGTTATCCACCGCCATTTCCAGACCCTGGGAATAGCTGTAGCCGCCGATCGGCAGTTGCGGACTGGCCAGGCGCAACAGCGCCCAGGCCGGATTCACAGGCGGACGCCGAACTGATGGAGTTTCGGCGCGTAGTTGAAATCCTCGTCGCCATGCCGCGAATGGTGATGGCCGCCGCCGTAGGCACCGTGTTCCGGCTGGAACGGCGCTTCGAGGGCTTCGACCTGTGCGCCGAGCTGCTCGAGCATCGCCTTGAGCACGTAGTCATCGAGCAAACGCAGCCAGCCGTCGCCGACTTGCAGGGCGACGTGGCGGTTGCCCAGGTGATAGGCGGCGCGGGTCAGTTCGAAGGCGTTGGCGCAGGTGACGTGCAGCAGTTGTTCGGGACGGGCGCAGACCCGGACGATCCGGCCGTCTTCGGCCTGGAGACATTCGCCGTCGTGGAGCGGCGGCTGGCCGCGCTCCAGAAACAACCCGACGTCTTCGCCTTCGGCACTGAAACAGCGCAGGCGGCTTTTGCTGCGTGCTTCGAAGGTCAGGTGCAACTCGGCGGCCCAGAGGGGCTGAGGCTCGATTCTGCGATGAATCACCAACATCGGAATGCTTCCAGCAAATGGTCGATGCTCAGGCTAGAGCAAGGGGCTTGCCAATCGGCCAAGGCGTAGGAAAACCCTGTCGGAGCGTAGCGGATGTTTCAAGATGTTGCGGAGTTTTGCGGTGTTTTGGTGCATGAAGATTTTTACACGCACCAAATCAAGGCTGAGGGTGGTGATCCATTGGGGGAGGGGAATTACTCGGTACTGCCCAGCCCCTGCCAGTGCTTGAGGCCGATGAAGATGAAGCGCAATTGCTGCGTGATCTTCGCCTGGGGCGTCAGGTGATCGGGCAAGGCTTCGGCGGGCGGGTCGATGATGTCCGGCAGGGTGGCGAACACCGATTTGACGATCAGGTCGGCGATCACGCCCAGGCCTTCGCGACTCAGGTGCTGGAGTTTGGGCATCAAGGCCAGGTCCGCCGCCAGGTCGGCGCTGATGTTCTCCCGCAGGCGGCCGATCGCCTGACGCACCGGCAGCGAGCCGCCGTACTGCTCGCGGGCGAGAAACAGGAATTGCGACCGGTTGGCACTGACCACGTCGAGAAAGATCCGCACCGAGGCATCGATGATGCCGCCCATGACGAATTCGTTGTGGCGCACCAGGCGAATGGTTTCGCGGAAGGTCTGGCCGACTTCGCTGACCAGCACCAGGCCCAGTTCGTCCATGTCGGCGAAATGACGGTAGAAACCGGTGGGCACGATGCCGGCGGTCTTGGTCACTTCGCGCAGGCTCAGGCTGCCGAATCCTCGGCCGCTCTCCATCAGATGGCGGGCAGCGTCCATCAGGGCGTTACGGGTCTGTTGTTTCTGTTCGGCGCGGGGCAGCATCGCAAGGCGTGTTCTGGACAAGACAAGCGCCGCACTCTAGCAAATCGGCTTTACCGGCGTCGAACGGCAGCGGGGGGCATTCACGGAGGGAGTGGCAACTTCTATCTGCAAGCGTCGAAAAGTCAAAAGCCCAATCCGTGGATTGGGCTTTTTTTCGAGGCCTTCATGGGCTTAGCTCAAAGCGCTGTTGCGTTCGATCACGCGGTCACCACCACCTTCGGCGAGGGTCTGGCCTTGTGGAGTGCGGTCGGAACCGTCAGCAGCAAGGGTCTGGCCTTGTGGGGTGCGGTCGGAACCGTCAGCAGCAAGGGTCTGGCCTTGTGGAGTACGGTCGGAACCGTCAGCGGCAAGAGTCTGGCCCTGTGGCGTGCGATCGGAACCATCAGCGGCAAGGGTCTGACCTTGTGGGGTGCGATCGGAACCGTCTTGAACCAGGCCTTTCTCTTCCAGGCGATCACGGCCGCCTTCTGCTACGAATTGACCTTGTGGGGTTTTGTCGTAGCCATCTTGTACCAGGCCTTTTTCTTCGAGGCGGTTACGGCCGTTTTCAGCCAGGGTCTGGCCCTGTGGAGTGCGGTCGGAGCCATCGGCGGCAACGGTCTGGCTGAACACCGAGTGGCTGGTTTTGACTTGAGGGGTGGCCTGATCGGCAGCGGGCAGGGCAAAAGCGGTGCTGGCTAACATCGACAGGGCAAAGCTGAACAGGACTTGGCGTTTCATGATGGGTTGCTCCTTGGGAGGGCGATAAAGTGGGTACGAGGGCAATGCTACTCTCGATAAGTCGATATAAAAGTTCATAAACACAATGGTAATAATCAACAGAATTGATTGTTCTGCGGAGAGGCTCTAGAACGGGCCTTTCAGGCGAGCGGTTTTGCACCGGGGTGGGTATTTTCCACCCACTTGTGCCGCACAAAAGTGCGGGGCCGGTAACGCTGCTTCGACCAATCAGTCAGAATCGCAGCGGTTTTTTCCGTCCCGACCGGTCTTTCGATTAAACCTGCGAGCCGTTTGTCAGTCGTAGACTTCATGAGGGCCACAAGCGGCCCGCCGTTTCAGCTGCGTTGCGATGTCGGCACGCAGTCGTCTTCAGGAGCTTTGTGCAATGACGCGCACGCGTAAAATTCTTGGCTGGACCTTCGCCACCCTGGTGCTGCTTCTCGCGGTGCTGGTGTTGATCATCGTGTTCTTCGACTGGAACCGGATCAAACCGCCGCTCAATGCCAAAGTCTCGGAAGAACTGCACCGGGCGTTTGCCATCAACGGCAACCTGGCGGTGATCTGGCAGCGCGAGCCGGACGAGGGTGGCTGGCGCGCCTGGGTGCCGTGGCCGCATGTGGTCGCGGAGGATCTGAGCCTGGGCAACCCGGACTGGTCGAAGCAACCGCAGATGGTCACCCTCAAGCGCGTCGAGCTGCGCATTTCTCCGTTGGCGTTGCTGGCGCAGCGGGTGGTGATCCCGCGTATCGACCTGACCGAGCCCAATGCGCAACTGCAACGGCTGGCCGACGGTCGCGCCAACTGGACGTTCAAGTTCGATCCCAAGGACCCGAATGCCGAACCTTCGAACTGGGTGGTGGACATCGGCGCGGTCGGCTTCGACAAAGGCCATGTCACGCTGGACGACCAGACCCTGAAGACCAACCTGGATGTGCTGATCGATCCGCTGGGCAAGCCGATTCCGTTCAGCGAAATCGTTGGCGACAAAGCGGCGAAAACCGCGCAGGACAAGGGCGGTGCGCCGCAGGATTACGCCTTTGGCCTGAAAGTCGGCGGCCAGTACCACGGTCAGAAACTCGCCGGCCAGGGCAAGATCGGCGGGTTGCTGGCCTTGCAGGATGCGAGCAAGCCATTCCCGTTGCAGGCCCAGGCGAAGATCGGCGATACCAGCGTCGAACTCGCCGGCACCCTGACCGACCCGCGCAATCTCGGTGCCCTCGATCTGCGCCTGAAACTGGCCGGTGCCAGCCTCGGCAACCTGTATCCGCTGACCGGCGTGACCCTGCCGGATACGCCACCTTATTCCACCGACGGCCACCTGATCGCCAAGCTGCATGAGCCGGGCGGCGCGCAGTTCCGCTACGAACAGTTCAACGGCAAGATCGGCAACAGCGACATCCACGGCGACCTGGCCTTCGTCGCCAGTCAGCCACGGCCCAAGCTCAGTGGCGCGTTGCTGTCCAATCAACTGTTGTTCGCTGATCTCGCGCCGCTGATCGGTGCCGATTCCAATGAAAAGCAAAAGGCTCGTGGCGGCGACAGCAAGCAACCGACGGACAAGGTGCTGCCGGTCGAGGAGTTCAAGACCGACCGCTGGCGGACCATGGACGCCGACGTCGAATTCACCGGCAAACGTATCGTCCACAGCGAGAAGCTGCCGTTCACCGACCTCTATACCCACCTGAAACTCAACGACGGCGAACTCAGTCTCGAACCGCTGCGCTTCGGCGTGGCCGGTGGCAACCTCGATGCGCAGATTCGCCTCAATGGCCGCACCGAACCGCTGGAAGGCCGGGCGAAACTGACGGCGCGCAAGTTCAAACTCAAGGAGCTGTTCCCGACCTTCGAGCCGATGAAAACCAGTTTCGGCGAACTCAATGGCGACGCCGATATCAGCGGTCGCGGCAACTCGGTGGCGAAGCTGTTGGGCGGCGCCAACGGCAAGTTGAAAGTGCTGATCAACGACGGCGCGATCAGTCGCGAGCTGATGGAACTGGCCGGGCTGAATGTCGGTAACTACGTGGTCGGCAAGATCTTTGGCGACAAGGAAGTGAAGATCAACTGCGCGGCGGCGGACTTCGATATCAAGACGGGCCTGGCGACCACCCGGTTGTTCGTGTTCGATACCGAGAACGCGATCATCTACATCGACGGCACGGCGAACATGGCGACGGAGCAACTGGACCTGACGATCACGCCGGAGTCGAAAGGCTGGCGTCTGATTTCCCTGCGTTCGCCGCTGTATGTGCGCGGCAAGTTCATCAAGCCGGATGCCGGGGTCAAGGCGGTGCCGCTGATGCTGCGCGGCGCGGGGATGGTGGCGCTGGGGGTGATTGCGGCACCGGCGGCGGGACTGCTGGCGCTGGTGGCGCCGAGTGGTGGCGAGCCCAATCAGTGTGCGCCGTTGCTGGAGCAGATGAAGGCGGGCAAGGCGCCGGTGACGGTGAAACCGACCAAATAGTCGGCGGTTGTGCCGGGCCCTTTCGCGAGCAAGCCCGCTTCCCAGGCTCTCGGTGAATAGCAGAGATCCTGGGGAAGCGGGCTTGCTCGTAAAGCGGATTTACAGGTCTTTCAGGATGTCGGCCATGTCATCGGCATGCTCTTCTTCCTGGGCCAGGATGTCTTCGAAGATGCGCCGGGTGGTCGGGTCTTTTTCGCCGATGTATTGAATGATTTCGCGATAGCTGTCGATGGCGATCCGCTCGGCCACCAGGTCTTCGTAGACCATTTCCTTCAAGGTGTTCCCGGCCACGTACTGGGCGTGGGACATCTTCGACAACTGGTCGGGGTTGAACTCCGGTTCGCCGCCCAGTTGCACGATGCGCTCGGCGAGGCGGTCGGCGTGATCGGCTTCCTGGGTGGCGTGTTCGAGAAACTCGTCGGCGGCCACGTTGGCTTTCAGCCCGTTGGCCATGAAGTAGTGGCGCTTGTAGCGCAGGACGCAGACCAGTTCGGTGGCCAGCGACTCGTTGAGCAAGCGCAGCACTTCTTCGCGGTCGGCGCTGTAGGTTTCGGTCACCGCGCCGTTTTCCACGTGCTGGCGGGCGCGCTCGCGCAGGGTTTGTACATCAGATAAATGCATGTCGCTCATTTCGATCTCCTGGAGGCTAATCCGAAGGGCGTCACGTTCTGTCGAGGTGATCGCCTCTTTCTGTGTGAGTCTTGAGCGCAGCAAAAAGTTTTATGGGATTTCTCGCGATCTGGGCGTGAGCCCGGACAACTGCGCTTCCTCGCGCAACCAGGCAAAAAACGCCCGCACCGGCGGATGCCGCTCCCTGCCCGGCACGCACAGCGCGCTGTACCCGGCGCCATCGACTTGCACCGGCGCCTTGTAAGGCTGCAGCAAACCATTGGCGACGCTCTCCGACACCAGAATGTTGCTCGCCAGCACCAGCCCCTGGCCGGCGATGGCCGCTTGCAGCGCGTAATGCTCCTCGTCGTACTCGCGAATCGCCGGGTGCTGGTTCAGCCAGTTTTCCCCGGACTTGCCGCACCACGCTTCCCAGCCATGGGCGTACAGCTTCGAGTTGTGCCAGCGCACGCTGATCAGTGTCGGCGTGCGCCGCGCGGCCAGCGCCACTTGCTCCGGCGAGCCATACACCCCGAACGATTCGTCGAACAGGCACAGGCCATACAGGTTCGGGTAGTCGTCGAGGCTGTAGCGCAGCACCAGATCGACGCTGGCGTCCTGGTGCAGATCGATTACCTCGCAATGGGTGTCCAGGCGCAGGTTGATGTTCGGATGCCGCGCATAAAACCGCCCGAGACGCGGCACCAGCCACAGCGCGGCGAACGCGGCGGTGGTCGACAGCGTCAGGCTGCTGCCGCTGCGTTGCGGGCGCAGGGTATCGACGCTTTGCGAAACTTCGAGCAAGGCGCCGTGCAGGCTGCGAAACAGCCGCTCGCCACCTTCGGTCAGGCGTACCTGGCGCGGCAGGCGTTCGAACAGCGCCACGCCGAGCCAGTCTTCCAGTGAGCGAATCTGGTGGGAAATCGCCGTCGGCGTCACCGCCAGTTCTTCGGCGGCGGCCTTGAAGCTGAGCAGCCGCGAGGCGGATTCAAAGGCGCGCAGGGCGGTCAACGGCAACGAAGCGAACATGGACACTCCATGGATGAAATCAATTCATCCAGACTGATTTTTGCTCATTTGAGACACGACGGCAGTCAGCGGCAAGCTGCAAAACACAAGCAGTTTGATTCTAGTCCGGAGGAAGTACAGATGAGCAAGATTCTTGTGATCCACGCCAGCCCACGGGGCGAGCGCTCCCATTCGCGGTGTCTGGCCGAGGGGTTTCTGAGTGCCTGGCAGGCGCGCCATCCGCAGGCACAGGTGACGCGCCGTGAAGTGGGGCGGGCGTTGATTCCGGCGGTCAACGAGGCGTTTGTCGCGGCAGCGTTCTATCCAGAACCCGAGGCGCGACCGCTGTCGATGCAGGCGGATCTGGCGCTCAGCGATCAACTGGTCAACGAGTTGTTCGAACACGACCTGCTGCTGATTTCCACGCCGATGTACAACTTCAATGTGCCCAGCGGTCTCAAGGCCTGGGTCGATCAGATCGTGCGTCTGGGCCTGACTTTCGACCACACCCTGGACAACGGCGTGGCCCAGTACACACCGCTGTTGCAGGGCAAGAAGGCGCTGATCGTCACCAGTCGCGGCGGTTTCGGTTTTGGTCCCGGCGGCGAACTGGAAGCCCTCAACCATGCCGATCCGTGGCTGCGCACGGCGCTGGGATTCATCGGCATCAACGATGTCACGGTGGTCGCGGCCGAAGGCGAAGAGTCCGCCGAACGCACCTTCGCGGTGTCGGTGGCCGAGGCTGAGCAGCGTTTGCTCGGTCTGGCCCGGGAGTTTTAGGTGGCCTGGCTGTTTCTCTTTATCGCCGCCGGGTTTGAAGTCACCTTCGCCATGGGCATGAAGTACGCCGAGGGCTTCACCCGGCTGTGGCCGTCGCTGATCACCGTGGTCGCGGCGGTGGGCGGGGTGTATTTCCTGACGCTGGCGATGCGCGAATTGCCGGTGAGCATCGCTTATCCGATCTGGACCGCGATCGGTTCGCTGGGCACGGTGTTCCTCGGATTCGCCTTGCTGGGCGAGAGCCTGACGCTGGTGAAACTGCTGTCGGTGGGGCTGATTGTGGCGGGGGTGGTGGGGCTGAAGTAGGCTGCTCATTGAGTTGTCATGTTCAGCGCGGATGCTGGGCGGGCGTGTTGCACGCCTTGCGTCCACTCACTGACCACAAGGAAGTCTGCCCATGTCGCAAGGTTCCGCTACGCGTTATCCACTGGTGCTGGTGCCGGGCATGCTCGGGTTTATCCGGCTGGTGCTGTACCCGTACTGGTACGGGATCATTGCCGCGTTGCGCCGGGGCGGGGCGACGGTGATAGCGGTGCAGGTGTCGCCGCTCAATTCCACCGAGGTGCGCGGCGAGCAGTTGCTGGCGCGGATCGACGAGATCCTGCGCGAGACCAGCGCCGGCAAGGTCAACCTGATCGGCCACAGCCAGGGTTCATTGACGGCCCGTTATGCCGCCGCCAGACGTCCGGATCTCGTGGCCTCGGTAACCTCGGTGGCCGGCCCCAATCACGGCTCGGAGCTGGCGGATTACCTGGCGCTCCATTACCCGGCGGACAGCGCCAGAGGGCGCATCCTCGAAGCGCTGCTGCGCTTTGTCGGCTGGTTGATGGCGCTGCTGGAAACCGGTTATCACGGGCCGAAACTGCCGGTGGACATCCACGCTTCGCATCACTCCCTGACGACGGCCGGCGTGGCGCTGTTCAACCAGCGTTATCCACAGGGCCTGCCTGAAACCTGGGGCGGGCAGGGGCCGGAAGAGGTCGGCGGGGTGCGCTATTACTCATGGTCGGGGACCTTGCAGCCGGGCAAGACCGATCGTGGCGGCAACCGCTTCGACGGCACCCACCGCAGTTGCCGGTTGTTCGCCGCAACCTTCGTCCGTGAGCGAGGGCAGTGCGACGGCATGGTCGGGCGCTACAGCTCGCACCTGGGCACGGTGATTGGCGATGACTACCCGATGGATCACTTCGACATCGTCAACCAGTCGCTGGGACTGGTGGGCGAGGGGGCGGATCCGGTGCGGCTGTTTGTCGAGCATGCGGCGCGGTTGAAGGTGGCCGGGCTGTGAGGCTTGAGACTGCGTCGCTTCATTGGCGAGTCAGCCCGCTCCCACAGGTTCACCATCGCCCTTTGCGGGAGTGGGCTTGCCCACGAAGAGGCCAGCTCAGGCAACGCTGACCTTGCGTCCCAACACGGTCGTCCAGCGTTCGGAAAGCACCACCCCACCCAGCGTCAGCACCCCGCCCACCAGGTGATACAGCGCCAACTGTTCATGCAACACCACCGCCGCGATCAGCGCGGTAATCAGCGGCAGCAGATTGAAAAACAGCGTCGTGCGGCTCGGTCCCAGCCGCGTCACGGCCTGCATCCAGGCCAGTGGCGCGAGCATCGAGGCCAGCAGGCAGGCATACAGCACCAGCGGAACGTTGTGCAGCGTCAGTCCGGTTTTCGGCGAGACGGCGAACAGCGGAAACAGCACCACCACCGCCACCAGCACCTGCAAATACAGCAACACCAGCGGCGGCAGGCGCAACTGCCACTTCTTCAACAGGGTGCTGTAGATCGCATAGGCCAGGGTGGCGACCAGCATCATCGCGTCCCCCAGGTTGACCCCGTGTTGCAGCAGCGCGCCGAGGCTGCCGGATGACACCACCACCAGCACGCCGGCAAACGACAGCACGGCGCCGAACAAGGCCCCGGCGGTCAGGCGCTGACCGAGGCTGATGATTGCCATGGCCAGCGACATCAGCGGCATCAGCGACAGAATGATGCCCATGTTGGTGGCGCTGGTCAGGGTCGCGGCGAAGTAGGCCAGGCTCTGATAGACCGCCATCCCCAATACGCCGAGTACGAAAATCCGCCCCAGGTTCGGGCGGATCTGCGGCCAGTGGGCGATGACTTTTTTCAGCATGAACGGCGTGAACAACAGCGCCGCCAGCAGCCAGCGGTAGAAGCCGATCTCGGCGGGAAAGATCGCGCCGACCGCGAGTTTGTTGATCACGGTGTTGCCGGCCCAGATGAAAATCGCCAGCAGGGGAAACGCGTATTGCATGGGGGAGAAACCAGTACGTTGATGAAGGGTAATTATCCCTTGTCCGGTTCCAGCTCTATACTGCGAACCAGACAACTCGCCCCTGATTCCGGACAGCATGAACAGCAAACATATCGATCTGCTGGATTTCAGCGAACTGCCGTCGGCGGTGTATTTCCGCTATGCCGACTTCAACACGCATGAATACGCGGCTCCGCACCGCCATCCCTGGGGCACCCTGGAATACGCGGCGCACGGCGTGTTGCACATGGACGTCGACGGCAGCCGCTTCATGTCGCCGCCGCAATACGCGGTGTGGGTGCCGCCGCAGGTCGAGCACAGTTTCTACAGTCATCAACCGGTCAACTACCGCTCCGTATGCCTGGCGCCGCTGGTGTGCGCCGAGCTGCCGGAGCAGGCGTGCACCCTGGCGATCAGCGACATCCTCAAGGCGATTCTCAAGGACTTCGCCGCCCGTGACGTGAAGATCCCCGAATTCGAGGCCGACCAGCGTCTGGCCCAGGTGCTGGTCGATCAATTGCGCCAGGCGCCGGTGCATGAATGCTACTTGCCTTACGCGAGCAGCCCCGGTCTGCTGGCGATTCTCGAAGCCTTGCAGGTTGATCCCGGCAACACCCTGCCGCTGGCGCACTGGGCGGCGCAGGTGCATGTCAGCGAGCGCACCCTGGCCCGGCAATTCGTGCGTGAGCTGGGGATGAGTTTCGGCGAATGGCGCCAGCGTCTGCGTTATCTGGCGGCGATCGAGGCGCTGGAGAGTGCACGCAGCGTCCAGGAAATCGCCTTCGATCTGGGTTACAGCAGCGGCTCGGCATTCATCGCGATGTTTGCCCGTCAGGCCGGCTGTACGCCGGAACAATACCGGCGTAGCCATTGGGAGGGTAGGAAGGTGTAACAAGCTTTGACTACACTGCAGCGCAGGCCGTATCCATCGATGCGGCAACAAGGAGAAAACTCCATGAAGATGTTGCGTGTCCCTTTGTTGATGATCGGTCTGCTGCTGTGTTCCCAGGGTTTCGCCGCCACGGCGCAACAGAACAAGATGACCACCTGCAACGCCGACGCCACGGCCAAGAGCCTCAAGGGCGACGAGCGCAAAGCCTTCATGAGTACGTGCCTCAAGGCGGCGCCTGCGGCGAACGACGGCAAGGCCCTGACCCCGCAGCAGGAAAAAATGAAGACCTGTAATGCCGACGCGAAAACCAAGGCGCTGACCGGCGATGCGCGCAAGACGTTCATGAGTACCTGTTTGAAGAAGTAAGCCGGGAATGGGTGGTGGCCGCTCCCCCACCCCAACCCTCTCTCTTCGGGAGAGAGTGAGGGCTGGGCCTCAAGTCGGGCTTCAAATCCGAAGCACCGCATATCCCTAGTGCTCACCCCGGATCGCTGGCAGACTGCCAATCCTTTTACGCCGTTCGTTTTGAGGCTGTATGCCAACGTTTTCTGAGCGTCATGTTGTGTTCTGGGTCAGTTGCATCATCATTTTCGGCGGGTTGTTGCTGGTGCTTCCCCTGCGTTTGCTGCCCAGTCTGCTGGCCGGGTTGCTGGTATTCGAGCTGGTCAACATGCTCACCCCGCAACTGCAACGCCTGATCGAAGGCCGGCGCGCGCGCTGGCTGGCGGTGGCGTTGCTCGGCACGCTGGTGGTGAGCGTGCTGGCGCTGATCTTTGCCGGAGCCATCAGTTTCCTGCTGCACGAGGCGGAAAACCCCGGGGCGTCCCTCGACAAGTTCATGGGCGTGGTCGACCGCGCGCGCGGTCAGTTGCCGCCGTTCATCGACGCCTATCTGCCGGCCAGCGCCGCCGAATTCCGGGTCGCCATCGGCGACTGGCTGAGCAAACACCTGGCCGACCTGCAACTGGTGGGCAAGGACGCGGCGCACATGTTCGTGACCCTGCTGATCGGCATGGTGCTCGGCGCGATCATCGCCTTGCAGCGGATTCCTGACGTGACCAAGCGCAAACCGCTGGCCGCCGCGCTGTTCGACCGTCTGCACCTGCTGGTGCAGGCGTTTCGCAACATCGTTTTCGCGCAGATCAAGATTTCCCTGCTCAACACCTTTTTCACCGGGATCTTCCTGGCGCTGATCCTGCCGATGTTCGGCATCAAGCTGCCGCTGACCAAGACCCTGATCGTCCTGACGTTCCTGCTCGGCCTGCTGCCGGTGATCGGCAACCTGATGTCCAACACCCTGATCACCATCGTCGGCCTGTCGCTGTCGATCTGGGTGGCGATTGCCGCGCTGGGTTACCTGATCTTTATCCACAAGCTCGAATACTTCCTCAACGCGCGCATCGTCGGCGGGCAGATCAGTGCCAAGTCGTGGGAGCTGCTGTTGGCGATGCTGGTGTTCGAGGCCGCGTTCGGCCTGCCGGGGGTAGTGGCGGGGCCGATTTATTACGCGTATCTGAAGAGTGAGCTGAAGCTGGGCGGGATGGTCTGATCCAATGGATCGGTGTTGCCTGAGCTGACACCTTCATGAGCAAGCCCGCTCCCACACGATCCGGTTTGATCCTGTGGGAGCGGGCTTGCTCGCGAAAGGGGCGCCGCTGATGCGCAATCAGGCTTCGGCGCCGTAGCGCTTCATCGCCTCGATCGCGAGGCCGCTGCCAATGCTGCCGAAGATGTTGCCTTCGACATGCCGCGCATTCGGCAGCATCGCCGAGACGCTGTTGCGCAGCGCCGGGATGCCGCTGGAGCCGCCGGTGAAGAACACCGTGTCGACCTGACCGACCGTTACATTGGCATCGCTCAGCAACTGGGTGACGCTGGCACGGACCCGCTCCAGTTGTGCGTCGATGGCCGATTCGAACAGATTCCGGGTCAGCTCCACATTCAGCCCGGCCTCGATCCGGTCCAGCGCTACGTGGCGGCTGTCGGTGTGGGTCAGCTGGATCTTGGTTTCTTCCACTTCCATCGCCAGCCAGTGGCCGGCGCGCTGTTCGATCAGCTTGAACAGACGGTCGATGCCGCCGGTGTCCTCGATGTCGTAGCGCATGCTGCCCAGGGCCAGGGTGGATTTCTGCGAATACACCGAGTTGATCGTGTGCCAGGTCGCCAGGTTCATGTGGTGGCTGGTCGGCATGAAGGCGCCGCTTTTCATCCGGCTGCCATAGCCGAACAGCGGCATCAGGCCTTGCAGGCTCAGTTGTTTGTCGAAGTCGGTTCCGCCGATGTGTACGCCGCCGGTGGCGAGGATGTCGTCGTGACGGTTATCCACACCGCGACGCTCGGGCGACAGGCGCACCAGGGAGAAGTCGGACGTACCCCCGCCGATGTCGACGATCAGGACCAGTTCTTCTTTCTCGATGGTCGACTCGTAGTCGAAGGCCGCGGCAATCGGCTCGTACTGGAACGACACGTCCTTGAAGCCGAGCTTTTTCGCCACGTCCACCAGGGTGTCTTCGGCTTCCTGGTCGGCCAGCGGATCGTCATCGACGAAGAACACCGGACGGCCCAGCACCACGTGTTCGAACTCACGACCGGCGGCGGCTTCGGCGCGGCTCTTGAGCTGGCCGATGAACAGCCCGAGCAAGTCCTTGAACGGCATCGCGGTGCCAAGAACGCTGGTGTCGTGCTTGATCAGCTTGGAGCCGAGCAGGCTCTTGAGCGAGCGCATCAGCCGGCCTTCGTAGCCTTCCAGGTATTCGTGCAGCGCCAGGCGACCGTAGACCGGGCGGCGCTCCTCGATATTGAAGAAGACCACCGACGGCAGGGTGATCTTGTCGTCTTCCAGCGCGATCATCGTTTCCACGCCGGGGCGCAGCCAGCCGACAGTGGAGTTGGACGTGCCGAAGTCGATACCGAGGGCACGGGCTGGAGAGGCGTCTTTCATGTCTTACAGGTTCCGGTCAAAAAAACGGCCGCGCAGTGTATGTCAGTGCGCGCCAGATTCGAAGGCCGGTCATCTGCTATTTCGCCACTAAACTGCCTTGAAACCCCGCGCATCGCCCCAAACTTGCTGGCATGGGTCGGCAGACATACCGGCGGTCGCAAGAACCGCCGTCCACTGCCGATAAACTTCTGCTGCGCCACCCGGTCACAACCTTGAGATCGGTCAACCCCGCCTGCGCGAATCGGCGCAGGCTGCCGGCGGCGCGAAATCGATAACGGATGGTGACTCCTTCGATGGACTTCAAAGACTATTACAAGATACTCGGCGTGGAGCCGACGGCTGACGACAAGGCAATCAAGGCGGCCTATCGCAAGCTCGCGCGCAAATACCACCCCGATGTCAGCAAGGAAAAGGACGCCGAGGCCAAGTTCAAGGACGCCTCGGAAGCCTATGAAGCGCTGAAAAGCGCCGACAAGCGCGCCGAATACGACGACCTGCGCCGCTACGGCCAGCACGGTCAGCCGTTCCAGGGGCCGCCGGGCTGGCAGAGCCGTGGCGGCTTTGGCGGTGACCAGGGCGGCGGTGACTTCTCGGACTTCTTCAGTTCGATCTTCGGCAATCGCGGCCCCGGTTTCGGTGGCGGCAATGGCCGGCAATCCCGCAGCGCCGGGCGCCGAGGACAAGACGTGGAAATGGAACTGCCGATCTTCCTCGAAGAGACCCTGGCGAACGAGTCGAAGAAGGTCACCTTCCAGGTGCCGCAACACAACGCCAACGGCCAGCACGTCAGCAACACCAGCAAGAGCCTGAACGTGAAGATCCCGGCGGGCGTGACCGACGGCGAGCGCATCCGCCTCAAGGGCCAGGGCGCACCGGGTGTCGGCGGCGGGGCCAATGGCGATCTGTACCTGACCATTCGTTTTGCGCCGCACCCGAAATTCGATGTCGAAGGCGAAAACCTGATCATCACCTTGCCGCTGGCACCGTGGGAACTGGCGCTGGGCGCCGAAGTGGCCGTGCCGACCCTGACCGGCAAGATCAACCTCAAGGTGCCGGCCGGCAGCCAGAACGGCCAGCGCATGCGCGCCAAGGGCCACGGTCTGAAGAACAAGGCCGGCGAGCGCGGTTATCTGTTCGTGCAGCTCAAGGCCGTGATGCCGAAAGCCGCGGGCGATGACGTCAAGGCGCTGTGGCAGGAACTGGCGAAGAAAGCCGCTTTCAACCCGCGAGAGAACTTCTGAACCCGACGACGGAGTAGCCCACTCATGAGCAGCCCCCTGATCGTTCAACTGGACATGGCAGAATTCTGTGAGGCGGCCGATTTGTCGGACGTCTACGTGATCGAAATCGTCGAGCACGGCATCCTCGAACCTCAGGGCGCGCAGCCCCGGGAATGGCGCTTCACCGACTACGAACTGGCCCTGGCCAAACGCGCCGCGAAGCTGCGGCGCGACCTGGAGCTGGAATGGGAAGGCGTCGCCCTGGCGCTGGACCTGCTGGAAGAGGTGCAGGAGTTGCGGGCCGAGAACCGGATGCTGCGCCAGCGATTGGGACGGCTGGTCGTCGAATAGTCAGTTTTTCTGAGGATTTGCGGTTGCCCGCTCCGGGCTCCTCGCAGTTTCGTGCCTAAATCTTTTTCGGCAGCACCACGGTAAACACCGTCCCCTCCGCTGCGCTCGAACTGACCTCGATCGTGCCGCCATGGGCGGTTACCACTTCCTTGACGATAAACAAGCCTAACCCGAGGCTGGTCGATGGCTGGCCAAGTTCTTCGTCGGCGCTGCGCACCAGCGGATCGAAGATGGTCCCGATGGCTTCTTCCGGAATCGGCGTGCCGTCGTTATGCACGGTGAGGCGGATCGTTTCACTGTCGCCGCGCAGATCGAGTTTCAGCTCACGCGGGTCTTCACCATGCTGCAAAGCGTTGCCGATCAGATTCTGCAATAACTGATCGAGGCGTCCGGCATCCCAGGTGCCCCGGGTGTCGCCACTGACGGTCAGGGTCGGATCGCATTGCGGATTGCCGGCGCAGGCTTCGGCCATGGCCGCGCGGGTGGCATCGGCCAGGTCCATCGGTTCGGGGCTGATCGGCAGGCTCTTGCCCAAGCGGCTGCGCACCAGTTCGAGCAAATCGCTGACCATCGCCGCCATGTGCCGCGAGCCCTGCTGGATATTGCGTGCACAGTTCAGCGCATCGTCGGTGAGGCTGGCCTTGCGCATCAGCAGTTCGATGGACATGGTCACCGCCTGCAACGGCGCGCGCAGGTCGTGGCCGAGGATCGCCAGGAAGATATCCCTGGAGTGATCGACCTGCTCGGCGTAGGCGGCGGTGGATTCGGCCAGGGCTTCGTCGATGGCTTCGTTGAAACGGATCATGTCCTGCAGATACGCCATGTCCGGTGCTTCCAGGCTGTTGACCCACAGGCGAATGACACAGGCGCGCAGATGGCGGAATTCGGAGGTCATCTGCACCAGATCGAAACCCACGGTATGCCGCAGTTCGCCGTGGCTGGCGCCGGCCCGGTCGAGGCTCGGGGTCTTCTCCGGGCCTTCGCCCTTGGCTTTGGCGAGTTGTTCGCTGGCGGTCTGCTCGCTGCTCATGTCCCGGGCGGCGGCGAGCAAAATGGCCCTGGCGTGATCGCGCAGCGCTGTGCGGTCGAGGTTTTCCGCCGCCGGGGTCAGGGTGCGGGCGAATTGCTCCCATTCTTCGACGATGCGATCCACGTGTTGCCTGATGAATTCGGGTAAACGCATGGCCACCGTTCCTGAATATTCGCCCTGGACGAATCGAATAGTAGTCCCTTTGGCGGATATAACTATGTACCGCCGACCGGTCGCCCGGACATGGTGTTCTGACGCTCCATTTCAAAGGAGCGACGCGATGTCCAACGACCCTGATTCCACCCCGACGGCGAGCGCGGAGCGCAAACCGGCGGCCACCCGCAGCATCCATGGCGACCTGCTGGAGAAGGCCATTCCCGGCTGGCTGACCGACGCCACCCCGGAGCGCCGCGCGGCACTCAAACGGGCCGCCGCGCCGTTACCGCCCTGGTATCTGCAAGCCTCGGCGAGCCGACGCCAGGCCTTCAACGAAGCCCTCACCGCCAGCTTCAGCGCCCAGACCCGGCTGGACAAGGCCATGAGCTGGCTGCAAGACATCGACACCTTCGCCGCGCCGCTGTTGAGCAAGGCTCTGAAGGAGCGTTTCAACGTCGAACTGGATATTCACAAGACCTTCCTGCAACTGCGCAAACCCCTGGAGCTGGGCATCCTCGGCATCGACATCAGCAGCTTCGAAGTCCTCAAGTTGCCGCTGTTGCAGGCCGCGCTGCACAACTTCGAGGAATCGGAGTGCGAGCGCGGCGCGTTTCACCAGTCCTCCGGGTTTCAGGTCCAAGGCGCCAGGGCGGGGCTGATGGAGGCGGTCAGCACCTCGTTGACCGTCGAGCAGTTCACCGGCCTGTGCCGCACGCTGGATATCGGCGCGAAGTATCAGGCCTACCTCAAGGAACACCTGCATCCCGAAGACAGCGTCAGCGAGGCGGTGCTGCGGGAAAAATTCTCCCGCGCACAGAAAACCGCCCTGCGTGCGGCGGCCGAACGGGCGCTGCTGCAAAAGGACATCGAACCAAAGGATTACGCCTCGATCCTGGAAATCATCGACGGCAATCTGCAGCCGTACCAGGGCAAGAAGCAGATCTGGTTTCGCGACCTGAACCTGATGAACCGGCGAATGACCGGCTGCATGTGGTTCACCATCAGCGAGAAGTACCGCTACACCGACGAGTGGCTGATCTACATCCCCCATGACCCGGATCATCCACTCAAACGCTATGACCCGACCCAGACCCGCGAGCTGTTCAAGCAGCGCTTCACCGCGGGTGCGCAGGGCGCGGGGCCGACGCCTTATCAGCGCTTCTTCAGCCAGTTCGTGGCCTACGCCGACCTTCCTTACTATTTCAGCCAGTTCACCCAGGACACCCCGGAGCAGAGCTTCGACGAAAAACTTGCGCCCTATGCCTCGTTGCTCAATGAGCTGCTCAAGGGTGCCAACCCGTTCGGGCTGCTGTTCGGGGTAGACGAATTGCCGCCGACGCCAGCCGTTCGCCAGGTGCCCAACGATGATCCCTATCTCCGGCCGGGAAGCCAGACCCGTCGGGGCGACGGGCCGGGGTTGTGGGCGGAAAACGTCGATCCGTTTCAGTACCTGTTCGATGAGCACCGCCGAAAACTGATCGACGACGCCCGCCATCACGCGGTGCCGACTGCGGATGTCGACGCGAGGGTGCGTTCGCAGAAATTCGCCACGTTGCTCAACGCCGGGATGCTGGTGCTGACGACCGCTTCGATGTTCGTGCCGGTGCTGGGCGAAGTGATGATGGGCGTGATGACTTATCCGATCCTGCAAGAGGCGTTTGCCGGGGTCATCGAGTGGAGCGAGGGCGATCGCAAGGCCGCGCGGGAGCATCTGCTGGATGTCGCGCAGAACCTGGCATTGATCGCGCTCACGGCCGGGGCGGGCAAGGCGCTGGCGAAGTGGGTAGCGGTCAGGCCCGAGCCGCTGATCGAGGACCTGCATCAAGTGACGCTGCCCGATGGCAAGACCCGCTTGTGGAAAGCCGACTTGCAAGGCTATGAGTCCGCCGTGGGCTTCACCGCCGACTTCACGCCCGATGCTCGCGGCCAGTACCTCCTTAATGGCAAGCATTACATCCGCATGGGCGGCAAGACCTACGAGCAGTTCTACGACACGACAGCCGGCAAATGGCGGATCAGGCACCCCAGCGACGCACAGGCCTGTCAACCGCTGCTGACCCACAACCACGCCGGTGCCTGGCGCCTGGCCCAGGAACGGCCACTGGCCTGGGACCGGCTGACCTTGCTGCGCCGCATCGGGCACAGCGTCGAGGCCTGGTCCGACGAGGAGCTGCTGCGGATCGGCGAGATCAGCGGATTGAGCGACAGCGCGTTGCGCAAGATGCACATGGATAACGCCCTGCCACCGCCGCAACTGGCGGAGGCCATGCGCCTGTTCGACGCCGACCGTGGGGTCGGGCAATTGATCGAGCAAGTGGCGAGCGGGCAATCCGCCGGCAGCCACTATCTGAGCATCCTGCCGTTGATGAGCAAGATGCCGCGCTGGCCCCAGGGCCGGGTGCTGGAAGTGTTCGAGCAGGCCGACCTGTCGGGCGCCTCGGTCAAGTACGGCAGCGAGCGCCTGGTGCCGACTGCGCCGATCAAACCGTCGATCCGTATCAGCCGTGCCGATGTTCGCAGCGGCGAATTACTGGCGCGGATTCTGGCGGCGCTCGATGAGTCGGAGATTGTCCGCCTGCTCGGTGGCGAGGGTGCGCGGGTCTACGACCTGCGGCCAGAAGAGTTCAGAAAGCAGATTGCCGATTACGTGCGGACTCGTCGTCCGGTGCTGTTCGAAAGCCTTTACCAGGGCACGGGGCCGCTGGATGCGCGGGTCGGCAAATTGCAGCGGGTCTGTCCGGGACTCAGCGAGCCGGCGGCGCAAGCCGTTCTGGCGCAGAGCGATGGCGCAACGCTCGCGCGGCTGGACAGCGGCCAGCGGGTGCCGTTGCCCCTGCAGGAAATGGCGCGCTGGTATGCCCGTGAAGGGCGCCTGACCCGCGCATTCGGCGGCCTTTATCGGCAAAGCATGGTGCTGCCCGACAGCGCCCGCCTGGCCCTGCACTCGCTGGAAAAACTGCCGGGCTGGCCGGACAACCTGCGTCTGGAAATCCGTGACGGCGGTATCGAAGGGCGACTGATCGACGGCATCGGCAGCGAGACGGCTGGTGAACGCAAATATCTGGTCAAGCGCGGGCCGTCTTATCAGGCGTTCAACGAACGTGGCGAAAGCCTGAACTCCACGTCCCGCTACGAGGACAATTTCTACGCCTCGATCATGCATGCCCTGCCGGACAACGCCCGCCGTTCCCTGGGCGTCGCTGAAGTCGGCAGAAGCGCCGACCTGCAGCGAGCAATCATCGATTACGCCACGGCTCATCGCGAAGCGTCCTTGCAAGTGCTGGACGAGGCTGCTGGCCGCAAGCGCTGGTTCAAGCCACCGCAGCGGATCTCCGCCACCCAGGTCGGTTACCCGGCCAGCGGCGAGTTTACCGGGATGGTCGCGGCACTGGTGCCACGGGTGCGTGACGTCTACCCGGGTCTGCTGGACGAACAGGCCTCGCAGTTTGTGCTCTCACACTTGCGCTCGGGCAAGACCGAGCAGCAGATCCTGCATCTGCTCAACAACCGGATGCGCGAGTGGGAGGCCATGGAAACCACGCTGAACCAATGGGTGGCAGAGGTCTCCGGGGCGCACGTATCGACCGTGGCCGGGCGCGAGTTCATTGCCCAGAGCTTCAAGACCAGCTGGCGCATGTCGCCGCTGGCCGACGAGTTTGTGCAGTTTCGCGGACTCAACGTTGTCTCGGGACAAGCCCTGCCGGCCTTGACCGCCGACTTCTCGCATGTGCGCGAGCTGATCCTGATGGGGCCGGGGGCAAGTCAATTGCTGCCGTGTTTCCCCAATGTCGAAGTGCTGAATTTTGCCGCACCCGAAATCGCGGCAAATGAACTGTTTGATGCCTTGGCACCGCTGAAAAATCTCAAGGAGCTGAATCTCGGCCTGCACTCCCTGCACGGCATATCGGAGCATTGGGGGCGGTTGCCGAATCTCCAGGCTCTGGAGTTGTTGGTGCAGCGCGGCGGCGTGGCGGCCGAGGCCTCTGAACGGCTCGATCTCAGTGCCCTGCGCCAGTTGCGTCACCTTGAGGTAAACGATGAGCAGATGCGTGAATGGCCCGACGGTTTACTGAGCCTGCCGCATCTGGAGCTGCTGGATCTGCGCCACACCGGAATCGCCCATCTGCCTGCCGACATTCATGTCGGCCACGAGCGACTGCTGAGCGGCCTGTCGCTGGACTGGTCGAGGTTCTCCCGTGAAGCCTTCCGTCCGGTGTACGAGCAATTCAGCCAGCAACCCCAGCGGGCCGGCGATCTGGACGGCATGCTCAAGAGCTACTGTCGCGGGCAATTCATGGGGTTTGGCGGGGATTTGCCCAGTTTCTATGAAGATCTGACCCAGCCATTCGTCGAGAGCTGGCCGGACAACCAGGCGCGTTACGCCGCCATCGAAAAACTCGCGGACCAGTACGCTCAGCTCAAGCAGATGGAGGCATGGGTCGCCGATCCGTTCGATCTTCAGGATGGCGGCTATGTGCGAGCGTCGATGGCCAATGTCCTGAAAACCAACTGGCGCGCCGGGCTGTTGCAACGCTACGGCTCAGCCATGAGTGGACGGCTCAACCTGTTTGCCGCCGGTCAGGCCGCGGTTCTCGAGCTGGGGGCTGTCGGGGTGGAAACGTTACCGCTGTTGCCGGCCGAGGGGTTCACCCATGTGACCTCGCTGCGGATCAAGGGCCTGCGAGCGCCAGTGGCGCCGCTGCGCGAATTCCTCAGGACGTTCAGCAACGTCAAGGCGCTGGAGTTGAAGGATTGCGGCCTGTCCGAACTGCCGTTGCAGGCAGGCGATATTGCCGGCCTCGAACATTTGAACCTGCAGGGCAACCCGCTCGCTACCGTGGACGTCAGCGCGCTGACGGGACTTCAGTCCCTCGACCTGACCCGCACACCGCTCTCGCAATGGCCGACCGGCGCGGAAAACCTGTCGCAACTGACGTCGCTGGACCTGCGCGGCAGCCGGATCAGTTCGATCCCGCCCACGGCGCTCGCGCGGGATGAGCTGGTGATCGCAGCCAATCTGACCGACGCCGTCCTGACTCCACAGGCCCGCACCGGGCTGGCAGCAGCCAGGTTGCGGATCGAACAGGCCAGGGGCATGGAAGAAGGCACGCTGCTGCGGTTTGCCCACCAGGCGGTGCCTTCTGAGTTCCCGCCCAGGGAAAACGCCATGACCCTCCTGCGCAGGCTGTTGCCGCTGCCGCCGACCATCGAGCCCGGTTCCGGCACCCCCTGGCTGGTCAGGCGCCTGCAAGGCCTGGACCCGGGAATTTCCAGCACATGGGGCGAAGAGATCCTTGAGCGGATGCGCGGCGGTGGCACGACCGATGTGCAGATCGCCGAGCGGCTGGACAATTGGCAGCGCGAACTCGAAGCCCTGACCCGCCGCTTGAACGACTGGCTGTACATCCGCGAAGTCAGCGGCGAGGGCTGGCTCGTGTCGTCCCACACCCGACGTCTGGCGGCGCAACGTATCGTGCGTTGCTGGCGCGATCGGTTGAGCGGCGTAGCGGGGCCTGTCGGCCACGAACTGGGCCTGGACGGTTTGCAACTCGGTGACCTGCCGCGCCTGCCGGTGAGCTTCAACGATGTGAATGAGCTGAACCTCACCGGCACACGAATCTCCGAGCAGGGCTCCAATGACTTCCTGCGCGCATTCCCCAACCTGCGCACGCTCAATCTCAGCGGTCAGGCCCTGGAAGCATTGCCCGGTGCGGTCACACAGATGAACGCTTTGCAGCGTCTGGAGCTTTCCAGTACAGGCATCCAGGATCCGGCGTCGCTGTACTTTTCCCTGGCAACCCATGAAAACCTGCGCTGGCTGGATCTGAGCCATAACCTGCTGGAAACCTTCAGCGTCGAGAACTTCGAGCACCTGCAAGGCCTGGATCTGCGCAACAACCGCCTGAGCGACTGGCCTGACGGCGTGCTGGAATCCACCTCGCTGACCACGCTGAACCTCAGCGGCAACGACATCGTGTCGATTCCCGATCAGGCACTGGACGGTACGCACGAAGCACTGATGGCCGGCACCGATCTGTCGGACAACCACAACCTGTCGCTGGAGTCGTTGCAGCGCTTGTTCGTCTACACGCAGGAGGAGGATCGCGGTCCGGTGCTGGGTATTCCCTTCGCCGACATCGAGCGGATGATGGACGACTACGTCAGCGAGTCCGGATCGATCTCTTATGACGGCAACGACACCGATACCCTGAATGTCAGCGAAGACGATTTTTCGGCCCCCCGCGAGGAGGACGAGTTCATCCCCGAACTGCTCGCTCAGGCATTGTCCCGGCAAATGGAACCCTGGTTGCGGGACGTTTTGCCCGAGGACATCGAGCATTACCGTGCGGTCTGGGAGCGTGTCGCGGCCGAGCCGGACAACGGCAACTTCTTCAATTTGCTGAGCGAGATGCGCGATACCCAGGAGTTCAAGCTGCATCGCTCGGATCTGACCCGGCGAATCTGGAGTGTCATGGAGGCGGCGGACAGCTTCGCCGATCTGCGCCAGAGCCTGTTCGACCTGGCGCGCACCCACACCACGTGTGTGGACGGTCGCACGCTGGCGCTCAGCGAGATCGAGGTCAAGGTCTACGTACACAACGCCTTGTTGCAGGTCGAGCCGGGCCTGGAGCAGAAGGGCCGTGCGCTGCTGGCGTTGTCGCGACGGTTGTTTCGTCTGGATGAAGTGGAAAGCCTGGCCCGTCAGGCGGCAACCCACGACCTCGATCCCGCCGAAGTACGCTTGCAGTACCGCATCGGCATGACCGATGGCTGGCCCGACGGGCTGACTTTACCGGGGCAACCGAGGGCCATGAAGTTCCGCCGTCCCCTGGATGGCAGTCATCTGATCGATGCCCGTCAGCAGGTGCTGAATGCCGAGCAGTCGGAGCGCTTCTTCGAGGTGTTGATCGGTCGCGGTTACTGGGTCGACTACCTCAAGGAGAAATACCCGCAGGCCTTCGCCGAACTCAAGCAGCGCGCCGATGCCAATCTGGAACGCCTCGAGGATGAACACGACGATCTGGCCAGCGACGCCTACAGCGAGCGTCTGCAGATGCTGGAGATCGAGCGCTCGACCGAGCTGAATCTGAAACTGCTCGAGCTGTCACGCCAGGAGGTGCAGGACAACGCCTGACCGGCGTTAACCAGGGAATACGGCAGAGGGGCCGACGTGCATGGCATGTCGGCCCCGCTGCTTTTTTCAGAAGAGGAAATAGCGCTGGGCCATCGGCAGGGTTTCTGCCGGCTCGCACCACAGCAGCACGCCGTCGGCCTTGACCTGATAGGTCTGTGGATCGACATCGATGTCCGGCAGGTAATCGTTGTGGATCAGATCGGTTTTCTGCACCTCGCGGCAACCTTTGACCACGGCGATTTTCTTCTTCAGGCCCAGTGCTTCGGGCAAACCCGCCGCCTGCGCGGCCTGGCTGATGAACGTCAGGCTGGTGGCGTGCAACGAGCCGCCGTAACTGGCGAACATCGGGCGGTAATGCACCGGCTGCGGGGTCGGGATCGAGGCGTTGGCGTCGCCCATCAGGCTGGCGGCGATGGCGCCGCCCTTGAGAATCAGCGTCGGTTTTACCCCGAAAAACGCCGGACGCCAAAGCACCAGATCGGCCCACTTGCCCACTTCCACCGAACCCACTTCATGGCTGATGCCATGGGTGATCGCCGGGTTGATCGTGTATTTGGCGATGTAGCGTTTGGCGCGGAAGTTGTCGTTGCCCTCGCCATCCAGCGGCAGCGGGCCACGCTGCTTTTTCATCTTGTCGGCGGTCTGCCAGGTGCGCGTGATGACTTCGCCGACCCGGCCCATGGCCTGGCTGTCGGAGCTGATCATCGAGAAGGCACCGAGGTCGTGGAGGATGTCTTCGGCGGCAATCGTTTCGCGGCGGATGCGGCTTTCGGCGAACGCCACGTCTTCGGCTATGCTCGGGTCGAGGTGGTGGCAGACCATCAGCATGTCGAGGTGTTCGTCGATGGTGTTGCGGGTGAACGGCCGGGTCGGATTGGTCGAACTCGGCAGCACGTTGGCGAAACCGCAGGCCTTGATGATGTCCGGCGCATGACCGCCGCCGGCACCTTCTGTGTGGTAGGTGTGGATGGTGCGGCCCTTGAATGCGCCGAGGGTGGTTTCGACGAAACCGGACTCGTTGAGGGTGTCGGTGTGGATTGCCACCTGGACGTCGTACTGGTCGGCGACGCTCAGGCAGTTGTCGATGCTCGCCGGGGTGGTGCCCCAGTCTTCGTGCAGCTTGAGGCCGATGGCGCCGGCCTTGACCTGCTCGATCAAAGGCTCGGGCAGGCTGGCGTTGCCCTTGCCGGTGAGGCCGATGTTCATCGGGAACGCATCGGCGGCCTGGAGCATGCGCGCCAGATGCCATGGCCCGGACGTGCAGGTGGTGGCGTTGGTGCCGGTGGCCGGCCCTGTGCCGCCGCCGATCATGGTGGTGACGCCGCTCATCAGCGCCTCTTCGATCTGTTGCGGGCAGATGAAGTGAATGTGGGTATCGATGCCGCCGGCAGTGAGGATCATGCCTTCGCCGGCGATCACTTCAGTGCTGGCGCCGATGGCGATGGTCACGTTCGGCTGGATGTCCGGATTGCCGGCCTTGCCGATGGCAGCGATACGCCCGTCCTTGAGGCCGACGTCAGCCTTGACGATGCCCCAGTGGTCGACGATCAGCGCGTTGGTGATCAGGGTGTCGACCACTTCGGCGGCGAGCAACTGGCTCTGGCCCTGACCGTCGCGGATCACTTTGCCGCCACCGAATTTCACTTCTTCGCCGTAGGTGGTGAAGTCCTGCTCGACTTCGATCCACAGCTCGGTGTCGGCCAGGCGCACCTTGTCGCCGACCGTGGGGCCGAACATGTCGGCGTAGGCTTGTCTCGAGATTTTCATGTGCGTCCTTCAGGAAAATAGGGGTGAGCCATCGACCCTCACCCTGACCCTCTCCCGGAGGGAGAGGGGACTGATCGCGTGTTTCTTTCGACATACTTCGACCTGAATTGTCGAGTCGAACTCAGGGGGCTGAAACACCCCCAATCGGCGCCCTCTCCCGCCGGGAGAGGCTGGGGTGAGGGGCAGCGGTACACGCGGACTCAGAGGTCACCCATGACGCGCCCGGCAAACCCGAACACCCGGCGCCTGCCGGCCAGTTCGACCAACTCCACCTCGCGGCTCTGCCCCGGTTCGAAGCGCACCGCAGTCCCCGCGGGAATGTTCAAGCGCATGCCACGGCTGGCGGCACGATCGAAGGTCAGGGCGTCGTTGGTTTCGAAGAAGTGGTAGTGCGAGCCGACCTGAATCGGCCGGTCGCCGCTGTTCGCCACCTTCAGGCTGACGGTGCGGCGGCCGGCGTTGAGTTCGATGTCGCCGGGCTGAATCTGGTACTCACCGGGAATCATCAATGGGCTCCTTGCAGGATCTTGTAATAGAGGGCCGTCGGGCGGTATGTGCCGTTCGGGTCGCAGGCGTAATCGGGGATTTCCCCGGCGCGGGTATAGCCCTGGGCTTTGTAGAAATCTTCGGCGGGGGAGCCGGCCTCGGTGTCGAGGTAGAGCATGCCGCGTTTGTGCTGACTGGCCGCCAACTCCAGGGCCTGCATCAGTTGCTGGCCCAGACCGCGCCGCCGCGCGTGCTCGCGCACCAACAGTTTCTGCACCTCGGCGCGGTTCAGGCCATTAGCCTTCTGACACAGGCTCAGTTGCACGCTGGCCTGCACCTGTTCGTCCTTGACCACCACCCACAGCAACACGCTGCCCTTGCCGAGGTTGTCCTGAACCTCGTCGAAATAGGCGCGGGCCTGTGCCGCATCGAGGTCGGCCATGAAGCCGACACTGGCGCCGTAACCCACCGCATCGAGCAGCAGGTCGATCAGGCCCTGACGATAGTGCGCAAAACTTTCGGCATTGACGCGTCGCAGTTGGGCGGGGTTCATCGGGTGTCACTCCTTGTTGGCGGGCGGCGGTTCCGCGCCAGGATTGAGGGTCAGTTGCATGAAGGTCAGGTCGAGCCAGCGGCCGAACTTGGTGCCGACCTGCGGCATCTGCCCGGTGGTGATGAACCCGACGCGCTCGTGCAGACGAATCGACGCCGCATTGCCGCTCTCGATGGCGGCGACCATCACATGTTTGTCGCAGGTTTTCGCCCGCTCGATCAGCGCGCTCATCAGGCGCGGGCCGAGGCCGTTGCCGCGTTGGTCGCTGCGCACGTAGACCGAGTGCTCGACGGTGTGGCGGAAGCCGTCGAACGGCCGCCAGTCACCGAACGAAGCGTAGCCGAGGGTGGCGTCATCGGCGTCGACGATCACCAGGATCGGATAACCCTGGGCCTGGCGGGCGGCGAACCATGCCTGGCGGTTGCCGAGGTCGACCGGGTTTTCGTTCCAGATCGCCGTGGTGTTGAGCACGGCGTCGTTGTAGATGTCGCGGATCGCCGGCAGATCGGCGTGTATGGCATCGCGGATGGTGTAAGTCATGACGCGCCTCAGACGATCGGTTGGTGAACGGTGACCAGTTTGGTGCCGTCGGGGAAGGTGGCTTCGACCTGGATCTCCGGGATCATTTCCGGGATGCCTTCCATCACCTGGTCGCGGTTGAGCAGGGTGGTGCCGTAGTGCATCAGCTCGGCCACGGTCTGGCCGTCACGGGCGCCTTCGAGCAGCGCGGCGGAGATGTAGGCCATGGCTTCCGGGTAATTGAGCTTCACGCCACGGGCCAGTCGCCGCTCGGCGACGAGGCCGGCAGTGAAGATCAACAGCTTGTCTTTTTCGCGTGGGGTCAGGTCCATCGTAGAAATCCATTGTCGGGAGTTGAAGAAAATCAGGTGTTCCAGATTCGGGGTGGCAAGGCTTCGCGGCTAAGCAGAGCAGGTCTGAGCAGGCGCCAGAGTTCGATCAGCCACGCCCGTGCCTGCAACGCCTCACCCGCCAGGCAACGCGCAACCAGCAAACCCGGCAACTGCGTCAGATCCCCGCGCACCGCATGCCCCAGTGAGCGGCAGCGCTCCAGCAGTTCAGCATCGATTTCACCGCTCACCAGCAAGGTCGCAAACACCGGATGGCCATCCAGTCCGATCGGCGAATCGAGCAAACCGTCGTTGCCGACAATGCGCTGGCGTTCATGCCAGAGCAATCGACCGTCGCGGCGAATATCCAGGTGCGCCTGGAAATGCCCGAGATCGAAACGCTCGCCGCTGGCCGGGCGACCGAGGGCCACCACGTCCCAGTAGAACAGCCGCGCATCACCCTCAAGCTCAATCGAGGTGCTGAGTTCGGCCTGGGCGGCGCTGTAGACGATGGTTTCCTGGGGCAGCCACTCCAGTGTCGCGCCCGCTGCCACGTTCAGTTCGAGTTTCTGATAGGCCGGCCCGGCCGCGCGATACCACTTGGCGGCGCCGGGGCTGGTGATCTGCGCCCAGGCGTCGGGCTCGACGCGGGCGCTGATGTCCAATCGATCACCGCCGGCAATCCCGCCCGGCGGATGGACGATGATGTGCTGGCAGACCTGCGGCCCTTCGGCGTACAGATGCTTCTGCACCCGCAGCGGACCGAGATGCCGGCGCCGGACCGGGCGCGTGCAATCGCCGAAGCGCGCGTAGGCCAGTTCCAGCTCGGCGTGCCAGCTCGGGGTAAACAGGGCAGTGGTCAAAGGTAAATTCATGGTTCGTGGTTATCGTTAGGAAGCTACAGATTAGACCGTTGCCTTAAATAGTGACTAGCCCGCGCACACCTTCGGCTTCCATATTTTCGCCGCGCCCCTGCTGCACGATCTCGCCCCGGGACATCACCAGATACTGATCGGCCAGTTCGGCGGCGAAATCGTAGAACTGTTCCACCAGCAGAATCGCCATGTCGCCGCGCGCCGCGAGCTTCTTGATCACGGCGCCGATCTCCTTGATCACCGACGGCTGGATGCCTTCGGTGGGTTCGTCGAGGATCAGCAGCCGTGGACGACTGGCCAGGGCGCGGCCGATGGCCAGTTGTTGTTGCTGGCCGCCGGACAGGTCGCCGCCGCGCCGTTGTTTCATTTGCAGCAGCACCGGGAACAATTCGTAGATGAACGCCGGCACCTCTTTGGCTTCGCTGCCGGGAAACCGCGACAGGCCCATCAGCAGGTTTTCCTCGACGGTCAGCCGGCCGAAGATCTCCCGGCCCTGGGGCACGTAGGCGATCCCGGCGTGAACCCGCTGGTGCGGCTTGAACGTGGTGATCGGCTTGCCTTCCCAGTTCACCGCGCCTTCTTTCGCTGGCAGCAGACCCATCAGGCACTTGAGCAGGGTGGTCTTGCCCACGCCGTTGCGTCCGAGCAGGCAGGTGACTTCGCCGACCTTCACGTCAAACGTCAGGCCGCGCAGGATGTGGCTACCGCCGTAGTATTGGTGCAGCTTGTCGACTTGCAGCATTTGCAGTGTCTCCTCAAATCCCCACCGATCCGGTGAGCTTCAGCGGCCGAGATAGACCTCGATCACCCGCTCATTGTCCTGCACCTGTTCCAGCGATCCTTCGGCCAGCACACTGCCCTGGTGCAACACCGTGACGTGGTCGGCGATCGAGCCGACGAAGCCCATGTCGTGCTCCACCACCATCAGCGAATGCTTGCCGGCGAGGCTTTTGAACAGTTCGGCGGTGAATTCGGTTTCGGCGTCGGTCATGCCCGCCACCGGTTCGTCGAGCAGCAGCAGTTGCGGGTCCTGCATCAGCAACATGCCGATTTCCAGAAACTGCTTCTGGCCGTGGGACAACAGTCCTGCCGGACGATTGACCGAGGACGTGAGGCGAATGGTGTCCAGCACTTCACTGATCCGGTCCCGCTGCTCGCCGCTCAGCCGCGCACGCAAACTGGCCCACACCGACTTGTCGGTCTTCTGCGCCAGCTCGAGGTTTTCGAACACGCTCAGGGCTTCGAACACCGTCGGCTTCTGGAACTTGCGCCCGATGCCGGCCTGGGCGATCTGCACTTCGCTCATCTGCGTCAGGTCCAGGGTTTCGCCGAACCAGGCCTTGCCGTGGCTGGGCCGGGTCTTGCCGGTGATCACGTCCATCAGGGTGGTCTTGCCGGCACCGTTGGGGCCGATGATGCAGCGCAATTCGCCGACGCCGATGTACAGGTTCAGAGCGTTCAGGGCCTTGAAGCCATCGAAGCTGACGCTGATGTCCTCCAGGGTCAGGATCGTGCCGTGACGGGTGTTCAGCCCCGGCCCGACCCGCTGGCCGAGGCCCAGCGAATCGCGGCTGGTGCCGGCGTCGCGGTTGGGTTCCAGTGGCGGGAAGAAGGCCGGTTCCAGCATGAATTCAGCGCTCGCCGTGATTCTCATTGCTCACCTCTTTTCTTCAGCAGACCGATCACGCCCTTGGGCAAATACAGGGTCACGACGATGAACAGCGCGCCGAGAAAGAACAGCCAGTATTCGGGGAAGGCTACGGTGAACCAGCTCTTCATGCCGTTGACCACACCGGCGCCGAGCAATGGCCCGATCAGCGTGCCACGCCCGCCGAGGGCCACCCACACGGCGGCTTCGATGGAGTTGGTCGGCGACATTTCGCCGGGGTTGATGATCCCCACCTGCGGCACGTACAACGCCCCGGCCAGACCGCACAACACCGCGCTCAAGACCCACACGAACAGCTTGAAACCGCGCGGGTCGTAGCCGCAGAACATCAGGCGGTTTTCCGCATCGCGCAGCGCGGTCAGCACCCGGCCGAACTTGCTCCGTGCCAGACGCCAGCCGATGAACAGGCTCGCCATCAGCAATGCCACCGTCGCCAGAAACAACACTGCACGGGTCCCCGGTTCGGTGATGCCGAAGCCGAGGATCGAGCGGAAATTGGTGAAGCCGTTGTTGCCGCCGAAGCCGGTTTCGTTGCGGAAAAACAGCAGCATGCCGGCGAAGGTCAGGGCCTGGGTCATGATCGAGAAGTACACGCCCTTGATTCGCGAGCGAAAGGCAAAGAAGCCGAACACCAGCGCCAGCAACCCCGGCGCCAGGACCACCAGGCACATGGCCCAGAGGAAGTGCTCGGTGCCGGCCCAGTACCACGGCAATTCGCTCCACGACAGAAAGGTCATGAACGCCGGCAAGCCATCGCCGGCCGCCTGACGCATCAGGTACATGCCCATCGCATAACCGCCGAGGGCGAAGAACAGGCCATGACCGAGAGACAGTAGGCCGGCGTAACCCCAGACCAGATCCAGCGCCAGTGCGACGATGGCGTAGCAGAGAATCTTGCCGACCAGGGTCAGGGTGTACGCCGAGACGTGCAGCGCGTTGTCCGCCGGCAACAGCGACAGCAGCGGCAGGGCGATCAACAGCGCGAGGATCGCCGCGCCCGCCGCGATCGTGACTTTCGGGCCGGCCTTTTGCGTGGCGGTAATGAGAAGTGGCTGGTTCATCAGTCGATCACCCGTCCTTTCAGTGCGAAGAGGCCTTGCGGACGTTTCTGGATGAACAGAATGATCAGCGCGAGGATCAGGATCTTGCCGAGTACCGCACCGATCTGCGGTTCGAGAATCTTGTTGGCGATGCCCAGGCCGAAGGCTGCGAACACGCTGCCGGCCAGTTGTCCGACGCCGCCGAGCACCACCACCAGGAACGAGTCGATGATGTAGCTCTGGCCCAGGTCCGGGCCGACGTTGCCGATCTGGCTCAACGCGACACCGCCGAGCCCGGCGATGCCGGAGCCGAGGCCGAAGGCGAGCATGTCGACGCGGCCGGTGGGCACGCCGCAGCAGGCGGCCATGTTGCGGTTCTGGGTGACCGCACGCACGTTCAGGCCGAGGCGGGTCTTGTTCAGCAGCAGCCAGGTGAGGACAACCACGAACAAGGCGAAGGCAATGATCACGATGCGGTTGTAAGGCAGCACCAGATTCGGCAGTACCTGAATGCCGCCGGACAGCCACGCCGGGTTCGCCACTTCGACGTTCTGCGCGCCGAACACCAGGCGCACCAGTTGAATCAGCATCAGGCTGATACCCCAGGTGGCGAGCAGGGTTTCCAGCGGTCGGCCGTAGAGGTGACGGATCACCGTGCGTTCCAGGGCCATGCCGATGGCCGCGGTGACGAAGAACGCTACCGGCAGCGCGATCAGCGGGTAGAACTCGATGGCCTGTGGCGCGTAGCGCTGGAACATCAGTTGCACGACGTAGGTCGAGTAGGCGCCGAGCATCAGCATTTCGCCGTGGGCCATGTTGATCACCCCGAGCAGGCCGAAGGTGATCGCCAGACCGAGTGCGGCCAGCAGCAGGATCGAACCGAGGGACATGCCGCTGAACGCCTGACCGAGGACTTCGCCGACCAGCAGTTTGCGTTTGACCTGGGCCAGGCTGGTTTCGGCGGCGGTGCGCACGTTGGCATCGGCTTCGATGCCGGGTTCGAGCAAACCTTCGAGGCGCGTGCGGGCCAGCGGATCACCGGTCTCGCCGAGCAAGCGCACGGCGGCCAGACGCACGGCCGGGTCAGGGTCGACCAATTGCAGGTTGGCGAGGGCCAGGCTCAGGGCGGCGTGGACGCTTTCGTCTTTTTCGCCAGCCAGTTGCTGGTCGAGGAATTTCAGCTGCGCCGGTTTGGCGCTTTTCTGCAATTGCTGCGCGGCGGTCAGACGGGTTTTGGCGTCGGCGGCGAGCAATTGGTGGCTGGCCAGCGCGGTGTCGATCAGACCCCGCAGGCGGTTATTCAGGCGCAGGGTCTTGGGTTGGCCGTCGACGGTCAGCTCGCCTTGTTGCAGGGCGTTGATCAGTTCGACACGGGCCGGATCGGGCTGCGCGGCCCAGGCTTCCAGCAGTTTGGCCTGTTGCATCGGGTTGGCGACGACGAAGTCTTCGGCGTCCCCGGCGTGGGCGACCATCGGCAGCAGGAGCGCGATGGCAAGGATGAAGCGGTGGAGGGCAGTGGGCATGGTGGTGTCCTGTTCAACCGCCCCCTCACCCTGACCCTCTCCCGGAGGGAGAGGGGACTGACCGAGGTGTCTGGACGGTGTGCTGCAACCTGCAATTTCGAGCCGATCTTCAGGCTTTGAAAAGCCTGAAGATCGGCTCCCTTTCTCCCTCGCCCCCCTTTGGGGGAGGGATTTCAGTTGCTCCCCTGAGTCCGGATTCGCCTCAGTTACTCTTCACTGCATAATCCGGCTTCTTGTCATTGCCCTGAATGAACGGACTCCACGGCTGCGCGCGGATCGGCCCTTCGGTCTGCCAGACCACGTTGAACTGCCCGTCGTTCTGGATCTCGCCGATCATCACCGGTTTGTGCAGGTGGTGATTGGTCTTGTCCATGGTCAGGGTGTAACCGGACGGCGCGGCGAAGGTCTGGCCGGCGAGGGCTTCGCGGACCTTGTCGACGTCGGTGGACTTGGCTTTCTCCACCGCCTGCGCCCACATGTGGATACCGACGTAGGTGGCTTCCATCGGGTCGTTGGTCACGGCTTTGTCGGCGCCCGGCAGGTTGTGTTTCTTCGCGTAGGCCTTCCAGTCATCGACGAACTTCTTGTTCACCGGATTTTCCACCGACTCGAAGTAGTTCCACGCCGCAAGGTTGCCCACCAGCGGTTTGGTGTCGATGCCGCGCAATTCCTCTTCGCCCACGGAGAACGCCACCACCGGTACGTCGGTGGCTTTCAGGCCCTGATTCGCCAGTTCCTTGTAGAACGGCACGTTGGAGTCGCCGTTGACCGTGGAGATGACCGCTGTCTTGCCGCCGGCCGAGAACTTTTTGATGTTGGCGACGATGGTCTGGTAATCGCTATGGCCGAATGGCGTGTAGACCTCTTCGATGTCCTTGTCGGCGACGCCTTTGGAATGCAGGAACGAGCGCAGGATCTTGTTGGTGGTGCGCGGGTAGACGTAGTCGGTGCCGAGCAGGAAATAGCGCTTGGCGCCGCCGCCTTCTTCGCTCATCAGGTACTCAACTGCGGGGATCGCTTGCTGGTTTGGCGCGGCGCCGGTGTAGAACACGTTCGGCGACATCTCTTCGCCCTCGTATTGCACCGGGTAGAACAGCAGGCCGTTGAGTTCCTCGAACACCGGCAGCACCGATTTGCGCGACACCGACGTCCAGCAGCCGAACACCACTGCGACCTTGTCCTGGGTCAGCAACTGCCGGCCCTTTTCTGCGAACAGCGGCCAGTTAGACGCCGGGTCGACCACCACCGGCTCCAGCAGCTTGCCGTTGACCCCGCCCTTGGCATTGATCTCGTCGATGGTCATCAATGCCATGTCCTTGAGCGACGTCTCGGAGATCGCCATGGTGCCGGACAACGAATGCAGAATCCCGACCTTGATGGTCTCGGCGGCTTGCACCGTCCAGGTCATGCCCATCGCGGCAATGCTTGCCGAGAGTGTGAAAGCCTTGATCAGACTGCGACGCTTCATTGTGCGATCTCCATGAACATTCAGTTTTTATGATGGGCAGATACGAACGCTGAAGCAGCTTTAGCAAGGGTTGTGCCCACGACTGAAAGGGCGTTGTTGCGGGGGCGAAAAGCGCAGGAATCGACGCCGGTCGCACCAGGTTGGCGCTGAATCCGCCGCCATGTGCGGGTCATGCGCCGATGTGGTGCCGCGTCGAATTTTTCCAGCCAATACATATGTACCGCTGCCGTGGATGGCGAATGTCGATCATGGCCTGTGCGATTTCCCCAAGGCTTTGCGGGGACGTCATCAGGATTTTCTACATTCACGGATGAATACGTTATGGATAATTTTTCGGATCGCCCCCGGCGTTCGCCCGAGGTGAGCATTGATTCGTTGTTCTACAGCAAGCCACATATCAGTGCGGACGACGCCGCGCGTTTTGCCCATGAGCTGATCGGCAACAAGCGCGACAGGGAATACGGCGGGATGATTCTGCTGCGCGAGGACGGGCGTTTCGTGGCGACCGAGCCGCTTGCCGCCAAAGGTGATCGCTTCGACTTCAAAAGGCTGTTGGCAGTGGATGCCCAAGGCCATTTTCTCCACCCCGAGGGGTTCAAGTGCCATGCCCTTTATCGCTCGCACCCCAATGGGGGCGCCGAGCTGAAAGCGGCCAACCCGGCGTTCACCGACGAGCAGATCGAGGTCATCGTCAGTTTCTTCACCGAGCGCGACAAGCTGTTCATGATCCGCAATCGTGAGTTCGTGCCGGCGTTTTACCTGTCTGGCAGCGAAGGCAGCCTGTTCAGGTACATGCCCAGCGGATCTGCCGCCGAGGATCTGCTCGCGGAAAAAATCAGGAACGGCCGCCCTGATGGGCCGTTCACCTTTTTTGAAGCACCGATAGAGGAGCTGGCACAGGCGGGCGCGCTGAGCCTGGTCTACAACACTCGCGGAGTCTGGGGATCGCGCCGAGGGCAGTTCGACGCTGAATGGGCCATGCATGAGCCGGTGAACAAACTGACAGAACCCACGGAGCCGCCGTTCTGTACGCCGATTTATGATCAGGCAAGCAGCGTGGTCGAGGCGATCATGAGCGTCGATACGCTGAACGTCGGTTTCGGCTTCAGCGGTTTTGTCTTCAAGGTGCTGGACAAGGATGAGTACGTCGGCACCTTCCCCTGGCGCAATCCTTCCACGCTGGTATCGCCGCTCAACGACTTTCCCCGGCACGAGACGGGCGGGCCGAGTCTGCGGCCGGAGCTGCGGCTGGACGGCATCTTTTATCTGGCCCAGACGAAAGCGGCGCAGGTGCCCGCCAAGCAGGAGTGGCTGTACCGCAACTTCTTTTCCCCGGTTCATCTGGCGGCGGCCATTACCCAGTCGCGCAAGGATACTTACCTGCTGGACCCCGAGCGCTCGCTCACGGTCTACACCCGCACGCCGGACAAGGCCCTGCTGAGTTACACCTGCTCTGGCTCCGCCGCCGAAACGAAACTGATGGCCTCCCGAGGCAAGCTGCAGAAAGCCTTGCAAGACGGCACGCTGAGTCCTTTCGAGTTTGTCTTGCAGGTCGCTGCCGCCGGCCGGCTCGAGGTGGTGCAAACCGGTGCCGTGTGGGACAAGGCCGGGCCGGTCGGGGCGGGCTGGCGACCGTTCGAGCGAATCCATCGCTCGCTGAGTCCGGCGTTCGTGACCGCCGACGACGCGGCGCGTTACGCCCACTTTCGCCATGGCAAGTCGCGCGACGCCGAACAATTGGGCTATCTGTTGCAGCGCAGCGACGGCAAGTACTTCGCGACGGCATCGACCACCGCCAAGGCGTGGGCGAAAGACTGGAACCTGCCGTTTGCCGGGGGCGTATCGGGCAAGCCTGTCGAGCTGCCGGGCTATCGCTACGTGGCGCTCTACAAGATGTTGAAAGATCCGCGCCAGACCCTGAGGACCCAGCATCCCGACTGGTCGGACGATCGTATTTCCCTGCTCGCCAGCCTGCCGAGTTTTGCCAGTCTGGCAGCAATCGCTTCCAGCCGGGACTGGGTCACCACGCTGTACAACTCAGGCCCCGATGGTTCTCTGGTCAAGTACGTCGCCAGCGGTTCGCAGGACGAGCGCAATTTCGGCGCGTTTCTGACCAGCGCGGTAAACGACGGGCGCGTTGTCGCAACCCTCGACGGCTTCGACGGCACCGGAATGCAGATGGTCAAGAAGCTCGTCACCCTGGGTGAGTTGAACATCGTCATTTCCAGCCCGGTGTGGAAGGCGTCCCGGGGCAAGGTGCCTGGCTCGTGGGTGGCTTTTGAGCCGTTCACCCCGGCGACGCCAGTGACGCCCGGTTTCAGCTGGGTGTTTCAGGATCCCGGCACGGCGGCGCAATGGGTTCACGATCAGATGCAGGCGAAACCCGGCGTCAGGCAGCTCGCGTTCATTCTCAAAAGTCTCACGGCCGACGAGTACGTGGTCAGTGAGCCGCTGGGCAACGATCCGGCGCAGGTGTCGCTGCCGCTGTTTTCGCCGCTGCATGTCTTTACCGTCGACGAGGCGGGCAAGCCCCGGCTGCCCGAAGGCTATGGGATCCATGCTTTGTGTTATCAGCCGGCGCCGGACAGCCGCGAGACATCCAGGCAAAAGTGGCTGTACGAAAACTTTGTCTCGGCGAGCGATTTCGCAGCGGCCATCGGCAGCGCGCGGGTGCGCGAGACGCCGGGGCTGGCGCTGTACCTCAGTACCCGCGATGGCGCGCAGCTGCGTTATGCGTTTTCCGGTTCGGAGAAGGAAAACCAGTTGTACGCCGTCAATCCTCATGGACGGGTGTCGGACAACGGTGATCAGGCCGAGCTGGCGGCCGGCACCCTGACGCCGGAGGCGTTTGTCCGGCGGGTGGCGGCGGCCGGTGCGCTGTCGGTGGTGCGGGCGGGCCGGTTGTGGGATGTCGAGGGAGAGGTCGGCCTCGCCTGGCAACCCTATGGCCGTTATCCAAAACCGGCGCTGAGCCCGGCGTTTCTCACGGCGGACGATGCGGTTCGCTATGCCCACGAACGGATCGGCAAGCAGCGCGACTACGAGTTCTGCGGTTATGTCATGGAGCGCCAGGACGGGCGCTTTGTCGTCAGCGAGCCGTGGGTCGTCGGCGAGTCGGGACGCTTTGCCCCCGGCTACGTCTATCCCGATGACGCTTCCGGCAAGCCGATCCTGCCTGAGGATCATCGGCTGCGCGGTGTGTATGCCTCGCGCCTGGCGCTCTCGCAGTACGATCCGCAAAGAATGGCCCGCCACGGCTGGAGCCGCGAGCAGGCGAGCATCGACGCACAAATTTTCTGCGACGCAGACCTGCACGCCATCCTCGGCAATCACCAGCACGCGACGACGGCCTGGCTCTGCGCCGCCGAAGATGCCTTGATCGCCTACGACATCAGTGGCTCGGCGGCGGAAAATGCCTTGCGCGCGCAAGTCGCCCCCGAGACCAAAGGCAGTCGCCTGGCGCAGGATCTGGCGAGGGGTGCCATGCTGCCGGGGGATCTCGTCAAGCAGTTGGCCGACGCCGGCGGTTTACGGGTGGTGATCGCCAGTGAGTTGTGGGGCGCGCGGGGCATGGTGCCCGAATACTGGAGCGCCTTTCCCGCATCGCAGAGTGCCGACGTGTCTGGACCGGTGGCGTTCGGCGCGGTGTTCGCGGACGCCGATGCGGCGGCGCGCGACGCCCATCAACGGGTACGCCGCTGTGGCCCGGACCAGACCTGTTTCGGTGTTGTTCTCAAGCATGCGGACAAGGAGGAATACGTCGTCAGCGAAACGCGGCCGGCCAGTGACGAGCAGCCACTCTTCACCCTGGGGAATCTGTTCAAGAGCGATGACGCCGGTGAGTTCCTGTACCCCGCGTCATTCAAGCTGTTCGGCCTGTTCTACGCCCGGCAATGGCTGCCGACAAAGCTGCCCCCAAGCGAGCAATGGCTCGGCCGGCATTTCATTTCTTCGAAGGATTTGTACGAGGGCTTTTTCCAGGCCCGACGCTTGCGAGCGAAGGACGAAAAAATCGGTCTGCCGGTTTATCTGTCGACCCTGGATCGCGCGCTGTTGAAATACCGCTCACCCAACTCGACGACGTTGTTCGATGCGCGGATGCTGCCGTCGGGAGTGGCCGAGGATGTGCATTCGCTGCTGAGCAGCGGAGCGTTGTTGGCCAAGGCCTTTGTCGATCGTGTGATCGCCCGATGCTGGTTGAGCGTGGTGGTCGGCAGTGACTGCTGGGGGGAGGCGGGGCCTGTCAGGTTGACCACCGACTGGAAGCCCTATGCAGGTTTTACCCGGCGCGCCCTGAGTCCGGCGTTCACCTGTCAGGCCGATGCCGTGCGGCATGTCCAGAGCCTGCCTGGGATGGATCGGGAGCAGATCCACGGCGGGCTGGTGCTCAAACGCACGGATGGTCTGTTTGTCGCCACCGAGCCGTTGCCGGTGGAAAGCGAGGACTTCGACCCGAAGCAGATTCTGCCGGACGAGGACGTCGCGGCGGATCTGCTGGCGCCGGGTTGCAAGATCGTCGCCCGTTATCGCAATCGGGTGGCGAGCGCGTTGCCGTTCCTGATCTCCGGGCTGGAACGGCAGACCTACAGCGATTTCTTTTCCACCGAGGTGTTGGCCACGGCGCTGGCGTCGGGTCATCTCTGGACTCACGAATACCTGCTCGGCGCGCAGGGCTCGATGCTGTGCTTCACCCAGCAGAACGATGACAGCGATCTGCTCAATACCTCGCAGAAAATCCAGCGGGCGGCACGTCTGGCGTTGCTCGAAGGCCAGCTCACGCCTTCCACCGATGCGCCTCACGATCCGTGGAGCAATCTGATCGAGCGACGGATCCGCAGTGGTGCGGGCACCCCCACCCAACTGGTCAATCAACTGCTCAAGGTCGGGGTGTTGCAGGTGGTGCAGAGCAGCAACCTCTGGGGGCCGGCGGGCAGACTCGGCGGTGGCTGGCTGCCGCAGGCGCAGGGTTATCTGGCGCCGCAATCGGTGCGTTTCGCCACGGCGGACCGGGCGTTGAGCCCGGCGTTCTGTCACAGCGACGATGCGGTGCGTCATGCCCATCAGCACGCCGGAGGGCGCGGGCAATGGGCGTTTGGCCTGGTTCTGAAATCGTCGCGCCCGGGCCATTCGGTCACCAGCCTGCCGGTCACGGCGGATGACCTGAAGTTTCCCCTCGGGCGGATTTTTCGTTCGGGCCAGTTGCCGACCGGATACTCGGTGCAGGGCCTTTATCTCTGCGCACCGGCACGGCAACCGGATGAGTTGCCGAGCAACGAAGTATTTCGCAGTTTTGTGCCGCCGTCGGTGCTCGTGGCAGCCTTGTCAGCGGTGCAGATCGCGTCCGTGGAGGCACCGTTCCAGGCGTTGTACCTGTCATGCGCCGATGGCGCCTTGCTCAAGTACGAGGCCGCAGCCTGGGACAGTGATTTGCAGACCCATGCCGCACTGACGGCTTACGTGAAGACGCTGCAAGGCGATGGCAATCCTGCGGACTACATTCACAAGGTGGCGCGCGCCGGTCAGTTGAGTGTGTTGGTGTCCAGTGCGACCTGGGCGACGCTGGGGCGCGTGGGATCGAACTGGAGTCCTGGCAAGGTCGAGCAAAGCACTGTCTCCGACGATGAACGCCTGGCACTCGGGCCGGTGTATTCCCATGCGGACGATGCCGCGCGCTGGGTGTGGCGACGGGTACGCCATGCCCGTGACAAGGCCTGGCTGGGGGCGATTCTGCGTGACGGCAACGGCAATTTTGTCGCCACCGAACCGTTGGATGACAGCGGCCCGACGGTGCCGGTCGGGCTGCGTGACGACACCCCGGCCCATCGTCGCCTGTTCATGGGGGTGATGTATCCCGGCTATTCCGGTACGGCGAAAAGATACCCGGCGGGCTACAGGGTGATGGGTGTGCAGCAGGCCTGGAAACTGGATGACAACCCGCAACGGTTCAGCAGTCGGTTTGAGGAAATGCTGTATCGCAACTTCGTGGATCACGACGAAATCCGTGCCTTCAACGCGCTGCTCAGTACCGCCCGGATCGCTGACGCCCGCTACTACCTGACGCCGCGCAATGGCGCGTTGCTTGCGCACAGCCCCAGCTACCTGGATCGCGAAGCGCAGGTGTTGCTCGACGACTGGACGGCCGTGGAAAACGGCGTCACCCGTTCCAGACTGGCCGAGGTGCTTGATGTCCTGATTCTCACCGGACGCTTGCAGATTCTTGAGCCGGACCGCTTCTGGTATCCGCGCGGCCCGCTCACGACAAAGCGTTTGCAGGAGATGAGTCGCCGGCCATCCGACACCTGAGACGCATCACCCTGCGGGTTATTTCCTGCGCATCAGGCCGATGAAAAACAGCCCGCCGAGGGCGGCCGTGGCCACGCCGATCGGCAGATCCTCGGGGGCGATCAGGGTGCGTGCGGCAACGTCGACCCACACCAGGAACACGCTGCCGAGCAGCACGCACACCGGCAGCAGACGCCGGTGTTCGGCACCGATCAGGCGCCTGGCGATGTGCGGCACCATCAGCCCGACAAAACCGATGGAGCCGCTGATCGACACCAGCACGCCGGTCATCAACGAGGCGATCACGAATACCCGCAAGCGCACCGTGCGGGCGTTCAGGCCCAGGGTCACGGCGGTCTGCTCGCCCGCCATCAACCCGTTCAGCGGGCGCGCCATGCCCAGCAGCAGCACCAGCCCGAGCAACACGCTCAGGGCCGGCACCGTCAGCAGTTCCCAGCGCGCCAGCCCGAGGCCGCCGAGCATCCAGAACATCACGGCAGAGCTGGCACGGTGGTCGCCCATGAACAGCAGCAGGTTGGCGATCGCCATCATCACGAACGACACCGCAACGCCGCACAACAGCAGCCGATCACTGTCGAGCCGGCCCTGACGATTGGCGATGCCCAGAACCAGCAACATGCTCAGCAACGCGCCGATAAACGCGGCAATCGGCAGGGTCAGCAAACCGACGATTTCACCCACATGCAGCACCACGATCACCGCCCCCAGGGTCGCGCCCGAGGTGACGCCGAGCAGGTGCGGATCGGCCAGCGGATTGCGCGTCACCGCTTGCAGCACCGCACCGATCAGCGCCAGCCCGGCGCCCACCAGCGCACCGAGCAGCATGCGCGGCACGCGGATCAGCCAGACGATGTGTTCCTGGCCGGCGCTCCAGTTCACTTCGCCGAAACCGAACAGCTTGTGCAGCAGAATCCGCCACACCACGTCCACCGGCACCCGCGCCGGGCCGAAACCCAGGGACACCACGCACGACACCAGCAGCACCGCGCCGAGGGCGAGCAGCAGCCAGGCATAGCGACGATTGATCATTCGCCGTGGAACCCTTTGGCCAGGGTTTCCACCGCGAGCACGTTGTCGATCCCCGGCGTGGCCTGCACGTAGGGGATGACGATGAAGCGCTGGTTCTTGATCGCGTCCACCGATTGCAGGGCCTTGTTGTCGAGCAGAAAGCGGATCTTCTGCTCGGCGGTGATTTCGCTGTAGTCGACGATCACGATCACCTGCGGATTGCGTTCGACCACGGTTTCCCAGTTGACCCGGGTCCAGCTCGCTTCGATGTCATCGAGGATGTTGCGCCCGCCAGCGGCGTCGATCAGTGCCTGGGGCATGCCGAGGCGGCCGGAGGTCATGGCGCGGTCTTCGCCGCTGTCGTAGAGGAACACCCGGGGCTGTTGCGCCGGCAGGTCTTTGCGGATCTCGGCGACCTGGTTCTGCATGTCGGCGATCAGGGCGTTGGCGCGATCCTGCACGTCGAAGATTTTGCCGAGGTTGCGCAGGTCGTTGTAGGTGCCTTCCAGGGTCGCGGCCGGACGCTTCATCACGAAGGCGCAGGATTCAGTCAGCTCATAGACATTGATGCCCAGCGGTTGCAGGGTCTGCGGGGTGAGGTCGCCGCCGACGCGCATGCCGTAATCCCAGCCGGCAAAGAAGAAATCGACGTTGGCATTGAGCAGGGTTTCCACCGACGGGTATTTCGCCGCCAGCTCCGGCAGGCCGTCGAGCAGCGATTGCATGTCCGGCGTCACCGACTTCCAGCCACTGACCCCGCTGTAGCCGGCCATGCGCGGCTTGAGGCCGAGGGCGAGCATCATCTGGGTCATGTTGATGTCGTGGCTGACCGCGTGTTTCGGCGCTTCGCTGAACGTTACCTCACGGTTGCAGCTGTGCACGGTCAGCGGGTATTTCGTGGCTTCGGCCAAGGCCTGGGCACTGCACAGCAAGAGGGCGACGCACAGCAGGGAACGTACGGTCATGGTCGGGTTATCCAGGTGATTCGCGGGTAGTCGTGAAGCGGGTGGGTGTCGATCAGCGCCTCGACGCCGAAGACCTCGCGCAGCAACTCGACGCTAAGCACTTGCCGTGGAGTGCCGCTGGCGACGATGCGGCCGTGGTCGATCACATACAGCCGATCACAGAAAGCGGCGGCGAGATTCAGGTCGTGAATGCTCGCCAGGGTGCCGATCTTCAGCTGCCTGACCAACTGCAACAGCTCCAGTTGATAGCGCGGGTCGAGGTGGTTGGTCGGCTCGTCGAGGATCAGCAGTTGCGGTTGCTGGGTCAGGGCGCGGGCGAGGATGACACGCTGTTTTTCACCGCCGGAGAGGGTGGCGAAGGCGTGGTCTTCGAAGCCTTGCAGGCCGACGGATTGAAGGGCCTGGGTGGCGAGGCGGCGGTCTTCAAGGGTGTCGCCGTCGAACAGACCTTTGTGCGGTGTGCGCCCCATGGCGACCACTTCTTCGACGGTCAGGCCGAAGGCGTCGGGAAATTCCTGCAAGACCACGGCGATGCGTTGCGCGCACCAGCGCGACGATTGCTTCCAGACGTTGTGATGATCGAAACGGACTTCGCCGTGTTCCGGTCGGCTGAAGCGGTAGGCGCAGCGCAACAGACTGGTCTTGCCGCTGCCGTTGGGACCGATCAGCCCGACAAACTCTTCGGCGGCCACGTGCAGCGAGGCGTCACGCAGCTGGAACTGGTGATGGCAGTGGCCGTGGTCGTGGCCCAATGGGGTCCAGGCGAGGGTGTCGAGGGTCAGGGTGGTCATTGGGTTCCGGTGGTTGGTGGGATTGGGTTTTTTGGGGTGTCAGTGGGATCACTCGCCCCTCATCGGAACGCCGCCCGCCCAGCCCTCACCCCCCAAGGGGGTGAGGGCAAGGCGTCCATGGATCAAAAGGTGTAGTCGGCCGTGACGAAAAACGAGCGCGGCTCGCCAAGAATCCATTGTTGCCCCTCGTTGTACTGGCTCTGCGCATACTGGCGGTCAAACAGGTTGTTCACCTGCAACCCCAGCGTCGTGTTGCGCAGGGCTTTCCATGACAGCGTCGCATCGACCACGGTGTAGCTCGGCAGTTCGTTGCGGTTGGCCATGTCGGCATAACGCGCGTCGACATAACGCACCCCGGCACCCGCCTTCAAGTCATCGCTCAGCGCCTTGCTCAGCCACAGGTTGGCGGTTCGACGTGGTACGTCCACCGGGCGATTGCCGTTGCGCGACACCGGCACGCCGCCCACCACTTCTTCGAATTCGTCGTATTTGGCCTTGACGATCGCGGCGTTGGCTTGCAGTTGCCAGGCCTGTGGCAGTTGCAGATCGAGGCTGGCTTCCAGTCCGTTGGACGACTGCTGGCCGACCTGCTGCTTGAGCGTCGGGTTGCCTGGATCGTCGGTCAGCAGTTTCTTTTTCACGATGCGATACGCCGCCAGGGTGAATTCGCCGCGCTGATCCCAGAACAGTTGCTTCATGCCGATCTCGGTTTGCCGGGCGGTGGACAAGTCGTATTGCTGCTGGCCCGGACTGAGGGAAATCAACCCGCCGATGCCATCGGTGCTGGTCGCGATCTGGCCGTAAAACGAGGTCTGCGGGGTCAGCGCAAACACCAGCCCGGTCTTCCAGTTATTGCCGGTCAGGGTCTTGTCGCTCTGGCTGCCATCCACCAGATTGTTGCGATCGACATGCACGTAGTCGCGGCGTACACCAGTCACCAGCGACCAGCGTTCGCTCAGTTGCGTACGGTTTTCGGCAAACACCGACATCTGTCTGGTGGTGCTGTCGAACTGGTCGCGATACGGATTGGCGCTCTCGAAATAACCCGGCTGCGGGTGATACAGATCCACCGGCTGACCGTTCGCCAACAGGTCGTTGAACGGTGAATTGCTGTTGAGCTGGAAGCGGATGCGGTTGTAGTCGATGCCGGTCACGGTCTGGCTGTCGAGGCCGAACAGCGAGTGCCTGAAGGTGAACGTCTGGCGGTCGCCGACCTGTTCCTGCCGGTGGCCGATGCCGAAGTAACCGCTGCGGCTGAGTTGCTGGCTGGCGCTGTCGAAGTTGTAGTTCTCGGCGTTCTGCCAGCGGTGCTGGGCCTTGAGGTAGTACAGCTCGTTGCTGGCGCTGACCGCGTCGTTGATCTGCCAGTCGCTGGTCAGGCGCGTCCATTGATCGTTGTAGTGCTGCTTGTCGTCGCGCACGTTGTAGTTCTTGTTGCGCAGGCTGTCCTTCAATTGCCCGTTGATCAGCGGCGTGCCGAAGTAGTTTTGCGGGCGCTGGTCGCCGTAGTCGTGGGCCAGGGTGAAGCTCAGATCGTCGCTGGCCTGCCAGCGCAGGGCGGCGCTGATGAAGTCGCTGGAAGAGTCGCCGCGATCGACCCAGCCGTTGCTGCGCAGGCGATTGAGGTTCAGGCGATAGCTCAGGGTGTCGCTCAGCGAGCCGCCGCTGTCGAACGCCTGTTGCTGGCTGTCGAACGAGCCGTAACCGACGCGCAGGTGGTTTTCGATTTCGCCTTCGAACGGTTTCTTCGGGATCACGTTGACCACCGCGCCAGTCGCGCCTTCGCCGTACAGCACCGAGGCCGGGCCGCGCAGGACGTCGACGCGCTCCACCGACCAGGTATCGACCGGGAACGTCACGGTGCCCATGCCGGTGTACATACGATTGCCGTCATACAACTGCATCACCGAACTCTGCCCGGTGAAACCGCGCGCCTGCAGCGACGTGCCGCCGTCGCCCGGCGTACCGGTGCGGCTGATGCCGGTGCTGCGTGACACCGCGTCCTGCACGCTGCGGTCGCCACGGGCACGGACCTGCTCGCCGCTCAGGCTTTCGACACTGGCCGGGGTTTCCATGGCCGTGAGGTTCAGGCGCGAGCCGGCGCTGGTCGGTGTGGTCAGGCTGACGGTTTCATCGTCAACGGCCGGCGCGGTGATGGTGCCGGTGGGCAGTGTCAGCGGGGCGTTGTCGGCGTGGGCGCTGTTGTTCAGCGCGAACAGGCAGAGACTGGACAAGAGGTACTTGTTCATCGGAGACGGTAAATCGCTTCTGCAAAAGAAAACCCGCCGTTTTCGACGGCGGGCAGGGCGGTCAATTAGTGTTATACAGTAACACTAAAAATAACCGGGGTTTAAGCCCCGGCAGTTTAAAGAGCTGTCTAAATCACGCATCTCGCCTGTTTCATGATGAAGATGAGGCGGATTCAGTTTGGCCGGCCAGGCGCGCGAGCAGCAGCCGGTCCAGCAGCCAGACCACCACCAGCGACGCCCCCACCAGCGGAAACACCACCGCCAGAGCGAGCATGATCGCCACCCCGGTTTTCCACTTCGGCAAGTCATGACGCAGTGGCGGCACGCCGAATTTGCCCTGTGGCCGGCGCTTCCACCAGATCACCACGCCACTGACGGCGCTGAGCAGAATCATCAGGCAGATCAGCAACACAACGATTTGGTTGAAGGTGCCGAACATCTTGCCTTCGTGGAGCATCACGCCGATTTCCGTGGCGCGGGCGACGGCGCCGTATTGCTCGAAACGCACATCGGCCAGGACCTTGCCGGTGTACTGGTCGACATGCAGGGTGGCGTCGTTGCGCGGATCGTCGGCGAACACCGCGATGGTGAACACGCCGGTGGCGGTAGTCGGCAGGGTAATGCTGTAGCCCGGTTCGACCTGGCGCTGAATCGCGATGTTCTGCACGTCCTGCAGGCTGATGGTCGGCGCGGCGGGGCCGTGGTCCATGCCGCCGTGGGCCATGTGCTCGGCGTGGTCACCGGACATCGGCATCGGTGTGTTTTCCATGGCCCACGGCACGGTCTGGCGCGTGGCGCTGTTGAGGCTGCGGGCCTCGACGTCGGAGGTCGGCACGTTGTCCCACATGGCCGCCGGGAACACGTTCCACACCTGGGCGTATTGCTTGCCCCAGAACCCGGTCCAGGTCATGCCGCTGAGCAACATCACCAGCAGCAACGCGGCGCCCCAGAACCCGGTGACCGCGTGCAGGTCACGCCACAGCACGCGACCGCGGCGATTCAGGCGCGGCCAGAGAATTCCCGCCGCCTGGCCCCGTGGCCACCACAGGAAAACCCCTGACACCACCAGCACCACGCCCCAACCGGCGGCCATTTCGATCAGCCGGTCACCGACGGTGCCGATCATCAACTCGCCATGGATTGCCCGGGCAAGGGCTTGCAGGTTCTGTTTGGCATCCTGCTCGCCGAGGATGTCACCGTGGTAGGGGTCGACGAACACGTTCAGTTCGTGGCCGGCATTCTTCACCACGAATTGCGCGCTGCGTTCGGCGTTCACCGGCGGCAGGTACTGGCTGACCTGACCTTGTGGATAAGCGCTTTTCACCCGCTGCAGGAGGTCGTCGGCCGGCACCGTGTGATGCCCGGCGGGGACATTGAGCAGGCTGCTGTACATCAGCGAATCGAGCTGCGGCTTGAACAGATAAATGATGCCGGTCAGGGCCAGCATCACCATGAACGGCGCGACGAATAATCCGGCATAAAAATGCCAACGCCAGGCCAGGTTGTAGAAATTCGGTTTGGGCTGTTTCATCACGTGTGCTCCGCTTGGCTTGGATCTTTTAGTTGTTTGTCGAACACCGCCCCTCCCACAGGGAAGGGGTGGTGCCCTTACTGTCCCTAGAAGCTCATATCCACTTTTGTCCAGAGCGTGCGCCCCGGTTCATTGATGGCTTGCGGGTCGTTGGCCGGGTAGCCGAATCCGGCGTTGCCCGCCAGGTTCAGGTGTTCGGCATAAGCCTTGCCGAACAGGTTGTCGACGCCGGTACTGACCTTCCAGTGCTGGTTGATCCGGTAGGCACCGTTGAGTGAGAACACGCCGAAGCCCGAACTCTTGTCGTAGTCCTTGCCGACCACGTTGCCTTTGTTCTGGTCGATACGGTTTTGCGCGGCAACCACCCTCCACAGGGCGCCGGCGCTCCAGTTGTCTTCGCTGTAGGTCAGGCCGAAACGTGCGTCCAGCGGCGGCATCTGCGGCAGAGCCTTGCCGTCGCTGCTGTTCTTGCCCCAGGCGTAGGCCAGGGTCGCATCGGCTTTCCAGTGGTCGGTGAGTCTGTAGGCAGCACCGAGTTCGCCGCCCATGATCCGCGCGTCGATGTTCTCGGCGCGGGAGGTGGTGCCCATCATTCCCGGGGTGTAGTCGAACAGGATGTAGTCACGTACCTGGCCGATGTAGCCCGAGGCCCAGGCTTCGAGAGCGGCGCTCTTGTAGTTCACGCCGAAGTCGAGCTGAGTGGTTTTTTCCGGCTTGATCGAGTCGAACGCATTGACCGAGCCGACCGGGCCGCTGTTGGCGGAAAACAGTTCCCAGTAGTCCGGGAAGCGCTGCGCGTGGCCGAGGCCGGCATAGAGTGTGGTCGGGCTGTCGGCCAGGTCATGCTCGTAACGCACGAAGCCGCTGGGCAGGGTGTCGGCGCGGGTGTCGTCGGCGGTCGGATTGGGCCGCGACATCATTCCCGAGCCGATGCGCTGGCGGTAATCCTTGGCCGAAGCGCGGTCGACCCGGGCGCCGGTGATCAAGCGGTCGCGGTCGACGGCGTACCAGGTCAGTTCGCTGAACACCCCGTAGTTATGGAAGTCCGCGTCCTTGGTGTAGGGCAGATCTTTGTAGGCATCGATACCCATGGCGCTGCGCTGCCGATGCTCGTTGGTCTGCGCATCGAGGCCGGTGATCAACTGGATGTCGGCCCAGCGCCAGGTGGCTTTGACTCGCGCGCCGAGGGTGCGGCGGTCGACGTTGGACGCCATGGGGCCGGCCATCATCCCGGTGCCGGACGGCGTGCGCAGGGTGTAGTTGTCCATCACATGGTCGGCGTAGTTGTAGTAGACCTGCGCTTCGAGCTTCTCCAGCACATCGCTGAGGTTGGATTTTTCGAAGCGCAGGCCGAGGCTTTCGCGCAGGAACTGCGAACCGTCCATGCCGCGTCCGGCGTAGCGGGCTTCGCCGTCGCCCTTGCCGGCGGTCAACTCGATCAGGGTGTCGGCATCCGGCGTCCAGCCGACCGCGATATCGCCGTTCCACTTGTCGTAGCGCGAGGCAACGATGTCGTTGTTGCCGTCGCGGTAGTCGTCGGAATGCGCGGTGTTGCCGATCACCCGCACATAGCCCAGCGAGCCGCCGGCAGCGGCATCGACCACTTTGTCGAAGCGCCCGTGGGAGCCGGCCAGCACGCTGGCGTTCACCCGTGTGCCGAGTTCGCCGAAGTTTTCCGGTTCGCGGTCGAACAGGATGGTGCCTGCCGATGCGCCTGGTCCGTAGAGTACGGTTTGCGGACCTTTGATCACCGTCAGCTTGTCGTAGGTTTCCGGCGAAATGTAGGAGGTCGGCGCGTCCATCCGGCCGGGGCAGGCACCGAGCATCATGCTGCCGTTGGTGAGGATGTTCAGCCGTGAACCGAACATGCCGCGCAGCACCGGATCGCCGTTGGTGCCGCCGTTGCGCACCAGGGCGAAGCCGGGAATGGTCTTCAGATAATCGCCGCCATCGCTGGCCGGCACCGGTTGGCGCGGATCCTTGGGATTGGTGACGACGGTCAGCGGCGAGCTCGGGGCGATGGCGGTGATCACCGTCGGACTCAGCTCTTCGGCGTGGCCGGCGTGATCGTCGGCGTGGACCAGTGGCGACAGCAGTACGCCGCAAAGGACGGCGGTAGCGTGCCTGCAACGAACGCGGGTTTCGTTCAGGGCAAAGGGCGCCTGGGCAGGGCTCAAGCGTGGGACAGCGGTAAACCTGGACATGACAATTTCCATCAAACGGTCGTAAACCACACGGCCGGCAGCCTGAAGCTGTCTTCTCAACCGTGTGCCATCAAGTGTTGGTCGTTACGCGTTGACGGGGGGCGCGCGGGTGCGGGCGCCGGGGAAGAAGGTTTGCCGGGCATGGCCCAGGCGCGGGGACGGAGTGGTGAAGGTGTTGACCGGCGGGATACTGAACGCGGCGAAAGTGCCGCCACCGGTCAGTGCCGGGCAGTTGAACAGCAGGCTGCAATAACCGCATTTTTCCCACATCGCGTGATGCGAGGACGTCGGCGGACAGTGTTCGGCGCTCGGTTGTGCGGCGTGCTCGCCGTGGTCCATGCCCGGCATGTCCATCGACATCTCCATGCTCATCGGCATGGACATCGAGGCGTGTTGATCCATCGGCATCGACTGAGAAATCAGTGGGCCGATGAAGATCATCAACATGGCGAACAGGGCGATCCAGCTGCCGCGAGTCAGGTGTTCAGTCTGACGACGCTGTCTGGAAGTCCTGGCGCTGAGCGGGCGCATGGCCGCAGGCTGCCGCAGCGATTACTGGGCGTGCGCGTGGGCCTGCGTGGCTTCCGGCGGCTTCTTTTGCACGGCGACTTCGACGGTCACGTCACCGGCCTTCTCGAAGTGCATCGTCAGCGGGAAGCGCTTGCCGTCGCTGAGCAGGCTGCGATCGGTCGGGTTGAGCAGCATCACGTGATAGGCCATCGGCGCGAAGGTCACGTTCTCGCCCGCCGGGATCGCCACGCTTGGCACCTGCTGCATTTTCATCAGGTCGCCCTGCATCACATGCTCATGCAATTCAGCCTTGGGGGCGATGGGGGAATCGACGCTGAGCAGACGGTCGGCGGTCTTGCCGGCGTTGTGAATCACGAAATACGCCGCGACAGTCGGGGCATTGGGCGGCAGCTCCTGGGACCACGGGTGGGCGATTTCCAGCTCGCCGGCCTTGTATTCGTGGGCATGGGCGAAGCACGCAGGCAACAGCAACGCGGCCAGGACGATGAGTTTGTTCAACATGGCAGTTCTCCAGAACGATTTGAAACGCAGGTCAAATGCGGGAACAAATCAAACCAGAGGAGACGCGCGGGGATTGAGGCTCGGCCATTGCTGGCGCGGGGTCGGGGTTTGCAGCAAGGCGGGTGCCACGCTGCGATTGCTTTCGTATTGGGCGAAATACAGCTGCGGCGCATGCCCCGGCAATGCCACCACCGGCGCCGACCCGGAACAGCACCAGCAATGCTGCATGGTCGAATGATTGTCACCGCCTTGCGGGGCTTTCTGATCGAGGCTGCCGATGTCGATCGCCACCATCTTCGTCCCGCTGCCGGTGCAGAAACTGCTCCACAGCAACTGCTCTGTCGGCGACTGCGCCGCTTGCGCCATCGCGCCCGTCAACGGCATGGCGAGCATGTTGAACAGCACTGCAAAGCAGGCGATCCAGGCAATGGCAAGCCGGTGTCGGTTCATGGGGCAGATCCGTCGGGTGGGCGATCAGGCGCGGCTATTTAGCCTGATCAGGGCCGATAAGTAAAAAAGCGTCGTGCGGTTTGGTGTCGCAGAGGATTCAGCCTGCTACGGCATGCAACCGCAAACCCAGCGCCTTCATGACTTTCATGATAGTCGCGAATTCCGGATTGCCAGTGCTGCTCAGCGCTTTATAAAGGCTTTCGCGGCCCAGACCTGCATCTCGTGCAACCTGGGTCATGCCTTGGGCGCGGGCAATGTCATTAAGCGCTGCACGGATGAGAACGCCATCGCCAGCATCTTCGTCAAAACAGGCGTCCAGGTAAGCCGCCATTTCTTCCGGCGTTTTAAGAAACTCTGCAGCGTCGAAGCGGGTGAATTTTTCGGTCATGACTTACTCCTCATTACCGATGCTTTGCGCCATCCGGATGGCGCGTTTGATATCTCGTTTTTGTGTCGACTTGTCGCCCCCCAGCAGTAGCAGATAAATCACGTCACCTTTACGTGTGAAGTACATCCTGTAGCCGGGACCGTAGTGAACACGCATTTCATAAACGGCACTGCCAACGAATTCGCAATCACCCATGTTTCCATGCTCTGCACCTCGAATTCTGGCGATGATGCGAGCTTTGCCATTGGTGTCTTTCATCGAGTCGAGCCAATCGGCAAATGCAGGGGATCGTTCAAATTCGATCATGTCGAAATCGTATTCCTTGGGATACAGACTGACAAGCCGCATTTTTCTTGAGGGCAGCAGTGCGCTTCAAGAATTTGCTCGCTGCAAATCTGTGTGGATTAAAGGAACCGAAATCTTGGCGTGAGGTGGCAGGGGCGAACAGTCAGCTGCTTCCTGAAAGTCTGCCGGTCAAATCAAGGATTATCTAGAAATCAGGAATTATCTGACGTAGAGAGGGCTTCCAGGATTTCAGACGTACTCATGAACTCCCGATCAACCCCCGCCAACACCGGCCGCTTCAACACCATCACCGGCACCCCAAGCTCCCGTGCCACTTCCAGCTTCGGCTCGGTCGCGGTGCTGCCGCTGTTCTTGCTGATCAGAACGTCGATCTGCCGTCGTTCGAACAGCGCCCGTTCATCCTCCAGCAGAAAAGGCCCACGGGCGCCGATGACTTCGCAGCGTTCGTTGCCGGGGGAGACGTCGAGGGCGCGCAGGGTCCAGAACTGGTGCGCAGGGATTTCATCAAGGTGTTGCAGCGGTTCGCGGCCAAGGGTGAACAGGGGGCGGCGGAAGGGTTCCAGGGCGGTGATCAGTTCGGCCCAATCGGCGACTTCGCGCCAGTCATCGCCTGGCTGCGGTTGCCACGCGGGGCGGCGCAGGGCCCAGCAGGGGATATCGGTGAGTTGCGCGGCGGTGGCGGCGTTGTGGCTGATCTGTGCGGCGTAGGGGTGAGTCGCGTCGAGCAAAAGTGTGATGCCTTCGTCGCGAATGAACTGCGCCAGACCTTCCGCACCACCGTAGCCGCCGACGCGCACCTGGCACGTCAGATCGGTCGGCACCCGTCCCACCCCGGCCAGGCTGTAAATGTGTTCCGGCCCCAAAGTGCGCGCGATGGCCAGTGCTTCAGTCACACCGCCCAGCAACAGAATCCGTTTCATACAAAAGCTCCCGCATGGCCGACGATGCCGCCCTGACGATCAATCGCAAACACTTCGACCTGCACTTGCGCAGGCACCACGCTGCGGGCGAATTCCAGTGCATGGCGGCAAACCTCATCGCCCAGGGCAATCCCTGCCGCGTTGGCCATCGCCAACGCCTGCTGACTGGTGTTGGCCTCGCGAATGGCCTGCTGCAACACCTCGTCGGCGCCGATCGCAGCGGCCCATTCGGCCAGTTGCGGCAGGTCGATGCTCGAATGCCGCGAGTGCAGGTCCATGTGCCCGGCCGCCAGTTTGCTGATCTTGCCGAAACCGCCGCACAGGCTGAGTTTATCCACAGGCACTTTGCGCAGATGCTTGAGCACCGCGCCGACGAAGTCGCCCATTTCGATCAGGGCGATTTCCGGCAGGTCGTAGACCCGGCGCATGGTGTCTTCGCTGGCGTTGCCGGTGCAGGCGGCGATGTGCAGGTAGCCGTTGGTCTTCGCCACGTCGATGCCCTGATGGATCGAGGCGATGTATGCCGCGCAGGAAAACGGCCGGACGATGCCGCTGGTGCCGAGGATCGACAAGCCGCCGAGAATCCCCAGGCGCGGGTTCATGGTTTTCAGCGCCAGGGCTTCGCCGCCCTCGACGTTCACCGTGACCTCGAAGCCGCCGCGATAACCGGTTTCTTCGGCGAGCAGGCTCAGGTGATCGCTGATCATTTTGCGCGGCACCGGGTTGATCGCCGGTTCGCCCACGCTCAGCACCAGGCCCGGTCGGGTCACCGTGCCCACGCCCCGGCCGGCGTAAAAGCGAATGCCCGGCTCGGCCTGCAAGCGCACTCGCGAAAACAACAGGGCGCCGTGGGTCACGTCCGGGTCGTCGCCGGCATCCTTGATTGTCCCGGCTTCGGCACCATCGTCGCTCAGCCGGCAGAACTCCAGGCGCATCTGCACCTGCTTGCCTTTTGGCAGTGTGATCTGCACCGCGTCGGCCGAGCCGCCGCCGAGCAGCAGGCGCGCGGCGGCGAGACTGGTGGCGGTGGCGCAACTGCCGGTGGTCAGGCCGCTGCGCAGGGGGGCGGGTTGTTCGGCGGTTTCGTCACGCATCGCGGGGTTTGACCAGATCCAGCAGGGTGATCGGCAGCGCCTGGCGCCAGGTGTCGAACTCGCCCAGCGGTTGGGCCTGAGCGACATGGATGCGGGTCAGTTCGCCGCCGTGGCGCTGGCGAAAGTGCATCAGGGTGGTTTCGCTTTGCAGGGTCACCGCGTTGGCGACCAGTCGGCCACCGGGCTTGAGCTGTTCCCAACAGGTGTCGAGTACGCCCTCGCGGGTCACGCCGCCGCCAATGAAAATCGCGTCCGGACGCTCCAGTCCGGCCAGCGCCTGCGGTGCGCTGCCGCGAATCAGTTGCAGGCCCGGTACGCCCAGCGCATCGCGGTTGTGTTCGATCAGTTGCTGGCGGCCGTCATCGGCCTCGATGGCCAGGGCGCGGCAACTCGGGTGCGCGCGCATCCATTCGATGCCGATCGAACCGCTGCCGGCGCCGACGTCCCACAGCAGTTCGCCGGGTGTCGGGGCGAGGCGGGCGAGGGTGATGGCGCGCACGTCGCGTTTGGTCAGTTGGCCGTCGTGGCGGAACGCCGAGTCCGGCAGGCCGGCGAGGCGTGACAGGCGCGGCGTGTTGCTGTCGGCCAGGCACTCGATGGCGATCACGTTGAGATCCGCGCAAGGCGCGTCGCGCCAGTCGTCGGCGGTGCCGTCGATGCGGCGCTCGGCGCTGCCACCCAGGTGTTCCAGCACGCTGATCCGGCTCGCACCGAAGCCGCGCTCGCGCAACAACCCGGCGACCGCCGCCGGACTCTCGCCATCGTTGCTCAGCAGCAACAGCCGGACGCCGCTGAACAACTGGGCATTGAGGGCGGCCAACGGGCGGGCGACCAGCGACACAATCACCACATCCTGCAACGGCCAGCCGAGACGGGCGGCGGCCAGGGAACAGGACGACGGCGCGGGCAGGATCAGCATCTCGGCAGTGGGCACCTGGCGCGCAAGGCTGGCGCCGACGCCGTAGAACATCGGATCGCCGCTGGCCAGCACGCACACCGCTTCGCCGCGCCGCTCCAGCACCGGCGCCAGGGAAAACGGACTCGGCCACAACTGGCGCTCACCCCGGATGCACACCGGCAGCAGCTCCAGTTGACGCTGACCACCGATGATCCGCGACGCGCCCATCAGGGCACGCCGGGCGTGCTTGCCCAGGCCCTTGAAGCCGTCTTCACCGATTCCCACCACCGTCAGCCAGGGCGTCATGCTGTTCCTCAATCATCTGTTCGCGGGCAAAGGCGGCATGATAGCGCGCCGACTGCTGCGCCGCGCTGCTCGGTTGTCGGTCGGGGAAACTTCCTGTGGTTGAAAGCCGGTTGTCGGGTTCGAGGTTTTTGCTAGGGTGCGGATGAACTTGAACCAGTGCCAGGATTGGCAGGAAGACATATGGATATGAATGCAAGAACAGGCGTGCTCAGCCATCGGGCGACCCTGGTGGGCGATATTTTGCTCACCGGCCTGCAAGGGCAGCCGAGGGACGATTACCGCTTCGCGCTGAACTGCACCTATCTGGCGAAGCAGCAGGCGGACAGCACCTACAACAGCGAAACCCAGCCAGGGCGCTGGATCGATTACTACGCCGACGTCCTCTGGTCCCACGGCTGGAACCGCGACCAGCCGCCGGTCGAGTACGTCCAGCCGCAGTTTTCGGGAAGCGTGAAACAGGCGTGGATGAGGGTGGCGACGCACCTGCTCGCACCTGAGCAAGTGGCGGGAGTGGAATCGGGACTGGCGACCCTCGAGCAACGGGTCGAGTTGCTGGAGAAGACCAAGGGCATCAGCGGCAAGGTGTTCGACCTGAAGATTGTGCCGGTCAGCTACAACGCCGCCGGGGATATGGAACTGGTGGTGACCCATGTGCGGTTCATCAAGTCGAGTTTGAATACCCGCTACTTGTTCTGGGACGTTTCGCAAGCGATGAACCAGCTCGATATCCGCGCGCGGCGGGTGCTGATCAGCCGCCGGGTCCTGGAGGCGCGCCGGGCCGGCGTGGAAAAAGTGCTGCAAAACCTGTCGTTCAATTTCGCGGATTACGAGTTGTAGAGCAGTCCGCCGCACGGATTCCGGCAGACCGGGCCACGATCCGACCGACAGGCGTTTTCATGCACTCGGGCAAAGCAGGCATAATGGCGACCTTTCGCCCACCCTGGCGCTGCCTGTCAGCCGGTCATCCCTTGAACGAACGCCCGATGTCCACCGCATTACGTCCCTCGGCCTGTCCGGGGTTGCTGCGTATCGTCCAGGCGCTGGACGGCGGGATCTGCCGGATCAAGCTCGATGGCGGTTCGATCAGCGCCGATCAGGCCGATGCGGTGGCCGAGGCCGCCGAACGCTTTGCCGGTGGCGCGATCGAGGCGACCAATCGAGCCAATCTGCAGATTCGCGGGATCGGCGAGCAATCGACGGCGCTGATCGACAGCCTGCTCGCCGCCGGTCTCGGCCCGCGCACCGCCGCCGGTGATGACGTGCGCAATCTGATGCTCAGTCCCGGTGCCGGGATCGACCGGCAGATGCGTTTCGACACCCGTCCGCTGGCCGCCCGCATCCTTGACACCCTGCAAACCCATCCGCGCTTCCATGAGTTGAGCGCCAAGTTCGCCGTGCAACTGGACGGCGGCGAAGCGCTGGCGATGCTCGAACATCATCATGACCTGTGGCTGTCGGCCTTCGAGTGCGACGGCGAAAGCCTGCTGGCGTTCGGGTTGGCCGGATGCCCTACGGATCGGCCGGTGGGCGCCGTGACTGTGGAAAACGGCTTCGCCCTGGTGGTTGCGGTGCTGGAATTGTTTCTTGAACGGGCGCGCCCCGAGCAGACGCGGATGCGCCATTTGCTCGACGAGTTACCGACGCCGGCGTTTGTCGATCTGCTCAGGGCGCGCCTGCCGGTGCGCGCTGTTGGTGCCTGGCAACGGCTGCCGATGGTGAGCGCCTTGCACCTCGGCATTCACCCGCAAAACATCCACGGTTCGAATTATGTCGGCGCCGCGCCACCGCTCGGGCGGCTCGACCCGGACATGCTGCGCGGTGCGGCCCGACTGGCCCGTGAGTTCGGCGACGGCAGCCTGCGTCTCACCCCATGGCAAAGCCTGTTGCTGCCGAATGTGCAATCGGCCCATGCCGCCGAAGCCCTCCGCGGCCTCACCCGACTGAACCTGCTGAGCGATCCCGGCCAGCCGCTGTCGCGTCTGATCGCCTGCACCGGCGCCGTGGGTTGCGGCAAAGGCCTGGCCGACACCAAGGGCGATGCGCGGCTTCTGGCGACGCTGCTGCCGCAGGCGCTCGATGTGCATCTGTCCGGCTGCCTGCGTTCCTGCGCCGCCGCGCACCGTGCCCCGGTGACGTTGCTGGCGGTCGGCCCCGGTCATTACGACGTCTATTTCCGCGATGCCGCGCAGCCGGGTTTCGGCGCGCTGCACGCTCATAACCTTACTATCGAAGCGGCCGCGACCTTGCTCGTCGCCCGCTCACGGAGCCCCCTTGATGCTTGATTACATCCGCGACGGTCAGGAGATCTATCGCAACTCCTTCGCGATCATTCGCAGCGAGGCCAACCTGGCGCGCATCCCGGCCGACCTGGAAAAACTCGCGGTGCGGGTGATCCACGCCTGCGGCATGGTCGAGGCGGTCGACGGCCTGCAATTTTCCGAGGGTGCCGGCAAGGCCGGGCGCGATGCGCTGGCCGCTGGTGCGCCGATCCTGTGCGATGCGCGGATGGTCTCCGAAGGTGTCACCCGTGCGCGCCTGCCGGCGAACAACCAGGTGATCTGCACCCTGCGTGATGACAGCGTCCCGGAACTGGCCCGTGAGCTGGGCAACACCCGCTCGGCGGTGGCCCTGGAGCTGTGGCGACCGCACCTGGAAGGCAGCGTGGTGGTGATCGGCAACGCGCCGACGGCGTTGTTCTACCTGCTGGAAATGCTCGACGCCGGCGCGCCGAAACCGGCGCTGATTCTCGGCTTCCCGGTAGGCTTCGTCGGCGCGGCCGAATCGAAAGCCGCGCTGGCGGCGGACAGTCGCGGCGTACCGTTTGTGATCATGCAAGGCCGGCTCGGCGGCAGCGCCATGGCCGCCGCCGCCGTCAATGCCCTCGCCACGGAGATCGAATGATGCAGCAACCAGGACGTTTGATTGGCCTGGGCGTCGGCCCCGGTGATCCGGAACTGATTACCGTCAAGGCCCTGCGCCTGTTGCGCGAATCACCCGTGGTGGCGTACTTCGTCGCCAAGGGCAAGAAGGGCAACGCCTTCGGCATCATCGAAGCGCATCTGCAGGACGCCCAGAATCTGTTGCCGCTGGTATACCCGGTGACCACCGAAGCGCTGCCGGCCCCGCTGTCCTATGAGCAAGTGATCAGCGACTTCTACGACGAAGCCGCCGAGGCGTTGGCGGCGCACCTGGATGCCGGGCGTGATGTGGCGGTGATCTGCGAAGGCGATCCGTTCTTCTACGGCTCCTACATGTACCTGCATGATCGCCTGGCCACGCGTTACGACGCCGAAGTGGTGCCGGGGGTGTGCTCGATGCTGGGCGGCGCTTCGGTGCTGGGTGCGCCGCTGGTGTATCGCAACCAGAGCCTGTCGGTGCTGTCCGGCGTGTTGCCCCACGAAGAGTTGAAGCGGCGCCTGGCGGATGCCGACGCGGCGGTGATCATGAAACTGGGGCGCAACTTCCCCAAAGTCCGTGCGGTGCTCGAAGAGCTGGGACTGGCCGAGCGCGCGCTGTATGTCGAGCGCGCGACCATGGCCAACCAGAAGATCGTGCCTCTGGATCAGGTCGAGCCGATGTCGTCGCCGTACTTCTCGCTGATTATCGTGCCCGGCGAACGGTGGCAAGGCTGATGACCCATTCCACTCCCGCCATCGTCATCCTTGGTCAGGGCAGCCTGAACACGGCCCGGCGCATTCAGCAAGTGTATCCGGCCGCGCAGATCCACGGCCTCGCCGGACGGGTCGAGGGCGCCGACCGCATCTACCAGGAATTCGGCGCGACCCTGCGTGAGTTGTATCAGCAGGACACACCGATCATCGCCCTGTGCGCGGCCGGTATCGTCATTCGCACTCTGGCGCCGCTGTTGCTGGAGAAGGGCGCCGAGCCGCCGGTGCTGGCCGTCGCCGAAGACGGCAGCGCGGTGGTGCCGCTGCTGGGCGGGTTGGGCGGGGTCAACGGCATGGCGCGGGACATCGCCGCCGGGCTGCAAGTCGCCGCTGCGATCACCACCAGTGGCGAGCTGCGTTTCGGCACCTGCCTGCTCAATCCACCGAGCGGTTACACGCTCGACGATCTGGAGTCGGGCAAGCGCTTTGTCTCCGATCTGCTGGCCGGCCACAGCGTCCGCATCGAAGGTGCGGCGCCATGGCTGGCTCAGGCGCAACTGCCGGAAGATCCGCAGGCCCGGCGTTCGATCCATGTCGGCAGTGATGCGCGTGCCGCGAGCGCCAACGAACTGCGGATTTATCCGCGCAGCGTGGCGGTCGCGGTCGGTGCCGAGGGGGTGGATCTGCCGAACACCATTCGTGGCGCGTTGCACGCGGCTGATGTGGCCATTCAATCGCTGGCCTGCCTTGTGGCGGCGGATGACCGAATGGCCGACCCGATCCTGCGCGAAACAGCGCTGGAGCTGGGCGTGCCGCTGCGCTTTGTCGCGTCCACAACCGACCTCGGCGAACTGGCGCGCGGCGCGATCCCTGCAGCGAAGATCATTGCGACGGCCCATGATCTTGCCATCGCCGTGGCCGAACAGCCGCTGGATGTCAGCGCGATCGGTCGTCCACGCGGACGCCTGGCGGTGATCGGCCTCGGCCCGGGTGCCGCCGAACTGATGGTGCCGGCGGTGAAAGCCGAACTGGCCCGGGCCACCGACGTGCTGGGTTACGAAACCTATGTGCGCATGGCCGGCCCGTTCCGCGACGACCAGATCCAGCATTGCACCGACAACCGCGAAGAAATGCAGCGTGCCCGCCACGCCTTCCGGCTGGCGGCCGAAGGGCGTTCGGTGATCGTCGTCTCGTCTGGCGATCCGGGTGTGTTCGCCATGGCAGCAGCGGTGCTCGAAGCGCTGCACGAATCGGACGATCCGGCGTGGCACAGCGTCGATCTGGAGATATTGCCGGGGGTTTCCGCGTCGCTCGCCACCGCCGCCCAGGCCGGAGCGCCGCTGGGCCATGACTTCTGCGTGATGTCGCTGTCGGACAACCTCAAACCGTGGTCGATCATCGAAAAGCGTCTGGATCTGGCTGCCGAGGCCGATCTGGCGCTGGCCTTCTACAACCCGATCTCCAAGGCACGCCCGTGGCAGTTGGGGCGCGCGCTGGAAATCGTTGGCCAGCACCGGACCGCGCAAACGCCGGTGGTGCTGGGCCGCGACATCGGTCGGCCGGGGCAGACCTTGCGCGTGACGACGCTCGGCGCCTTGACGCCCGAGCAAGTGGACATGCGCACCATGGTGCTGATCGGTTCGTCCACCACCTGCACCTTCGCTCGCAGCGGCGGCGGTGAGTGGGTCTACACCCCGCGCTGGTACGGTGAAAAGCCGCTGGGTTGATAGAGCGTCGCAGTGTGGCTGCTGCAGTTGAACGGCGATGAAAAAAGGCCGCGAACGTGAGGTTCGTGGCCTTTTTTTATGTGTCGGGGTTGCCTGGTGCGCGGCGGGTCGTCGATCGCCATTGAGCGAGGCACCGGTCGGGATCAAGGCACCAGATAGCCTTTGACCCCGGTAAAGATGATCTGCGCGGCCAGCGCGCACACAAACAATCCCATCAGCCGGCTGACGATCTGCAACCCCTGATCGCCGAGAATCCGCTCGATGCGGTTAGACAGGTACAGCACCACGCCCACGGTGAAACTCGCCAGGGCGATGCTCATGATGGCGGTGAGCTTGTCGTCCCAATGTGGCTGGCTGACGCCCATGACCAACAGGGCGCCGATGGTGCCGGGACCCACCGTCAGCGGAATGGTCAGCGGCACGATGGTCACGTCCTGCTGCACGTTGTCGGCCTGTACTGCCGGTTTGCCCTGCGCCATCCCCAGCGCCGAGATGAACAGCACGCTGCCGGCGCCGATGCGGAACGCATCCACGGTGATGCCGAATACATCGAAGATCACGCGCCCGAACAAGTACAGCAAAACGCTGGAGATCAACGTGGCGATCGCCACTTTCCACGCCAGGCGCCGTTGCTCCTTGCGCGAATAACCGCGAGTCAGGCTGATGAAGCAGGACAACACGAAGAATGGGCTGTAGAGCACCAGCATCTTCAGGTAAACGCTGAACAGCACATGGAGCATGACTGGAACCTGCACCGACGAAAGTTGAACGGAGTCTATCAGGCGCCGCACGGTCTGTCGGCTTGATCGCGGTTTTGTTTTTTGCTGTTTTCAAGAACTAAGAAAGTTTCCGGTTATTAGTTTGGTGTTTGTAACTTGCTATTGTTCTTTATTGGTAATACTTGCCGGCTTGTTGGTTTTGTTTTTCTTGCGTAAGTTTTTATCGCGGACTCAGGAAGGGTCTGCTTAAACTAAGCAAAGGAAAATAAAACATGAAAAAGAACCCTGTTGTAACTATCGCCGAGCGTCTTGAGCGTCTGAGTGCCTATGATGTAACGCCAGAGGAAGTGGTACTGGCGCCACGCAGTTTTCCGAGGCTGGCAGCCTTCAATGTCGAAGAGCCAAGCCGTGCTTCGATTGTGGGTGACGCTGTTCTTTCGTTTGTCTCGGGCATGTCTGATCAGAACCGTACCGATGTACTGAATACTTATCTGTTTGCTTCGCTGGCGGCGACCAAGAAGTACCCTGCGGATAATCAGGGCAAAGAGTGGTATCAGACATTTCTCGCGGCCATCCAGGACTGCGGCTGGGTCGTGCTCAAGCGCTATTACGATTCCACCGCCGCCTCCGGCAAAACCTTCACCATGGATCAACTGGCACTGACCATCCTCAGCTCCGCCGTCGCGGCGGCCGCCGTGCCAAGCCCGACTTCCGCGCTGCTGCTCAAGGTCGCTTCCGATGCCATGGCGTCGCTGCAAAAAAGCGAGCAGCCGCTCAAGGTGTTCGATCAGAACATCAAGGAGAAAGGCACCGGTGGTTTTGCCGTGGGTTCGTGCATCGAAACCGAAGGTCGGGAAGTCATCCTGACTCTGGGCGCGGTACGTTTCATCAATCGCACTAACCAGACCAAAGTTCTGTTCGTCAATTGGGACAGCAGTTCGGTGGATCTGTATCGCGGTGAATCGCATATGACCATGGTGCCGTCGATCATTGAAAAGACGCGCGCCATTATTGCCGGGAAACTGGGCGATCGTGCGGTCAAGCAAGTCAGTGAGTGGGATATCTGATTGGATAAAAAACAAATGGCGACAGTGATGTCGCCATTTGCTCATGTAAGGGAGGCGATGATGCAAAAACAATATTCGGTATTTATCAATGCGGGTGCATTGGTCGTTCTACCTGCGCAAATGTCCATTCAGGAAAAGCAGGATGTTCAACATTCATTGTTGTTTGCACAGTTGGCAGCCACTAAAAGATATCCGCTTACTTCCGAATACGGAGAATGGTACTCAATCTGGCAACAAGTGCTGAAAGACACCTGGTTGCAGCAATCAGTGACGTGGGACAAGTTCACCCCGCAACCCGGCGCCTCAGTGGCGCCTGTGGATTGTCTGGTGGAGCAGTTGGGCAACGGGCTGCAAAGTCACGAGGTCGCCGAATGTTCGGCCATTCTGCAATACATCGCCGGGTTACCGCCGACCGACCCGGTTGTGAGTTTCCTGCGGGAAAGGGTTCAGCGGCGGGAAGAACCGGGTGACGAGGAGGTCGCGGCCATCGATCAGTTTCATTTTCTGGTCGTGGTGGCGCAGCCCGGCCTTCGGCTGAATGCGGCTTATCTGATGTTGAGCGCTTCGGCAGGGGATAGGGGCAATCCGTTTGCCCGGGTTTTCAACGCTGACAATGTGGCCGGCGTTATCGAACAACGATTCTTTCAGGCAGATCTGGTCACGGCGTTGCACAAGCCCGTTCGGGCGGCGCTCGGCAAACGTCTGGAACCGTTCGCCGAGCTGATCCGGGAAGTGCCTGGAGCGGCTGCTCTCTGAGTTAAGAGGTGTGTGCCGTGCTGCGGTTGTGCTGGTCACGCTGGGCGACCCAGTGTTCGATCAGCTCGCGCAACTGTGACAGCTCCACCGGTTTGGCCATGTGCCCGTCCATCCCGGCCTGGCGCGCGCGCTCCTTGTGCTCGGCAAGAATGTGCGCGGTCAGCGCCACGATCGGCGTGCGGGTGCGCTGGTTGCCGACTTCCCAGGCACGCAGCTGCTGGGTGGCGGAGAAACCATCGAGAATCGGCATCTCGCAGTCCATCAGCACCAGGTCGTACCGCTGGGCCTTCATCGCCTGCAAGGCTTCTTCGCCGTTGCTCGCGGTGTCCGGTTGCAGGTTGAGCTTGCCGAGCATGCCGCGAATAACCTTGGTGGAAATGGTGTTGTCTTCGGCCACCAGAATACGGAAATCGCTTGGCACCTTGACCGTCGTGGCCGCTGTGACGACCTGAGGCTGGAACACCACTTGCCCGCGATTGCGCTGGTTTAACTCGTCGGCGAGGGTGGTCTTGAGGGTATACCCGGCCACCGGTTTGGCCAGGATGCGCTTGATCCCCGAATTGCGCGCGATGATCTTGCTCGGCGCATTGCTGATGCCGGTGAGCATGATCAGCAGGATGTCGTGGTTCAGGCTCGGGTCTTCCTTGATCTTGGCCGCCAGTTGCATGCCGGTCATGCCGGGCATGTTCTGATCCAGCAGCACAATGTCGAAGTAGTCGCGCAAGTGGGCTTTGGTGCGCAGCAGGGCCAGTGCTTCCTTGCCCGATGGCACGGCGCTGACGTTCAGGCCCCAGGCGCTGCATTGCTGCACCAGCACCTTGCGGCAGGTGTCGTTGTCGTCGACCACCAGCACCCGCGCACCTTGCAGCGGGCCGTCGAGATCGGACGTCGGGTGTTCCAGGCGATCCGGGTCCAGCGGCAGGGTCAGCCATAAGGTGCTGCCCTGGCTGCCGCCGCTCTTGATGCCGAACTCGCCCTGCATCAGACGGATCAGCTGCCGGGCGATCACCAGGCCGAGGTTGCCGCCCAGGCGATTGGCCGACAGGAAATGCTTGCTGTGCAGCTCGGCGTGCATCAGCGCTTCGCGCTCGTCCTGCTCCATCGGCTGGCCGCTGTCCTGCACGGCGATGCGCAGGCGCGGCTTGCTGCTGCGTTCGTCGAGGGCGACCACCACCAGGACTTCGCCCTCTTCGGTTTTCTTCAGGGCGTTTTCCAGGAGGCTCAGCAGGGTCTGGCGCAGACGGGTCGGATCGCCGCTGATGACCCGGGGGACCTGCGGCTGAATGAAGCTGATCAGCTCGACGTTCTGCTGTTCGGCCTTGGCCCGGTAGATGCTCAGGCAATCGTCGATCAGGGCGTTGAGATCGAACTGCACATCGTCCAGTTCGATCTGCCCGGATTCCAGTTTGGAGATGTCGAGAATCTCGTTGATCAGGGTCAGCAGCTCGTTGCCGGCGCTGTGGATGGTCTGCACGTAGTCGCGCTGCTTGACCGACAGCGGCGTGCCGAGGAGCAGTTCGGTCATGCCCAGCACACCGTTCATCGGTGTGCGGATCTCATGGCTGATCTTGGCCAGGAATTCGGCCTTGGCATTGATTTCGGCGTTGCTGGCGGCAAGGTCGCGGCTGATGCTGAAATGGCTTTCAGTGATGCTGCGCTGGCGCTCGCCCAGGGCAATGCTCATCAACAGGCCGCTGATGCAGATGAACGCCATCAGGGTCATGATCAGGCCTTGCGGCGCCACCAGGGTCAAGCCGAGCAGGGCCGGGAGGATGATCAGCGTGCCGATGTTGAATATCACCATGGCGGCGACGAACAGTCGGGCAGGGCGGTAGCCCTTCTGCCAGTGATAGAAACCGACCAGCAGCATGCTCAGACCGGCCAGGGCGACCAGGGCGTAAGTGATGAAATTCAGCGGCAGAGTGTTGACGAACAACAGCAGCAGGCTGCAGATCACGATGAACAGGATGTCGCCGAGCAACAGCTTGTTCAGCGGATGCGCACCGAGCGGCGAGAAGAAGCGGTAGGCGAACATCAGCCCGGCGGGGGCGGTCAGCAGCAGGGCCAGATAGGCGCCCGGAGTCTGGATCGCGTGCCAGTTCGGCAGCCATGGCCCGGCGAGGTTGAGCAGCAGCAACAGGCTCAGGCTCAGCAGACCTTCACACACCGCCAGCCACAGACTGCTGCGCGAACGGGTGTAGGCGTAGCGGATCAGATTGTGCAGGATCAGCATCCCGAGACAGCCGAACAGCAGGCCGTAGACCAGTGTCTGGTTCTGACTGGCCGCGCTCATCACCGCCGATTGCAGGGTGATATAGGGGCGCAACTGGTGATCGGAGACCAGTCGCAGATAGACATCGAGGGGCTTGTCGCTTTGCGGCAGCGGCAGCATGAAATCGCTGCTGGGCAGCGGCCGTTCGACCTGGGGCTGGGCGGTGCCGGTTTCCCGTTGCTCGATCAGCTTTTCGCCGTCCAGCACGTACAGGTTCAGGTGCGACAGGTCGGGGGCGAAGATCCGCAGCACTTGTTCGTGCTTGCCGGGCGCCAGTCTGAAGCGCAGCCAGAGCGCGCCATCGGGTTCGGCCGCCGTCAGGCGATCGAGGTCGATGGGGCTGAATTGATTGGTGTAGCGGGCGGAACGGATGTCGCTCAGTTGCAGATTGCCCTGATCGTCGAGCAATACCGCCCAGCCACTGCCTTGTGCGGCCTGGGCCGGAAGCATGCAGAGCAAGGTCAGCAGTGTGACGGTGAGTCCTATGGCAATCCTGAGCCAGCGCACGGCGAAATCCCTATCGTAGGTTGGAACCAGAATATAACGATGCGCGGCGGCGGAACAGCCCGGCGAAGGAGGGCATCCTGCGCCGGGCTTCATCAACAGCTTATTCCTGGGTTTCGCCACGTTCACGGGCAATGGCGCGGTAGCCAATGTCCTTGCGGTAGAAGCAGCCTTCCCAGTCGATCGCCGCCGCCAGCTTGTAGGCCTGCTGCTGGGCTGCACCGACGGTGGCACCCATGGCGGTGGCGCACAGCACACGGCCACCGGCGGTCACGACCTGGCCGTCCTTGAGCGCGGTGCCGGCGTGGAAGACTTTGCCTTCCAGGCCTGCCGCTGCATCCAGACCGTTGATCGGCGCGCCCTTGGCGTAGTCGCCAGGGTAGCCGCCGGCGGCCAGCACGATGCCGACGCTCGGGCGTGGATCCCACTGCGCTTCGACCTTGTCCAGTGCCTGGGCCAGCGCGGCTTCGACCAGCAGCACCAGGCTCGATTGCAGGCGCAGCATCACCGGTTGGGTTTCCGGGTCGCCGAAACGGCAGTTGAACTCGATGACTTTCGGATTGCCGGCCTTGTCGATCATCAGACCGGCGTACAGGAAACCGGTGTAGACGTTGCCTTCCTCGGCCATGCCGCGCACGGTCGGCCAGATCACCTGGTCCATCACGCGCTGGTGAACGTCGGCGGTGACCACCGGCGCCGGGGAGTAGGCACCCATGCCGCCGGTGTTCGGGCCGCTGTCGCCGTCGCCGACGCGTTTGTGGTCCTGGCTGGTGGCCATCGGCAGAACGTTCTTGCCGTCGACCATGACGATGAAGCTGGCTTCTTCGCCGTCGAGGAACTCTTCGATCACCACGCGCGAACCGGCGTCGCCGAACGCGTTGCCGGCGAGCATGTCGCGCACGGCGTCTTCGGCTTCGGCCAGGGTCATGGCGACGATCACGCCTTTACCGGCGGCCAGGCCATCGGCCTTGATCACGATCGGCGCGCCTTTCTCACGCAGATAAGCCAGGGCCGGCTCGATCTCGGTGAAGTTCTGGTAGTCGGCGGTCGGGATCTTGTGGCGCGCCAGGAAATCCTTGGTGAAGGCCTTCGAGCCTTCGAGCTGAGCGGCACCGGCGGTCGGGCCGAAGCAGTCCAGGCCACGGGAACGGAACAGATCGACCACGCCGGCCACCAGCGGCACTTCCGGGCCGACGATGGTCAGGGAGACGTTTTTCTCGGCGAAATCGGCCAGTTGCTCGAGGGCCAGGACGTCGATGGCGACGTTTTCGCACTTGGCTTCAATCGCGGTGCCGGCGTTGCCCGGAGCCACGAAAACCTTCTGCACACGCGGATCCTGAGCCACTTTCCAGGCCAGGGCGTGTTCACGGCCACCGCTGCCAATGATCAAAACATTCATTTCAAAAACCTCGGATGACGCTAATTCTGTTTTAGAACCTAAAGCGCTTCACGCTATAGGAGGTCGCAATGAAGTCGGTAGATGCAAGGCGGAGTCGACCTCGATGAGCGGAGTTGCCTTTTGGCAATGAGCATCATTGAGGTAGGCTCCAACGCAGCAGATTCCGGCTTCAGTGCGGCCGTCGACCAGTTAGTGACGGAAATGACGCATGCCGGTAAAGACCATGGCAATGCCGGCTTCGTCCGCCGCCGCAATCACTTCCGCATCACGCATCGAACCGCCTGGCTGGATCACCGCAGTGATGCCGACCTTGGCCGCGTTGTCCAGGCCGTCGCGGAACGGGAAGAACGCGTCCGATGCCATCACCGAACCCGCGACTTGCAGGCCGGCGTGTTCAGCCTTGATCGCGGCGATGCGCGCGGAGTTCACGCGGCTCATCTGGCCGGCGCCGACACCGATGGTCTGACGGTTCTTGGCGTAGACGATGGCGTTGGACTTGACGAACTTGGCCACTTTCCAGGCGAAGATCAGGTCGTTGATTTCCTGTTCGGTCGGTGCGCGCTTGGTCACCACTTTCAGGTCGTCGGCACCGATCATGCCGATGTCGCGGCTCTGCACCAGCAGGCCACCGTTGACGCGTTTGTAGTCCCAGGCCGGAACACGGTCGGCCGACCACTCGCCACAGGCCAGCAGGCGCACGTTGGCTTTGGCGGCCACGACGGCGCGGGCTTCGGCGCTGACGCTCGGGGCGATGATGACTTCGACGAACTGACGCTCGACGATCGCCTTGGCGGTTTCGGCATCCAGTTCACGGTTGAAGGCGATGATGCCGCCGAAGGCCGACTCGGTGTCGGTGGCATAGGCCAGTTCGTAGGCCTGACGGATGCCGCCTTCGGCGTCCGGGCTCACGGCCACGCCGCACGGGTTGGCGTGCTTGACGATCACGCAGGCCGGTTTGACGAAGCTCTTCACGCATTCCAGCGCGGCGTCGGTGTCGGCCACGTTGTTGTACGACAGTTCCTTGCCCTGCAGTTGGGTGGCGGTGGAGATGCCGACTTCGGCCGGTTTCGCTTCCACGTAGAACGCCGCGCTCTGGTGCGGGTTCTCGCCGTAGCGCATTTCCTGGGCCTTGATGAACTGGCTGTTGAAGGTGCGCGGGAATTCGCTGCGGCCTTCAGTGCTCAGGGTTTCAGCGGCCTGGTTCACAGTGCCCATGTAGTTGGCGATCATGCCGTCGTAGGCGGCGGTGTGTTCGAACGCCTTGAGCATCAGGTCGAAACGCTGGGCGTAGGTCAGGCCACCGGCCTTGAGGTTTTGCAGGACGTCGGCGTAATCGCTGGCATTCACCACGATCGCTACGTCTTTGTGGTTTTTCGCGGCCGAACGGACCATGGTCGGGCCACCGATGTCGATGTTCTCGATGGCGGTCGGCAGGTCGCAGCCTGGCTTGCTGATGGTGGCTTCGAACGGATACAGGTTGACCGCCACCAGATCGATCGGCTTGATGCCGTGCTCGTTCATGATCGCGTCGTCGATACCGCGACGACCGAGGATCCCGCCGTGGATTTTCGGGTGCAGGGTTTTCACCCGACCGTCCATCATTTCCGCGAAACCGGTGTAATCCGCGACTTCCACTGCGGCCACGCCGTTGTCCTGCAGCAGTTTGAAGGTCCCGCCGGTGGAGAGGATTTCCACGCCCAGGGCTTCCAGCTCCCTGGCGAATTCGAGGATCCCGGTCTTGTCGGAAACGCTGATCAAGGCGCGGCGGATCGGCAGGCGGGTAGTCTGGTCGGTCATCTCAATTTCCATCAAAAGCAAAGGAAGTCAGCAAAAAAGGCGACCGGTTTTACGCGGGCGCCTTTCTGGTTGGATTGAATGCTTACAGCAGATCGTACTGCTTGAGTTTCTTGCGCAGCGTGCCACGGTTGAGTCCGAGCAGCTCGCTGGCCTTGGTCTGGTTGCCCTTGACGTAGTTCATCACGCTTTCGAGCAGGGGAGCCTCGACTTCGGAGAGCACCAGGTTGTACACATCCGTGACGGCAGCGCCCTCAAGGTGGGCGAAATAATTGTGCAGCGCCTTCTCGACACTCCCGCGAAGGGTCTGGCCTTCTTCGCTCGGGGTATTGAGGTGCTGTTTCAAATTCACGTTGTCGCTCACGGGTGTTGTTCCACTCACTAAAGTCTCGGTCATCATCGTCATGCGGCCACCCCTTCTCCGTCCCCTGTCAGGCTCTTGTAACGTTCGGCGAAGAACTCCCGAACGTTGGCGCATTGTGTTTCCGTACCATCCAAAAGATTGAAACGGGCGCGAAACTCCCTGGCGCCCGGCAAGGTTGCGAGATACCAGCCCACATGCTTACGAGCAATGCGTACGCCCATCACGTCCCCATAGAAAGCGTGGAGGGCGGCCAGATGCTCAAGCAGAATGCGTTCCACCTCGATCAGCTCCGGCGCCGGCAACATCTCGCCGGTCCGCAGGAAGTGCTCGATCTCACGAAAAATCCATGGCCGCCCCTGGGCAGCCCGGCCTATCAACAGACCATCGGCACCGGTCGCGTCGAGCACGTGGCGGGCCTTCTGCGGCGAATCGATATCGCCATTGGCGAACACCGGGATCGACACCGCCTGCTTGATCGCGGCAATCGTGTCGTACTCGGCTTCACCGGTGTACAGGTCGGCACGGGTGCGGCCATGCACCGCCAGCGCCGTGATCCCGGCCTGCTCGGCGATCTTCGCCACGGTCAGGCCGTTCTTGTTGTCGCGATCCCAGCCGGTGCGGATCTTCAAGGTGACCGGCACATCGACCGCAGCCACCACGGCCTGCAGGATCTCGGTCACCAGTGCTTCATCTTTCAGCAACGCGGAGCCGGCAGCCTTGTTGCAGACCTTCTTTGCCGGGCAACCCATGTTGATATCAATAATCTGTGCGCCCAGTTCGACGTTGGCCCGGGCCGCATCCGCCAGCATCTGCGCGTCGCCACCGGCGATCTGCACCGAGCGCGGCTCGGGATCGCCTTCGTGGATCATGCGCATGCGCGACTTGCGGGTGTTCCACAGGCTCATGTCACTGGTGACCATTTCCGAGACTACAAGCCCTGCGCCCAGACGTTTGCACAACTGACGAAAGGGCTGGTCGGTGACGCCCGCCATGGGGGCGAGAATCAAGCCGTTCTGCAATGTGTATGGGCCGATGCGTACCGCCGACATAGGACTTCCCTGAAGTGGGGCCGGATCATTAGAGTTCGAAAAAGGGTTGGCATGATACCCGCTCTCGATGACTGGATAAAGGCTGAATTGAACAAAATCTGAACAGTTATTCTGTTATTGCCAGAGGTTTGGTTGTCCGGGGCAAAGTCAGAAAACCGCCGTCAATCACGCAACGGTGAAGCGTTTCACTCGGGAGAGTGGAAACTCAGGCTGTAGTTCACCGCTTTCGGGCCTGGATCGAGGATGTCCAGGGCAATGTGGATTGGCGTCTGTGGTGGCATTTCCGCCATGCCTTCAAGGTCGCCGTTGAGGTATTCGCCGGGTTTGAAGCGACGGCTGGCAATCAAGTGGCCGTTGAGGTCGGCGAAGCGCAGCTCCAGCAGCGGGAACGGTTGCGAGAACGGGGCACGGTTGTAAATGATCGCATCGACCACCAGCGCCCCGCTGAATTCCGGATGGCTGCGCACCACGAGGTTGCTGCTCTTGATCTTGGCGATGTCGACCTTGGACGGCACCGTGCAGCCGATTTGCGGACACAGTTGCTGGAACCACGGGCGGTATTGGTCCTGGCGCGCCAACTCGTCGAAATGATAGGCGACGTACTGGCCGGCCAGGCCGGCAGCGGCCAGCAGGATCAACAGCAACCAGAGAAAGCGTCGACCCCACGGCGAACGGCGTTTCTGCCAGTCCAGTTGCAGCGGATCGTCGGTCAGGTCCTGCAGGACTTCGGCACGGACACCGGGTTCGGCGCGCTCGCGTTTCTTGCGCGGTGGCTCGATTGGCGACAGCTCGTCATCGGCGTCGTCACTGGCAGACAGGCGTTCGCGGCGGGCGTTCGGGTCGATCGGATCGTGCAGGCGCAGCTGCGGGATCGGCGGCTCGTCATCCAGATCCACCGGCTCCAGCGACAGCGATGGTTCGGTGCGCTCCGGTTTGATCGGCTCGAGGTCGACGATTTCCGGCTCGGCTTCAGGCTCGGGCGTGCGCTCGTCGGCGGGTTCGCTGAACAGGCTGTCCGGCCAGACGGCTTCATCCGGCTCGGGACTGTCGCGGCGCGCGCTCAGGGAATCTTCGCGCGGGCGACCGAATTCGGTGGTTGGCTGGATTTCCCGTTGCTCGAGGCGGGCGAGTTCCTGGTCGAGGTCCAGGCTGTCCAGATCCAGCTCGGAGGCGCTCCACTGCTTTTGGCTGATGGCGCGCGGTGCCAGCACCGTCGGTTCGACGATGGCCGGTGGTTCCTCCGCCGTGGGCGGCGCCAGGCTTGGCGGCGCTTCGACGGACGGTTGCGGAACGGCTGGCACGACCGGCGCCAGCGCGTCCTTGCCGGCGCGTTGTTCGAGCAGCTGTTTGGCCGCGTTGAACACTTGCAGGCAGGAGCCGCAGCGAACCACTCCACGGGCCACGCTCAATTGAGCGTGGCTGACACGGAAACTGGTTTGGCAATGCGGGCACTGGGTGACGAAACTGTCGGTCATGCGGCGATCCGGATTGAGCAGGCGGACATTCTAGCGCCGACGGCCGGTGATGCGCACCCAGCCATCGCGATTGGCGATCGGGTCGAGATCGAAGTCCTGCGCATAGGCGGCAGCCACTTCGTCGCCTTGTTCGGCGAGAATCCCCGACAGCGCCAGGCGCCCGCCGGACTTGACCAGGCCGGACAATTGCGGCGCCAGGGAAACCAGCGGCCCGGCGAGAATGTTGGCCACCAGGACATCGGCTTTGACCGGCGGCAGGTCTTCCGGCAGGTACAACGGGAACAGCTCGTCGGCGATGTTGTTGCGCCCGGCGTTATCGCGCGAGGCTTCCAGCGCCTGCACGTCGATGTCGGTGCCGACCGCTTCTTTCGCGCCCAGCAGCAGGGCGGCGATGGCCAGAATCCCCGAGCCGCAGCCGAAGTCCAGCACGTTGCAGTCCTTCAGGTCCTGGCCGTCGAGCCATTCCAGGCACAGCGCGGTGGTCGGGTGGGTGCCGGTGCCGAATGCCAGGCCCGGGTCCAGCAGCAGATTGACGGCGCCCGGCTCCGGCGCGGCGTGCCAGCTCGGCACGATCCACAGGCGCTGGCCGAAGCGCATCGGCTGGAACCCGTCCATCCAGCTGCGCTCCCAGTCCTGGTCTTCGATCACTTCGCTGTGGTGCTCGGGCAGCGGGCTGCCGGTCAGCAGTTCGAGGTGGGCGAGGACGAGTTCGGCTTCGGTGCCGCCCTCGAACAGGGCCAGCAGGTGAGTGTGCGACCAGAGCGGTGTGGTGTTGAGTTCCGGCTCGAAGATCGGCTGGTCTTCGGCGTCCATGAAGGTGACCGAGACGGCGCCGACTTCAAGGAAAGCGTCTTCATAGGTTTCGGCTTGTTCTGGGCTGATGGCGAGACGGACTTGCAGCCAAGGCATGGCGGGCACCTTTGAAAAAGATTGATTGCAGCCTAGCGGCCTGCGAGAAGCGCGCAAGTTTACGCGAGCGCGCGGGGTTTGTGGGAGCGGCATTTGTAGCGCAGATGTTGAGCGAAGCGGATGCCCGCTCCCGTGAGGGCAAGCATGAAACCTCCAGAAACAACAAAGCCGCCCGAAGGCGGCCTTGTCATGTGCCGGGCGAAGCTTAGTGCTTCTCGCCAGCCAGCTTGTGCTCGAGGTAGTGAATGTTCACGCCCCCTTTGCAGAAGCCTTCGTCGCGGGTCAGGTCACGGTGCAACGGGATGTTGGTCTTGATCCCGTCAACCACGATTTCGTCCAGGGCATTGCGCATGCGTGCCATGGCTTCGTCGCGGGTGGCGCCGTAAGTGATCAGCTTGCCGATCAGCGAGTCGTAGTTCGGCGGAACCGCATAACCGCTGTACAGGTGCGAATCGACGCGAACGCCGTTGCCGCCTGGTGCGTGGAAATGCTTGACCGTGCCCGGGCTCGGCATGAAGGTTTTCGGGTCTTCGGCGTTGATCCGGCACTCCAGCGAGTGACCGCGGATCACCACGTCATCCTGGGTGAACGACAGCTTGTTGCCGGCGGCGATGCTGAGCATCTCCTTGACGATGTCGATACCGGTGACCATTTCCGAAACCGGGTGCTCCACCTGAACACGGGTGTTCATTTCGATGAAGTAGAAACGACCGTTTTCGTACAGGAACTCGAAAGTGCCGGCGCCACGGTAGCCGATGTCGATGCACGCCTGGACGCAGCGCGCGAGGACTTCCTTGCGGGCCTGCTCGTCGATGCCCGGTGCCGGCGCTTCTTCGAGAACCTTCTGGTGACGACGTTGCAGCGAGCAATCGCGGTCGCCCAGATGGATGGCGTTACCCTGGCCGTCGGACAGTACCTGAACTTCGACGTGACGTGGGTTGGTCAGGAATTTTTCCAGATAGACCATCGGGTTGCCGAACGCCGCGCCGGCTTCGGTGCGGGTCAGTTTGGCGAAGGCGATCAGGTCTTCTTCCTGGTGTACCACGCGCATGCCGCGACCACCGCCGCCGCCAGCGGCCTTGATGATCACCGGATAGCCGACTTCACGACCGATGCGCAGTGCCGTTTCCTCGTCTTCCGGCAGCGGGCCGTCGGAACCTGGAACGGTTGGCACGCCGGCTTCGATCATCGCGTGCTTGGCCGATACCTTGTCGCCCATCAGGCGAATGGTGTCGGCTTTCGGGCCGATGAAGGCGAAACCGGAGTTCTCGACCTGCTCGGCAAAGTCGGCGTTTTCCGCGAGGAAACCGTAGCCTGGGTGAATGGCGGTAGCGCCAGTCACTTCAGCGGCCGCGATGATTGCCGGGATGTGCAGGTAGGAGTGCGCGGCGGAAGCCGGGCCGATGCAGACGGATTCGTCTGCCAGACCCAGGTGCATCAGCTCTTTGTCGGCCTTGGAGTAAACGGCGACGGTCTTGATGCCCATCTCTTTGCAGGCACGCAGAATCCGCAGGGCGATCTCACCGCGGTTAGCGATCAGAACTTTTTCCAACTTCGCAGTCATCAAAGGCTCTCCGCAGTTCAAACGATGGTGAACAGCGGTTGGTCGTACTCAACCGGCTGGCCGTCTTCGACGAGGATGGATTCGATCACACCGCTGGTTTCAGCTTCGATGTGGTTCATCATCTTCATGGCTTCGACGATGCACAGGGTGTCGCCTTTCTTCACGGTCTGGCCGACTTCAACGAAGGCTGGCGAGGTTGGCGAAGACTTGCGGTAGAAAGTACCTACCATCGGCGAACGGGCAACGGTGCCGTTCAGTGCTGGAGCAGCGGCGGCAGCCGGTGCAGCGGCAGCGGCTGGTGCGGCAGCGGCGACTGGCGCGGCGGCTGGAGCCTGCATCGGAGCCGGTGCGTAGTACTGCTGAGCTGGAGTCTTGCTGTTACGGCTGATGCGTACGGACTCTTCGCCTTCCTTGATCTCGAGTTCGTCGATGCCGGACTCTTCCAGCAGTTCGATCAGTTTCTTAACTTTACGGATATCCATGAATCGTCAACTCCCAAGGGTCGGTCAGGGGCGTTTAAGGCTTGTTGTTCAAGCTGTTGCCGTTCTTTCAAGCTGTTCTAGCGCGGCCTCCAGGGCCAGTCGGTAACCGCTGGCGCCAAGGCCGCAGATCACTCCCACCGCTACATCGGAGAAGTAAGAGTGATGGCGGAAAGGTTCGCGTTTGTGCACGTTCGATAAATGCACTTCGATGAATGGGATGCTCACTCCCAGCAGCGCGTCACGTAATGCAACACTTGTATGTGTAAATGCCGCCGGATTGATCAAAATGAAATCGACGCCTTCACCGCGCGCGGCGTGGATGCGGTCGATCAATTCGTACTCGGCATTGCTTTGCAGATGCAGCAGATGGTGGCCGGCTTCACGGGCGCGGCGCTCCAGATCCTGGTTGATCTGTGCCAAGGTCGTCGACCCATAGGTGCCCGGCTCGCGGGTGCCGAGCAGGTTCAGGTTGGGGCCGTGCAGCACCAGTAGCGTTGCCATCTGCGTGTTCCTTGTTATGAGTGAGCCTGCGTCAGAACCCGGCGACTATGCCGCAAAGACTTTGTGACTGTCCAGTTCTCTGCAATAGCCAGCACGATGTCCGATGTTTGCGCGAAATATGTGACCGAGTGATTAAATCCGGTCATTCGCTTTGGCGACACGTTCGGCGAAGTCGGCGGCATTGATCTCGCCGATCACCCGCACATTGCGGCGTTCATTGCCGTCCTTGCCGAAGAACATCAGCGCCGGTGGGCCGAACAGGTTGTAGCGGTCGAGCAGGCTGCGCTGTTCGGCGTTGCTCGCGGTGATATCGAAACGGATCAGCCGATAACCCTTGAGCCGTTCGACGACGGTGGCGTCATTGAGCACGTCGTGTTCGATGACTTTGCAACTGATGCACCAGTCGGCGTACCAGTCGAGCAGCAGCGGGGCACCGGCGTTTCTGGCTTCCAGCAGGATGCGATCCAGATCCGCCGGGGTGCTGACGGTCTGCCATTGGTCGCTGTCCTGAGCCGGCGCGCCGCTCTGGACGACGCGCGGCGCAATCGGGTTGAGCGGATCGGTCTGGCCGCTGAAGGCGCCGTACCAGCAGGCCAGCGCATAAAACACCAGGAACATCCCGAGCAGTTGGCCAAGGCGTTTGCGCGGCGGTTTATAAACGAACTCCAGCGCGCCGAGGAACAGGCCTACGCCGCCTGCCAGCAGGCCGATCAGCAACAACGTGACTTCCCCCGACAAGACCCGGCTGAGCAAGCCGATTGCCAGTCCGAGCAGCAACACGCCGATACCGTTTTTCACGTACATCATCCATGGCCCGCTCTTCGGCAGCCACGCCGCGCCGCCAGTTGCCACCAGCAACAGTGGCGCGCCCATGCCGAGGCCGAGCATGAACAGCTTCAGACCACCGCCCAGCGCATCGCCGCTGGCGCTTATATAAAGCAGCGCACCGGCCAGTGGTGCCGACACGCAGGGTGAAACCAGCAGGCTCGAGACCACGCCGAGTACCGCCGCGCCCCACAGCGAACCGCCTTCGGTGCGCCCGGCGATCCGGTCGAGGCGGCTGCTGATGACGTGCGGCAGCTTCAGTTCGAATACGCCGAACATCGCCAGGGCAAAGATCGCAAAGAACATCGCGAACGGCACCAGCACCCACGCCGATTGCAACCGCGCCTGCAGATTCAGTTGCGCGCCAAACAACCCCATCAGTGCCCCGAGCAGGGCAAAGCAGGCGGCCATCGGCAGCACGTAGGCCAGTGACAGATTGAAGCCGCGCAGCCCGCCGACCTGCCCGCGCAGCACCACACCGGACAGGATCGGCAGCATTGGCAGCACGCACGGAGTGAAAGTCAGGCCCAGACCAGCGAGGAAGAACAGCGCCAGGTCACGCCAGTCCCAGGTGGTCGCCGGAGTGGTCGTGCTGTCTGCCGCTGCGTTGCCGTCGATGCTCAGACGTTCGGTTTCCGGTGGGTAGCACAGGCCTTTGTCGGCGCAGCCCTGATAGGTGACGACGAGGGTGAAGGCCCGGGAGTCGTTGCGTGGCAGCTCGACATCGAGGATGCCGTGATAGACCTCGACATCGCCGAAGTACTCATCGTGTTTCTGCTCGCCCTTGGGCAGCTGCGCGGCGCTCAGTTTCACATCGGCCGGGTCGGTGCGGAACTGGAAGCGATGGCGATAGAGGTAATAGCCCTCGCTGGCGACGAAGCGCAGTGTGATCGACTGCGGCGTGCTTTCGACCAGGCTCAGTTGAAAGGCTTCGCGCACCGGCAGGAAGTCTGCGCTGTTATTGACTGAACCCAGGGTGGAACCGGGTTTACTGTCGAACAGCCCGGCGGCGCCGGCCGGCAGGGTGAAGACAAAAAGCAGCAGGCAGAGCAAGCGGCGCATGACGATCTCGCGTATCGGAATTGGGGGGATGATAGCGGACGGTGCGCAGGTATGCAGGCGCGCGGTCATTGCGTTGATGAGGAGGCTGAATACGCCGTCCTCTTCGCGGGCAGGCCCGCTCCCACAAGGGCAACTTATTCCAGTGTGGGAGCGGACTTGCCCGCGAATTCAGTCGATCAGACGCGGAAAGCCTGCACGGCGGTATGTAATTGTCCGCCCAACACGAGCAGGTTTTCGCCTTGCTCGCGACCTTCACCGATGCGCAGCAGGTTATCTCCACCCAACTGATGAATGCGCTCGCTGTGATCACGGATTTCGCTGACCGCGCCGCTCTGCTGGGCGGTGATGTCGGCGATGCGGATTGCGGTATCGGAAATGGTCTGGATCGCCCCGACAATCTTGTCCAGCGCGCCGTCTGCCGACTGCGCCTGATTGGCCGTGGCTTCGGCGTGTTCGACTTGGGCGCGCATGCCTTCCACCGATTGCCGGGCGGCGGTTTGCAGGCCGGCGATCAAGGTCTGGATCTCCGCCGTGGCGCCGGCAGTGCGCTGCGCCAGAGAGCGCACTTCCTCGGCCACCACCGCGAAGCCGCGACCCATCTCTCCGGCACGCGCCGCTTCGATCGCCGCGTTGAGGGCCAGCAGGTTGGTCTGGTCGGCAATCGAACGGATCACCGTCAGCACGCCGCCGATGGTCGCCGACTCCTCGGCCAGGTGTTCAATCATCTGCGCATTGCCTTGTACTTCACCGACCAGTGCATGCAAGCCGGTGAGGCTCTGGCCGATGACTTGCTGTCCGTGCTCGACCGCCAGCCCCGCATGCCGACTGGCATCTGCCGCCTGACGCGCATCGCCGGCCACTTGCTGGATGGTCGCCTCCAGTTCGCCGAGGGAGTCACGGATCAGTGCGGTATCGCCGGCCTGATGTTCGGCGCCACTGTGCAAGTCGTTGCTCAGTTCGGCGAGGGTCCGGCTGCTGCCGGCGACCTGTTCGGCATTGCCGCGAATGGTGCCCACCAGATCCACCAGGTAGGCGCGCAGGCGATTGAGCGAGGCTTCGATGTCGTGCAGTTCACGGTTGGTCTTGCCCAGATGAATGTCCTGGCTGAAATCGCCCTCGGCCCAGGTCGACAAGGCCGGCGCAAGGTTGGTCAGGGTGCGCGCCAGGCGTCGTTGCAAGGTATCGATCAGCAAGGCGATCAGCAGGATCAGGCCGATCATCACGCCTTGCATCAGGCGCACTTCGCCCTGGATCTGCCCGTGCTGGGCGCGCACCACCGGTTCGAGGCCGGCGATGGCTTGCTGCACGGCGGCGATTTTCAGGTGGGTGGCGGTGCTCAGGTCGGTGCGTTTCTGGATCTGCTCGCGAGTGCGCGCCAGTTCGGCCGGGTAGCGCCCGAGCAGGCTGTTGAGTTCGCGCTTGAGGCCGACGCCGGCATCCTCGGCGGTGGCTTTCTCGGTGTTTTCAATGCCCATCATCGCGGCGAAATCGTCGCTGCCGGATTCGTTGCTGGCGACCACGCCGAGCAGCGGCAGGGCATCGATCGCCTGTGCCTGGGTGCGGATGCTGGTGACTTCCCGCTCGACATCGACGGCCAGTTCGCTGCGGCCGCTGCTCACCAGTTTGTCCCGTGCCAGGGACAGTTTGCCCAGATGCTGGGAGGCCGCGAGCAGCGGTGTCAGGTAGGTCGAATTGCCGCCGGCATAGGTGCTGAGCTGATCGAGGCTGGCGCTCAGTTCGCGCTCGGCCTGCAACAGCAGCGCCTGCGGATCGCCGGCCAGTTTGCCGGCCGCCAGCAGGTCGGTCTTGCTGAAATCGTCGAGGCTCGACAGGCTCGGGCGCAGGGTGTCGGCCAGCGCGGGTGGCAGTTCGCCGAGTTCTTTCTGCAGGCCGTCGATGGCCTGGGTGGCGCTGCTCAGGCGCAGGGCGTCGCCGCTGGCGAGGTAGTCCTCGACGTTGCGCGCCACTTCATTCTGAAACTGCTGCGACAGCCCGAGGTAGCGCTCCATCAACAGATACGGGCGTTCAAGGGCTTTCTGCGACCACCACAGCGTGGCGCCGAGGGCCACGCACACGGCGACCAGCAACAGCGTATTGAGATTGGTGAGCAACTTCAGGCGCATGACGGTTACCAACGACAGAAATGGTAAGCGCCTGAATTTATTGCGGTTCTGTTACAGGGTTATGACCGAATCGGTCGATTCCGATGAAAAAGTGGCACTTTGCTTTGAGTCCCGCGCGGTCTGTACCCGATTACGTCCTTCGCCTTTGGCGCGGTACAACGCCTCGTCGGCCTGGCTGGCCATCATCAGGCTGTCGGAGTCGTCGTGCATCTCCACCACACCGGCGCTGAACGTACACCACAGATCCTGCGGTTGCGCCGGGTAATGGATTTCGGCGAAGCGCTGGCGAATCTCGTCGAGCACCTTATGTGCGGCGTTGATATCGGTGTCGGGCATGACGATGGCGAATTCTTCACCGCCGTAACGGCCGATGAAATCGGTCTTGCGCAAGCGTTGCTTGAGAAACAGCGCCAGGCTCTTGATCACCCGGTCGCCCATCGGGTGGCCGTGGCTGTCGTTGACCCGTTTGAAGTGGTCGATGTCGAGCATGGCGAAACTCAACGGTTTGTTCTCGCGGCGGGCGCGGAACGAGCAGTCTTCGAGCAACTGCAAAATGTGCGTGTGGTTGTACAGGCCGGTGAGGCTGTCGCGCACCATCCGCGCTTTCAGGTTGCGAGCGCGGGCGGCGCGGTTGCGCACGGTGGTGATCAGATGGCGCGGCTTGATCGGTTTGGTCAGGAAGTCGTCGCCGCCTTCGCTCATGGCATCGAGTTGCTTGTCCAGATCGTCTTCGGCCGACAGGTAGATGATCGGCACGCTGACATAGCGATCATTGTGGCGGATGACCTTCGCCAGTTCGGTGCCGGTGCAGGCCGGCATGTACATGTCGAGGATGATCAGGTCCGGCTGGAAATCCGCCAGCTCGGCCATGGCCTGGATCGGTTCGATCAGGGTGCGGGTGACGATCCCGGCACTGTTGAGCAGGCGCTCGGTGTGCAACGCCTGGGCGCGGGAGTCGTCGATGATCAGCACTTTATAAGGTTCGTACTGGGCGACGCAGGTCAGGACTTCGATCTTCTCCAGCAGGCTCGAGGCTTCGAGGGTGCCGGTGAGAAATTCCTGGCCGCCGGCACGCACCGCCGCCAGACGTGTCGGGGTGTCGGTTTCGTGCAGACTGAAAAACAGTAGCGGCAATGGTTCTTCCAGGCCTTGCTGGGCTTCGGCGGCGAGTTTCAGGCCGATGCCCGGGCCGCTGAAGTCGACGTCCATGACGATGGCCGCCGGCAGACGCTCGACCATCGAGGAGCGAAACGCCGACACACTGTCCAGCGCCTGGGCACTGAGGCCGAAGAATTCCAGCTGCTTGGCCAGGCGCTCGGCGCGGTCGTGATCCTGCAGCATCACGTAGATCGGTTTGCGCAGCGGCGGCAGGAATGTCTGGTCGAGTTGGTCGCCATGGCGCAGGCCGGTGCGCGACAGGCGTTGCATCAGGCGATTGAGGTCGGTGATCAGGCCGCTGCTCAGGCGTCCGCGATTGGCGTCCACCGCTTCCAGCGACTGGCTGATGTGATGCGCGAGCTGGGTGTGTTCGGGCTGTTCGAAGCGCTCGGCGAAGCGCAGCAGGCGCAGGTTGGCCTCGCTCAGTTCGGCGAGGTCGGCGGTGGACCACTCGCTGCGTTGCAGGCGCTGCCATATCTCAAGAATCTGACGTGCCTGATGAATTACCCGCTGGGCAAAGTGGTGCTTGAGGCGCTCGCGGCTGGGGTCTTCTGGCTCGGTCATATCCTGACTACTAGTTAGGGTGCATGCTGAGATCGACTGGTGGCTCTATGCTAGCACCTCTTTTCCCCTATATGAGTGTCGTACGTCAATAATCTGCGGTGCGACACAATTCAGTTTCTGACCGGATGGTTTTGTTTTGGACTTGCTCGTCGGGCAAGTCCCCGTGAGCCGGGCGCTTGCCACACTGGAAGCTTCGCGAAAGTGATTGTTTTGTGGCATTAACATAAGTGCTCTGAATGAGTCCGGCGATGTTTTCAGAGGGTGGGCAGCGCTGTTGGTAGGGCAGGGCGCATCGGGGAATCCCTTAGGGCCGGCGAATGCGTCACTCGCCCGCACGATTTGCGGCTTATCCATCATCGCGGGTGCCGGGCCAAGGCACGTTGTTGTATGGTTGTGGTCGAACCGTTGAACCCAAGTTTTGAAAGGATATCGCCATGCTGGACTGGAAGAACCGCGCGGGCAGCGCGCCTGAACGTGCCGCCGAGCCCAAGTCGGCCACCCGCAGTTATGTCGGCGGTCTGCTGTTCAGCCGCGCGCTGGCGACATTGATCGGCCTCTACCTGTTGGTGACCATTGGCCTGGGCTGGTACTGGAGCCAGGAACCCGCGCTGTTCCCCGTGGCGCAGAACGCCCAGGTGGCCGCCGAGAAGGAAGGCAAGCAAATGGTGGTCGGCTACACCACCGTCGAAACCCTGAAGACCGTCGCCGGCACCTTGCTCGACAAGCCGGGCGGCTACATTTCCAACGACCGCTTCCCGCCGGGCCTGTGGATGGACAACATGCCGAGCTGGGAATACGGCGTGCTGGTCCAGGTGCGCGACCTGACCCGTGCCTTGCGCAAGGACTTCGCCCGCTCGCAATCGCAATCGGCCGAAGACGCCGATCTGGCCAAGGCCGAACCGCGTTTCAACTTCGACAACAAGAGCTGGATCCTGCCGTCGAGTGAATCGGAATATCAGGAAGGCATTAACTCGCTGAGCCGCTATCAGGCGCGTCTGTCGGATCCGTCGCAGAAAAACGCACTGTTCTACGCCCGCGCCGACAACCTCAACAACTGGCTGGGCGATGTCGGCACCCGTCTGGGTTCGCTGTCGCAACGGCTGTCGGCCAGCGTCGGTCGGGTAAAACTCAACACCGCACTGAAAACGGAAACCCCGGCAGTCGGTGAAGTGCCACAGGTCGACGAGGAAATCGTCGAAACCCCGTGGATGCAGATCGACAACGTGTTCTACGAAGCACGGGGCCAGGCCTGGGCACTGTCGCACCTGTTGCGCGCCATCGAAGTGGATTTCGCCGATGTGCTGGCGAAGAAGAACGCCACGGTCAGCGTGCGTCAGATCATTCGTGAGCTGGAGGCTTCGCAGGAGCCGGTGTGGAGTCCGATGATCCTCAACGGCAGCGGTTTCGGTGTCCTGGCCAACCACTCGCTGGTGATGGCCAACTATATTTCCCGGGCCAACGCCGCAGTGATCGATCTGCGCCAACTGCTCAACCAGGGCTGAGCCATGAGCGACAACGCCAGGGAAGCGGCGCACCGCGCCGCTTCGGATGCCGAACAGATCGCCTGGGTCGACGAGCAGGACAACCTGCTCGGCGCCCTGGTGCGCTCCGACCTGCGTGAGCGCGGGCTGATCGGGCGCGGCACCTACATCATGCTGTTCAACTCCGCCGGTGAACTCTGCGTACACCGGCGCACCCTGAGCAAGGCGATCTATCCCGGTTATTGGGACGTGGCGGCGGGCGGCATGGTGCAGGCCAGCGAAACCTACGCCGAGTCGGCGGCCCGCGAGCTGGAGGAAGAGTTGGGCGTGAGCGGCGTGGAACTGACCGCCCATGACCATTTCTTCTTCGAGGACACCGGCAACCGCCTGTGGTGTTCGGCGTTTTCGGCGGTGTGGGACGGGCCGTTGATCCTGCAGCCGGAAGAAGTGCTCGAAGCACGCTTCATTCCAGTCGATCAGGTCATGCTGGAAATCGAGCAGAAGCCTTATTGCCCGGACTCTCTGGCGGCCTTGAAACGCTATCTCAAGGCGCAACAGAGCGACGTCGCAAAGAACTCATAAAATGGCGCCGATTGGCACTTAGCAATCGACGCTTTTGCCGTTACACTGCGCGACCTTTTCAAGCTGTACCGGCGTGCTTTACAGGCGCAAACGGTGCAGTAGCGCTGCCCCTGCCTGAGTGGGGCTTCGCGGTCGATGACCTTGCCCAAGGTCGCGATCAGTCTTTGTCCTCCCGAGAGGATTGCCGGTGGCCAAAAAAGCCGCATCCTTCGCCGCCCTGGGCGGCCTGGTATTTTCCACCGACGCAGGTCGTCATTGCCCGGAATGCAGCAAGCCGGTGGACACCTGTATCTGCAAACAAACCGTGATCCCGGCCGGTGACGGCATTGCCCGCGTGCGTCGCGAGAGCAAGGGCCGTGGCGGCAAGACGGTGACCACAATCACCGGCGTGCCCCTGGCCGAAGACGCGCTCAAAGAGCTGGCGACAACGTTGAAGAAACGTTGCGGCACCGGCGGCGCGTTGAAAGACGGGGTCATCGAAATCCAGGGCGATCATGTCGAGCTACTCTTGGCTGAACTGATCAAGCACGGTTTCAAGGCGAAGAAGTCCGGCGGCTAGCAGCCTCTGTGAAAACCACCGATGGCTTGACCCGGTTCTGAAATCCGTCAGATTCGGTGTCGTCTCCATGGTTTTCACAGAGCCTGTTCATGACCGGTTTCTAAACTCAACGCGGTCAGCGCGGTCTACCGCCCCGCTGACGAACCGTCATTTTCATTCTTTAGACTGCGGCGGCCTGAACGTCAGGCGACGCTCCATGACTTCTTTATAGGGGACTTCGATGTCCGTACGACGCACACGCAAAGACGATGGCAGCCAATGGACAGTTGCGGACAGCCGCAGTGTTTACGGGATTCGCCATTGGGGGGCCGGGTATTTCGCGATCAATGACGCCGGTCGCGTCGAAGTTCGTCCGAACGGCCCGAGCAGCTCACCCATCGACCTGTTCGAGCAAGTCGACCAACTGCGCAAAAGCGGTTTGTCCTTGCCGTTGCTGGTTCGTTTTCCCGACATCCTGCAAGACCGCGTCCGTCAGTTGACCGGCGCCTTCGATGCCAACATCGAACGCCTGGAATACCAGAGCAAGTACACCGCGCTGTACCCGATCAAGGTCAACCAGCAAGAAGCGGTGATCGAGAACATCATCGCCACCCAGAACGTTTCCATCGGTCTGGAAGCCGGTTCCAAGCCTGAGCTGCTGGCGGTGCTGGCGCTGGCGCCGAAGGGCGGCACCATCGTCTGCAACGGTTACAAGGACCGCGAGTTCATCCGTCTGGCGCTGATGGGCCAGAAGCTCGGCCACAACGTGTTCATCGTGATCGAGAAGGAGTCCGAGGTCGGACTGGTGATCGACGAGGCCGCCTCGCTCAAGGTCAAGCCGCAGGTCGGCCTGCGCGTGCGTCTGTCGTCGCTGGCGTCGTCGAAGTGGGCGGACACCGGTGGCGAGAAATCCAAGTTCGGTCTGTCGGCGGCGCAACTGCTGTCGGTGGTCGAGCGCTTCCGCGCTGCCGGCCTGGATCAGGGCATCCGCTTGCTGCACTTCCACATGGGTTCGCAGATCGCCAACCTGGCCGACTACCAGCACGGCTTCAAGGAAGCGATCCGTTACTACGGCGAGCTGCGCAACCTCGGTCTGCCGGTGGATCACATCGACGTCGGTGGCGGCCTGGGCGTCGACTACGACGGCACCCACTCGCGCAACGCCAGTTCGATCAACTACGACATGGACGATTACGCCGGTGTCGTGGTCGGCATGCTCAAGGAGTTCTGCGACGCGCAGAGCCTGCCGCATCCGCACATCTTCTCCGAAAGCGGCCGCTCGCTGACCGCGCACCACGCGATGCTGGTGGTGCAGGTGACCGACGTCGAGAAACACAACGACGACGTGCCGCAGATCGAGAACAAGGAATCGCTGCCGGAAACCGTGCAGTGGCTGGTTGACCTGCTCGGCCCGACCGACATCGAAATGGTCACCGAAACCTACTGGCGCGCCACGCACTACATGAGCGACGTCGCCGCGCAGTACGCCGACGGCAAGCTGACCCTGGCGGAAAAAGCCCTGGCCGAGCAGTGCTACTTCGCCGTGTGCCGTCGCCTGCACAACTCGCTGAAGGCGCGCCAGCGTTCGCACCGTCAGGTGCTCGACGAACTCAACGACAAACTGGCCGACAAGTACATCTGCAACTTCTCGGTGTTCCAGAGCCTGCCGGACACCTGGGCGATCGACCAGGTCCTGCCGATCATTCCGCTGCACCGTCTCGACGAAGAGCCGCTGCGTCGCGCGGTGCTGCAGGATCTGACCTGCGACTCCGACGGCAAGATCAACCAGTACGTCGACGAGCAGAGCATCGAAACCAGCCTGCCGGTACACGGCCTGAACGAGGGCGAAGACTACCTGCTGGGCGTGTTCCTGGTCGGGGCCTATCAGGAAATCCTCGGCGACATGCACAACCTGTTCGGTGACACCGACTCGGTGAACATCTATCAGAACGCCGACGGCAGCGTGTACCACGCCGGAATCGAAACCCACGACACCATCGAAGACATGCTGCGCTACGTGCATCTGTCGCCGGAAGAGTTGATGACTCACTACCGCGACAAGTGCGCCAGTGCCCGCATCAGCGCCAATGAGCGCACGCAGTTCCTCGATGCGTTGCGCCTGGGCCTGACCCGTTCTTCCTACCTGTCTTCCTGACACCATCCCCCTGTAGCCCCGGGCTGTCTGAAATTGTTCCCGCCGTCGCGGACATTTCAGATGGCCTGGTGCGAAACCTCTTCTTTTACTCGCGAAACGGCCTACGCCTTGACCGGCATAGTGATGTCGTCTGCTTTTCGCGTAGGTCATTTCCTAAGTTGTACTTCGGCTCTCTACTCGGCCATGGCTCTCGGCGAGAATCCCCGACCGCCCCTCCTGTAGAGAAACGCCCATGTTCGAACCAGCCGACGAGCCGTCGTTCAGTCTCGATGTAGCGGGTCTGTCCGCCCCCTTCGAAGTCCTGGCCTTTACCGGTAGCGAAGCCCTCAACGAACCCTTTGCGTTCGAGATCGATGTATTGATCGACGACCCGCACCTGGACCTCGCCGGGCTGTTGCACCGCGCGGGATTTCTGCGCTTCGGACCACCGGGCAACGGCGTGCATGGGCAATTGCAGAGTCTTGTGCAGCAGGAACATGGCCAGTGTTTCCGGTTGTGCCGGGTGCGGCTGGGACCGAGGCTGAGCTGCCTCGACCTGCGCTTCAGCCAGCGGATGTTCAGTGGGCGCTCGGTGCCGCAAATCCTCGCCCAGGTGCTGAAAGAACACGGAATCAGCGGCCCGCGGTTGCGCTTCGAGCTGTTGGCCGACTATCAGGCCCGGACGTTCTGTACCCAGTACCGCGAGTCGGACCTGCAATTCGTCCAGCGCTTGTGCGGGCAGGAGCGCATTCACTACCGCTTCGAACACGGGCGTACCGGCCATTGCCTGGTGTTCGGCGATGACCCGGCCAGTCTGCCTCGGTCGGGCGAAGCGTGGTTCGCTGAGGCCGGCGAGGCCCTGGGTGTGCGTCGCTGGCAGGTGCAGGGCGAAGTGCGCAGCAGTCTGCGGGGCGAACCTTCGCGGGTGCTGCAAACCGCCGAGGGCGATACCGATCTGCCGGCCCTGCGCAGCGGTCATTGGCTGCCGTTGACCGGCCACCCGCTCAGCGAGTGCAATCGCGGCTGGCTGGTGACCCGGGTCGAGCATCAGGGCGATCACAGCCGTGAGCCGGTTTACGCCAACCGGGTCGACGGGACGCAGGGCGACGTGCCGTTCGTGCCCCTCGTCCGTCCTCGGATGCACAGCCTGCAACGGGCCTGGGTGGTCGAGGTGGACGAACCCTTGCCCGATCGTTCGCGGCCGGTGGCGGTGCAGTTCGACTGGTTGTATCAGGGCGAGGGCGCCGCGCCCAGTCATTGCTGGCTGCCGCTGGCACCGGCACTGGCCGACGTACCGCTGTTCGCGCTGGGCGATGGGGTCGAGGTGGTGGTGAGTTTCCTTGAAGGCGATCCTGACCAGCCGATGATCAGCGGTGTTTTGCGCACGCCGGTGCCGGTGGAGGATGTCGACGACGATGATCCGGTTCCGTTGCCGCAGACGCTGAGCAGCGAAGGGATGCCGGTATTCCTGCAATCGGCCGCGCCATTGCTGTTGCTGTGCCTGATCCCCGGTGGTGGCAGTTTCAGTCATTGCCCGCCAGCGACCTGCAGTTGCCGGTTGCTCGCGGCCGTCGACCCGGGCCCCGGACGATGAGCGCCGCGACTCCGGAGCCGGTCGCGCAGTGGCTGTTGCTGGATGTGCCACAGGCACCCCAGGCGCTGATGACCCTGCACCGGGGCTTTGCCGGCGTGCGCCGTTTCTGGCTGTTCGAGGGCACCGAGTTTCAGCCGGTGCGCGAGCAAGGGCCGTTGCTGATTGAACTGCAAGGCAACGCGGCGCTGGCGGCGTTGTGTCAGCGTGATCCCCAGACCTGGAGCGGTTTGTTGCTGGGCAGCGAGTCTGCGGCGCCGGTCTTGCTCGAACACCTGCGGCGCATGCTCACGGTGTCGTTCGGCTTGCAGCACCGGGCCTTGCTCACCTGGTACAACCGCCAGACGGCCAGCTATTTCTTCGACGCCTGCGATGCCGGTGAACTGAGCCGCTGGCTCGGGCCGATCCAGCAGCTGCGCTGGTTCGGTGGCACCTGGGCCGATCTGGCAATGGGCAGCCAGGGCTGGCAGCAACTGCGCAATCCACGGCTGGCGGTGGAGCCGTTGCGGGTCGATGAGAGCCTGACGTCACGCCAGCGCGAACGCCTGCAAGCCTGTCTGCTCGATCAGCACATCTGGCGCTGGTGTCAGGCGGTGGGGGCGGATTTTTCGGTGCTCGCCGCCCATGTCCAGCAGGGGCTGGCGCTGGGTTTCGGCGAACGGGCGATGCTCGATGGCTGGCTGTGGCTGCGCCTGCAGTATCCGCGTGCCACATGGGTGCCGCCCCCGGCGGGGCTGACGCCACAGGAACGGCTCGAACACCTGCGCCGGCAATGGCAGGGCGATCAACCCTGAGACGTCGCTTCAGTGTGCGGTGCCGCTGAACCAGCCGTCATTGCGTCGCAGCCACAGGGCCAGGGTGCCGAGGGTCAGGCTGCGCAAGACCATGAACAACAGGAACGAGATCCACAGGCCATGGTTGCCCAACCCCTGCAGCACCCAGGCGACCGGCAGCATCAGCAGCACCGTGAGCAGCATGCCGTTGCGCATTTCCCGGGCACGGGTAGCGCCGATGAACAGGCCGTCGAGCAGGTAGCTCCAGACCGCGATCAGCGGCAGCATGGCGAGGTAGGGCAGGTAAACGAACGCGGTGTCGCGCACGCTCTGGATGTCGGTCTGCATCTCGATGAACAGATGCCCGGCGCACAAAAACAGCAGGGCGAAACCGACACTCGCCAGCAGCGACCAGCCGCCGGCCACCACCAGCGAACGGCGCAGGGCCAGCCGGTCGCGGGCGCCGATTGCGTGTCCGCACAGGGCTTCCACGGCGTGGGCCAGACCGTCCAGGGCGTGGGCGGTCAGCAACAGGCCGTTGAGCAGCAGCGCGTTGGCTGCGACCGTGGCGTCACCGAGACGTGCACCCTGCACGGTGATCAGGAAAAACACCGATTGCAGGGCCAGGCTGCGGATGAAAATGTCGCGGTTGACCGCCAGCAGCGCCCGCCAGCTCTGCCAGACCCTCAGCGCGGCCCAGACGATGTGCCCGGGATAGGCGCGCAAAGCCTTGCGGGTCATCCACAGACCGAGCAGGGCACCGCTCCATTCGGCGATCACCGAGGCCCGGGCCGAACCGACCACGCCCCAGTCCAGGCCGATCACGAACCACAGGTTGAGGGCGATGTTGATCAGGTTGGTGCTCAACAGAATCGCCAGCGGCGCCCGGGCGTTCTGGGTGCCGAGGAACCAGCCGACCAGCGCATAGCTGGCCAGCGCCGCCGGCAGTCCGAACAGACGGGTGTGGAAGAAGTCGCGGGTCAGTTGATCGAGTTCCGCCGAGGGTTGCATGAAGTGCAATGCGATGCCGCTCAGCGGTACGCCCAACAGGCCGAGCAGCAACGCCAGCCCCATCGCCAGCAGCAATCCCTGCAACAGAATCTGTCGCAACGCCGCGCCATCACTGCGCCCGGCCGCTTGGGCCGCGAAACCGGTGGTGCCCATGCGCAGAAAACCCATGGCCCAGGCGAGGAAGGTGTACAGGCTGGCGCCGACCGCCACGGCACCCAGTTGATGGGCGTGGGGCAGGTGGCCGATGACGGTGCTGTCGACCAGCGCCACCAGCGGCACGGAAATGTTCGAGAGAATCATGGGAGCGGCGAGCGCCCAGACCTTGCGGTGGGTCGCGCGGTCGCGCCAGTCGGTGATCAGCTTGGACATGCGGGCTCCTTGGGGGAGCTGGCATTGTAGCGATTCATTCGGGATTTGCTGTGGCTGTGATTGCCGACGCCCCTCACCCCAGCCCTCTCCCAGGGGGAGAGGGGGCCTGCCGAGGTATCTTACGTTCTCCATCGACCTGAAAGATCTTGGCGATTATGGATTCGGCAAAGGGCTAGTGAATAATCCAGCTCAACAACCACAACCCCAGCAACAACCAGATGATCCCGGCAACGATCGACGCATTCATGAACGCACGAATCGCCGACCACAACAGCATCAGCCCGACGATCAGCGCGATGATGCTGATGATCGACGTGTCCATTCCCAGGGTCTTGGCGAGTCCGTCGATAAAGTTGCCGCCGGCATTGCCCAGCACATTGAACAGACCGCTGAGACCGTCGACGATGAAGCGGATGATCGAGCCGAGCACCTGGCCGAGCCATTCGAAAAAGCTTTCTACCTGCATGTGTGCATCCTGATGAAAGAGCTGAGCCTTGGGCCGCGACGAGGTCGGCGTAGTTCCCTGCAAGCATAGAGGGTTTGCGCTGAAGCCGTGCAAGCGCGCTTGCCCACAAAAGCGACCGGCAGCCCCTTGCCTTCCCCCGGCATCCCCCCGAAGCTATACGCCTTCAGGAGAACCCGATGAACCTTGTTGAACTGACCGAACGCCTGCACGCCATTCGCGACCGCAATGACTGGCGGCAATTTCACAGCCCGAAAAACCTGGCGATGGCCGCCAGCGTGGAAATGTCCGAACTGGTGGAGATCTTCCAGTGGTTGACCGAAGACCAGTCGCGCCAGCTGCCGGCGGATAAGTTGGCCCACGCCGGGCAGGAAGTCGGCGATATCGTCCTGTATCTGTTGCTGCTGTGCAGCGAACTGGGACTGGACATGAATGAAGTGGTGCGCAGCAAGCTCGCCGACAGCGAACGGCGGTTCAGCTGATGAGCGACCGTCATTTCGATCAGTTGGCGACCCGTTTTGCCGAAAAAATCTACGGCGGCGCCAAAGGCGCGATCCGCCTCGCGGTGTTGCAGGCCGACCTCGCCGAAGCGCTTCCGGATCGTCCGCTGCGGGTGCTGGACATCGGCGCGGGCCTGGGCCACATGTCGTTGTGGCTGGCCGAGCGCGGGCATCAGGTGACACTGGCCGAGCCGGCCGAACCGATGCTCGAAGGCGCCCGCCAGCGCTTCGCCGAGGCCGGCCAGCAGGCCACGTTCATTCAGGCGCCGTGGCAGGATCTGCTCGGCCAGCTTACCGAGCCCTATGATCTGGTGCTGTGCCACGCCGTGCTGGAATGGCTGGCCGAACCCCATGCGATCCTGCCGGTGTTGCATCAACTGACCCAACCCGGTGGCTGGCTGTCGCTGGCGTTCTACAACCGTGATGCGCTGATCTACCGGAACCTGCTCAAGGGCCATTTCAAGAAGATGCGCAAGAACGACATGGCCGGCGAAAAGCAGAGCCTGACCCCGCAACAACCCCTCGATCCGCGAGAACTGGCCACGCAACTCGAAGGCTTGTGGCAGGTCGAAACCCAGAGCGGGGTCAGGGTTTTCCACGACTACATGCCGGTGGAATTCCAGTCCCGCGCCGAGCTGCTGGACTTACTCGAGATGGAGCTCGCCCACCGTCGTCACCCAAGCTTCGCCGGGCTTGGGCGTTACCTGCACTGGATCTGCCGGCCGATCTGATCGGAGCATGAAATGAAGGGTCATTCAGGGTTACTGCTGATCTGTCTCGGGTTGGCCGCGTGCCAGGGCAGCAACCCTTATGTGGCGCAGTCGCGGCCATTGCCGCCGGCCCCGCCGCAAGCGGCCACCACCTTCGACCGCAGCGCCTATCCGGCGCCGCCTCGGGACTATGGGCGCTACCGCAGCTGGGCGTGGCTCAACGGGCAACTGCCGCCGGGCACGGCCTGGGCGGATTCGGCGCAAGTGGCCGAAGCGGTCAGCAATGCCCTGGATCAACGCGGGTTGCGCCCGTTGCATGACAATCGTCCGGCGGATCTTTTCGTCAGCGCCCATTTGAGCCTGGAAACCCGCCTGCGCCAGGTGCAGGACGATTACGGTTACTACGGCGGCTATGGCGGTTACGACCGTTATGGCCGGGGCTACGGCATGTACAACACGGTGCCGATCGTGCGCACCTATCAGGAACAGGTCGTGGTGGTGCGGGTCGATCTGTTCGACGCCAGCAGTGGTCAGCCGGTCTGGAGCGCCAGCGCCGAAACCGGCACCCAGGGCAACCAGAGCGATCGCAGCGATGCGATCAGGGAGGCTGTCGAAAAGGCAATGTCGGCGTATCCTCCCAGTTAGCTTCCTGCAAATGAGAAGCTCTCACAGGTTCATGTCTTCAACCGGAGAAAAATCATGTTCCGCCGTCTCGCTCTACTGGCTGTGGCCGCGCTGCTCAGTGCCTGCGCCGCCAACCAGGTCAATCATGACTTCGATGCCAGCCGTGACTTTGCCGCTTATCGCAGCTGGAGCTGGAAAGAACCCGCCCTGCAATACCGTCCCGACGATCCCCGGATCAAGAGCGACCTGACCGAACAACGCATCCGCCAGGCCGTCGCCGATCAGCTCGATCAACGCGGCCTGCGCCCGGCCGCGGGCGGCAGCCGGGGTGATTTGAATGTGCAGACCTACCTGATCGTCGAGGATCGCCAGCAGCAGGTGACCACCAACTACGGCGGCGGTTGGGGCAACCCGTGGAACGGCTACTGGGGCGCCCCGATGTACAACGAAACCCGCAACATCACCTACAAGGTCGCGACGATCCAGGTCGATCTGCTCGACGGCAAGGACGGCAAACTGGTGTGGCGCGGCAGCGATGAGCAGATGCTCAGCAGCACGCCGAACCCGGCGGATCGCAGTAATGCCATCCGCGAAACCGTGACGCGGATCCTGGCCAACTACCCACCGCGTTAACGCTATCCCATTGTGGGAGCGGGCTTGCCCGCGAAGACGACGGCACAGTCGACTGGAACGTGCCAGACAGACCGCCTTCGCGAGCAAGTCCGCTCCCACAGGTTTTTTGGGGCTCAGTTTCTGTGGGGGAGCTGGCGGGTTGCCAGCAGTCTCGTCAGGTCGTGTCTACACTGATATTCACCAATGGAGGTTGCGCCCGGCGGTGCGCCGGCAAAGGAGTGCGCCATGTCTCCCCGTTCGCCGTTCAACGGCCCGGCTCGACAGCGCGGGGCCATCGGGTTGATCGCGGCATTGACCCTGGGGCTGGCGCTGGTGTTGATTCTGCTGGTGCTCGACAGCGGTCGTTTGTACCTGGAAAAACGCGATCTGCAACGGGTGGCCGACATGGCCGCCCTCGAAGCCGCGTCCCGGGGCGGCACTTGTGGCGCCGGGGCAACCGCCGATGCCTACGCCCGGGCCAGCGTGGCGCGCAATGATTTCCCGATCCCCAGCGCCGGCCGCACCCTGGCGGTCGCCTGTGGCGGGCTGACCGTGGATGCCAACAACCTGCGGGTGTTCACCGCCAACGCCGCCAGCAGCGAAGCGATCCGGGTCGTGGTCAGCCAGTCGGTGACCCAGAGTGTCGCCGGCGGTGTCGGGGCCTTGTTCGGCGGGGCCGGCCAAGGCGCGACCGTCACGCTCACGGCCACCGCTGTTGCTGCGCTGCCGCCTCCTTTGGCTTCGCTGACCATTCGCAGCAGCGCGGTGACGATCGATTCCTCCCGGTCGGCCGTTCTCAATGCGCTGTACGGTGGTCTGGTGGGCGGCAATCTCAACCTGAGCGCAGCCAGCTGGAACGGCCTGGTCAACAGCAACATCAGCCTGCTGGGCTATCTGGATCGCTTGAAAGTGGATATCGGCCTCAGCGCGGGCGGCTACGAACAAGTCCTCGGCAACAGCATCGCCGTCAGTCAATTGGTACAGACCGCAATCAACGTCCTCGACCCCAACGGCACCCTCGGCGCCACCGCCACCATCGTCGGCCTGCAAGCGATCAAGACGGCGGTCGGTGCTACGCAGGTGGTGCTGGGCAATCTGTTGAATGTGCAGGCCGGCACCCAGGCCACGGCACTGGCCGCGAATCTGCGGGCGTTCGACCTGATCCAGGGGTTCCTGCAACTGGCCAACAAGCAGAACGGCCTGGTCACCAGCCAGACGATCAATCTGGGCGTGGCGCAGGTCACCGCTCGGGTGCAAGTGCTGGAACCGCCACAACTGTCGGCCATCGGCGACCCGCGCAAGATCATGGCGCCGAACAATCCCTTGGGGGCGAACCGGATCTATGTGAAGACGGCCCAGGTGCGCACGTTGCTGTCGGTGCAACTGCCGATCCTCGACGGTATCGCGTCGCTGGTCAGCGGAGTCGCCGATCTTGCGGCACCGCTGGGCAGCATCCTCAGTTCGCTGCTGCATCTGGATATCAAGGGAGTGCTGGATTCGCTGACCTGTGCCCTGGGTATTCCTTGCCAGACCCCGGATGTGCAATTGCTGCCGGGGTCTTTTCGTCTGGATGTGCTGGTCGATGCCGCCAGCGCCAACAGTTACGTCACCGCCTACAGTTGCCTGACGCCGACCAACAAAACCCTGACCACCAATACCACGACATCCGTGGTGAACCTGAAAATGGGCACCATCGATGCCGCCACGGCGTTCGGCAATAACGTCACGCCTCCCACTGCCGTCGTGACACCGTTGAAGCTGATCGACATCGGCGTGAAAACCTGCTCGCGCGTGCTGCTCGTCCTGCCGTTCAACTGCACCCCGCGTACCGCCGGAGTCGGGGGTGGTATCAGTATTTCCGCCGACACCACCATCGGCCAGAACGCCAACCTGTCTCACGTCTATTCGGCGCCGGCGGCCAGCAGCCTGCCGGAGATCAACCAGCCGCCGTTCTATTACACCTACAGCACCACCAATATCGTCAGCAGCCTGAGTGACACCCTGACCAACATCAATCTCAACATGTACGGCCCGTCGGGTTCGCTGGTGAGTGCGCTGGGGGCGAGCCTGGGCACGGTGAAAGGTCTGCTGGTCACCGCGATCAATACGGTGCTCAGCCCGCTGCTCGACACGCTGGTCAACACCCTGCTGGCCGCGCTGGGGATCAACCTCAATCAGGTCGATGTCGGCGCCAACCTCAGTTGTCAGTCGGGGCGGGCGACGCTGGTGATCTGATCGTCCTCGGCAATCGGCAGCTCGATGCAGAACCGCGCGCCTTCATCGCCGTTGCGCACGCTCAGGCGTCCGCCCATGTTTTCGACGATGCCGTAGCTCACCGACAGCCCCAGACCAGTGCCGATCCCTACCGGTTTGGTGGTGAAGAACGGTTCGAAGATCCGCTCCAGCAAGCGCGGATCGATCCCGCCGCCGTTGTCCTCGACCCACAGCCGGACCACATGTTCATCGTGTTCGGCGTACACCGAAATCCACGGCTGGAAGTCGCGGTCGGCCTCGCGTTTGCTCAGCAGCGCATCCCGGGCGTTGACCATCAGGTTGATCAGCACCTGTTCCAGTTGATCGACGTAGCCGCGCACCTGTAGCTGGAACGTCGCCTCTCTGATTCGCAGCTCGACACCCTTGCCGCGCAAGCCTTCGGCGAGCAGCGACAGGGTGCCCTCGATTGCTTTCAGCGGATCGAACGGATGCTGCTCGATCTCCGAACGCCGACCGAATACCCGCATGTGATCCACCACCCGCGCGGCACGCTGGACCTGGGCGTCGATGCGGTTGAGCTTGTCGGTCAGGTAGTCGACCTGCACATCGCCGTTGCCCAGGCGTTTGAGCACATTGACGATGGCCATGCGCATCACGTTCAGCGGCTGGTTGATCTCGTGGGCCAGACCCGTGGCCATTTCGCCGAGGGTGGCCATTTTCGCGCTCTGGGTCAGTTGCTGCTGCGAGCGGCGCACTTCGGTGTTGTCGCGGCCCACGGCCTGCACTTCGAGCAAACGGCCGTGTTCGTCGAACACCCCGCGATCCGACCAGATCCACCACGCATGCTCGCGGCCCGGCAGGCGCAGATTGATTTCGGCGGTGCTGACCGGTTGTTCCGGGGTCAGTTGCGCGAGGCGCTGGACGAACGCCTCGAGCTGCTCTTCCGACATCCAGCCACCGAGATTGACCCCCGGCAGTTGTTCCGGGGTGCATTCGAGGTAGTTCGCCAGCGGCCGGTTGCCGAAGGTCAGCGTCAGGTCGGGGCGATAGCGGCAGATCATCGCCGGCGAGTCCTCCACCAGAATCCGGTAGCGCTCTTCGCTGGCCCTGACCCGTTCGGCGGCCAGGGTCGCCTCGGTCACGTCCAGCCACAGGCCCACGGCTTCCACCGGCAGTCCGAGGTCATCGCGCAGCAGCCTGGCTTCATCCAGCATCCAGTGGACGTTGCCCTGCGCGTCGAGTACGCGGTAGCGGGTACTCACCGAGCCTTCGCGCAGCAACTGGCGGCTGCGTTCGAAATAGAGCGCCTGATCCTGCGGATGCACATGCCTGACCAGTCCGTCATCGACGCAATCGGCCAGGCTCCAGCCCAGCAGCGATTGCAGGCTGGCGCTGAAAAACACCGGTTGCAGCGCACCCTCGTCATAGCGCTGTACGTAGATCACCGCCGGCGAACGGGCGATCAGATTGTCCAGGCGCGCGTGGGCAGCGGCGGCCTGTTGCTGCTGCTCCTTGATGTCGCTGATATCGAGCATGAAACCCACCAGCCGCCGCTCGGCGCCGATGCCCAGCGACTGGCCCTGCAAGCGATACCACGGCGGCAGCGGCGAATGCCCGACAGGCTGCAGGCGCACGCACAACTCCAGCGGCTGACCCTCATCCTGCAAGGCTTGCAGACGACCGCGCAGTTCTTCGCGATCGGCGGGATGCACCCGGTCGAACCAGTCCGTCAGCGGCAGCCGGGCGCGATCAAGCCCCAGATTTTCCGCCAGTCGCGGCGCCAGCAACACCTCGGCGCTGTCGCCGAGGACCTCCCACCAACCGCTGCCGAGCAAGGCTTGCAGGGTTTCCAGGCGCTCCAGTTGCAGGTGGTGACGATGCTCGCGCAAACGTTCGAGCAGCGGCGCGGCGACGGCCGCGGCGAGTTGCAGCCAGTCATGCTCGCTGAGATCCGCCGCGTGCTGCTGCACTGGGTAGCAACCGCACAGCAGCCACGCGGCCACGCCCTGGGCATCGCGGTAAGGCACGGCAAATCCTTCGCTCGGGCCGAACACTCCGGTCAGGCGCGGTTGTTCGTTCGCCAGCAAACGTTGCGGTGCGGCACCGTTCAGGCTGTCGAGGCCGGTGCCCAGCGACTGGCCGTTATGCCACAACTCTGGTGCGTCGTGCGCCGCGTAGTGCTGATGAATCAGCCAGGCCTGCTCGTGTTCATCGAGCAGGGCAACCGCCAGGCACGGAATGCTGAAACGCTGGCTCAGGCGCTCAAGCTGTTCGCCAAGCACAGGCGTCAGGCGCGCCAGACCGCACAGGCGCAATTGATCGCGGATCTGCGCGGCGAGCAATTGGCTTTGTTCGCGGCTGCGGGTCAGGCGCCGTTCGGCCAGCAGATCGCCGATGTCCAGCAATTGCAGGAGCCAGCCGTCGCCCTGCGGCTGCACCCAGCCACGCAAATGCAGCGGCGCCCCGGCCAGGCTGAAAAAATCCAGATCGAGCAGTTGCCCTTGCCAGTCCGCGGGTTTGCCTTCCACCGCGAGGATGCTGTGGGGCAACAGGTAGGCCAGCAGGTGCGGCGTGCGGTTGCCTGACTGTTGTTGCGCCAGCAGATGACGCAACGGCCCGGTGAGGTGATTAACGTGGCCGCCGTCATCCAGGTACAACTGCAGGCCGACGCTCAGCGCGCTCGGGCTGTCCACACTGTCGGACGGCGCGGACGATGGGCGGTTGAGCAGGCGACCGAACAGCTTGTCCCCGGAACTCAAAATTGCAGGCTCGAACTGGCGGTGAGGTTGGCAGGCAGGTTCGGCACCGTCCCGATGCCCGGCAACACCAGAAACGGCAGGGCCTGATTGAGTTTGCTGGTGGGGTAGTTGATGCGCACGGTCAAGAGTCCGCCGACGTAGGTGATGGTCGTGTCGGTGGTCGCGTTGAAGTTGAGGGCCGTGGGCAGCCAGGCCAGGCGCAGGGCCAATTCGTTGCGGGCGACGCTCTGGATGACGGTGGCGTAATTGGCCGTCGACGGGTCGAGGGCGACGCTGCGTCGCACGGCTTCGGCAGTGGACTGGGTGAACGCCTGCATCAGCAACAGCGGCAGGCTGTAGCTGACCAGCCCGTAGAACACCGCGAAGAAAATCACGAACACCAACGCGAACTCGATCGCGACGGCACCTTTTTGTTTGCGGGGGAGGGCGGTTTTCATGAGTGCGTCTACCCTGACAATCACTACGTAATATCAGCATAGAATCATTCAGCCAAAACGGACGTTTTTTACCGGATGCACAGCTTTGTCCTACTCATCTGGCTGACGCTGTGTGCGGCGCAGGATGCCCGACAGCGGCATATCGGCAATGGCCTGACCCTGGGCGTCGGCGGCCTCGCGCTGGTCTGGCTGCTGGGAACCGGCCGCACCTGGCTCGGTGCCGACGCGGCACAGGGCGCCTGGGCGGTGCTGCTGGCACTGGCCTTCACGTTGCCCGGTTATGCACTGCGCCGACTGGGCGGCGGCGATGTGAAACTAATGACAGCCTTGGCCCTTGCGACGGACGGCACACACCTGCTCGGCACCTTTATCGGCGCCGGATTTGCCACGGCCCTCTGGACGTTGCTGGCGCCGGGAATTTGGATGCATATGAGTCAAGGGCTTAGAGATCGTTTGCAGCTTTTCCGGCCTGAAGCGTCAAAAAAGCTGCCATTTGCACCGTTCGTGCTGGTTGGCCTGCTGGCTACCTTGCTCTGGATCCATTAGTCGCCAGATGCCACTACTGCTATGTACATAGTCGGAAAGTGCGTCTACTTTCAATTCATGGGTTTTACATTCACAAGCTGTCTGTACAGGAATTGTCAGCCTTGATCGAGCATGGAGTTGCAAGTGAACAAGCTTATGTCTGCTGTGAAAGTGCTGGTGGTCGACGATCAACCGCTGATTGTTGAAGAGCTGTGCGAATTCCTCGAGAGCAGTGGTTACCGGTGTGTGCCATGCGATTCGAGCCAGCAGGCGATCGAGCAGTTCATCGATGATCAGGATATCGGCCTGGTGCTGTGTGACCTGCAAATGCCGGACATGAACGGTATTGAACTGGTGCAGGAGCTGCAGCGTCTGTCGGGCAAGCATCGGGTGTTTGAAGCCATCATGCTCACCGGTCGCGCCGACAAACAGGATGTGATCAAGGCGTTGCGCGCGGGGATTGCCGATTACTACCAGAAGCCGATCGAGCTGGATGAGTTGCTCGAGGGGTTGCAGCGCCAGGAAGTGGCATTGCAGGAGCGGCAGAAGACGCTGCAACTGGGGCACCTGAATCAGAAGCTGCAGTTCCTTTCCGAGTCGATCGATGATCTTTATCAGGATCTGGACAAGGTGCGGCGCGGGCCTGCGCCGGTGAGCGATGAGCCGAGCGGTGAGGCGGACAGTCTGGAGATGCCGGCGATTTTCAATCAGTTGTCGCCCCGGCAACTGGACGTGGCACGGCTGGTGGGCAAGGGGCAGACCAATTATCAGATTGCCTGTGAGTTGGGGATTACCGAGAACACGGTGAAGCTTTATGTTTCGCAGGTTTTGCGGTTGACGCATATGCATAATCGGACGCAGTTGGCGTTGGCGCTTTCGCCGGGTTCTTCTGCGGTTCGGCAGCGGGTTACGGCGCACTGAGCTTGACCTTGGCGGCCTCTGGGCCGACCAGGCTCTTGGGGTTGGGGTGAATATCCGTTGCTTCGGTAACGGCGGCTTATGGTTTCGCCCTGACGGCGAGTCACCTTTTTCAGACGCCAAAAAGGTAACCCAAAAGGCTTGGCCCCGGCGTTCGGCTCCTCGCTGAGGCTCGGAGTTCCTTCGTTGCGGGATTCATCCGGGGGGCATCGCCTACGGTTTGCTTCGCTGCACCTCCTCTCGATGTGTTTGGCTGCGCCAAACGGTCGCTGCGCTCCCACCCCCGGATAAATCCCTCCACTCAGCCTGCCGAAGGGGCCGGCACGGCAAGATCAAAAGCGGTACTCGAGCTAACGCTCATTGTGTTGAGTGGTGGGAAGCGGGTGTGGACGGTTTTTGCTTTTGCTTTTCTGTGGGAGTGGGCTTGACCACGAAGGCGGCCTTCGGGCCGACCTGGTTCTGGTGGGTGTACGCCTTCGTCACTGCCACCTCACCCTAGCCCTCTCCCTCCGGGAGAGGGCTAGGGTGAGGGGCTTTTGATCTGAGTCCACAACCCCGGCCCTATCAATCAACTCCCGTTCCCGCTATCAACCTTCCCTCCCTGATCCTGATCGAAGAACTCCGGAATCTCATGCTGGTAGCTCTTCAGCCAGCGCTGCATGCTCAGTTCGCGTTCCGTCGGTGTGCTGGTCTGTGGTGTGGGCGAGGCGGCTTTGTTGCGGCTTTGCAGCAGGAGCCAGCCTTCGGTTTCCTGTTGTTGGGGTGAGGCGGGGCCGGCGTCGATGGCGTGGGTGGTGAGGGGCAGGGTCAGCAGGGTCAGGCACAGCAGGGTGGATTTCATGGCAGGCCTCCTTACGGGAGCGTCGCGGCGGCGAGGCGGTTGGCGGGGGCGGGGAGTTTGAGTTTTTCGGCGCGGGCCTGGGCCTCGCTGAATTGCTCCGGGCTCAGTTTCAGGCGGCTGACCAGTTCGGCGGCACGGGTCCAGTCGTCCTGGTAGAGCAGCAGCGTGACCAGGTTCAGGGCGGCCAGTTGATCGCTCTGCTTGAGCTCCATCGCGGTGAGGAATTCGAAGCGGGCGTCTTCCAGGCGCAGTTGGTTGAGGTACACCACGCCCAGGTCGTTGCGGATTTTTTCGTCGGTCGGGGCCAGGCGGGCGGCGCGTTGCAGGTGGGCCTGGGCCTGGCCGTAGTCGGCGCGGGCGGCGGCGAGTTGGCCCAGGCCGTGTTCGGCTTCGGCGGCCAGGCAGCTGCCGAGCAGGCTGCGGTAGAGCGGTTCGGCCTCGCTACGGCCGAGCAGGCGATAGACCTTGGCCTTGCGCAGGCGCACGTCGGCGAGGTTGTCCGGCAGGCTTTGCAGGTTGGCCAGGCTGGCGTGGAGTTTGCCGTCGTTGGCCATGTCGTCGGCCAGGTTCAGCGACAGCTGTTGCTCCGAACTCAGCTTGCCGCAACTGGCCTGGTTGGTCAGGGCATCCCATGGGGTCTGCCCGGTGTTCGCGCAGCCGCCGAGCATCAGCAGCGTCATACCGGCAATCATTGCTTTCATCACGATCCCTCTAAGAACCCAGTGCCCGCGCCAGGGCGGTGAAGCCCGGGCCGGCCAGGACGATCAACAGCGCCGGGAAGAGAAACAGCATCATCACGACGGACATTTTTGCGGACATTTTCGAGATGTATTCCTGCAGGCGCGTCAGGCGCCGGTCGTCGAGCAGTTGCTTGAGCGCGAGCAGCGATTTCATCGCGCCGCCACCCTGGTGCAGCAACTGCTGGAGGATCACGCAGGTGTCGGTGAATTCGTCCACCGCCATCAGGCGCGTGGCTTTGTTCAGTTCTTCGCCCAGTTCCAGACCGGAGTCGACCCGGGCCAGCACCAGGCGCAATTCGTGGGTGAGTATCGGCAGCAGCGCCCGCGCTTCATGGCTCAACACCCGTAGGGCTTGTTCCACGGCCATGCCGGATTCGAAGAGGATGCGCAGCAGCGGGATGAAGGTGGAAATCTCCGTCGACAGTTGCTTTTGCCGGCGGTTGGCCGCCATGGCGAGCAAGCGTTTGGGCAACAGGTAACCCAGACCCATGGCAAACAGCGGGGCGATCCAGTGCTTCTCCACCTGTGGGAAAAACACGCCCTGGATCAGTGCGACCATGACCAGTAGCAACAACGGTGAGCCGATCTGGCTGGCGGCGAACAGCGAACGCTGCCGGGCGCTGCGCCAGCCGAGGCGGTTGAGCAGGGTCTGGGTTTCGTTGTCGAGCCTGACGCTGTGCTGGCCTACCCTGCTCTCGCCGAGCACCTGCAAAAGCGTACCGAAGCGGTTGTCGCGGGTCAGCGTGCCTGCCAGTCGGCGGTTGATCTGGCGGGCGCGTCGGCGTTGCTCCAGAAGGTGGCCGAGCAGCAACACCGCCGCTGTCAGCAACAGCAGGGCGCCGAGCATCAGGGGGGCGTTCATAGGCTGCGCAACATCCGCCAGAGCAACAGACAGCCGAACACCTGCAAGCCGAACGCCGTGGCGAGCATCAGCTGGCCGGAATGGTCGTTCCACATGGCGATCAGGTATTTGGGATTGGAGATCAGAAAGTAGCCGGCGAGGCTCACCGGCAGCACGCCGAGGACCCAGGCCGTGACGCGGGTTTCGCCGGTCATGGCGCGCAACTGGCGCGAAGCCTGGTCGCGTTCGCGAATCATCTTGATCAGGTTCTCCAGCAGTTCGCTGGCGTTGCCGCCATAACGATGGTTGACCCGTAGACCAAGGGCGAACAGGCGCAGTTCGTCCCTCTCATAGAGTTCGGCCAGGTCCGACACGGCATCCGCCAGGCTGACCCCCAGTTGCACGTTGCGCTGCACCCGGCCCATGGCGTTTTTCAGAGGATCTTCGCTGGCCTCGATGGCGCCGAGCACCGCGTCGGCGAGGGTGCGACCGGACTTCAGGCTGCGCACGGTATGGTCGAGCAATGACGGCAGTTGTTCGATCATCCGCCGTAGCCGTCGCTGGTAACGCCAACTGACATACAGCCGCAGTGCCAGCGGCGGCAAGACCATGAACAACAGCAACCCGAGCCACTTGCCGAGGACGAACCCGAGCAAAACGCCGAATGCCCACAGCAACAGCCACACCCCGAGACGCTCGGTCGGGCGACCGAGGCCGGCCCGCAGGAAGGCCCGTTCCAGTCTGGCCCAGCGCGGTGCCTCGCTGCTCAGTTGCGGTTGTCCCTGATTCAGGCGTTGCAGCACGCGCTCGGTGCCGTTCTGCCGCCAGCCGTTGTAGAACAGGCGCAGCGACAGGCCGAGCAAGGTCAGGCAGACGAGGATCAACAGCAGTGGCTTGAGCATGGGCGGGCTCCCTCAGTGCGCCAGCACTGCGTCGCGGCGCAGCTTGTCGCCCGCCGGGTTGACCGCTTCGCGCAGGAAGCCGAAACCGCCGCGTCGGTCGAGGCGGAACAGGGTGTTGGTCACGTACACGTCGTCGCGGATGCCGACCACCTCCACCACTTCGCTGACGCAGCGACGGCCGTCGGGCATGCGCGTCAACTGGATGATCACGTCGAGCGCCGCGCAGATCATCTGCCGCAGGGTACGCTCGGCGATGCTGCGGCCGGTCAGGCCGACCAGGGTTTCCAGGCGCAACAGCGCGTCCTGGGCGTTGTTGGCGTGGACGGTGCTCATCGAGCCGTCATGGCCGGTGTTCATCGCGGTGAGCACGTCGAGCACTTCGACCCCGCGAATCTCGCCGAGGATGATCCGGTCCGGGCGCATCCGCAGGGCGTTGCGGATCAGGTCGCTGGCCTTCACTTCACCGTGGCCCTCGGCGTTCGGCGGACGGGTTTCCAGGCGTACCACATGCGGATGGCCGAGTTGCAGTTCGGCGACGTCTTCGATGGTGACGAGACGCTCGTGCGGGTTGATCAACTGGCTGAGGATGTTCAGCAGGGTGGTTTTGCCGGTGCCGGTGCCGCCGCTGATGAGGACGTTGCAGCGCTTGCCGACCGCCTCTTCGATGAAGTCGAAGATTGCCTGATCGATGGTCTGCATCGCCATCAGGTCGGTGCTCTTGAGCATGTCCTTGCGGAATTTGCGGATCGACAGGCATGGGCCGTCGAGGGCAATCGGCGGGATGATCGCGTTGACCCGGCTGCCGTCGGGCAGGCGTGCGTCAACCATTGGTGACGACTCGTCGAGGCGCCGGCCGAGCGGGGCGAGGATGCGTTGCATGACCCGTTCGACGTGATGCGCGTCGATGAAACGCAGGTCGCTGAGGTGCAGCACGCCTTCGCGTTCGATGAACACCCGATGCGGGCCGTTGACCAGGATTTCGGTCACCGCGCTGTCGCGCAGCAGCACTTCCAGGGGGCCGAAACCGGTCAGCTCATCGACGATTTCTTCGGCCAGGCGTTCCATCTCGTAGCGGGAAATCGCCAGGTGCAGACGGGCGATGTATTCGGCGACCTTGTCGATCACGAATTGCGCCAGCACCTGCCGTGAACCTTCCAGCAGATTTTTCCCCGACTCCTCGATGGCGTCGATGATGTAGCGGTGCAGCACCCGTTTCAGGCCGTCGTGATCGGCGTTGCCGACGGGTGGGCGCTGCGGCCCGCCGAAGAGTTGTTCGCTGCTCATGAGCTACCTCGCAAGCGTTCGAACCAGGTGGACTTGGGTTTGGCCAGGCCTTCGGAGCGTTTGGCCAGGCGTTCGCCGAGGGTGCGCAGGCTTTGGCTGAGGCTTTCGCGCGGGGCCAGTTCGAACAGGCTCACGCCCTGGTTCTTGGCGTTCAGTCGCACCTCGGGGCTGTAGGCGAGCACGGCGATGACGTCCAGGCCGAAGGTGCGGCCGAGGGTGTCCGAATCCGGGGCGACGTTGCGCAGGTAGCGATCCACCAGCAACCGGCCGTGATCGAGCTTCATGCCTTTTTCCCGCCACAGATTGAGCACGGCGAGATTGCGTCGGCAGTCGAGGACGTTCTGGTCGGTGTACCACAGCAGCTTGTCGCAATGGCTGACGAAGGTGCGCAGCGCCTCGCTGTCGGACTGTCCGGTGAGGTTCACGACGATGTGCTGGAAGTGTTGGCGCAGGGCGCTGAGCAACATGTACAGCTCGGCGGCGCTGGTACGTTCCAGCGGCTCGTCGCCGGGGGCGTAGGCGAGGATGCGCAGACCCGCTTCGGTGCTGGTGAAGGCGCTGTCGATCAGCGTGGTGTCGAGCCGGCGCAAGTGGCGCAGGGCGTCGCCGAAATGAAACGAACTCTCTAGGCCGAGCAGCGCCAGACTGTCACCCCGGGACTGGCCGAGATCGAGCAGCAGCGTCTGCTGACCGCTTTTCTGCACCACCAGCGCCATGTGGTTGGCGAGCAGCGCGCCATCGGCGTTGGTCTGTGGGCTGTACAGCACGGTCAAGCCGCCGAGCTGGGTGCTCGGCGCCACGGCGGGCAGGCGTTTGCTCAGGCGGCGCACCAGCCCGGCGACTTCGCTGGAGCGCGAACCGTAGGCGACGAAATCCCGCGCCCCGGCGCGCATCGCGTTGAGCACAAGCTGATTGTCCATGCCGTCGCCGAGGGCCACGATCGCCAGCATCGGCTTGGCTTCCAGCACCCCTTCGATCAACGCGCTCTGGGCCACCAGATGCTCGCGATCGAGGCCGACAAACACCAGGCTGGCAAAGGTTACGTCGACCAGCGCCAGCAACTCGTCGAGGCTGCCACCCCCGGCGCTGACCACCTGGCCCAGCGGCGCGAGCGCGCCTTGCAGCCACTCAAGATCAGTGTCGTTACGGGTGATGGCGAGGAAGGTCTGGCTCAGGTTCTGGCTCATTGCGATAATCCGCTGCGTTTATCGAAGTTGCCGTTTTCCAGGAAGTACAGGCGATACCAGTTCGGATCGTAGTTGCGCAGTTTCTCGCCGGGCAGCGCCGGCAATGGCGCGTTGGCTGCCAGCGGTTGCACCAGATGCGGCGTGACGATCATCAGCAGTTCGCGTTCTTCGCGATTGAGCGAGGTGTCGCGGAAGAACGCGCCGATCACCGGGATGTCGCCCAGTCCCGGGAACTTGTTGACCTGAGAGGCGTTGTGGGTGCTGATCAGACCGCTGATGACGAAGCTCTCGCCATCGGCCAGGGAGATGCTGGTGTCGGTACGGCGGATGGTGAATGCCGGCACCGTGGTGCCGCCGATGGTCACGCCGTTGTTGTAGTCGAGTTCGCTGACTTCCGGGGCGACCTTGAGGGCGATGCGCTCGTGACTGACCACGGTCGGGGTCAGGGTCAGGCGGATGCCGAATTCCTTGTACTCGATCGAGTAGCTGTTGCTGTTGGCGCTGGGCACCGGGATCGGGATTTCGCCGCCGGCCAGGAAGCTCGCACTCTGTCCGCTCAGCGCCACCAGGCTCGGCCGCGCCAGGGTGTAGGCGAACCCGCTGCCTTCCAGCGCATTGACGATGCCGAGGAATTTACTGCTGCCGCCGCCCCAGACGATGTTGAACATGTCGTTGGCGAGCGGGATGCTCGGCACCGCGATGCGCGGGTCGGGCAGGTTGCGCAGCGGCACCACGCCGGGGGTGACGGAGGTGTTTGGCACGGTGCCCGGTGCGCCGAACAGGAAGTTGTTCGAGCCCTTGCCGTAGATCGAGGTGCTGGCTTCTTTCAGTTTGGTGCGGCTGACTTCGACGAAGCGGATGTCGGTCTGCACTTGCGACGGCAGCGTCGGGTCTTCGCCGGCGGGCAACGTTACCGCAGCCATCGCCGCGCTGGCCTTGCCCTGGACGAATACCATGCTCTGGCGTGGCGCACTGGCGCAGGCGCTCCAGATCATCAGCGTGGTCGCACCGGGACCGACGCCGGTGAGCAGCACGGCCCGGTCACCGGTCACGCGTACATCGGCGATTTTTGGATCGCCAACGGCGACCCGAGTGATCGCCACCGGCGACTGCAATGCCTGCTGCAAGCCTTCACCGACTTCCAGCACCGCCGGCAACGGCCCGAGCGCGGAGCAACTGCCGGTGCCCGTCGCCGCAACGGCGCTGCCGATCGAGGCGGCACTCAGCAGCGAAACCCGGAGCAAACCGTGGAACAGGGGCGTGAAGCGTCTGCGCATGTAAGTGCGTCCTTGCTCGGATTTCAGGGAGTGGGTTGGACGGATTCGGTGCCACGGATGACCTCCACGGCGGGTTTGCGCAGGGCCGGTTGGCTGGCGACTGCAAAGGGTTTGGGCGGCGCCACCTGCGACAGTTGGCTGAACTCGATCAGCTCGCGGTGCGGGGTGTCGAGCGCGGCGGCAATCGCATCGTCGCCGGCCCAGTACTTCGCCAGTTGCTGTTCGTCGGCACTGCGCACGGCCAGCCGCAACACCCCGGCGCTGGAGGCGAGCATCAAGCGATTGCTCAGCGCTTCGGGCACGGCCAGCACCACGCTGCGGGCGACGGCGCGCAACTGTTCCTGCTTGAGTTTTTCCTCTTCAGTGTGGGCCGGGCTGGCGGGCTGGCCGTCGTTGGTCAGGCCCATCTGGCTACCGACACTCAGCACGCGCACCGCCGGCACCACCAATTGTGCGGAGGGCTGCGGGTTGCTCTCGTCCTTGCGCAGAAACAACAGCACATCCACGTAGTCACCGGGCGCCAGTTGCCCTCCGGCGTTGACCACCTCGTCCACCGACACCGCCAGCGCCCGTTCACCGGGGCGAATCATCCGCGCCAGCGGACTGCCCGGCGCGAAGCTTTCTTCATTCAACCAACTGCCGGCGGTCAGGGCTCGCCAGGGGGTACGGCCGATCACTTGATCGACACCGCCGAAGCTGCCGACGGGTGCGGTCCGCAGTTTCTCCACGGCCACATCGGCGGCAGTGATTTTCACGAATGGGGCAATGTCGCGCAGCAGTACCACCACCGGTTTGCGCGTCGGATCGTCTGCCGGTGAAGGGGCGACAGACGTCGGCGTCACGTCGACGGGAGCAGCGGCAACGGGTTCGGCGGCCGGTGCCTGGCGGCTCAATGTGAGGCCCCAGTAACCGGCGAGAATGGCACCCAGCAATAACAAGCCGGCCAGGCCCAGAGTGACGCGACTGTTCATGACGGCTCTCCCTTTCCCGCTGCGCTTTTATGTCTCTTGCAATGACCCGTGAATCCCGACGAGACAACTTCGCAATCAGGCAGCTATGAACAAGTAACTATTTCGCTATTTGACGGTAGCGCAGGGTGAACAAAACGCCATTACCGAGGCGGAAATATCGAGCAAAAGTAGGGGGCTAAAGCGCCAAACATGGTTTTTTGCAGTTATTTGGCGAACTACTACTTTTGGGTTAATTCGTTCTTACAGTTGTAGGGCCGGGGAATGCCGACAATGCTGATGCTGGCACAGGGGAATCATGTTGCGAACGCGCAACGCCCGTGCCTTTCAAGGAGAAGTCGTCATGTCCTTTGCAAAAAAAGCGCTGCTGAAAATCCAATCCGAAATTGCGTTTTATAAGGGGCTGGCCAAGGACACCGAAGGTGCCTCGGGTATCGAATACGCGATTGTCGCCGCCATGGTGGCGTTGGTGATTGCAGGACTTAGTGCCGGTATCGGAACGGATATCACCAACTTGTTCACTCGTATCTCTACCGCACTTCAATAACCGATGGGCCAGCGCCGGCAACTTGCGAATGCGCCCAAGGGGTTCTAACGTCAGGGCTCGGTCCATTGCAGGTATTGCCCATGAACTCCACCGCCAACTCCCGCCAACAATTGCTTCTGGTCGATGACGAGGAGGACGCGTTGCTGGAGTTGGCGGAGTTGCTGGAGGGGGAGGGGTTTGTCTGTCATACCGCGACGTCGGTGAAGCTGGCGTTGCACCATTTGACCCGGCATCCGGATATTGCGCTGGTGATTACTGATCTGCGGATGCCGGAGGAAAGTGGCATGTCGTTGATCCGGCGCTTGCGTGAGCATACTTCGCGGGAGCATTTGCCGGTGATTGTGACGTCGGGGCATGCGGATATGGAGGATGTGAGTGATATGTTGCGGTTGCAGGTTTTGGATCTGTTTCGCAAGCCTATCTATCATGTTCGTCTGCTCGAGACGCTCGATAATCTGTTTCCCCGGCTTCGGTGACTTGGCGGCCTCTGGGCCGACCAGGCTTTGGGTGTTTGGTGTACATATCCGTTGCTGCGGTAACGGCTTCCTATGGTTTCGCCCTGACGGCGAGTCACTTTGGCAAACGCCCCAAAGTAACCAAAAGTCTGTGCCCCGGCGTACGGCCCCTCGCTTAGGCTCGGGGTTCCTTCGCTCCGGGATTCATCCGGGGGGCATCGCCTACGGTTTGCTTCGCTGCACCTCCTCTCGATGTGTTTGGCTTCGCCAAACGGTCGCTGCGCTCCCACCCCCGGATAAATCCCTCCACTCAGCCTGCCGAAGGGGCCGGTACGGCAAGATCAAAAGCGCAGGCGAGCTGACACTCGGCCTATGGGTGGGCGCGTGATCTGCTTTCGCTTTTGTGCTTTTGTGGGAGTGGGCTTGCCCACGAAGGCGGCCTTCGAGCCGACCTGGTTTTGGCGGGTGTACATTTTTTTTCTGCCACCTCGATCAGTTCCCTCTCCCTCCGGGCGGTCCGACGTTTCGGGAGGGCTAGGGTGAGGGCTGCGATTCTGGATCTGTTTAAAGAACTGTCTGAATCCACAGATCCTTCCCACAAGGTTTTCAGGTTGTCCGTCGGAAGCTCGCTCTCTAGTCTTTTGGCTGTCGCTGAACACTCAGCGATCGGGTGTGAGAACCCGGCTACTTATGGTCATACAGAGTCTGTCCCCGCATAATCGCCGCCAGCAAATCCGCTGTCTGTAAATGCGTAATGGCGGCTGTGTGCGGGCAGGCTTTGGTCTGGCCGGGTGTCCATAACCGGTTTCTCACCCCGTACATAGCTGCCACCTTTTTGCCGTGTGAGAACGGCAAACATGGCACTCCAAGACATGTGAGGATTGTTTTAATGGACAAACTAATTCCCGACCCACCCCTCGAAGAATCAACCCCCCTCGCCGACGCCATGCGCGAAGAGGAGTTCGCCCGTAACCGCGAAGCCATCAAACGTGCCCTCGATTTTTACCTCGTCCCGGATTCCCGCAAGCCCGGTAAGCCGAGTCTGATGTTCATGGTTTGTCCCAACATCGATACCGAAAGTCTGCTGGCCCATGCTTGTGAATCCCTGGCGTCGGCCAATGTCATGTCGAGCAACTTTGCCAATGAGCTGGGCGGTGAGCAGCGCAGTACGGCGCTGGCGATTCAGCAGATTGTGATGCTGGCGCAGTTGGCGGTGAACCGGGCGCTGGATCGGGTTGATCCGCGAACCTGATTCTCCGGGAGACGGGGCATTGTCCTTCGCGAGCAACCCCCTGTGGGAGCGGGCTGCCCGCGAAGGCGGCGTCTCAGCCAATCCGTTTCCAACAAACAGCTCTCTACAACTGATAACTGAAACTGATGCTGTACCGCGCCCGTCGGTTGAACGTATCCAGTGCTTCATCCGACATCGGCTTCGCCGCTTCCAGGGCGATGTTGTAGTACTTGGCGTCGCCGAAGCGCAGGCCGATGGCGGCCGAGGACAGGTCGTTGTCCTGGACGGCCAGTCGGTTGAACCAGGATTTCGAGCGGTCGAGCACGAAGTACGGTTGCAGGATGCGCACCCAGTTGCCGTCGCGGTTGAAGCTGTAGTTGATCTCGTAGGCCACGCCCCAGCCCTTGTCGCCGGAGGCCTGGTCGTCGGGGTAGCCGCGACCGAAGTTCTGCCCGCCGAAGACGGCGCGTTCGCTGTCGGGCAGGGTGTCGGCGCTCCAGTACAGCGCGGCGGAGATCACGCCTTGCCAGTTGTCGAAGAACTTGTCGCTCTGCACCCCCGACAGTCGCAGCCGGAAGAAGTCCAGGTCGATGGCGCTGTTGTTGGTGTGTGCGCCCATGCTGTCGAAGCCCTGGTAAACACCGCCGCTGAGGATGCGCAGTTGGCGGGCGTCGGCCACGCGCCAGTCGCTTTCGAAGGCGAGGGCGCGGATGTCGGTGCGTACTTCGGCGCTCAGCGGATAGCCGATCACTTTGTAGCGGGTCTTGTCGTTGACCGCGTACAGGCGTGAGCCGGCGGTCAGCAGTTCGTTGGGGGCGGCGATCAGGGGCAGGCTGAAGCCGAGTGAGTAGCGGTCGTTCTCGCGGTGGGGCTTGAGTTGCAGGCCGTTGTCGAGCAGCAGGTTGGTGCCGGGGTCGGCGCGGTAGCGCGAGGCGGAGAGGGCCAGTTGGGTGCCTTCGTCGTCGATGAACTGGTTGTAGTCCAGGCGATAGTAATGTTCGTGATCGTCCCCCGGCGGGAACAGGCCGCTGAGCGACAGTTGCTCGCCCATCGAGGTCTGCGAGTTGCTGGTGATGCCGAACAGGGCCTGGGTGCCGTTGCGGTTGTCTTCGGTCATGTTGAGGCTGGTGGTGACCGGTTTGCGGCTGGCCTGGGCGATCAGCGACGTGGCGCCGTCGGTGGTGCCGGGCGGTGGCACCTGGGCCTGGATCGTCACGCCGGGGATGCGGCTCATGAGCGTGGTGTAGCGCTCGAAGGTCTTGCGCGTCAGCGGGCGTTCGGCCTGGAGTTTCGCCACCAGTTTGTCGAGCAGGCCCTTGACCCGGCCGATGTCGCCCTGCAACTGGTAATCCTTGACGTAGCCTTCCACCAGCACCACCCGCGCCACGCCGTCGTCGAAGGTTTGCTGCGGCAGGAAGGCGTAGGACAAAAGATAGCCGTCCTGCTGGTAACGGCGGGTGATGGTGCGGGTAGCTTCGATCAGGTCGGCGAGGCTGCTCTGTTTGCCGATCAGGGGTTTGTAGACCTCGGCCAGTTCGTTGAGCGGATAGATCGTACCGCCCTCGATCTGCACCGTTCTGAGGTTTATCCGGGTGCCCATCATCAACGGTTCCGCCGCTGCGGCGCCGGGTTCCGGTACTTGCAGGGGCGTGGCGCCCGGACGGTAGGCATCGGCCGGGAGGTTGGGCACCGGCAGGTTGCGGATCGTTTCGTTGCTGTTGAGAAAGCTGGGCAGCGTGTCGGCGAGGGCAGCAGAACTGAGACTGAGGAACAGCAGGGATGCCATTACGCGCATAGGACACTCCATGTTCAAACCGCAGCACCTGGCGGGTTTTCTTCCAAGAAAAAGGCGGAAGATTCGGGGGAATCTTCCGCCTCCAACCAAGCGTAGGCGCTGTAGGTAAGGCCGTCGAATCGGCCAGGTGCAATTCAGCGTTTGTTGCCGCCCAGGGTGCCGGTCAGGCCGCCGAGCACACCGCCCAGACCACCGCCGGTTGTGCCGCTGGCGCCGGTGTTGAGCACTCCGCCGACGGTGCTGGTGACGGTGTTGACGGTGTTGCTGACCACCGTGGTGACCGGACTGACCACCGGAATAGTGGCGCCTGTGCCGGTGCCTCCATTGAGCGCCCCGCCGACAGCGGCGACGGTCGTGCCGACAGTCCCGACGGTGCCACCCACGGCGTTGACGATCGGGTTGCTGGTGCTGCCCGCGAGGGTGCCTCCCAGGTTGCTGACGGCCCCGCCCACTTGTGCGGTGAGGGTCGAGACCGGACTGCCGAGGCCGGTGCTGGCGCCGACGTTCTGGGTCAGGTTGGTGACGGCGGTGGTGACTGGCGCCAGGCCCGCGCCAATGCTGTTGGTGGCGGTCGCCAGTGGTGTGGTTGGCGGTGTGATGGTGGTGCCCGGGCCACCCAGCGCGGTGTTGAGCGAGGCCACGGTGCCGCCGGTCGAGGCGAGGACGTTGCCGGCCGGTGTCAGGGCGCCATTGCCGGTGCTCAGACCGCTGCCGACGTTGGCCACTGCGCCGCCAACGGTTTGCAGCAGACCGGTGCCGCCGAGGCCGCCAGTGTCGCCTCCGGTGCCGTTGGACGTCAGCCCGCCAGACTTGGCGACGGTGGTGCCGACGTTGTTCAGGGCGCCGCCGACGCTGTTGGTCAGTACGTTGCCATTGCCGGCTCCGGCGACCTTGTCGCCCAGGCCATCGACAGTGCCGCCGACTTTCTGGATCATGCCATTGAGCGGACTGCCCAGGCCGGTGGTGCTGCCGATCTTGTCGGTGGTGCTTTCAACCATGGCGATCACCGGCACCAGTTTCTGGCTGACCTGCGTGGTGAGGCCGCCGAGAGGACCTGTGGTCGTGGCGGTGCTGAGGGTGTCGCCGAGCATGGTGACTCGCTCGCCAACGCCGCCGAGTACCGGCGCCACCCGGGTGACCACGCCACCGACGACCGGAATACTGCCGGTGGCGGTGGCCAGTTTGCCGCTGACATCGGTGACTCCGTCGCCAACATCCTGCACCACGCCACCGACCGACGAGGCGGTCACGCCCACACCGTTGGGCGTGCTGGCCAGTTTGCCGATGCCGTTGGACACGCCGTCGCCCAGCGTGGTGACGACATTGCCTGCGGTTCTGGCTGCGCTCTGCACCACACCGCCGACCAAGGGAGCACCGCTGAGTGCATCCCCGACCTGACCGACGCTATCGCCAACGCCGCTGACGGTGTTGCCGACATCCTGAACCAGTGTGGTGGTGACCAGCGCAGGCGTGGTCGGGTTAGTCGGGTTGGTTGGATCGGTAGGGTTGGTTGGGTTGGTCGGGTCGGTGCCGCCAGTACCGCCGGTGCCTCCTGTTCCGCCCGTGCCACCAGTCCCGCCGGTGCCTCCCGTGCCCGCTGTGCCGCCGGTGCCGCCAGTACCTCCTGTGCCCGTACCGCCCGTACCGCCGGTTCCACCCGTGCCCGTCGTACCATCGGTTCCGCCAGTGCCACCAGTGCCACCAGTGCCACCCGTACCGCCTGTACCCGCCGAATCACCGCTGCCACCCGTGCCGCCACTGCCTGCTGCCGCGCTGTCCGGCGATGAACTGCCGGAGCTGCTGTGATGACCGCCACCGCCGCTGCTGCAACCGGTGAGGCCGAGGGAGAGGATCAATGCCAAAGCTGTTGCCGATTTGTACCAGACTTGAGTTTTCATGATTGAGAGTCCTTGCACCTGTCACAACGTTCGTTGCCTTCGATGGCTCGCCGATTCTGTTGCCGGCAATGCCTTCGTCCGTTGTGCCCATCTCAATCCCGGGGTTGGATCCACGCCATTCTCAAGTTGGTATTAACGCCTTTATATACAGCGCCGAGGGTACTTCCCAAGGACTAATCCACAAGATATAGGCGGGCAAAAAAAAGCCTTGAGAATCAAGGCCGGAAGATTTTCGTCAGCGCGCACAAGCGCCGGAAACACTTAAGTTATATACACACAATTGACATGCTCTCCGGCGCTCGGGCCCCTTTGTCACGAAGATACTCAGGCAATCGGCTGCCAGTTGCCGACCATGTGTTCCAGATCCCCGGCTCCGATCAGCCGCAGTTCGCCACTGGAACCGGCCGCGCTCGCCAGCAGGGTCACTTCGCTGGGCAGGCGAACCGGTTTACGGAAATGCACGGCAATTTCCAGATTGGCCCTGGGCAAGTGATCGGCCAGCGCCGCCAGGGTACGGGCCTTGTTCCACAGGCCATGGGCGATTGCAGTGGGGAAGCCGAACAGCCGGGCGCTGACGGCGCTCAGGTGGATCGGGTTGTAGTCCCCGGACACCCTGGCGTAGTGGCGACCGATGTCCGCCGGTGCCGGCCATTGCGCCACTTGCACCAGGGGCAGCGTCGGCTCCCAGGTGCGCTCGATGGCTTCCCCCTCCAGTTTCACGCCGCGACACAGCATCTGGCTTTCCGCTTCCCACAGCGGCCCGAGTTGATCGTCGAGGGTGGTGAGCAGATCGAACGTCGCGCCTTTCGGGTGTGCTTGCAGGTTATGCACGCGGACGCTGATCTGCGCCCGGCTGATCCCGCCCATCGGGCGCAGCACGCGAATCCGGTTGCTCAGGTGAATCAGCCCCAGCAGCGGGAACGGAAAGTCTTTGGCGGTGAGCAATTGCATTTGCAGGGCGAACGCGAGGATGTGTGGATAAGTCGGCGGCAGCAGACCGTCATCGACAAAGCCGCAGACCTTGCGATAGGCCGCCAGGCGTTTGCCATCGACGTCGACCCAACAGCGCAAACCGCTGTCGGGCAGGTGGGTGCCGGTGATTTTGCGGCGCGTCGCCGCCCGCGCGTAGAGGCCTGGCAGGCTCGGTTCGCGCGGCAGGTCTTGCCATTCGATGCTCATGCCTAAGCCCCCAGAACACTTTGTCCACAGACCCGCAACGCCTGTCCGGTGAATGCGCCCGTACCCGGTTGCGCCAGCCATGCCACGGCTTCGGCGACGTCCTGGGGCAAACCGCCCTGGCCCAGCGAACTCATGCGCCGCCCGGCCTCGCGCAGGCCGAACGGGATGTGCGCGGTCATCTGGGTTTCGATGAAACCGGGCGCCACGGCGTTGATGCTGATGCCACGTTCGAGCAGGCTCGGTGCCCAGGCCTGGGCCAGGCCGATCAGCCCGGCCTTGCTCGCCGCGTAGTTGGTCTGCCCACGGTTGCCGGCGATGCCGCTGATTGAGGCCAGCAGCACCACCCGTGCGTTGTCGCGCAGGGTGCCGTTGTCGAGCAGGGCCTTGGTCAGCACTTGCGGCGCATTGAGGTTGACCGCCAGCACCGCATCCCAGAATTCCGGGGTCATGTTGGCAAGGGTCTTGTCGCGGGTGATGCCGGCGTTGTGGACGAGGATATCGAGGCCGTCCGGCAGTTGTTCGGTCAACTGCGCGGCGGCGTCTTCGGCGCAGATGTCGAGGGTAATGGCGCGTCCGCCGAGACGCGCGGCCAGGGCTTCAAGATCGTTTTTGGCCGGTGGCACGTCAAGCAGGATCACTTCGGCGCCATCGCGCGCCAGGGTTTCGGCGATCGACGCACCAATACCCCGTGCCGCTCCGGTGACCAGTGCCTTGCGTCCGGCCAGTGGTCGCGTCCAGTCGCTGACCTGGGTCGTGCAGGCGTTCAGGCGAATCACCTGGCCGGAGACGAAAGCGCTTTTCGGCGACAGGAAAAACCGCAGCGGCCCTTCGAGTTGTTCCTCGGCGCCGTCACCGACATAGATCAGTTGCAGCGTGCCGCCGCTGCGCAGTTCTTTGGCCAGCGAGCGGGAGAAACCTTCGAGTGCCCGTTGCGCACTGGCGGCAAACGGCTCGCGCAGGGTTTCCGGCGCGCGACCGAGGATCACCAGATGCGCGCTGGCAGCGAGGTTTTTCATCAGTGGTTGAAAGAATTCGCGCAGTTGCTTGAGCTGGTCGGTGTGCTGCAAGTCGCTGGCGTCGAACACCACGGCCTTGAGTTTCGGGCCATGGCCGGGGATCCATTGGGTGGCCCCCGTGGGTTGCTCGCCGTAACGGTAGATCGCGTCGGTCAGGCGATTGGCGAAAGCGCTGACGTGCTCGGCCAGCGGCCCGCCACCGATCAGCAGCGGCCCGTCCACCGGCCGCAGGCGCCCGGCCTGCCAGCGTTCCAGGCGCACCGGCGACGGCAGGCCCAAGGCCCCGACCAGGCGGTGGCCGATGGACGAGTTGGCGAAGTCGATATAGCGGTCAGACATGGAACGCTCTCCAGAAGATGGGGTTCAAAGTGTGGACTGCATCGGGCAATCAATCGTTCGATCCACGCAATAAGGCCTACGCTAGAACAGCAGAGTAGTTTGCCCCCGGTGGTTTTGTGGGCGGATTGGATTTCAAGAAGTGACTGGCCCGGCGAGAGCGGGCCAGCGGTGAATTCGATATTTTTTGAAAAGGAGCTTTTCATGACCCAGCTGCGCCGCGTCGCGATCATCGGTGGCAACCGCATCCCTTTTGCCCGCTCCAACGGCCCCTACGCCACCGCGAGCAATCAGGCGATGCTCACCGCCGCCCTGGAAGGATTGATCGAACGCTACAACCTGCACGGTCAGCGCATCGGCGAGGTGGTGGCGGGGGCGGTGCTGAAGCTGTCTCGGGATATGAACCTGACCCGCGAATGCGTGCTCGGCTCGCGCCTTTCACCCACCACGCCCGCCTATGACATCCAGCAAGCCTGCGGCACCGGTCTGGAAGCAGCGTTGCTGGTGGCAAACAAAATCGCCCTCGGCCAGATCGATTGCGCGATTGCCGGCGGGGTCGACACCACGTCCGACGCGCCGATCAGCGTCAGTGAAGGCCTGCGCAAAATCCTCCTGCAAGCCAACCGCGCCAAGACCACCGGCGACAAACTCAAGACATTTCTGCAGCTGCGGCCCAGGCACCTGATCCCGGAGTTTCCGCGCAACGGCGAGCCGCGCACCGGGCTGTCGATGGGGCAGCATTGCGAGCTGATGGCGCAGACCTGGAATATCCCTCGCGAGGCGCAGGATCAATTGGCGCTGGAAAGCCACCAGAAACTGGCCGCGTCCTACAGCGAGGGCTGGCACAACGATCTGATGACACCGTTCTCCGGTCTGACCCGCGACAACAATCTGCGCCCGGACGTGACCCTGGAAAAACTCGCGAGCCTCAAACCGGCCTTCGAAAAAAGCGCCAGGGGCACGCTGACCGCCGGCAACTCCACACCGCTCACCGACGGTGCATCGGTGGTGCTGCTGGGCAGCGAGGAATGGGCGAAGGAGCGGGGGCTGCCGATTCTCGCGTACCTGCGCGATGGAGAAGCGGCGGCGGTGGATTTCGTCAACGGCGCCGAAGGCTTGCTGATGGCGCCGGTGTACGCGGTGCCACGCTTGCTGGCGCGCAACGGCCTGACCTTGCAGGACTTCGATTACTACGAAATTCACGAGGCATTCGCGGCGCAGGTGTTGTGCACATTGAAGGCCTGGGAGGATGCGGAATATTGCCGAACCCGGCTGGGACTTGAGGCGCCGTTGGGTTCGATTGATCGCAGTCGTCTGAACGTGAAAGGCAGCTCGCTGGCGGCGGGACATCCGTTTGCGGCAACGGGCGGGCGGATCGTTGCCAACCTGGCGAAGTTGCTGGATGCGGCGGGGCAGGGGCGGGGGTTGATTTCGATTTGTGCGGCGGGCGGGCAGGGGGTGACGGCTATCGTTGAGCGCTGAAAGCCCCCTCACCCTGACCCTCTCACGGAGCGAGAGGGTCAGGGGGGCGTTCCGATGAGGGGCTTTTCAGCCCCTTGATCTCAAGTCTTGAACCGACGCACCAACCCGTCCAGTTCATTCGACAACCCGGCCAGGCTCTGCGAGTCCAGCCGCGCCGAGTTCGCCAGTTCCGCCACCAACTGCGCATCGCCATGGATCTGGCTGATGTGCCGGTTGATGTCCTCAGCCACCTGATGTTGTTCTTCGGCGGCCGTGGCGATCTGGGTGTTCATGTCGCGGATCACGTCCACCGATTCGCGGATCTGCCCGAAACTTTCCCGCGCCTCACCAATGCGTGCCACCGACTGTTGCGAGACATCGAGACTGGCGCGCATCTGCTGCGTCACCGCGCTGGTGCGCTTGGCGAGGTTGCCCAGCAGCCCGTCGATTTCCGCCGTCGAATCCGCCGTGCGTTTGGCCAGTGCGCGAACCTCGTCCGCCACCACCGCAAAACCGCGCCCCTGCTCGCCGGCCCGCGCCGCTTCAATCGCGGCGTTGAGCGCCAGCAGGTTGGTCTGTTCGGCGATGGAGCGAATGGTGCCGAGAATCGACTGGATGTCGTTGCTGTCGCGTTCCAGTTGCTGCATCGACTGCGCCGACTGCTCCAGTTCCTGGCTCAGTTGATCGACGCTGTTCACCGCCGCATCGATCTGCTGCTGGCCCTGGCGTGCCTGGCGCTGGCCGCTGTCGGCCGACTCGGCGGCCTGGCTGCACGAACGCGCGACTTCGTTGGCGGTGGCGACCATTTCGTGGAACGCGGTCGATACCATGTCCACCGCTTCACGCTGGCGCCCGGCGGCTTCGGCCATGTCGCCGGAGACGCGGGTCGAACTCTGCGACGTGGCGAGGATTTTCCCCGCTGCGCCACCGATGTGCTGGATCAGGCTGCGGATCGCGGTGAGGAACTGGTTGAACCAGTTGGCCAGTTGCGCGGTTTCGTCGCTGCCCCGGATGTCGAGGTTCTTGGTCAGGTCACCTTCGCCCTGGGCGATGCCTTCCAGACCGCTGGCGACGCTGCGGATCGGTCGCACGATGAGACTGGCGAAGCTGGCGCCGACCACCGCGAACAACACCGCCAGCACTGCGGCGATGATCGCGATCAGCCAGGTCAGTTGGGTGGCCGAGCTCATCACTTCGTTTTGCTTGATCAGGCCGATGAAGGTCCAGCCCAGTTGCTCCGACGGCCAGACGTTGGCCATGTAGCGCTCGCCGTTGAGTTCGACTTCGACCAGACCCTTGCCGGCTTTCGCCAGTTGCGCGTAGCCGTCACCGAGGCTGTCGAGACGTTTGAAGTTGTGTTCCGGCTGCTTTGGATCGACCAGCACCGTGCCGGTGTTTTCCAGCAGCATCAGGTAACCGGTGTCGCCGAGTTTGATCTGCTTGACGATCTCGGTGAGTTGCTTGAGCGAGACGTCGATGTTGATCACACCGCCCTGGGCGCCCAACTGGTTGGCGACGGCTCGCACGGTGCTGACCAGCACGGCGTCATCGCCGGCCCAGTAATAGGCCTCGGTGCGCAGGGTCTTGCCCGGATTGGCCATGGCCGTCTTGTACCAGGGGCGGGAGCGCGGATCGTAGTTGGACATCTTCGGATCGCCCGGCCAGAAGGCATAGCCACCGCTGCTCAAGCCGTAGGACACGTAGGAGTAGGCCGGGTGCGACTTCGCCAGGCCTTCGAACAGGGCGAACAGTTGCTTGTCGAGTTCGCCATCGGAGGTGTCGGACGCGTTCGCGCTCATGCGACTTCTGACGGTGCCGTCGGCGCTTTTCACCAGCGGTTGCGCCGCCAGGTAATCGACGTTCTGGCTGATGCCGTCAAAAAACAGCTGCATGGCATTGCTGACCTGGCGGATCTCGCGTCCGCTGCCGTCGACAAAATCATCCCGGGCATCGCTGCGCAGGTTCAGTACCACCAGTGTGGCGACCAGCACCACCGGCAAGCAGGCGATGATTGCAAACGCCCAGGTCAACTTCTGTTTGATGTTCATCCGCGCTCCAGATTTTCTTGTAGACCCACGAAGTGCAGATGACCCGCGGTTTATTGGCAGCCGAAAACGTTATGCGTCCCCCGAATCCTTGAGAGCGGCAATTTTTTGAACGATTGTCGGACAAATCCCTCTGTCACTGAGGAAATCGGCTGCCCTTGAGGGAAATTGAGGCCTGCCGCGAAAAATCTTGCGGGCGAGGAAAACCGGGATGTCAGATTCTGTCGCAAATGCCCTCAAGTCCTGTGGCCAACAACTTGTGCAGGCTCGGCTATGATTCGCAGCGGTCGAAATGAGGACGGATTGTGCCGACGGATCCGGCATGGTGTGTGCATTCACAGGTTCACAGGTCGGCAACCCCTCCCCGTGGTGCGAGGATTGCCGTATAACGACTGTCATTCGCGTGTTTGGTAATAAAGGACCCACAATAAAAGCTGATGAAGACTCCAAAACGCATTGAACCCCTGATCGAGGACGGTCTGGTCGACGAAGTGCTGCGCCCACTGATGAGTGGCAAAGAAGCAGCTGTTTATGTGGTGCGCTGCGGTAATCAGTTACGTTGCGCGAAAGTCTACAAGGAGGCGAACAAACGCAGTTTCCGCCAGGCGGCCGAGTATCAGGAAGGTCGCAAGGTTCGCAACAGCCGGCAGGCCCGGGCGATGGCCAAGGGCTCCAAGTTCGGTCGCAAAGAGGCCGAGGACGCCTGGCAGAACGCTGAAGTCGCGGCGCTGTTCCGATTGGCCAACGCCGGTGTGCGAGTGCCCAAGCCGTACGACTTCCTTGAAGGTGTATTGCTGATGGAAATGGTGGCCGACGAATACGGCGATGCTGCGCCGCGTCTGAACGACGTGGTGCTGGAGCCGGATCAGGCCCGCGAGTACCACGCTTTCCTGATTACGCAGATCGTGCTGATGCTGTGTACCGGTCTGGTGCATGGCGACCTGTCGGAGTTCAACGTGCTGTTGACCCCGAACGGACCGGTCATCATCGACCTGCCGCAAGCGGTGGACGCGGCGGGCAACAACCACGCGTTCAGCATGCTTGAACGTGACGTCGGCAACATGGCGTCGTACTTCGGCCGGTTTGCCCCGGAGTTGAAGAAGACCCGCTACGCGAAGGAAATGTGGGCGTTGTACGAAGCCGGCACCTTGCACCCCGGCAGTGTGCTCACCGGTGAATTCGACGATCCCGAGGAGCTGGCGGATGTCGGCGGCGTGCTGCGGGAAATCGAAGCGGCGCGGCTGGACGAAGAGCGCAAGCAAGCGATCCGCGCGGCGGACGACGAGCCGAAGGGCAAGTCCGACGAACCGCCTCCGCCACCGTGGATGCAGTGATTGCCTGAATGGAAACCCGGTCTTGGCCGGATTTCTTCTGGGCGTCTGTTCTGTTGCGGTGCGCCAGTGCAATCGCTGCCCTCACCCCAGCCCTCTCCCGGTGGGAGAGGGAGCCGACCGGGGGGGCTGCCGTTATCCGTTGACCCGAATGACCGAGTCGATTGTGGATTCGGTGAAGAACGCTCAGGTCGGCGTATCTCTGCCATATCCCCCGATCAGTCCCCTCTCCCCCTGGGTGAGGGGATATCCACCGCCCCACCCACACTCAAGGATTGAATGTGACCACCCCGCGCAATGCCCACCTGATTATCACCGCGCGTCTGATCTCCGACTTTGGCGCATTCCTCAACATGGTCGCGCTGGCGACATACGTTTATCTGCTGAGCAACAGCGCCATGAGCGTCGGGATCTTTCTCGCCAGCCGCGTCGGTGGCGGGATCTTCGCCAGTCTGATCGGCACCGCGTTCTATCGGCGATTCAGCGGACGCCTGCCATTGATCGCGTTCGATCTGCTGCGTGCTGCCGTACTCGGGCTGTTGCTGATCGTTCCGGTCAGTCAGCAAGCGTTGCTGTTGCCGCTGATTGCCTTTGGCCTGGGATTCGGCAACTCGATGTTTGCCATTGGCCTCAACAGTCAGTTGCCGCACCTGATCGAACCTTCGCAACTGCTCAAGACCAACGCCTGGATCACCTCGGCTTCGTCCATCGCGATGGTCAGCGGTAGCCTGGTGTCCGGGTTGCTGGTGGCCGGATTCGGCTTCGAAACGGTGTTCGCACTGAACGCCGTAACGTACTTGCTGGCGGCGCTGTTGATCGTGCCGCTGCGATTCACGGCGCCGGAGTCTGCCACCGAATCAGAAGCCGGGCGCGGCGAATGGTCAGCGCTGTTGCAGGGCCTGCGCCGCGCGCCGGTGGTCGCGGCGATGCTGGCGGTCACCATGGCCGATACCCTCGGCAGCGCCGCGCACAACGTCGGCTTCCCGATCATTTCCAGACTGCTCACGCCGGACTCGGCCAGTACCACCCTGGGGCTGATGCTGGCGGTGTGGGCATGCGGCAAACTGCTGGGCGCGCGGATCGCCAGCCGACTCAAAGGCTCGGAAAACATCAATCTGGAGCGGCGATACTTCGGTGGGGTGTTGCTGATGTCCTGCGGTTTCATCCTGATGTTCCAGCAGCACAGCCTTTACGGCTTGCTGCTGTTTTCTCTGCCGGCCGGGCTGGGCGACGGTTTCTCGGAGGTCAGCCTGATGTCCCGGCTGCAACGCGAACCCGATCATCTGCGCCTGCCGATCTTCAGTTTCCTGACCCTGTTGCAGATGACCGGATTCGGCATCGGCATGCTCATCGCCGCGCCGTTTTACGGCTGGTGGACGCCGGGGGCCGTGGTGCTGCTGTTCCACGGCATTCCCCTCGGCACGTTGCTGACGGTGAAAGGGCTGGCGCTCAGGCGCGGGCGGGTTGCGCGCAGCAGCCCGACGCCAGTTCCTTGAGGATCGGGCAGTCCGGGCGATGGTCGCCGTTGCAGTGCTCGACCAGATCCTGCAGGGTGTCGCGCAGCTCGCCGAGTTCGCGGATCTTCTGGTTCAACTCGTCGATGTGCTGACGGGCCAGGGCCTTCACATCGGCGCTGGCCCGCTGGCGATCCTGCCAGAGGGTCAGCAGCTTGCCGACTTCTTCCAATGAAAAACCGAGGTCGCGCGAGCGCTTGATGAACGCCAGGGTATGCAGGTCGTCGTCACCGTAGACCCGATAGCCGCTGTCGGTGCGGTGCGCCGCCTTGAGCAGGCCAATGGACTCGTAATAGCGAATCATCTTCGCACTCAGGCCACTGTGGCGGGCCGCTTGGCCGATGTTCATCGGTTGTCCTCCAGATCCTCGGGTTTCCAGGTTTTCAACAGTAGTGCATTGCTCACCACGCTGACGCTCGACAGCGCCATTGCCGCCCCCGCCAGCACCGGGTTGAGAAAACCGAACGCCGCCAGCGGAATGCCGACCAGGTTGTAGACGAAGGCCCAGAACAGGTTCTGACGGATCTTCGCGTAGGTCTTGCGACTGATCTCCAGCGCCGCCGGCACCAGGCGCGGATCGCCGCGCATCAGGGTGATGCCGGCCGCGTGCATGGCAACATCGGTGCCGCCGCCCATGGCGATGCCGATGTCCGCCGCCGCCAGCGCCGGGGCGTCGTTGATGCCGTCGCCGACCATCGCCACGACTGCGGTTTTTTTCAACTCGGCAACGGTCGCGGCCTTATCCGCCGGCAGTACTTCGGCGTGGACACTGGCGATGCCCAGTGCTTCGGCGACCACTCTGGCGCTGCCACGGTTGTCACCGGTCAGCAGATGGCTGTGGATATCTCGCGTTGCCAGTTGTTGCACGGCATGCAGGGCGCCGGGCTTCAAGGTGTCACCGAAGGCGAACAGGCCGAGGACGCGCGGCTCGGGGCTTTGTTCGAGCAGCCATGACAATGTCCGGCCTTCGGCTTCCCAGGCGTTGGCGGATTCGGCCAGGGCGCCGGCATTCAGGCCGCTTTCTTCCAGCAGTCGACGGTTGCCCAGCGCCAGGCGCCGACCGCCGAGATGACCGGCGATGCCGCGACCGGTCAGGGACTGGCTGTCGCTGACGTCGGGCACGTTCAGATCGCGTTCGGCGCAGGCGTCCAGCACCGCTTTGGCGAGGGGATGTTCGCTGCCCCGTTGCAACGCGCCGGCCAGTGTCAGCAGGGTATTTTCATCGCCGTCGAGCGCAGTGAAATGCGCGATGCGCGGAGTGCCGGACGTCAGCGTACCGGTCTTGTCGAACACCACGGCGCTGACTTCGTGGGCGCGCTCCAAGGCTTCGGCATCCTTGATCAGAATCCCGTGACGCGCCGCCACGCCGGTGCCGGCCATGATCGCCGTAGGTGTCGCCAGACCGAGAGCACACGGGCAGGCGATCACTAATACTGCGACCGCATTGATCAGCGCGGTTTCCAGCGGCGCACCGTACAGCCACCAGCCGATCAGCGTCGCCAGGGCCAGCAGCAGCACGGTCGGCACGAACACCTGGCTGACTTTATCCACAAGCTTTTGAATCGGCGCTTTCGCCGCCTGGGCGTCCTCGACCAAACGGATGATCCGCGCCAGTACGCTTTCCGCGCCGAGGGCCGTGGTGCGCACCAGCAAGCGACCTTCGCCGTTGATCGCACCGCCGGTGACGTTGTCTCCCGGTTGCTTGGGCACCGGCAGGCTCTCGCCGCTGATGAGTGCTTCGTCGGCGTGGCTCTGGCCTTCCAGCACTTCGCCGTCCACCGGGAAACGTTCGCCGGGTTTGACCAGCACCACGTCATTGAGGCGCAGGGCGCTGATGGCGACATCCTGTTCGCGGCCATCGATGACTTGCAGCGCTCGCTCCGGGCGCAGGGCTTCCAGTGCCCGGATGGCGCTGGCGGTCTGACGCTTGGCGCGGCTCTCCAGGTATTTGCCGAGCAGCACCAGGGCGATGACCACCGCCGACGCTTCGAAATACAAGTGCGGCATACCGTCGGTCGAGGTCGCCCATTCGTAGAGACTCAGGCCGTAACCGGCGCTGGTGCCGAGGGCGACCAGCAGGTCCATGTTGCCCGCCCCGGCGCGCACAGCCTTCCACGCCGCCACGTAAAACCGTGCGCCGAAGATGAATTGCACCGGCGTGGCGAGGACGAATTGCACCCAGGCCGGGAGCATCCAGTGAATGCCGAACGGTTGCAGCACCATCGGCAGCACCAGCGGCAAGGCGAGGGCGATGGCGCAGATCAGCGCCCAGCGTTCATGGTGAAGGCGTTGTTCGCGGTTGTCGGTTTGGGGTTGTTCGGGTTCAAACACGCTGGCCGAATAACCGGCCTTGCCGACGACGCTGATCAGGCTCTGTGGATCGACCGCGCCGAGCAGTTCGAGGTGCGCGCGTTCATTGGCGAGGTTGACGCTGACGCTTTTCACCCCCGGCACTTTATTCAGCGCCCGTTCGACGCGACCGACGCAGGACGCGCAGGTCATGCCGTCGATATTCAGTTCCAGGGTCTGCTGCGGCACGCTGTAACCGGCACGCTGCACCGCCTCCATCAACGCCGGCAGGCTGTCGCCGGGCGCCTGCACGCGGGCCTGTTCGGTGGCGAGGTTGACACTCACGGCACTGGCGCCGCTGACCTTGCTCAACGCCCGCTCGACACGCCCGGCGCAACTGGCGCAGGTCATGCCGGCAATCGGCAGATCGAAGGTGGTGGAATCGGACATCGGTCGTACTCCCTGTAGTGGATGTCTACAAGGATCAACCTTGCCATGCGGGCAAGGTCAAGCGCCAATCTTCAGACCCCGCTCAGGGCAGGTCACTCAGTAGCCGAGGGTCGCAGGCTTGAGGTACATGCCTTCGGCGTTCATCGCGATCCGGAACTTCAGGATATCCCCGGCATGCAGTCTGATTTCCTGGGAACCCGGCGCGAGCATCCCCGGATTGCAGCCCGGCATCTGTCCCGGCAGCAGCTTCAGCCGCAGCGAGACATTGCCCGCCGGCAGGTTGAACGAGGTGCTCTGTTCCTGGAACAGCCGTGCCGACAGTTGATCCTGGATGTACACACCGATCTCGCAGGACGTCGCCACTTCCAGGCGCTCACGGGAAATGATCAGCACCCCGTAATCCTCCCCGGCGGCTTGCACCGAAGGGACTGCGGCAAAGAGGCTGAGTAGGCCAAACAGGCTGAAAGCTGACCAGCGCATAGCTGAATCTCCTGAATTCGAATCATTGATGCACGCAGCTTGGCCGAGCGCGGCGCCGATTGCCAGCCCGGCAGTTTTTTGCAGAACTTGACCTTGCCATGATGGCAAGCTCGAAACTGCCGGCAATCTCACGAAAAGGAGTCATTCCATGCAAGTGTTCAGTGTTGAAGGCATGTCCTGCGGTCATTGCGTCAAAGCCATCACCAACGCCGTGCAGGCCAAGGATCCTGCCGCCAGTGTGCGGGTCGATCTGGCAGCCAGGGAGGTCGGCGTGGAAAGCATATTGAGCGCCGAACAGGTGATCGCCGCGATCAGCGAGGAAGGTTATGGCATCAAGCTCGTGTGATTTTTAATAGTTAGCGAGCTACCGGAATGTTCAAGGCGTTCTCTCGGGGCTAGACTGTTGGGCCGCATACCTGCACCCAATTGTCTGACCCAGGACGCCTGATGAACTTCCGTATCATTTTGATTCTCGGTGCCTTGAGCGCCTTCGGCCCGTTGGCGATCGACTTCTACCTGCCGGCGTTCCCGACCATGGCGCTTGCGTTCGGCACCGATGAGAAACATGTCCAGCTGACGCTGGCGGCGTATTTCCTCGGTCTGTCGATCGGCCAGCTGTTGTATGGCCCGGTGGCCGACCGCTTTGGCCGGCGCGTTCCGTTGCTGGGCGGCGTCGGGTTGTTTACCCTTGCCTCACTGGCCTGTGCCTATGCGCCGAATCTGGAATGGCTGATCGGCGCGCGCTTCGTTCAGGCCCTGGGCGGTTGTGCGGGGATGGTGATTTCCCGGGCGGTGGTCAGCGATAAATGCGATGCGGTGGGAGCGGCGAAAGTCTTCTCGCAACTGATGCTGGTGATGGGCCTGGCACCGATTCTCGCGCCGATGCTGGGCGGGCTGCTGGTCAATACGTCGGGCTGGCAGTCGATCTTCCTCGTACTGACCGGTTTCAGTGCCCTGGCCGGATTGGCCGTGGCTCTCGGGCTGCCGGAAAGTCTGCCGGCCCATGTACCGCGCCAGCCGTTGTCCGGTGCGCTGCGCCAGTATGGCCGGCTGATCAAGGATCCGGTGTACCTCGGCCATGCCCTGACGGGCGGCATCGCCATTGCCGGGATGTTTTCCTACATCGCCGGTTCGCCATTCGTGTTCATCAAACTCTACGGTGTCCCGGCCGAGCATTTCGGCTGGCTGTTCGGCACCAACGCGGCGGGATTCATTCTCGTGGCGCAGATCAATGCGCGGCTGCTGGCCAAACGTGGTCCGGCGTTTCTGCTGGCACGGGCGGTGTGGGTCTATCTGGGCGCGGGCCTGGCGTTGCTGGCCGTCAGTTCCTTGCACACCGCGTCGCTATGGCCGCTGCTGATTCCGTTGTTTGTGTGCATCGCCAGTCTCGGCTGCATCCTGCCCAATGCCTCGGCCTGTGCAATGAACGGCCAGGGGGCGCGGGCCGGCAGCGCCTCGGCGCTGCTCGGTTTTCTGCAATTCAGTGTTGCGTCCGGCGCGGCGGCGCTGGTCGGTGTTTTGCACGATGGCACAGCCGTGCCGATGGCCATGGTCATCAGCCTGTGCGGAGTGCTGGTAGTGAGCGTCGCGATGCTCACCCGGCGTTTGCAGAATGCCCGGGCACTGGCGCAAGCCCAGGCCGGAGCGTGAGCGACTGGCCTCAGCCGGCAGCGCGGTGCTGGCTCAGGTCGGGAATCTGATGGGGCGCGTACAGGCGCGCTTCGAGGGTGCGAGTGAAGGCCCGTGCTTCGGCCTCACTGCGGAACGTCACGGCATGCTGATCGAGCCGGACTTGCCACTGGGACTTTGCCACTTCTTTTATCAGGATCTTCATTGCTGACCTCCCGTGCGTAAAAGATGTACCGCAGAGGCTTCGATTGTAGTCCTGAATACGATCGCAATTGTGACAACGGTCAATTGTCGGACTGACGGCAAAAAACACCGCCATCCCCGTTGCAACTGGCGGGGACGGCGGTGTTTCGCTGTTTCAGAAACCTTCTAAAACAATTTTCCCCTTGGCCTTGCCGCTTTCGAGCAATTCATGGGCGCGGCGCAGGTTGGCGGCGTTGATGCTGCCGAAGTGCTCGCCGACCGTGGTCTTCAACGTCCCCGCATCAATCAACGCGGCCACCCGGTTGAGCAGCTTGTGCTGCTCGATCATGTCGGCTGTTTCAAACAGCGAACGGGTGTACATGAACTCCCAGTGCAGCGACAGGCTCTTGCGCTTGAGCCTGGTCACGTCCAGGGTCTTCGGATCGTCGATCAGCGCCAGTTTGCCTTGCGGCGCCAGCGCCTCGACCAGTTGATCCAGGTGATGATCGGTCTGGGTCAGGCTGGCGACGTGGCTGACGTTCGCGACCCCGGCGCGTTTCAGTTCTTCACTCAGCGGCTGGCTGTGGTCGATCACCAGGTCGGCGCCCAGCTCGGTCACCCAGTCACGGGTCTGCGGACGGGAAGCGGTGCCGATCACCTTGAGGCCGGTCAACTGACGGGCCAGTTGGGTCAGGATCGAACCCACGCCTCCGGCAGCGCCAACGATCAACAGGCTCTGGCCTTCGTCGGTCTTGCCTTCGCGGATCTGCAGGCGTTCGAACAGCAGTTCCCAAGCGGTAATGGCGGTCAGCGGCAGGGCAGCGGCGTCGGCGAAACCCAGGGTTTTCGGCATATGACCGACGATGCGCTCATCGACCACATGCCGCTCGCTGTTGCCGCCGGCACGGGCGATCGAGCCGGCGTAGAACACCTTGTCGCCAGCCTTGAACAGCGTCACCTCACTGCCGACAGCCTTGACCACCCCGGCCACGTCCCAGCCCAGCACTTTCGCTGCGCCGCCTTCAGGCGCAACGTTCTGCCGCACCTTGGTATCCACCGGGTTGACCGAGATGGCTTTGACTTCCACCAGCAGATCGCGCGGGCCGGCGACCGGCTCCGGCAGCTCGATGTCCTGCAGGGATTTTTCGTCGCTGATCGGCAGCGACGCGTAATAGGCGATGGCTTTCATGGCTTGCTCCGTAACAGTAATAGAAGAAGGATTCAGGCGAGGGGGCGCAGGCGCTTGAGTTCGAAATGCTCGAGAAACTCGCCAGCCCTGGCCCGGAAGTTCTGGATATGTGCGCTGGCATCGTGGGCCTGCAGGGCTTCGTCACTGGCCCAGTGTTCGATCATGTAGAAGGCGAGCGGGTTGGCCAGGTCCTGATGCAGGTCATACTGGCTGCAACCGGCCTCGGCGCGGGTCGGTTCGATCAGTGCGCGCAAGGCGTGTTCGAGGCTGTCTTGCTGGCCGGGTCTGGCGATCAGGGTGGCGATGGCGGTGAATGCTTGGGACATGCTCGGCTCCGGAAACGGGATGAATACGATGGACCAGATGATTGGCTATTTCTCCGCAAGATAAAACCCGTTAAAAGAGCAGTCTCTTTCAATATTTTTTTGATAATCGGGGCTGAAGATGTTGCGTTTCGACGACTTGCAGTTGTTTGTCCGGGCGGCGGACCTGGGCAGTCTGTCGGCTGCCGCGCGGGTCATGGACATGTCGGCGGCAGTTGCCAGCGCGGCCCTCAAACGCATCGAACAGCAGCTGGGCGCGAGGCTGTTGGCGCGCTCCACCCGCAGTCTGCGCCTGACGGCGGAAGGCGAGGGGTTTCTCGAATATGCCCGGGCGGCGCTGGGCAATCTTGAGGAAGGCCGACGGCTGCTGGCGAGCGGGCAGGATCAGGTCAGCGGGATTCTGCAGCTGTCGGCGCCCTCGGATTTTGGCCGCAACCTGCTGTTGCCGTGGCTCGACGAGTTTCAGCGCGAACACCCGAAACTCACCGTGCGCCTGCTGCTGGGGGACCGGATCGCCGATCTGTTTCGCCAGCCGGTGGACATCGCCCTGCGCTATGGCGAGCCGGAAGACTCCAGTCTGGTGGCGCTGCCCATCGCCCCGCACAACCGCCGGGTACTCTGTGCCGCGCCGGGTTATCTGGCACGGCACGGCGAACCGCAACAGCTCGAACAACTGGCGCAGCACAATTGCCTGTTGTACATGCTCGGCAGCCGGGTGCATGACTACTGGAGTTTCCATGACGGCAAACGAGAGGTCGGCCTGACGGTCAGCGGTGACCGCTTCAGCGACGATGCCGATGTAGTGCGCCTGTGGGCGCTGGGGGGGGCCGGCATCGCCTACAAGTCGTGGCTCGACGTGGCCGCCGATGTGCTCGCCGGGCGTCTGAAAGTCCTGCTTCCGGAGCTGTTGTGCGAACGCGCACCGCTGAATCTGCTGTGCGCCCATCGCGCTCAATTGAGTAAGCCAGTGAACCTGCTGAGGGAAATGCTCGCCAGCCGATGCACCGAATTGAGTAGCCGATTTCCCGCTTTCTCCAAGGCTGCTCATTAGTCGCAGGTAAATAGCGAAATTTCTGTCAGGAACAATCACCAACCGCGCCGGCTCCGACGCAGGAAGCGGCGAGCAACCGGCTTATACTAGCGCCCGCCGCATGCCTGTACCGGCATGCCGGACCGGGCACGATTACATTGAGTCGCCCGGGCGCGGACTGCGGTCGCGCAAGGGGCGCGGGTTTTCGCCGCAGCCTGCTGCGCCAGCGGTCTGCCTTGCCCCGGTTCAGGGCGATTTTCGCGTCTTGGCCGACGACTCATTACTGGTCAAGATGTCCGTGAGCAGCAGACGATACGATTCAACAGGGAGTGAATACATGGAACATGCACCTTGCATCAGCCAGATCGCCACGTTGCTGGCCGATCCCAAACGCAGCGCGATGATGTGGGCGTTGATGGATGGCTCGGCCCGGCAGACCGAGGAGCTGGCGTTGCTGGCGGGGCTGTCGCCATCCTCGGCCAGTGCGCACCTGGGGCGTTTGTCCGCTGGCGGTCTGTTGAAAGTCGAGTCCCGTGGACGCAAGCGCTATTTCCGTCTGGCCGCTCCGGAAATCGGCGCCGCCATCGAAGCCCTGGCCAGTGCCACGATTGCCAGTGCCCCGCAGCCCATTCCCGAAGCGTTCAAACGCAGCACTCCCATCGCCCGCTCACAGGCGGCGCCGTCGTCGCTGTTGCGCGCGCGGTTCTGCGACGACCATCTGGGCGGTACGCTGGCGGCCGATCTTTATCAGCGTCTGCTCGATGCCGGCTGGATCGAACAGATCGAACATCGGGTGGTGGTCACGCACAAGGGCTCGACCCAATTGGCCCGCCGCGGCGTGTTCATCCAGGCCCTGGCCCATCGCAACGTGCAGGTGGCCTGTGCCTGTCCGGACTGGAGCGAGCGGCGTCCGCACATGGGCGGCACCCTCGGCGCAGCGTTGCTGCAATTGTTCATGCAGTCCGGCTGGCTGACCCTGCCCAATGATTCCCGCGCCCTGCAACTCACGGCGGCCGGGCAGCGGGAGATTCATCGTTTCGCCCAGGAAACCGAACTGGAAATGGCGTTGTAGAGCGCTTTCGCAAACATGGTGTCAGTGCCGGCGTCGTCCACGACTGCGAACAGGTCGCATCCAGCACTGAGCCGTCGGGCCTATCGCGCACACTCGATCCGGGGATTTTCCGGATGGGGGGATGTGGCATGGACAAACAAGGCTTCAGTGCGGCGGAACGACTGGAACGGCTGCCGCTCAGCGGTTATCACCGGATCATTTTCATCATCATTGCCCTGGCGTTTTTCTTCGACTCCATGGACCTGGCGATGATGACTTTCCTGCTCGGCTCGATCAAAACCGAGTTCGGCCTGAGCAGTGCCCAGGCCGGGTTGCTCGCCAGTTCGAGCTTTTTCGGCATGGTCCTGGGCGCGTCGCTGTCGGGCATGCTCGCCGATCGCTTCGGGCGCAAACCGGTGTTCCAGTGGAGCATCGTGTTGTGGGGCGTGGCCAGCTACTTGTGCTCCACGGCGCAAACCGTCGAGACGCTGACCCTGTTCCGCATCCTGCTGGGGATCGGCATGGGCATGGAGTTTCCGATTGCCCAATCGATGCTGTCCGAGCTGATCCCGGCCAGTCGTCGCGGGCGCTACATTGCCTTGATGGACGGTTTCTGGCCGCTGGGCTTCGTCGCTGCCGGGGTGTTGTCGTATTTTCTCCTGCCGGTGATTGGCTGGCGCGACATCTTTCTGGTGTTGGCGGTGCCGGCAGTGTTTGTCCTGGCGATCCGCTTTTTCATTCCCGAGTCGCCGCGCTGGCTGGAACAGGCCGGACGTCACGCGGCAGCGGACAAAGTGTTGAATGCAATAGAAGATCGGGTGCGCTCATCCCTCGGTGGCGCGTCATTGCCGGAGCCGGTGCGGTTGCCGAGAACCGTGACGCCACCGGGCAATTTCTTTTCGGCGCTCAGGCAGATCTGGTCACCGCTGTATCGCCAGCGCACGACGATGATCTGGAGCCTGTGGTTCTTCGCCTTGCTGGGCTTCTATGGCCTGACCTCCTGGCTCAGCGCACTGTTGCAACAATCGGGGTTCGCCGTGACTCAGTCGGTCTACTACACCGTGCTGATTTCCCTCGGCGGAATTCCCGGATTTCTCATGGCGGCGTGGCTGGTGGAGCGCTGGGGGCGCAAGCCGGTGTGCATCGTCACCTTGCTCGGCGGCGGGGTGATGGCGTTTCTCTACGGTCAGAGCGCGGTGTTCGGTGGCAATGTGGCGCTGCTGATCGGCTCAGGCCTGCTGATGCAGTTTTTCCTGTTCGGCATGTGGGCGGTGCTCTACACCTACACGCCGGAGTTGTACCCGACATCCGCGCGGGCCACGGGCTCGGGCTTCGCCTCGGCGATCGGCCGTGTCGGTTCGCTGCTCGGGCCACTGGTCACCGGGCTGGTGTTTCCGGTCACCGGGCAGGGCGGGGTGTTTGCGTTGGGCGCGTTGTGTTTTGCGATTGCGGCGGGGGTGGTGTGGCTGTTCGGGATGGAAACGCGAGGGAAGACACTGGAGGAGTTGACTGAGGTCAGCGGTTGAACTGGAACCTGTGGGAGTGGGCAAGCCCACCCCCACACGGGATCACGGTTTCACCAACCGGGCATCCAGGCTGTTCTGCGCCAGGCGCTTGGCCTGATCCTGGGTCATGCCCAGGTGGGTGTGCAGGGCGTGGAAGTTTTCGGTGACGTAGCCGCCGAAATACGCCGGGTCATCGGAGTTCACCGTGACCTTCACGCCGCGCTCGAGCATGTCGAGGATGTTGTGCTGCGACATGTGATCGAACACGCAGAGCTTGGTGTTCGACAGCGGGCACACGGTCAGCGGGATCTGCTCGTCGATGATCCGCTGCATCAGGCGCTCGTCTTCGATGGCGCGCACGCCATGGTCGATGCGCTGGATTTTCAGCAGGTCGATGGCTTCCCAGATGTACTCCGGCGGGCCTTCCTCGCCGGCGTGGGCGACGGTCAGGAAACCTTCGGCGCGGGCGCGATCGAACACACGCTGGAACTTGCTCGGCGGGTGACCCATCTCGGAGCTGTCCAGACCCACGGCGACGAACGCATCACGGAACGGCAGCGCCTGGTCGAGGGTTTTCTGTGCTTCTTCTTCGCTCAGGTGACGCAGGAAGCTCAGGATCAAGCCGCTGGTGATACCCAGTTGCTGCTCGCCATCCTTCAGCGCGGCGGCGATGCCGTTGAGCACCACTTCGAAGGGAATGCCGCGATCGGTGTGGGTCTGCGGATCGAAGAACGGTTCGGTGTGGATCACGTTCTGTTCTTTGCAGCGCAGCAGGTACGCCCAGGTCAGGTCGTAGAAATCCTGGGAGGTGCGCAGCACATCAGCGCCCTGGTAATACAGGTCGAGGAATTCCTGCAGATTGTTGAAGGCATAGGCCTTGCGCAGGGTTTCGACGTCGCTCCACGGCAGGGCGATCTTGTTGCGTTCGGCCAGAGTGAACAGCAACTCGGGCTCCAGCGAGCCTTCGAGGTGCAGGTGCAGTTCGGCCTTGGGCAAGGCGTTCAGCCAGTCGTACATATTCTTTTCTCATCAGGTGCAGATCGCCGCCATTCTACAGGTGCGCGTCGAAACAATTGGCAAAACCTGACCAGTCGATCCGTCGGGGCAAGTGACGGGCGGGTGCCGAGGCGGTGAACATCAGTCCGGGCTCACGCGAACTCCCTGTGGGAGAGGGTTTGCCCGCGAAGAGGCCCGCACCGGCAACACCTGAGCAACCCCCCACGCCAATTCAAAAAACAGGAAACCCACCAGCAACGAGCTGGCGCCATGCAGCAGCGCATAAGCCTGCCAGGCCGCGAACAAGAACCGCGCCACCGCGTCATAGCGCCCATAAATGATTTGCGGATCGCGAATCCGCAGCACCGCCCACACGCACACCACCGATCCCAGCAGATTCGCCATCAACATATGCACAGGCTCGAAGACCGGCAGTTCACCGGGCAACTCCAGCGTCCGGCTGAGCGTGGTCAAAACCCCATGCAGTGCGGCAAAGGTCCACGGTGTGGCAAATGCGGCCGTGACAATCAGGTCATACCAGGCACTGCCGCGCACCAGTTGTCGATACTGCGTCGAAGTCCACATCATCCATGCTCCAGAAATTCAGGGAGCATCCACGGTAAAGCCTGGAGTATGCTCCAGGGTCAATAGCCCATTCGAGACATCCGCCATGCGCATCGGTGAGTTAGCCCAGGCCAGCGCCGTCAGCCGTGACACCCTGCGCTTTTACGAGCAGCGCGGGCTGATCGCGGCGCAGCGCAGTGCCAACGGTTATCGCGACTACCCACCGGAAATGGTGCAACTGGTGCTCTACATCAAGACTGCGCAGCGACTGGGCTTTACTCTTGGCGAGATCGGCAACAGCGTCGCAGCGTTATGGAATGCGCCCGATCCCGACAATGCCGTAAGCCAATTGCTGCGCGACAAATTGCAACTGATCGAAACCCGCATGAGCGAACTCGGTGCCTTGCGCCACGAGTTGCAGCAACGGCTCGGTCAACGCTGTCCATTGAATCCGTGATCCCCTTCAATCAAGGAAACCCACATGTCCAAGGCAAAAAACGCACTGATCATCGGCGCCTCCCGTGGCCTGGGCCTCGGGCTGGTGAAGACGCTGCTGGCCGACGGCTGGCAAGTCACCGCCACCGTGCGCAACCCGCAGAGCGCCCAGGCCCTGCAAGCGCTGGGGCCGGTGCGCATCGAGAAGCTCGACATGGACGACCAGCAAGCGGTCATCGCCCTGAGCCAGCAGCTCAAGGGTGAAATGTTCGACCTGCTGTTCGTCAATGCCGGGGTCAAGGGACCTGAAGTGCAGACGCCGGGTGGCGCGACGCTGGCGGAAGTCGGCCAGTTGTTTTTCACCAACGCCGTGGCACCGATCAACCTGGCCCAGCGCTTTGTCGGGCAGATTCGCGACGGCAGCGGTGTGCTGGCGTTCATGAGTTCGGGGCTGGGCAGCGTGACCGTGGCCGACGCGCCGGAACTGGCGTTGTACAAGGCCAGCAAGGCGGCGCTGAACTCGATGACCAACAGCTTCGTCACGCAATTGGGCGAGCAGAAACTGACCGTGCTGTCGCTGCATCCGGGCTGGGTGAAAACCGACATGGGCGGTGACGGTGCCGACATCGACGTGGAAACCAGTACTCGCGGCCTGGTCGATCAGGTCAATGCGTTTACCGGCAAGGGCGGGCACTACTTCATCAACTACAAGGGCGAAACGATTCCCTGGTAAACAGTGAAAATCGTGCCTCTGTGGGCGCGGGCTTGCTCGCTCTCACAGAGGACCGGTGCTGTCCTGTCGGGTTGGGCTTGCCCGCCGCAACAAATTGTTTGAAACTCCGCACCTCGTCCTCGCGACGACCCTGGATCAGCAGACAGGGCAACACTGAGCTGGCAACCCTGAACCCAACTTTCAGAGGAGCCGGCCACAATGCCTGCGACCCGTATCTGGTTAAAAAATCCCCTCGCCATTTTCACCGCCAACGGTCTCGATGCCCGTGGTGGCCTGGTGCTGCAAGACGGTGTGATCAGCGAAGTGCTTGGCGCCGGCCAGCAACCGTCCGCGCCGTGCAGCGAAGTGTTCGACGCCCGTGAACATGTGGTCCTGCCGGGCCTGATCAACACCCATCATCATTTCTATCAGACCCTCACCCGCGCCTGGGCGCCGGTGGTCAATCAGCCGTTGTTCCCGTGGCTGAAAACCCTGTACCCGGTGTGGGCGCGCCTGACCCCGGAAAAACTGGCCCTCGCCAGCAAAGTCGCACTGGCCGAGCTGCTGCTGTCGGGTTGCACCACCGCAGCCGATCACCATTACCTGTTCCCGGACGGTCTGGAAAACGCCATCGACGTACAAGTCGAAACCGTGCGTGAACTGGGCATGCGCGCCATGCTCACCCGTGGTTCGATGAGCCTCGGCGAAAAGGACGGCGGTCTGCCACCGCAGCAGACCGTGCAGGAAGGCCAGGTGATTCTCGACGACAGTCAGCGCCTGATTCACGAGTACCACGAGCGCGGTGACGGCGCGCAAATCCAGATCGCCCTGGCGCCATGCTCGCCGTTCTCGGTGACTCCGGAAATCATGTCCGCCAGCGCCGAACTCGCCAACAAACTCGATGTGCGCCTGCACACCCACCTTGCCGAAACCCTCGACGAGGAAGATTTCTGCCTGCAACGCTTCGGCCTGCGTACCGTGGATTATCTGGACAGCGTCGGCTGGCTCGGCCCGCGCACCTGGCTGGCCCACGGCATCCACTTCAACCCGGATGAAATCGCCCGCCTCGGCGCGGCCGGCACCGGCATCTGCCATTGCCCGAGCTCGAACATGCGCCTGGCGTCCGGTATCTGCCCAAGCATCGAGCTGACGGAGGCTGGCGCATTGTTTGGCCTGGGTGTGGACGGTTCGGCGTCCAACGATGCCTCGAACATGATCCTCGAAGCTCGTCAGGCCCTGTACATCCAGCGCCTGCGTTACGGCGCCGAGAAGATCACGCCGGAGCGCGTGCTGGGCTGGGCGACCAAAGGCTCGGCGAGCCTGCTGGGGCGTACCGACATCGGTGAGCTGGCGGTGGGCAAACAGGCCGACCTGGCCTTGTTCAAACTGGATGAACTGCGCTTCTCCGGCAGCCACGATCCGCTCTCGGCGCTGCTGCTGTGCGGCGCGGATCGGGCGGATCGGGTGATGGTCGGCGGCCAGTGGCGAGTGGTCGACGGTCAGGTCGAAGGGCTCGATCTCAAAGGCCTGATTGCCGATCACAGCCAGGCGGCGCGGCAGTTGATCGCCGGTTCCTGATTCCCCGCCGATAAAAATTGTGGGAGCGGGCTTGCTCCCACATTTTTGGAGTTTATGCTGCTTTCAAAGGCCCAACAGCGACAACATGATGAATGTCGCAAACAGCACGAAATGTGTCATGCCTTCGATGGCATTGGTTTCCCCGTCGTTGAGGTTGATCGCGCTGACGATCAGCGTCAGGAAAATCATCACCGTCTGCACGGGCGTCATCGCCATCTGGAACGGCTGGCCGGTGTAGAGCGCCATCGCTTCCATCACCGGCACCGTGAGGATCACCGTCGACAACGATGCGCCCATGGCGATGTTGACCACCGACTGCATGCGGTTGGCCAGCGCTGCGCGCAGTGCGGTCAGAATTTCCGGCGCGGCCGAGATCGCGGCCACCAGGATCGCCGTGATCACCGGCGGTGCGCCGCTGCCTTCCAGGCCCAGATCGAGGGTCTTGGACATCACCTCGGCCAATGCGCCGATCACCACCACTCCGAACACCAGAATGCTGATCGACAGGCCCAGGCTGAGTGGTTTCGGCTCCTGTTCCACCGGTTCTTTCCGGCGGCGTTTGTCCGGATAGCTGTAGCTGAAAAAGTAACTGTGCGGGCCGACCTGCATCCGCAGGAACAAGGCGTAAAGCACCACCATCGCGCCAATGGTGAAGGCCGAGTAGAGCTTCCAGTTGGCCTCGGGAATGAACTCCGGGACCACCATCGATACGCCCATGGCGGTAAGAATCATCACGCTGTAACTGCGCGCCGAATCGTCGTTGTAGGACTGTTCGCCATGCTTGATTCCGCCCATCAACGCGGCGAGACCGAGGATGCCGTTGATGTCGAGCATCACCGCCGAGTAAATCGTGTCGCGCACCAGGGTCGCCGAGGCTTCGTTGCTCATCATGATGGCCAGAATCACCACTTCCACCAGCACCGCGGCCAGCGTCAGGATCATCGTGCCGTAGGGGTCGCCGACCTTTTCCGCGAGCAGTTCGGCCTGATGGGCGACGCGCATCGAGGCGGCGACAATGAATGCGATCAGCACCAGACCGGCGACCAGCGCGACGACCTGGCCGCTGTGCAGCAACCAGTGTTCCAGTGGATAAGCGACGATGGCGGCGATCAGGGCCAGCAGCAGAAAGGTTTCTTGCTTGAGGATCGAGAGCATGGCGGGCCTTTTTGCGCAGGGGGCGGATGAGCTACTGACTGCGAGGCGGCACTAACGTTTCGTTACACCTTAGCCCAGCCTTGGGTTGCATCCGTTTCAGTTTGTAGTCGCTGCGGGCTGGTTAAAAAATAGGCAAAAGCTCAGGGGCTATGCGGAACCTGCGACTGCGCCAGCCATGAACGGGTTATCCACAGGTTGCTCCACAGTATTTGTGCGCAAGCGGCGAGACCGGGCATAAGCACTGCGGTGCTTTCTTCTAATGGTGATAAACGAAGCTAACTGGTTGTTTCTAATTGAAATTTACAGTTCGTCGACGGAATTGAACGAAAAGTGAGCAAATGCCGCAAAGCCGCATTACAGAAGGGTTACAGCGGTATGTGCTCAGGTTATCCACAGTTGGGTACACAGCAGATGTGGGCAACTCGATGGAATAAGCCATCGTCTAGCGCTGGAGCAAAATCCGCCCTCGACTCAGATCCGCCAGTTGACTCTGCAGCAGCGCGATCTGCGCTTCACCCAGCGCCAGTCGCAAGTCGACGCCATTGGCCGTGAAGTGTTCCTCCACCACCAGGCCACCGAGGTCCGCCACGCGCAATTTCACCAGTGCCAATTCGGCGAAACCGCAGGAGCAGTGCAACGGTACGCGGCTGATCAACTCGACTTTGGCCGCCGCTTGCAGGCACTTGTTCGCGCCGCCGCCATAGGCCCGGGCCAGTCCGCCGGTGCCCAGTTGAATGCCGCCGTACCAGCGGATCACCAGCACCGCGACCTGATCGCAGTCCTGCGCCTCGATCGCGGCCAGGATCGGCCGGCCGGCGGTGCCGCCGGGTTCGCCGTCGTCGTTGCTGCGGTATTGGTCGCCGAGTTTCCACGCCCAGCAATTGTGCGAGGCGTTCAAGTCGCTGTGCTGTTCGATGAACGCCTGCGCTTCGGCGGGGCTGCCGATCGGGGCGGCGAAGGTGATGAAGCGGCTTTTGCGAATCTCTTCGCGGTATTCGCAAAAGCCGCTGAGGGTGAATGGCATAGACGTCTTATAGAGAAGAAGTGAGGCCGCAGCCTTTGAGAATGATGCGGATCAGGTTGTTGCCGGCATCTTCCATGTCTTGCTTGGTCAACTTGCTGCGCCCGGTGACACGGCAGATCTGCGTGGCGAAATCGGCGTAGTGCTGAGTGCTGCCCCACAGCAGGAAAATCAGGTGTACCGGGTCCACCGGATCCATCTTGCCAGCGTCGATCCATGCCTGGAACACCGCCGCCCGGCTCTGGAACCAGGCGCGATAATCCTGATTGAAATATTCGCTGAGGCATTCACCGCCGCTGATCACTTCCATCGCAAAGATTCGCGAGGCCTGCGGCTGGCGTCGGGAGAACTCCATTTTCGCGCGGATATAACGGGTCAGCGCTTCGGCCGGATCGTCTTCGGCGGTGAGGGTGTTGAAGGTGCTGTCCCACAACTCAAGGATGTTGCTCAGCACCGCCACATACAAACCGAGTTTGTTGGTGAAGTAGTAATGCAGGTTCGCCTTGGGCAACCCGGCCTTCACGGCGATGGTGTTCATGCTGGTGCCTTGATACCCGTGACGGGCGAACTCGTCTTCGGCGGCTTTGATGATGGTCTCTTCGTTTTTCTGACGAATGCGGCTGGCGGGTTTGCCGCCATGGGCAGGGACTTCAAAGGTCATGGGCGTTTCCGGGTTTGTCGGTGGGTGCAACCATTTGCGTTGATAGCGCACCTGCCAGCATCCGACAAGTCCTGACACGACAAAATCGTTGTGCCTGTTCGATCTTGTTCAGCGAGTGGCTGCCAGACTTTCGAGAAAACTCTCCAGCACCAGATGCGGACGTCGGCCCTTGCGGGTGACCGAGGCGAGACTCAGGTCGTAGAACCGTGTTGTCGATTTCAGCGCACGCAGGCGTCCCTGCTGCACCCAAAGGCTGGCGTAGTGATCCGGCAGATAACCGATATAGCGCCCGGTGAGGATGAGAAAGGCCATGCCCTCGCGGTCGGAGGCGCTGGCGGTGCAATTGAGCGCCTGATAGTGCGCCTGGATTTCCGCCGGCAAGCGGAAGGTCGGGGCGATGGCGTCCTGACTGTTGAGACGTTTGTCGTCCAGTTGTTTGTCATCGACGTAAAAAAGCGGATGGCCGACCGCGCAGTAGAGCAACGAGCGCTCGCTGTACAACGGCTGGTACTCCAGCCCGGACAAGGCACTGGCCTGCGGCACCACACCGACATGCAGACGTCCGTCGAGTACGCCTTGTTCGACTTCGTTGGGCGCGATCATGCGGATCTGGATCTGCACATCCGGCCCGCGCTCCTTCAACTGGGCGAGAGCGTGGGTGATGCGCATGTGGGGCAGGGTGACCAGATTATCGGTCAGGCCAATGATCAACTCGCCCCGCAAGTGCTGGTGCAGACCGTTGACCTCGGTGCGGAAACTTTCCAGGGCACTCAACAGCTGCAACGCCGATTGATAGACCTCGCGACCTTCTTCGGTCAGGGAAAAACCGGCGCGTCCGCGCTGACACAGGCGCAGGCCGAGACGTTGTTCCAGGTCGCTCATTTGCTGGCTGATCGCCGAGCGCCCGATGCCGAGCACGGTTTCCGCTGCCGAGAAGCCGCCGCATTCCACCACGCTACGAAAAATCCTCAGCAGGCGAATATCAAAGTCGCTGACCTGGGCCAGCGGATCGGGGCGGCGGGTGCTCATTCGGGAATATCCAATAGTTTAGTAATGGGCTAACTGAAGGTTAGAAGAGTTGAATTTCACCGACTTTATCGCCGTGGCAATTTAGCTGCAACAACGCTTTCTATCTCCCTGCTGCTTATGCCCTGCGAGGTTTTTCCCGATGAACATGCCTGAAAACGCGTCGTCGCCACTGGCCAGCCAACTGAAGCTGGACGCGCACTGGATGCCGTACACCGCCAACCGCAACTTTCAGCGCGATCCGCGTCTGATCGTCGGTGCCGAAGGCAGCTGGCTGATCGACGACAAGGGCCGCAAGGTGTACGACTCGCTGTCCGGTCTGTGGACCTGCGGCGCCGGTCACACCCGCAAGGAAATCCAGGAAGCGGTCGCCAAACAACTGGGCACCCTCGATTACTCGCCAGGCTTCCAGTACGGCCACCCGCTGTCTTTCCAGCTGGCGGAGAAAATCACTGAGCTGACCCCGGGCAACCTGAATCACGTGTTCTTCACCGACTCCGGCTCCGAATGTGCCGACACGGCGGTGAAAATGGTGCGTGCCTACTGGCGCCTGAAAGGCCAGTCGACCAAGACCAAAATGATCGGTCGCGCCCGTGGCTATCACGGTGTGAACATTGCCGGCACCAGCCTCGGTGGCGTCAACGGCAACCGCAAGCTGTTCGGTCAGGCCATGATGGATGTCGATCATCTGCCGCACACCCTGCTGGCGAGCAATGCATTCTCCCGTGGCATGCCGGAGCAGGGCGGCATTGCCCTGGCCGACGAGCTGCTGAAGCTGATCGAACTGCACGACGCTTCGAACATCGCTGCTGTCTTCGTTGAGCCGCTGGCCGGTTCCGCTGGCGTACTGGTTCCGCCGCAGGGTTACCTCAAGCGTCTGCGCGAAATTTGCGACCAGCACAACATCCTGCTGGTGTTCGACGAAGTGATCACCGGTTTCGGCCGTACCGGCACCATGTTCGGCGCCACCACGTTCGACGTGACCCCGGACCTGATGTGCATCGCCAAGCAAGTCACCAACGGCGCGATCCCGATGGGCGCAGTGATTGCCAGTTCCGAGATCTACCAGACCTTCATGAACCAGCCGACTCCGGAGTACGCCGTGGAATTCCCGCACGGTTACACCTACTCGGCGCACCCGGTGGCCTGCGCCGCTGGCCTGGCTGCACTCGATCTGCTGCAAAAGGAAAACCTGGTACAGAGCGTCGCCGAAGTTGCACCGCATTTCGAAAACGCGCTGCACGGCCTGAAAGGTTCGAAGAATGTCATCGACATTCGCAACTACGGCCTGGCCGGTGCGATCCAGATCGCCGGCCGTGACGGCGACGCCATCGTGCGTCCGTTCGAAGCCGGCATGGCCCTGTGGAAAGCCGGGTTCTACGTGCGTTTCGGCGGCGACACCCTGCAGTTCGGCCCAACCTTCAACAGCAAGCCGCAGGACCTCGATCGTCTGTTCGACGCGGTCGGCGAAGTGCTGAACAAGCTCGACTGATTTTCCCTTCTATATAGATACGCAAATAGCAGACGTCCCTTGCGGGCGTCTGCGCACAAGAATTCAGGAGTTCCCCGATGAGCGTTATCCCGCATTTGATCAATGGCGAACTGGTGACCGAGAACGGTCGCGCGGTCGATGTGTTCAACCCGTCCACCGGCCAGGCGATCCACAAGCTGCCATTGGCCAGCCGCGAAACCATCCAGAGCGCCATCGATGCTGCCAAGGCTGCCTTCCCGGCATGGCGCAACACACCACCGGCCAAGCGTGCCCAGGTGATGTTCCGCTTCAAGCAACTGCTGGAGCAGAACGAGGCGCGCATCGCGCAATTGATCAGCGAAGAACACGGCAAAACCCTGGAAGACGCCGCCGGTGAACTGAAGCGTGGTATCGAGAACGTCGAGTTCGCTTGCGCCGCTCCGGAAATCCTCAAGGGCGAGTACAGCCGCAACGTCGGCCCGAACATCGATGCCTGGTCGGATTTCCAGCCGCTGGGCGTGGTCGCCGGTATCACGCCGTTCAACTTCCCGGCCATGGTGCCGCTGTGGATGTATCCGTTGGCGATCGTCTGCGGCAACTGCTTCATTCTCAAACCATCGGAGCGCGACCCTAGCTCGACGCTGCTGATCGCCCAACTGCTGCTGGAAGCCGGCTTGCCGAAAGGTGTGCTGAGCGTGGTGCACGGTGACAAGACAGCGGTGGATGCGCTGATCGAAGCGCCGGAAGTCAAAGCGCTGAGCTTCGTGGGCTCGACGCCGATTGCCGAATACATCTATGCCGAAGGCACCAAGCGCGGCAAGCGCGTCCAGGCACTGGGCGGGGCAAAGAACCACGCGGTATTGATGCCGGACGCGGATCTGGACAATGCCGTCAGCGCACTGATGGGCGCGGCCTACGGTTCGTGCGGCGAGCGCTGCATGGCGATTTCTGTCGCCGTATGTGTCGGCGATCAAGTCGCCGATGCACTGGTGGCCAAACTGGTGCCACAGATCAAGGCGCTGAAAATCGGTGCCGGTACTTCTTGCGGTCTGGACATGGGGCCATTGGTCACCGGTCAGGCGCGAGACAAGGTCAGCGGTTATGTCGAAGATGGCGTAGCGGCGGGCGCGAAGCTGGTGGTCGATGGTCGTGGCCTGACCGTTGCCGGTCACGAAGACGGCTTCTTCCTCGGTGGTTGCCTGTTCGACAACGTCACGCCAGAGATGCGCATCTATAAAGAAGAGATCTTCGGGCCGGTGCTGTGCGTTGTTCGGGTCAACAGCCTGGAAGAGGCGATGCAACTGATCAACGATCACGAGTACGGCAACGGCACCTGCATCTTCACCCGTGATGGTGAGGCGGCGCGGTTGTTCTGCGACGAGATCGAGGTGGGCATGGTTGGCGTCAACGTGCCATTGCCGGTGCCGGTGGCTTATCACAGCTTCGGTGGCTGGAAGCGTTCGCTGTTCGGCGACCTGCATGCCTACGGCCCGGATGGCGTGCGCTTCTACACCCGGCGCAAGGCGATCACCCAGCGCTGGCCGCAACGTGCGAGCCATGAAGCTTCGCAGTTCGCGTTCCCTAGCTTGTAAATAGAAGGGATGTATCGAAAGCCGGCCTTATAAGGCCGGCTTTCGCTTTTTCGGGCTTTTTTGACCGATATGACAGAAATGTGAAAATAGGTGTTGACGGCAGATTCAGGAGGTCTATAATTCGCCCCACTTCCGGCGCAGTCGAAACGGAAAACTCCTTGAAATTCAACGAGTTATACGGTTTTCGACA
>NZ_JAOEJT010000029.1:0-9679 GCF_025447575.1 Pseudomonas sp. B2M1-30 | reverse complement strand
GGCCAACGTCGAAGACGGCACCATGCTCGACAGCGCCGACCTGACCCTGACCGGCAACTCGCTGGACAACGTCCTGATCGGCAACGCCGGAAACAACAGCCTGCTCGGCGGCCTGGGTGCCGACACCATGATCGGTGGTGCCGGCAACGACATCTACGGCGTGGAGAACGTCAACGATGTGGTCATCGAACTGGAAGGCGAAGGCCGCGACCTGATCAGGACACGGGTCAGTTACACCCTGTCGGCCAACGTCGAAGACGGCATCCTGCTCGACAGCACCCACATCAACCTGACCGGCAACGCTCTGGACAACGTCCTGACGGGCAATGCGGGCAACAACATTCTGGACGGAGCAGCCGGTGCCGACTCCATGATGGGTGGTGCGGGTGACGATATCTACATTGTGGATAACATCGGTGACGTCGTCGTCGAACAGGCTGGCGAAGGTCACGATCTGGTGAAAACCCAGGTCAGCTATGTCCTCTCCAGCAACGTTGAGGACGGCACACTGCTGGGCAACACCCATATCGACCTGACCGGCAACTCGCTGGATAACGTCCTGACTGGCAACGCCGGCAACAACAGCCTGCTCGGCGGTCTGGGCGCCGATACCATGATCGGCGGCGCCGGCGACGACATCTACGGCGTGGAGAACGTCAACGATGTGGTCATCGAACTGGAAGGTGAAGGTCGAGACCTGATCAGAACCAAAGTCAGCTATACCCTGTCGGCCAACGTCGAAGACGGCACCATGCTCGACAGTGCCGACCTGACCCTGACCGGCAACTCGCTGGACAACGTCCTGACCGGTAACGCGGGCAACAACACCCTGCTCGGCGGGCAGGGCGCCGACACCATGATCGGTGGTGCCGGCAACGACATCTACGGCGTGGAGAACGTCAACGATGTCGTCGTCGAACTGGAAGGTGAAGGCCACGACCTGATCAGAACCAAGGTCAGCTACACCCTGTCGGCCAACGTCGAAGACGGCACCATGCTCGACAGCGCCGACCTGACCCTGACCGGCAACTCGCTGGACAACGTCCTGACCGGTAACGCCGGCAACAATACCCTGATCGGTGGGGCTGGTGCCGACACCCTGATCGGTGGCGCCGGCAACGACATCTACGAGGTGGACAACATCAACGATGTCGTCATCGAACAAGCCAACGAAGGCCATGATCTGGTCAGGACCAGCATCAGCTATGTCTTGTCCAACAACCTCGAGGACGCAAACCTGCTCGGTAACGCCGACCTGACATTGACCGGCAACTCGCTGGACAACGTCCTGACGGGCAATGCGGGCAACAACACCCTGCTCGGCGGTCTGGGCGCCGATACCATGATCGGTGGCGCCGGCAACGACATCTATGGTGTGGAGAACGTCAACGATGTCGTCGTCGAACTGGAAGGTGAAGGCCGTGACCTGATCAGGACCAAAGTCAGCTACACCCTGTCGGCCAACGTCGAAGACGGCACGATGCTCGACAGTGCCGACCTGACCCTGACCGGCAACTCGCTGGACAACGTCCTGACCGGTAACGCCGGCAACAATACCCTGCTCGGTGGTCAGGGCGCCGATACCATGATCGGTGGCGCCGGTGACGACATCTATGGCGTGGAGAACGTCAACGATGTGGTTGTCGAACTGCAAGGTGAAGGCCATGACCTGATCAGGACCAAGGTCAGTTACACCCTGTCGGCCAACGTCGAAGACGGCATCCTGCTCGACAGCACCCACATCAACCTGACCGGCAACGCTCTGGACAACGTCCTGACGGGCAACGCGGGCAACAATATTCTGGACGGCGGTACCGGTAACGACACACTGTTCGGCGCAGAAGGTGACGACACCCTGGTCGGCGGCAGGGGAAATACCACGATGAGCGGTGGTACGGGGGCTGACAGCTTTTCCTTCATCAATTCGCTCGGCCAGGACACCAGTAGCTCACATAACGTCATTACCGATTTCAACGCGCTGGAAGGTGACAAGATCGACCTCTCAAATTTCGATATCGATCCGATTGCCCTCGGCGTCCAGCATCTCACCTTCATCGGCTCAAGTGAGTTCACTGGTGCCGGTCAACTTCGTTTCGTCGATCATTTCCTTACGACCAACGTGACGGGTCCCAACGGGGCTGATTTCCAGATTGAACTCGTGGGCGTCAACACGCTCAGTGCGAACGATGTCCTGGTCTGATCTGCCGTTCCTTGAGCGCAATGCAATAAGCAAATGAAAACACCCCGCCAAGGCGGGGTGTTTTTTTGTTCATTTATTTATCACTCAGGACAACAGACCCAATTCTTTCGCACGAGCTACGGCCTGAGTTCGCCGCTCCACGGCCAGCTTGCTGTTGATATGGCTGGCGTGGGTTTTCACAGTATGCAAGGAGATGAACAGCTGATTGCTGATCTCCTGATTCGAACAGCCATCGGCAATCAGTCGCAGCACTGCCATTTCTCGACTGCTGAGTTGTTCAGTGGCACCGGACTCGATCACTGGACGAATCGGCGCATGCACCAACTGCTCAAGTAATCGTTGTCCCGCCGACAATGGCGAAGTCAGCAGTTGGCCACGCAACCAGTCAGCGTGTTCCTTCACCAGACTGTCGAACGGCTGCAACACACCACCGGCTGCAGTTTCCAATGCCTCACTCAGCGCCTTTCGTGCTTCCGAATCACGCCCACCGGCCAGCAGCAAAGCCACTTTTTGCGTCAGCGCCATAACGCTGAGCAAGTGGCGACCGGTCTGCTGTCCGTTTTCATGCAACACATTCAACCGCCCTTCGGCGAGCATCGGCTGCCCCTGGATCACGTCGAGCAACGCCTGCTGCAATTCGACATGCAGCGGCAATTGCGGGTGAAACTCCGGCGGTGCCGCCGCGCGTTCACCGGTATAGGTCTGCCCCAGTCGTGCCAGCCAGGCCTCGGCCAGGTCGGTGCGCCCCTGAGTCAGCCACAGTTCGCATTTGACCAGGGTAATCATCGCCAGGTAGTAGATCGGCGGCACATCCCAGATATGCATCAAGCGCTCGGCTTCGGCCAGTTCGGCGAAGGCCTTGGCGAACTCACCGCTGTTGCCATCCAGCCGGGCAATCACGCAATGACCGATCAGCACGCTGATGTCGCGGCAGGCTCGCGCCTCGCTCAGGCCGGCCTGCAATCGTGAACGTGCCGCCTGCGGTTGCAGGCGCATCGCCAACAGAAAACCTTCATACAGCGTCAGACGCGCACGCACCGCATACAAGCGTTGCGGCGACAGCCCCCGCAGCCGCTCCAGACCCTGATGAACTTCATCCAGCGCCCGCACGATCTCGCCCCGCGCCTGCAATACCCGGGCGCGGTCGTAGTGGGCCAGCGCCTCGAACAGAGGATTGCCGACCCGTTGCGCCAGCTCCAGCGACTCGCGGTTCAAGCCCCGTGCGCGCCACAGATCGCCGTCGGCGATCGCCAGATTGGACAGGGTCGACAGACACATCAGCCGCTGGCCGTAACGCTTGGCCGGCAGGCTCTCCAGTGCTTCGGTGCAATACCTCAGCGTCAGTTCACGATGGCCGCGACCCCGGGCGATGATCCCGCTCAGCGCCAGCCATTGCGCCAGCATCGATTTCTGCGCGGTTGCCGAGGGCGCCGGCAAGAAACGGCTCAAATGACTGGACAACTCTTCGGCCGCGTCGAGCTGGCAGGCCAGCCCCAGTGCCCAGCTGTACAGCACAATCAGCCGTGGCGTGCTGATCAGCAGGCTGTCGGGCAAGTCCATTTTCCAGCGCAGCAGCATGCCGACGTTCTGCTCGGCCAGCAGCTGTTCCTCGGACAGGTTCTGCACCAGATTCGCTGCCACATCGAGGTGGCCGGCGCGCAACGCCTGCTCCACCGCTTCGTCGAGCAGCCCCTGGGCGTTGAACCAGCGACAGGCGCGCAGATGCAGCGTCGCAGCCGGCACCATGGCCTGGGTCATGGGTCGGCTGCGCAGCAGATCGGAGAACAAATGGTGGTAGCGATACCAGTGCCCGTGTTCGTCCAGCGGCACCAGGAACACCTGATGCGCCAGCAGAAAACGCAGAATCTCGGCGCTGTCATGGGCTTCGCGCACGGCGTCGCACAGTTCGCTGCAAAAGCGTTCCTGCGGCGCGGTTTCATAAAGGAATGCCTGAACCTCGGCGGGCAGACAATCGATGACCTCTTCCAGCAGATAGTCGCGAATCAGCCCTTCCCCGCCGTTCAGCGCTTGCGGCAACAAAGCATCGCTGCCGGCCTCGGCAACCGCCAGCAGCCAGAAGCGCAACCCGGCGACCCAGCCTTCACTCCGCTGGATCAGGCTTTCCAGCGCCTCGCCGCGCAGTGAACTGCTATGGCGGTCGAGCAGGGTCAAGGCCTCATCGTAGGTCAGCCGCAGGTCCTGTTCATTCAGTTCCAGCAGTTGGCGCGACAGCCGCAGACGCGCCAGATGCCAGTCAGGACGCTGGCGGCTGGTGACCATGACCACCAGGCCATCGGGCAAATGATTGAGGAAAAATTGCAGGCAACGGTCAAGCACCGGTCCCTGAGCGAGATGGTAGTCGTCGAGTACCAGCAGCAGCGGCGCCTTCGGATCAAGCTGCAGCGCCAGTTCGTCGAGCAGGCCGTCGAGCCACTCTTCGAACGCGAACGGCTGATGCCGCTGACGCATCTTCAACAGCCCGAGCGCGCGGCTGCCCAGTTGCGGGAAGTAATCCTGCAACCCTTCGAGCAAGCGCTCGAGGAACCGCCCCGGATCGCTGTCCCGGGCGCTGAGCCCCAGCCACAGGCTTTGCCAGTGCGCCGGCAGGCTCTGACAGAACTCCACCGCCAGCGAACTCTTGCCAAACCCGGCCGGCGCGCTGACCAGCAGCAGGCGTCCACCAAGCCCGGCACTCAGGCGCTCACACAGACGCGGTCGCAGCACGTAGCCCTCGGGCAACGGTGGACGGAAGAAACGTCCGTCCAGTGCCGCGACGGCAACGCTTGCGGAACCCGGAAGTGGGGACAGATCAGTCATGGCCGGCTCTTGTTTGAATTGCTGATGGCGGCGTTGCAGATGTCCGCAGACTAGCGGCAAACGAAGTCGGATTGAAGGTGGCTGCTACAAATGGCTACAAAAAGGCTGCAAGCAAGACATCAAACCGCATGGCACACAGGCGCATCCGCGACACAAGGATAGCCACTGCCCCCCATCCGGGCTCCGGTCGAGTCCGCTTGTACCGTTGATCGCCCTGCAAAAAGAGCCCGCACCGAGCCGGCTGGTTCAATCAGCAGATCAGAGCCGGGCTTGAATACTCAGGAGGACGGATTGTGCAATCCGTGCATATCCCGACTCGGTGTAATGCACATCGGTATTCGACTCCCGCATGACGTCGGGCAGAGCAGCACTGGCACCTTGCAGATCATTGACCGGAATATCCAGACGCTTCATGACGTCGGCAGCCACTCGGTTATAACGGCCGACATCATCACTGTAGCGACCTGGCTCCTGGGCCGGCACCACGGTTATGTTCTGAAAGATAACCTTTGCCCCCGTGGACTTGAGCCGCGTGGCGATCGACTGGAGATTTTGCTCATAGGCATTGAGCGGGACAGCAATTGCGCCATTGACCTTGTCCCGGTTCTCTTGGGTAACAGGACCTGGTCGGCGATAGCACAGATCCCACAGGCCGAAGTTGAAGCTGATCACATCCCATTTGCCATCAGCCAACCAGGACTCAAGATTCTTCAGACCATTGACCGTGTCCTGAGCATTACCGGCGTTATGTACGACTTCGGCCTGGCCCGCCAGTGCCTGCTGGACATATGGCGTATATCCGATGGAGATGGAGTCGCCAATGATCAACACGCGAGGCTTGTGTTGCAGGCTGGCATGGCTGCCAGTCATCACAAAAACCGAAGAAAGGAGCACCGCTTTGATGAATGAACGCTTGAGCACGAGCCAAAATCCAAAAATTCGAATCGTGAGAGTCTACCTGCAGCGATAACCCGAAAGGGAAAGCAGGGACAAAAAAACGCCCCGAACCAGTCGGGGCGTTTTCACGAGGATGCGGCCTCGTTTTTACAACGGTTTAGCGGACACCATCCTGACGCAGGGCGGCCGGGGTGAAGTCACTGGTAGTGGCCGTGAAGCCGAAGTCATACGCCGACTTCTCTTCGTTCTTCATGCCCAGGGCCAGGTAACGACCCGACTGCAGGTCGTAGAGGGTTTCGAGGGTGTACCACGGCACTTGCACGTTGTAGTAATCCTGAGAGTGGGCTTCCGCCACACGCCAGAGTTGATTACGACCGTCGTAGTGGTCGATCACCGCGGCTTGCCAGGTGTCTTCATCGATGTAGAAGTCACGCTTGGCGTAGATGTGGCGCTGGCCTTCTTTCAGGGTGGCGACCACATGCCACACGCGACGCAGCTCGTAACGGGTCAGGTCCTGATTGATATGACCCGCCTTGAGGATATCGGCGTACTTGAGTTTCGGATCGTCGAGCTTGTAGCTGTCGGAGGCGATGTACATCTCTTTCTTGCCTTCGAGCTTCCAGTCGTAGCGATCTGGCGCGCCGTTGTACATATCGAGGTTGTCCGAGGTACGCAGACCATCCGCCGCGGTGCCCGGGCCGTCATACGACACTTGAGGCGCACGACGCACGCGACGCTGACCGGCGTTGTAGATCCACGCCGCACGCGGTTCCTTCACCTGATCGAGGGTTTCGTGAACCAGCAGCACCGTACCGGCCAGACGTGCCGGCGCAGTCACTTTTTGCTTGAAGTAAAACAGGATGTTGCCCGGGTTCGCCGGATCGTAGTCCTTCATCTTGTCGCGGAACACGAACTGATCCTGGAAGTACACCAGGCTGAACGAGCCATTGGGTTGCGGTGTGGCCTGGGTTACCAGTCGGGTCACGCTGCCGCCGCGATAACGGGTGATGTGGTTCCAGATCACCTCCAGGCCACTTTTCGGAATCGGGAAAGGCACAGCGGTATCGAATTTTTCCAGACCGTTGCCGCCAGACACCAGCGTGGTATTGACCGCGTTCTTCTTGATCGCGGCAAACACGTCATCCGGCACGGTTGCGCCGCGATGGGACGGGTAGACCGGCATCTTGAAGGTGTCCGGGTAGCGCTGGAACATCGCGTACTGGCCCGGCGAGAGCTTGTCCTTGTACTGGTCGACGTTCTGTTTGGTGATGGTGAACAGCGGCTTTTCACTGGCATACGGATCGGACAGGAAACCCTTGCTGTCGACGGTGCCGGCATTTTTCGCCATCGGTTTCCAGGCCGGAATCGAGCCATCGGCGTTGCCGGCCATCTCGGCGCCCATCGGGGTCAGGCTCTTGCCCAGTTTGTCCGCTTCGGCGGCAGGCACCGCCGCCATGACGCCGGTCGCCAGCAGCGACAGGCCCAGAACACCGGCGTGGAACAGACTCTTTGTTATTTTCATAAATTCGCTCGTCCTGAAAATGCAGTGCTTAGAAGTTCACGCCGAAGCTGAGTGCAACGAAGTCGCGGTCATCAACAGTGGTGTACTTGCCGTCGAAGAAGTTGGTGTAGGCCAGGCTCGCGGTGTAGGTGTTCTGGTACTCGGCATCGACACCCAGGCTCACCGCCTTGCGACCTTCCTCGAAGTTGCCGCCAGGGCCTGGCGAGTAACCGCTGACGTCATGGGACCAGGCCACGTTCGGCTTGAGGTTCACACCGGCGAACACGTCGTTGTATTCCCAGATCGCCCGACCGCGATAGCCCCACGAAGTCGCCGTGGTGAAACCGTCATCGTTGCAATTGCGGCTGCGGTTGTTGGTCGGTGTGCCCGGACCTGCACCGTTGATGGTGCTGGTATTGAGCGCCACGCAAGTGTTGGCGCCACCGGTGGCCGGCAGTTCGCCCGGACCGTAGACCGGATCGCGGCCATAACGTACGTCGGAGCTGCTTTCCAGGCCGCCGACGTGGGTCACGCCCACTTCGCCCACCAGGGTCAGACGGCTGGCGCCCATGACCTGATCGAAGAAGTGCGTCAGGGTGGTCTGGAACTGGGTGATTTCCTTGCGGCGATAGCCGTGCAGATCCTGGCCCGGCACACCGTTGAGCAGCGAGGCGTTGGCCAGGGAGCCGCCCAGAGGACGCACACCGGCAAACAGGATGTCGGTGGAGTTCAGTTGTACCGGAGCGTTCGGCCGGTAGCTGATTTCACCGCTCCACGCCGTACCGGTAGGCAGGGTGGTGGAGAAGCTCAGGCCATAGAGACGGATGTCTTCAGGGTATTCGACGAAGTATTTCGAGCTGCCCGCGACCACCAGCGGCCCCAGCGCGCGGAATGCCGCCGGCAGTGCCGCCACACCGTTGTACACCGACTGCGGCGCACCCGTGGCGCTGAAGATCGGCGCACGGCTGTGGTAGTTCATGAAGTAGGCACCGAACTCGGTATCGAGCGGGTCGAACATGTACTTGAACGACGCACCCCACTGGCCGCTGTCACGGGCATCGCGGTCGCCAGCCCGGCGTACCAGCACGCCTTCCTCGTTGACGTCGACACCGGCGGCGGCCAATGGCCCGAGGGCGACGGCCGGGATCTGCGAACGCTTGTTCAGCACGCGCAGGTTGTCGGTGCAGCCGTCGGCAATGATGTCCGGCTGGGAGAAGAAGGTGCCGCAGTTGTCGACGACAGTCTGGTCCCACTCCAGCTGATAGAAGGCTTCGGCCGACAGGTTGTCGGTGAGGCTCTGGGACACGTAGAACATGTTGACCGGAATCAGGCCTTCCTTGACTTCGGCGCCGGGACGACGGAACGCGGACACATCGATCGGGTTGATCGAGTTGATGCCGCCGCCGATGAAGGTACTTTCACCCCAGCTCACCACCTGCTTGCCCAGACGCACGGAACCCGGCTGATCGGCAATCGAGTAGTTGTGGTAGACGAAGGCGTCGAGGATCTGGCCGCCGGAGGACTTGGCGCCTTCCTTGCGGTTGTGGTCGCTGATGTCCTTGAACTCGCGGCTTTCATCCTTGAGCTCGAAGTCGTACCAGTATTTGCCACGGACGAACACGCCGGTGTCGCCGTATTTCAGTTCAAGGTCATGGATACCCTTGAAGATCTTGGAGAAAGTCTCGCCGCTCTTGAAGTTGGCGTGACCGTCATCGGAGGTCTGGGACAGCCCCTTGCCACCGTTGTTGACGCCGATGAGGTTCTTGTTCGGTTGCTGGGTAGACCAACTGGCGCCAATCGACAGGGATGAGTCGAACTGGCCTTCGATTTCACCGACGTTGAAACTGACGCCGAATGCCGGCCCGGCGAGCGAAGAAGCAAGACTGACGGCCAGAGGCAGTTTAGCCCGGCGCCAGAACTGATTTACTGAGGTCATCGACGCTACTCCATGTGCATTATTGTTATGGCAGTGAGTACTTTTAAAAACGCCTGAAGGACCGGGAGCCAAGGGTCGCCCGAAATCGCTTCAATGTTGCATCGCCCCGTTTTGTGCGTTTGCCCCGTTCTTAAAAATCCTTGAGCGGACTATAGCCAGCAGGTGGTAGTGCTTGATCCCTCTAAAGTGTGATTTGCGCTGCCGACCACTCTGGAACAGTCCTTTCGCCAGTCCGACACACGTCGGCACGGCAAGAATGGCTGAAAATTCGGATTTCACAAGCCAAGCGCTTGCTTGGGCGGGTCTGGGGGGGGGGGGGGGGGGGGGG
>NZ_JAOEJT010000028.1:0-19839 GCF_025447575.1 Pseudomonas sp. B2M1-30 | reverse complement strand
CGTCCCCTTCGTCTAGTGGCCTAGGACACCGCCCTTTCACGGCGGTAACAGGGGTTCGAGTCCCCTAGGGGACGCCAGTTTTACAGAAGCGATGTTACAAGATGTCGCTCCGCCGCGAGGCGAAAAATCCGGGGCTATAGCTCAGCTGGGAGAGCGCTTGCATGGCATGCAAGAGGTCGACGGTTCGATCCCGTCTAGCTCCACCAATTTACACTTCAAGGTCTGGCCACACCGGCCTTGAAGCGATCAGCACTCAGCACTGATCAGTTGTAGAAGGGTTTGCGTCCCCTTCGTCTAGTGGCCTAGGACACCGCCCTTTCACGGCGGTAACAGGGGTTCGAGTCCCCTAGGGGACGCCACGATTACCCGCACTGCGGGATTTTTAAGGGTCATTCAATTATTGAATGGCCCTTTTGTTTGTCTGGCGTTTGGCCAAATCTCCTTTTTCCTTACACTGTGCTTCAGACCAACGGTCAAATTCATGACTTGCAGAATATTATTATGAGAATAATATTCTAATCGTAATATTCGGAGGCGACGATGAACGACAAGAAAGCTCAAACCCGTGAACGCATCCTCAAGGCTGCCAGTGCCGCACTGATTCAGCGTGGCCCGGCCGAGCCGAGCGTGGGCGAAGTGATGGGCGCAGCCGGCCTGACCGTCGGTGGCTTCTACGCACACTTCGAAAGCAAGGACGCGATGATGCTTGAGGCGTTCACGCAATTGCTGAGTCGGCGTCGCGACCTGATTGACGACATGGACACCGAGTTGACCGGCGAAGAACGTCGTGCACTGGTCGCCGCGTTCTACCTGTCGCGCAAGCATCGTGACTCCAGCGATGCGGCATGTCCGATCCCGGCCTCCATCGGCGAGCTTGGACGGTTGCCGGAAACGTTCCGTATCGCGCTGAACGAGCACGTGGAGCTGATGACCGCACAGTTGGCTGCAAGCCCCGAAGACATCGATAAAGCGTTGGCCGACATGGCCTTGATGGTAGGTGGCCTGGCGCTCGCGAGGGCGTTGGGGCCGGGTGATTTGTCCGATCGATTGCTGCGCGCCGCCAAGTCGGCGGTGCGTTGAGCTGAAGGCGACAGGCCTGAGGAGAGTGCGATGGGTACGTTGAAGTGGGTTCGCGGCGTTAATGGCACCTTGGGCTGGTTTGCACCGAAACTGGTGGCGAGCAAGATGCGTCTGGCGTTCATGACGCCGCGCGAGCTGCCTCCGAGGGACTGGGAGTTGCCGCTGCTGGCAAAGTCCGAACGAATCACCCTGCGCTTCGGCCTTTCGGCATTGCGCTGGGGACAAGGCCCGACCGTGTTGCTGATGCACGGATGGGAAGGGCGCCCAACCCAGTTCGCCGCGTTGATCAGCGCTCTGGTCGAGGCCGGCTACACTGTCGTCGCGCTCGATGGACCGGCCCACGGTCGTTCGCCGGGGCGTGAGGCCAACGTCGTGTTGTTCGCCCGGGCCATGCTCGAAGCCGCCGCCGAATTGCCGCCGCTGCAAGCGGTCATCGGTCACTCCATGGGCGGCGCCAGCGCCATGCTCGCGGTGCAATTGGGGTTGCGCACTGAAACCCTGGTGAGCATCGCCGCGCCGGCGCGCATTCTCGGGGTGCTGCGTGGCTTTGCCCGCTACGTCGGGATGCCGCCGAGGGCGCGTTCCGCGTTCATTCGTCAGGTCGAGAACGATGTCGGCATGCGCGCCGCGACCCTTGATGTCGCGCATTATCAACTGGATATGCCGGGCCTGATCGTGCATGCCGAGGACGATAAATTCGTTTCGGTCAAAGAATCCCAACTGATCCACGAAGCCTGGTTCGACAGTCGCCTCCTGCGCCTGGCGGACGGTGGTCATCAGCGTGTGCTGGCCGATCCCCGGGTCATTGATGGCGTGTTATCGCTGTTGGCCGGGCGCAGTTTGCAGGCGCGGCAATCGGCCTGAGCTTCCGTTACACTGCCCCGGTTGAATTATCTGACCGGGAGTGGGGCATGAGCTGGGATCGGGCAACACCGTTTACCATTGATCTGCAAGTAGGCGCCGAGGACATCGACGGGCTGGGGCACGCGAACAATGCGGTTTACGTGACCTGGCTCGAACGCTGCGCCTGGCGCCACTCACAGCGGCTGGGTCTGGATCTGGTCGAGTACCGGCGCCTGGATCGGGCGATGGCGGTGGTGCGTCATGAAATCGATTACCTGGCGGCCGCCTACGAAGGCGACGAGCTGCAATTGGCGACCTGGATCGTCGATTGGGATCAGCGCCTGAGAATGACCCGGCATTTCCAGTTGATCCGTCCCAGCGACAACACCACGCTGCTGCGCGCGCAAACCACGTTTGTCTGCATCGAACTGTCCACCGGCAGGCCCAAGCGCATGCCGGCCGAGTTCATCGACGGCTATGGCCCGGCGATTCAAACGCAGGAATGCCTGCAAAGCTGACCGCCGGGGTTCAGTGATGTCTGCAGAATCCCTCAATAATCCAGTAAACTGCCGCACGTTTTTTCCTTGAGTAGTGTTTTCCCCATGCAAATTGCTCTGGCGCCTATGGAGGGGTTAGTCGACGACATCCTTCGTGACGTGCTGACCCGGGTTGGCGGCATCGATTGGTGCGTCACCGAATTCATTCGAGTCAACGATCAGTTGCTCACTCCGGCGTACTTCCACAAGTTCGGCCCGGAGCTACTCAACGGTGCCCGCACCGCGTCCGGCGTGCCGCTGCGTGTGCAACTGCTCGGCTCGGATCCGGTCTGTCTGGCGGAAAACGCGGCGCTGGCCTGTGAACTGGGTTCCGAGGTCATCGACCTTAACTTCGGTTGCCCGGCCAAGACCGTCAACAAGTCCCGTGGCGGGGCGGTGCTGCTCAAGGAGCCGGAACTGCTCAACCAGATCGTCGAGCATGTCCGGCGTGCCGTGCCGGCGCATATCCCGGTCACAGCCAAGATGCGCCTGGGGTTCGACAGCCCGGACGGATCGCTGGTTTGTGCCACCGCCCTGGCTGAAGGGGGCGCCGAGCACATCGTTGTCCACGCCCGTACCAAGGTCGATGGCTACAAGCCACCGGCCCACTGGGAGTGGATTCCGCGCGTGCAGGACGTGGTCAAGGTGCCGGTGTTCGCCAACGGCGATATCTGGAGTGTCGAAGACTGGCGCCGCTGCCGCGAAATCAGCGGTGTGGAAGACATCATGCTCGGGCGCGGTCTGGTTTCGCGTCCGGATCTGGCCCGGCAGATTGCCGCCGCGCGAGCCGGGGAAGAGGTGGTCGAGATGACCTGGGCCGAGCTGCTGCCGCTGATCCAGGACTTCTGGTTGCAGGCCAAGGCGCAGATGACTGCACGTCAATCGCCGGGTCGCCTGAAGCAATGGCTGGCGATGCTGACCCGCAATTATCCGGAAGCCACCGAGCTGTTCACCGTGCTGCGTCGTGAGACCGAGCCGGACCAGGTGTCGCGTCTGCTGGGGTTGCCGGTGGCCGAAGCGGCCTGAAAAAATCTGCAAATAATCTCTTGAAATCAAATCAGCGGTCCCTATCTAAGGGTTACGCGATGCCGAATTCGGGTCGCGGAGATAAAAAACCTTGCTGATTGTTTTCAGGAGATTTGAACCATGAGTACTGCATTTTCCCTCGCTCCACTGTTCCGTTCCTCGGTAGGTTTCGACCGTTTCAACGACCTGTTCGAAACCGCTCTGCGCAACGAGCCAGGCAGCACCTACCCGCCCTACAACGTCGAAAAGCACGGTGACGACCAATACCGCATCGTCGTGGCGGCGGCCGGATTCCAGGAAGAAGACCTGGAACTGCAAGTCGAAAAAGGTGTGCTGACCATCAGTGGCGGCAAGCGTGATGCCAACGAAGGCGTCACTTTCCTGCACCAGGGCATCGCCCAGCGTGCATTCAAGCTGTCCTTCCGTCTGGCCGATCACATCGAGATCAAGGCAGCCGGCCTGAGCAACGGTCTGCTGAGCATCGACCTGTTGCGTGTGATCCCGGAAGAGGCGAAAGCCAAGCGCATTCCAATCAACGGAGCGCAGAAGCCGGCCATCCAGCACTGAGGTCGATTGTTCGACCTTGAGTGACCGGTAAAAAAATCCGATGCCGTCATGGCATCGGATTTTTTATGTGCGGGATTCAGGCATTCAAGTCCCGCATCAACAAACCGAAGCGCAAATCCACCGCATCCGGAATCGGCAAATACACGGTATGCCCGTCGCCCGGCGCCACGTCGATGGCCTCGCCCTTGAGGTTGTGCAGGTGTTGCAGATCGAAGTGGAAATTGCCCTTGGGGGTCATCAGCTCCAGATGATCGCCCACGGCAAAACGGTTTTTCACCTTGACCTCGGCCAGGCGATCCCGCCGCTCGCCGGTCAATTCGCCAACGAACTGCTGACGCTCCGACACCGAGCTGCCGTTCTGGTAGTTCTGGTATTCGTCGTGGACGTGTCGGCGCAGAAAACCTTCGGTGTAACCCCGTTGGGCCAGGGATTCCAGATCGTTCATCAGGCTGCGATCAAACTCGCGCCCGGCCACGGCGTCGTCGATGGCCCGGCGGTAGACCTGGGTGGTGCGTGCGCAATAGAAGTGCGATTTGGTACGGCCTTCGATCTTCAGTGAATGCACGCCCATGCGGGTCAGGCGTTCGACGTGTTGCACGGCGCGCAGATCCTTGGCGTTCATGATGTAAGTGCCGTGCTCGTCCTCGAAGGCCGGCATCAGTTCGTCGGGGCGGTTGGCTTCCTGCAGCAGGAACACTTGATCGGTCGGCGCGCCGATGCCGAGGGTCGGTTCGGGCTCATAGGTCTGTACGATCTCGCCGAGCTGGTTTTCCGTGGCCTCCTTGGCCGTGTATTTCCAGCGACAGGCGTTGGTGCAGGTGCCCTGATTGGCGTCACGCTTGTTCATGTAGCCCGACAACAGGCAACGCCCGGAGTAGGCCATGCACAACGCGCCGTGAACGAACACTTCCAGCTCCATGCCCGGCACCTGATCGCGGATTTCACCGATCTCTTCCAGCGACAATTCCCGCGACAGGATGATCCGGCTCAGCCCTTGCTGCTGCCAGAACTCGACGCTGGCCCAGTTCACGGTGTTGGCCTGCACCGAAAGGTGGATCGGCATCTGCGGAAAATGCCGGCGTACCAGCATGATCAATCCCGGGTCGGACATGATCAGCGCGTCCGGCGCCATGTCGATCACTGGCGCCAGATCCTTGAGGAAGGTCTTGAGCTTGGCGTTGTGCGGCGCGATGTTGACCACCACGTAGAAGCGCTTGCCCTGCGCCTGGGCTTCGCGAATGCCGAGGGCCAGGTTGGCGTGGTCGAATTCGTTGTTGCGTACGCGCAGGCTGTAGCGCGGCTGCCCGGCGTAAACCGCATCGGCGCCGTAGGCGAAGGCGTAACGCATGTTTTTCAGGGTGCCGGCAGGCGCCAGCAATTCCGGAGCGGCAAGGGGAGAGGTGAGGGTCATGGCGGCGTCGGTCGCAAAAGCGCGGCAGGGTAGACCAGTCGCGGCCAGGCTTCATTGATCTGGATCTATGCTCCATGAACAAAGATGGCACTCGCGCGGGTGCGGGCTGACTAAGTTGGGCGGGTGCGCGGGGCGCCTGACTGACATGGACTGGACATGAATCAAAAGAGTCTGCAATTCAAATCCCTCACGGTGCTGCTGGTACTGGTGACGGTCGCCTTCATCTGGATCCTGCTGCCGTTCTACGGCGCAGTGTTCTGGGCGGTGATTCTCGGCATCCTTTTCGCGCCACTGCAGCGGCGGATGCAACAGAAGTTCGGCTGGCAGCGCAATCTGACGTCGCTGTGTACGTTGAGCATCTGTCTGGTGATCGCGATCCTGCCGGTGATCGTCATCAGCGTGCTGCTGGTGCAGGAAGGGGCGACGGTCTACAAGAACATTGAAAGCGGCGAGTTGGACATCGCCGCTTACCTGGCGCAGTTCAAACACAGTCTGCCGCCGTTTTTCCAGCATCTGCTCGATCGTTTTGGTGTAGGAGAACTCGACGCGTTGCGCGAGAAAATCGTCAAGGCGGCGATGCAGGGCAGCCAGGTGCTGGCGACTCAGGCGTTCAGTTTCGGTCAGGGCACGTTCGAGTTCGTGGTGAGTTTTTTCATCATGCTGTACCTGCTGTTTTTCTTCCTGCGCGATGGCGCCGAGCTGGCGCGCAAGGTGCGCACGGCGGTGCCTCTGGAGGAGCATCACAAGCGTCGTTTGCAGCTCAAGTTCAATCGGGTGGTGCGGGCGACGGTGAAGGGCAATCTGGTGGTGGCGATTACGCAGGGTGCGTTGGGCGGGGCGATTTTCTGGTTTCTCGATATTCCCAGCGCACTGCTGTGGGCGGTGCTGATGGCGTTTCTGTCGCTGTTGCCGGCAGTCGGCGCGGGGATTGTCTGGGGGCCGGTGGCGGTCTATTTCCTGCTCAGCGGGATGATCTGGCAAGGCGTGGTGCTGGGGTTGTTCGGGGTGTTTGTGATCGGTCTGGTGGATAACGTGCTGCGACCGGTGCTGGTCGGCAAAGACACCAAAATGCCCGACTACATGATCCTGATTTCGACCCTGGGCGGTCTGGCGGTGTTCGGTCTGAACGGTTTTGTGATCGGGCCGCTGATTGCGGCGCTGTTCATGTCGAGCTGGGCGCTGTTCGTCGAAACCCGGCCGAAAGTGCAGCTGCCTTAGGCCTGGAACGGGGTGTTGACGATCTTCTGCGACAAGGCCTGAGCGGCTGGCAATGAAGTGAGCGGGCCGCTGATCGGCTCGCCATCGCGCACCAGATACCAGCAGGCAAGCAACCCCGAGGCTCTGAGCGCTGCGGGAACCGCGCTGCCAATAACGGACATGATTTGAACCTGAGCCATGACAAGTACCTCCATCAATCTATGGAGCTACCTTAAGGACTCGCGGGACTTATCAGAAATCAACGTTCTCGATAGTGGTCATTGACGCCATTGAGCGCCGTTTCAATCGACCACTTGATCGAGCATGTGCACGATTTCATGCTCGTTGAGCAAACCCTTGCGCACCAGGTTCTCGGCCAGCAGCGAAAGAAACTTGGCGCTGCGGTGGCCTTCCAGATGCTTGAGTTCGGTCAACGCGTTGTACACCTTGCTTGAGGTGCATAAACCGACAATTCGGTGCGGATTTTGTGTAGGCATTCGAGTCGTCCTTGTTGTTATCAACCTGTTGTTTACGGACGGATTCAGATTGCGGCTCCGTCATGACAAATAAATGACCGTTTTGTGTGTTGCCCCCAACGGTCAATTCATCATGCCGACTTTATCGGCACAAACTGTCCCCACAGCGACCTTGACGAGATTTTTTCAGACTCTGGCCGACGGACGGCCATGAAAAAGCCCCGCTGAAAAGCGGGGCTTTGTTTCGGTTACCAGCGCGGGCCACCGTAGTAGTGCGGCCGACCGTAGTAGCCACGGGGCGGGCCGTAATAAACCGGAGCCGGTGCCACGTAAACCGGTTGTTGAACGTACACCGGCGCCGGTTGGTAATAGACCGGTGGTGGCGGCTGTTGTACGTAAACCGGTTGCGGCTGAGCGTAAACAGGCTGTTGCACATAGACCGGTCGGTCCTGGTTGATGAGCGCCGAGCCGATGATGGCCGAGCCGACGATCGCACCAAACACCGCCGGACCCTGCCAGCCACCGCCATGGGCTTCTGCCTGACCTGTGACCGCGAATGCACCAATCAACAAGGCCACGATGGGGAGTTTACGAATCATGATAAATCCTCGGTTCTTCGACCCGGGCGTCCGGCCTGCAACAGGCGCGGGATGGCGCGGGGATACCTCTATGACAACGAAATTCTGAAAATCAGCACAGCGGCTGGGTAAATTTTGTGTAAGGTCTGTACCGGCTTCCTTACCGGCTGCCGGGCATTGCCTGTGATGCCCGTGTTAGACCGCCGTATGATCGTTCAGAACCTGATGGTCTGGCTAATCCCGTCCATCCGAAAGTGCATTCGAGGAGATCCCCATGCAGATGAATCCCAACAAAGACACCCAATTGTGCATGTCCCTGTCTGGGCGTCCCGGGAATTTCGGCCTGCGCTTTCATAATCATTTGTATGAGCAACTGGGCCTGAACTTCTATTACAAGGCCTTCAGCAGTCAGGACCTGCCCGGTGCCGTGGGCGGGATTCGTGCCCTGGGCATTCGTGGTTGCGGGGTATCGATGCCGTTCAAGGAGGCCAGCATTGCGCTGGTTGATGAACTGGATGCGTCGGCGGCGGCGATCCAGTCGATCAACACCATCGTCAATACCCACGGCCATCTCAAGGCCTACAACACCGACTACATTGCCATCGCGCAATTGCTGGAAACCCACGCCGTGCCGCTGGAGTCGACCTTCGCCCTGCGCGGCAGCGGCGGCATGGCCAAAGCCGTGGCCAGTGCGTTGCGCGATGGTGGCTACAAAAAAGGTCTGATCGTGGCGCGCAACGAGCGCGCCGGCAGGGCGCTGGCGGACTCCCTGGGTTACCGCTGGCAGGCAGATCTGGGTGAAGAGCGCCCGCAAATGCTGATCAATGTCACCCCGGTCGGCATGGACGGCGGGCCGGAGGCCGGGCAACTGGCGTTCGAACCAGGGGTGATCAGGTCGGCAGACACGGTGTTCGATGTGGTGGCGATTCCCTCGGAAACCCCGCTGATCGTGCGTGGCCGGGCCGAAGGCAAGCGAGTGATCACCGGGCTGGAAGTGATCGCCATTCAGGCGCTGGAGCAGTTTGTCCTGTACACCGGCGTGCGGCCGACCGTGGAGCAGTTTGAGGCGGCAGTGGCGTTTGCGCGCAGTTGATCGGGTGATTCGGCGGGCCGCTTCGCGAGCGAGCCCGCTCCCACAGGCATCTATACTGCATCGCCAGCAAGCGCAGACTTGCCCACCGTCAAAACCGCGATGAGGACCGTATGAAGCCGCCCATTCTCAACCTGCATCAGGTCGAACTCGAATCGTTGCCCGAAGCTCTGGCCCCGGAGGGTGAAACCGCTGGCCGTTATCAGCAGCGCATGGCCCGGGTCGGTCAGCAACTGGGCGCGCAGAAGCTCGGTTATCGGCTCTACGCGCTGCCACCGGGCATGCGCGGCAGTCCGTTCCACAGCCATCGGGTCAATGAGGAAATGTTCTACGTGGTGGCTGGAGAAGGGGAGGTGCGCCTCGGTGCCGAGCGCTTTCCGATCCGCGCCGGGGACGTGATCGCCTGCCCGCCGGGCGGCCCGGAAACCGCGCACCAGATCATCAACACCAGTGCGGCGGAGCTGCGTTATCTGGCGGTCAGCACCCAGCAGCAACCGGACATTTGCGAGTATCCCGATTCCAACAAGTATGCGGTGATGGACAACTTCAAAGTCGATGCCGAGGGCAACGCGTCAGGCTTTGTCGCGGTGGCGCGACAGGCGGACGGGGTGGATTACTGGGATGGCGAGTAGCCAAGGCTGATCGAGGATCTGTGGGCGCGGGCACGCCCGCGCCCACAAGACCGGCACATTATTCGAGACGGGCCAGACGCTCTTCCAGCGCCGCAATCCGCGCCTCCAGCTCTTCGATCCGTTCGACCGAAACACCGCTGCCGCCACTGCGTTCCTGGGGATGCTGTCGCGCCGCCAGAATTGCCTCGATATCCGCCGGATCGCCCAGCGCGTGGGTGTAGCGATCCTCGCGCTGGCCGGCCTGACGCGGAATCAGCACCGCCAGCCCTCGGCCAATCAGGCGTTCCAGTTGATGCACCACCTGTTCGGCGTCTTCAAACTCATGCATGCGACCACTGCGGGTCAGCAGTTCGTTGACGGTCTGCGGCCCGCGCAAAAACATCAGACCGGTCAGGATCAGTTGCGCCGGCACCAGTTCCAGCGCCTTGTCGACCTTGTGTTCCCAGCGGTCGGCGCGGCTGCCCATCACCAGTCTGGCAAAACCTCGGCCCTCGAGGGCGCGCAGGCTTTGGCCCACCTGGCCCTGGGTCAGGTTCATCACCGGTTCGCGGCTGGTCTTCTGGTTGCAGGCCAGCACCAGTGCGTTGAGGGTCAACGGATAGGTTTCCGGGCTGGTGGCCTGTTTCTCGATCAGCGAACCCAGAATGCGGATTTCCGTGGTATTTAGCCGTGGTTCGTCGAAGGTTGCTTCAAGTTCTGTGGTCATCGCGCGTTCCCTCTGCAGTCGAAGGCGCCTAGCCTAATCCTTGCCAAACAAAAGGCAAGCCATGCGGTCATCAAGCATGGCTATAATCGCCGGCATGTTCCACCCAGCCACCACGCGAGACTGTCATGACCATCTCCCTGTACGCCGCATCCGTCCCGGTTTTCCAACAAATGCTCACTGCGCTGAGCGATGTGCTGAAAAAGGCTGAAGCCCACGCCACCGAAAAAAACATCGACCCGAACGCCTTCCTGCAAGCCCGTCTGTTCCCGGACATGTTCCAGCTGGTGCGTCAGGTGCAGATCGCCGTGGACTTCGCCAAAGGCGTGTCGGCGCGTCTGGCTGAAGTCGAAGTGCCGAAGTACGACGACAGCGAAACCACTTTCGCTGACCTGCAGGCTCTGCTGAGCAAGGTCCTGGCCTTCATCGGCGAGATCAAGCCAGAGCAGATCAATGGCAAGGAAGGCATCGAAATCGTCACCCGTCCAGGCACTCCGAAAGAGAAGCGCTTCACCGGCCAGGCCTACCTGCTGACCTACGGCCTGCCGCAGTTCTTCTTCCATGTCACCACTGCTTACGCGCTGCTGCGTCACAACGGCGTTGAAGTGGGCAAGCGCGATTACATGGGCGCGTTCTAAAACACCCGGTAACGAAAAAGCCCGCCAAGGTTTGCGCCTTGGCGGGCTTTTTGTTCGCGGTATTTACGCCGGACGCTGGGTTTTCTGTTCTTCGCCCAGGCAGGCCGCGGCGGTAAACAGGACGTCAGTCGACGAGTTCAACGCCGTCTCGGCCGAATCCTGCAACACCCCGATGATGAAGCCCACCGCGACCACCTGCATGGCGATCTCGCTCGGAATGCCAAACAGGCTGCACGCCAGCGGAATCAGCAACAGCGAACCACCCGCCACTCCCGACGCACCGCAGGCGCAGATTGCCGCGACCACGCTGAGCAGGATGGCGGTCGGAATGTCCACGGCAATGCCCAGGGTGTGCACCGCCGCCAGGGTCAGCACGGTGATGGTGATCGAGGCGCCGGCCATGTTGATGGTGGCACCGAGCGGGATCGACACCGAATACGTGTCTTCATGCAGGCCCAGGCGCTTGCTCAGTTCCAGGTTGACCGGAATGTTCGCCGCCGAACTGCGGGTGAAAAACGCGGTGATGCCGCTTTCGCGCAGGCATTTGAGCGTCAGCGGGTATGGGTTGCGGCGTAGTTTCCAGAACACGATCAGCGGGTTCATCACCAGCGCCACGAACAACATGCAGCCGAGCAGCACCGCCAGCAGGTGTGCGTAGCCGACCAGTGCGCCGAAACCGGAGGTGGCGAGGGTCGAAGCCACCAGGCCGAAAATCCCCAGCGGCGCAAAGCGGATCACGACGCGCACGATCAGCGTCACGCCGTTGGACAGGTCGCTGACGACTTCGCGGGTGGTGTCGCCGGCATGGCGAATCGCGACGCCCATGCCGATCGCCCAGGCCAGAATGCCGATGAAGTTGGCGTTCATCAGGGCGCTCACCGGGTTGTCGACCACGCTCAGCAACAGGCTTTGCAGGACTTCGCCGATGCCGCCCGGTGCCGTCACCGCGACGTTGTCGGTGGACAGTACCAGGCTCGACGGGAACATCGTGCTGGCAACGACGGCCACGACCGCCGCACCGAAGGTGCCCAGCAAATACAGGAACAGGATCGGTCGGATATGGGTTTCCTGGCCGTGCTTGTGGTTGGCAATCGAGGCCATCACCAGTACGAACACCAGGATCGGTGCCACGGCTTTCAGGGCCGAGACGAACACCTTGCCGATAAACGCAGTGCCTTTCGCCGCGTCCGGGGCGAACAGCGCCAGGGCGATACCGGCAATCAGGCCGATCAGGATCTGCGTGACCAGGCTGAGGTTTTTCAGGCGGTGCAATAGAGAAGGGGATGAAGCGGTCATAACGGCATCTCTGACTTTTTATAGGGTGCAAGGTTGCGTGAAACCGGTGGTAAATCGGGGGCAGGCCACAGGTACGAACCGAAGGGGCTGACGCGCAATCAACGCCATGAAACAGCGCGTTGAACAGGGTGTACGTTTTGCAGGGCGCGGACTTTATCACAGCGCAGGCTTTATCCTTCAGACGTGTGACGATCTGCCGCCCGAGCGTCGGGCAAGATAGACAGGTTTGTGCAAGTCAGTCCGGGAACTCTCTGTTAAGATCGCGCATCCTTATTTTCAAGTTCTGCCAGCGGGCCTCCGGGTCATCGCTGGTGTCGTCGTTTTGCTGGAGTTTCCCATGCTGTTGCCCATCCTTCTGCTGTCCGCCGCCGGGTTCACGGTGCTGACCACGGAATTCATCATCGTCGGCCTGCTGCCGGCGATCGCCCGCGACCTGGAAGTCACCATTCCCCAGGCCGGTTTGCTGGTGACATTGTTCGCGTTCACCGTGGCGATGTTCGGCCCGTTCCTGACTGCGTATTTCGCCCGCTTCGAACGGCGCAGGCTGTTCATCACGATCCTGATCATGTTCGGTCTGGCGAATACCGTGGCGGCATTGGCGCCGAACATCTGGGTCATGGCGTTTGCCCGACTGATCCCGGCGTTGGGCTTGCCGGTGTTCTGGGCACTGGCCAGCGAAACGGCGGTGGACATCGTCGGCCCGGACTACGCCGGCCGCGCCATCGCCAAGATCGGCTTCGGCATCGTCTGCGCCACCGTGTTCGGCATTCCGGTCGGCACGCTGATTTCCGATGCGTTCGGCTGGCGCAGTGCGTTCGCGATTCTTGCGGTGATCGCGTTCGCCAAAGCCCTGCTGCTGTTCGTCTATCTGCCGAAAACCAGCCTGCACCAGCATCAGGTCAGCTTCCGCTCGCAGTTCAAGATCCTGCGCAGCCCGTTGATGATCGGCCATGTGCTGCTGTCGATTCTGGTGTTCAGCGGCATGTTCACCGCTTACACCTATCTGGCGGACATTCTCGAGCGCCTGGCCGGGTTCAACGGCACGGTGGTCGGCTGGTGCCTGATGGGCTTCGGTGCGGTCGGGCTGATCGGCAACTCGCTGGGCGGGCGCGCGGTGGATCGCCATCCGCTGGTGGCGTCGATGATGTTCTGCGCGTTCATGATCGCCGGCATGGTCGCTCTGGTGCCGAACATCCATTCGCCGCTGGGGCTGGCGGCAGCGATGGGCATCTGGGGTGTGACCCAGGCAGCGTTGTTCCTGGTCAGTCACGTCCGTCTGATGAAGGCTGCGCCGCAAGCGCCGGCCTTTGCCGCCTCACTGAACATCGCCGGGGCGAACCTGGGGATCGGTCTGGGCGCGATGATTGGCGGTCGGGTGATCGACAGCGCCGGCCTGGGCTTCCTCGGTTTTGCCGCTGCCGGGTTCATTCTGCTGTCGATCTTCCTCGCCATGGTGTTGATGGCGTTCAATCCGCCGGCCCACTGCGCCGAGGCGTCATAACGCGGTAAACAGCTCGCGTCGGGCACCTTCGGTAATCGCAACGATGCCGGGGTGCTTGACCTTGCGCTCCACCGAAATCGCATAGAACGACTCGCTCACCGCGTCGGTCTGGCCGATCAGCTCGACGCTGTACTGGCGCTTCACTTCTTCGGCAATCACGCTCGGGCCAATGAAAATCCCGCTGCCGGATTGGCCGAATGCCTGCATCAAGGCGCTATCATCGAACTCCCCGACGATTCTGGGCTGGATCTGCTGCTCGGCGAACCAGCGCTGCAAACGGCTGCGCACCACGGTTTCCGCGCCGGGAATCAACAGCGGCGCGCCGTTCAGGCTGCGGGGGAAATCTTGCCCGTACTGCGCTGCCAGTTCTGCGGTGGCGAAGAAACTGATGCCGCATTCGCCGAGTTTCTGGCTGTAGCCCTTGATGTCCAGGTGCGAAGGCATCGGGCTGTCGGAGATCACAAGGTCCAGGCGCTGGATCGCCAGGTCCGCCAATAACCGTTCGAGCTTGTCCTCGCGACAGGTGATGCGCAGGGGTTCGTTCAGCTCCATGGTCGGCGCGATCAGGCGATAGACGATGGATTTGGGCACCACGTCGGCCACGCCGACGCGAAAGAGGATCTGCTGTTCGTTGGGCTGGGCGCGGAGCATCAGTTCCAGCTCGCCGCCGATCTGGAACATCTGCTCGGCGTAGGGCAGGGCCTGGCGCCCGGCTTCGGTGAGTTCGAGTTGCCGGCCGACGCGTTGAAACAACTCGATGCCATAAGTCTGTTCCAGCAGGGAAATCTGCCCGCTGATGGTTTGCGGAGTCAGGTTCAGTTGCTCGCAGGCGCGCACGATGCTGCCGGTCTTGGCGACGACCCAGAAGTAGTGCAGTTGGCGGTAATTGAGCATGGCGGCCTTCAGTTCGTGAAAACCGAAGTATAGACGCTAAAAATACGAATTTTCCTGAAGTGTTCGCCTCTCTAGAATGCCCAGCCATCGACAAGCGGCCTGCGTGGCCCGGTCTGAGCAATCGAAGGAAGCATCATGAAACTCAAAACCACAGCGTTGCTGTTTGCGTCTTTACTGGTTCTGGCCGGTTGTGACCAGGCTGAAAAAAGCGCCCAGCAATTGATGGGGCAGGCGGCCGAAGCGGCCAAACAGGCAATCGATGACACCCACAAAGCTGCCGAACAGGCACTGAGTGATGCCACCGGCAATCTGATCAGCCAGAAAGAACCGAAAGAAGACGACGAAAAAACCGAATCGTCCTCCCAGGAAATCTAAAACGTCTTACACAGAGTCAGGACTGACCCATGGAATATCTGTTAGAACTCGCCGCCAGCCCCACCGCTTGGGTTGCTTTGGCCACACTGGTGGTGATGGAAATCGTGCTCGGCATCGATAACCTGATCTTTATCTCGATCCTGACCAACAAGCTGCCCGAGCAGCACCGGCAGAAGGCTCGCCGCATTGGTATCGGCATGGCGCTGATCCTGCGTCTGGGTCTGTTGAGCACCATCGCGTTCATTGTGCAGCTGACCGCGCCGGTCATCGAGATCCTCGGCCAGGCGTTCTCCTGGAAGGACATGATCCTGATCGCCGGTGGCCTGTTCCTGGTCTGGAAAGCCACGACCGAGATCCATCACAGCATGGACCCGGCACCGGATGATCCGAAGACCGTGACCTCGCAGGTGACCCTGGGCTTCGCCGCCGCAATCGGCCAGATCCTGATGCTCGACATGGTGTTCTCGATCGACAGCATCATCACGGCGGTCGGCATGACCGAACACTTGCCGATCATGATTATTGCGGTAGTGGTTTCGGTGTTGGTGATGTTGCTGGCGGCTGATCCGCTGGCCAAATTCATCAACGACAACCCGACGGTGGTGATGCTCGCCCTGGGCTTCCTGATCATGATCGGCATGACGCTGATCGCCGAAGGCTTCGGTGCCCATGTACCGAAAGGTTATGTGTATGCCGCCATGGCGTTCTCGGCGGCGATCGAGGTGCTGAACATGCTGTCGCGCCGCGCCAAACAGAAGAAGCTGGCAGCGCAGGCTTGATCGCTGACCCATAAATGAAAGGGCCGCCTGAAGAGGCGGCCTTTTTTTGTTTGAGGAATTTTTGTTTGAGGAAATCAGTGCGCAGTCGCTGGGCGCGCTGGATGCTTCTCGCGTTTTTCCGTTCTGGCGGGTGGTACAGGGTGATGGTGGCGCCGGGAAATGCGCAAAACGCCCCACAACATGGCGGCCGCCACGGCCAGCCAGCCGGCAATCAACATTACGATGGTCATGGTCAGGCTCATCGGTGCCTCCTTTTGCCCGGCAGCTCTGGACTGGCTCGGGCGCACACTTTTCGCAAATCGCTCTGTTTCACTGACAGTCTAGTCAATGAGGTGTTTCAGGCTATTGACCAAAGGTCGGTGGTGACCAATCAGTTCGCTCTATGCAGTCGATGAGTCTGCGGTTTAAAGCTATACCGCAGGCGTGCGCCGTCCTATGATCGTCGGCCAAGCCGGAGCACGATGACCGGCAACTGATCAAGAGAGTGAAGATGGAGCAGCTATTTTCTCGGATTCGCGCGGCGTTGCTGGTGGCGGGTTGCGTCGCAAGTCTGGCGGGGTGTGCGGGCAGCGTGGCGCCGGAGGTCAAGCGTCTGCCGGAGCGGGTCGAGCTCAGCGGCACCTTCTACCGGGGCGAGGCGCATCAGAGCGGGCCGCAAGTACTGGCGAGCCTGCTGTCGCAGCAGGGCATCGTGATTACCCCGGGATTGCTGGAAAAGCCGCTGCATCTGCCAGGTGCCGAGGACAAGCTGCAACAGAATATGCAGAACCTCGCCCGTGAATACGGCATGGTGGTGTATCCGCTGGACAACCGGCTGCCGGCGTTGCTGACTCAGGTTGCCGCCGGTTATCCGGTGATGGTGCGCTTCAGCGAAGGTTCGGCATTCTGGGCCGAACCCCGTTACGCGATACTCTCCGGCTACGACCGGCAGAAGCAGAAGGTCTTGCTGCGGGCCGGGATGAATCGTCGCGAACTGATGAGCTTCAGCGCTTTTGAGTCGGCTTTCGAGAAGTCGGGCGGCTGGGCGGTTTTGATCCAGAAGCCTTCACAGATTCCGGCAGCCGTCGATCAGCAGCGCTGGCTCAAGGCCGCCGATGAACTGGCGCAGGCCGGGCAGGAGCGGGAAGCGGCGCAGGCGAGGAAAGCCCTGGCCGCGCACTGACGCTCCGTTCGTCATCTGCCGGGCACCTCGGTGGATGGCGAGTCTCTGAAAGAGAAGTGCCCGGTATTTCCGGGCCATGTCCCAGGAGGCGAACATGGCAATCCCACCTTCTCCCAGCGGTCCGCATTCGTCCGAGCATTCGAGCGGCGATGACCTTGGGTTCGATCCGGACTCTCCGGATTTGGACGATCCGCAAGTCGACCCGACCGGCCCGGCCAAGGCCCCGCAAGACATCCAGCCGGACGATGACAGTAAACGCCCGGCCAAACCCTACGACCCGCTGGGCAATCTCAAGCCTTGATGTGAGGTGCACATGAGTACCGATTCGAGTTTTGACGACCACAAACCTGACAGTGTGCCAACCACGCCGGAGCCTGAGGTAGATCCGGTGCTGGATCCGGACAGTCCGCTGCGCGATCCGCTGGCGCGCCCGGCAGTGGTGACACCGGAACACTCGCGCGACCCCGGTGCCGGAGACGGCATTCCGGACGATGACGAAATGCCTCTGCCCAACGACTGAACCGGCAGACGAAAAAAAGCCCCGAATGTTCGGGGCTTTTGCTTGGGGCGCGCGTTACTTGGAGGCTTCGACCACGCCGCTCTGGCGACCCTTGAGGTTTTTCTCCGCCTTGTATTGCTGAGCCACGGCCGGCACGTTGGTGCTGCGGCCGGTTTCGACCCAGCTGCGAATGCGGCTCGCATCGGCAAAATGGGTGTACTTGCCGAACGCATCAAGAATCACCAGCGCCACCGGGCGGTTACCCATTCTGGTTACCAGTACCAGGCAATGACCGGCCGGGTTGGTGAAACCGGTTTTGGTGATCTTGATGTCCCAGTCGGCTTTGTTGACCAGGTGATCGGTGTTGCGAAAACCCAGGGTGTAATTGGGTTTGCGGAACGAAACGGTCTTTTCCTTGGTGGTGGTCAGCTCGCTGAGGATCGGGTGTTTCTGCGCCGCCATCAGCAGCTTGCTCAGGTCGCGGGCGGTGGAGACGTTGCGCTCCGACAGGCCGGTCGGTTCCACGAAGTGCGTGCTGGTCATGCCCAGCGCCTTGGCCTTGGCGTTCATTGCGGCGATAAACGCGGCGTAACCGCCCGGATAGTGATGAGCGAGGCTGGCGGCAGCGCGGTTTTCCGAGGACATCAGGGCGATCAGCAGCATCTCTCGACGCGGCAGTTCGCTTTTCAGTTTGACCCGGGAGAACACGCCTTTCATTTCCGGGGTGTTGCTGATATCGACGTTGATCCATTCGTCCATGTTCTGGCGGGCTTCGACCACGACCAGGCCGGTCATCAGCTTGCTCACGGAGGCAATCGGCACGATCACATCCGGGTTGCTCGAATAGATGACTTTGTTGGTCTGCAGATCCATCAGCAGAGCGCTGCCCGAAGCGATCTTCAGTTGCGAAGCATCTCGCGGGGCGGCGGTGGTTTCGGCGGCGTTGACCGTTGGCGTGAGGAGTGTGCCTGTAAATGCAAAAACCAGGCTCAGGATCGAGAGACGAATATTCACGCGGGCGAACTCATAAAAGGTTGGATATGTCGTTATTTGTAACGGGCTGTGTCGTAAAAACGACGCATTCTAGGAGTATGGATGAAGAACTGTCGATGGTTGTTTGCGAGGCATGAAAAAGTCGTGAAAAGCCCTGTAAAAATAGGGGTTTCCGGCGAACGGTAAAGGTTTTTTCGAGGGCATGAAAAACCCCGCACGGGGCGGGGTTCTCACAGGGCTGAAAACACGACTCAGCTGTGCAGGGTTTCCGCTGCGTACAGCGTGTTTTCGAGCAGGCAGGCGCGGGTCATCGGGCCAACGCCGCCCGGCACCGGGGTGATCCAGCCAGCGCGTGGCAGGGCGGTTTCGTACACCACGTCACCGACCAGTTTGCCGTCGTCCTGACGGTTGATGCCGACGTCGATCACGATCGCGCCTTCCTTGATCCACTCACCCTTGACCAGGCCCGGCTTGCCGGCGGCGACCACCACCAGATCGGCACGGCCGACATGGCCGGCCAGATCCTTGGTGAAACGGTGGGTGACGGTCACGGTGCAGCCCGCCAGCAACAGCTCCATCGCCATCGGGCGACCGACGATGTTGGAAGCGCCGACCACCACCGCGTCCATCCCGTACAGGTCCGCACCGGTGCTTTCCAGCAGGGTCATGATGCCTTTCGGAGTGCATGGGCGCAGCAGCGGAATGCGCTGGGCCAGGCGGCCGACGTTATAAGGGTGGAAACCGTCAACGTCCTTGTCCGGACGAATGCGCTCCAGCAGTTTGGAGGCGTCCAGGTGTTCCGGCAGAGGCAACTGGAGCAGGACGCCGTCGATTGCCGGGTCGTCGTTCAGGCGATCGATCAGATCGGTCAGCGCCTGCTGGGTGGTGTCGGAGGGCAGGTCGTAGGCTTGAGAGAGGAAGCCTACCTCTTCACAGTCTTTACGCTTGTGCGAGACATAAACCTGAGAGGCAGGATCGCTGCCGACCAGGATCACCGCGAGGCCGGGAGTGCGCAGGCCTTGCTGGCGACGCTCGGCAACTCGTTGGGCGATCTGCTGGCGCAGGCTGGCGGCGATCGATTTGCCGTCGATTAGTTGTGCAGTCATTGCGCGTGATTAACCATCGAGAGGGGAAAAAAAGAGAACGCATTCTCGCATGTCAGGCGGTGAGGGCAAAGGCGCTTGGTCTGCAAATTCCCCTAACTCCTTTAATTAAATGAATTTTTTTTAAAAAGGATTTGACGGTCTTCAGGTGGCTCTATACTATTCGTCGCACTTGTCGGGCACAGCCTAGCACTGGTTAAGAAAGTCGAGCGGAATCAAGGTTCTGCAAAACTGGAAAGCACTTAGTTTGTAGTCCTTCAAGGGTACAGATTAACAAGGCGCCCGTAGCTCAGCTGGATAGAGCATCCGCCTTCTAAGCGGATGGTCGCAGGTTCGAGTCCTGCCGGGTGCGCCATTCTGGCAGCTTTGGCACAAGTAACGCGATATGGTGGGCGTAGCTCAGTTGGTAGAGCACGGGATTGTGACTCCCGTTGTCGTGGGTTCGATCCCCATCGTCCAC
>NZ_JAOEJT010000027.1:0-22481 GCF_025447575.1 Pseudomonas sp. B2M1-30 | reverse complement strand
TTCCCCATGTGAGAGTAGGTCATCGTCAAGATTAAATTCCGAAACCCCAATTGCGAAAGCAGTTGGGGTTTTGTTTTAGTAGAAGTCCAAGTTTTTTGCTGGCACGTTACCTCGGTGACGGGCCGGATACAGAATTTCTTGACGACCATAGAGCGTTGGAACCACCTGATCCCATCCCGAACTCAGAAGTGAAACGATGCATCGCCGATGGTAGTGTGGGGTTTCCCCATGTGAGAGTAGGTCATCGTCAAGATTAAATTCCGAAACCCCAATTGCGAAAGCAATTGGGGTTTTGTCGTTTCAGGGCCTGACGAATTCAAACTGCTTTACGTGCCTTGCTGCTTCGACGAGCCTGCCATTTGCGCCACCAGATGTAGACGCCAGTTCCCGACAACCCTGCAATCAGAACACCCAGCACCGCGATCATCACTTGCCCGGTGAAACCAATGATTCGCCCACCATGTATCGGCAACTGCAACCGATAGAACTGCTCTCCCAGCGTTCCCTCTCCTGCGATTTCCTGTCCTAATAATCGCCCGTCGGTGCCGTGGAAGAACAACCAGGATTTGCCGTGAGCTTCAGTGTCGTGTTGCCCAAATCCGGCACCGTAGAAGTTGTACTCAAAGCTGTAATACAACTCCCCGATTGCGGCGGTCAGCCCTAACCTTTTCCCCTCTTGTTCTGCTCTTTCATACGCCTGTTGATAACTCAATTGAGTGACGCCCAGCTCTTCGGCCGGCATTCGCCCCCGGGCCTCATAAACGCTGGGTTCAATGGGTGAAAACAGGGACACCACTGGCTTGAATACCTGACTCGGCAGGTTCATCGCCACGCTGCTGATGGCGATTGGCAGCAGCAACAACCACAGCCATAAACCTCCCGCTCGATGCAGGTCGAAGTTGAGTCGATAGGCATGTCCGCCCTTGATCTTCCAGGCCATCGACCATTTCTTCCAGAACGGTCTACCTCTCGGCAGGGTCAGCCACAACGCGATGAAGCAATCGATTACCCAAGCGATCGCCACCAGCCCCATCAACAATAATCCCCAATTCCCGGGCAGTGTCAGGTTGTAATGAAACTCGAGAATGAACGGAACGAAGTTCTGCCGTTGAAAGCAGCAGTCACCCCAGTAACGTTCACTTTTCTGCTCGCCGCTTACGGGATCGAGATAAAACACTTGATTGCGCTCGGCGTAAGGCTTGCCTGTCGCCGGATCAGTCCGGGGCACCGTCGCCAGCAATGCGGTATGACCCGCTTCAGCGGGATATTGCATGTACCAGACTTGCAGCTTCGGATGCGCAGCCTGCACCGTGTCGACCAGATCTCCTGCAGGCAACCGCAGCCCCTGAGCGGAGGCCTGATAAAACTCCGGATTGAGCCACTCATCCAGCTCATGGTTGAACGCCAGAATGCTGCCGGTGATCCCGGCTAGCAGCAAAAAAACCGCTGTCGCCAAGCCAATGTAGCGATGCAGCAAAACCAGAAATGCACGCATGAAAACTTCCCCACAGATACGATAAAGCCAGCCCCTGAACATCAGGGGCTGGCTTTTTTTGCACAGGACAAAAGACTTAGAACTGGTAGCTGACCGTCGCGGCGACGTTGCGCTCTTCGCCCATGTAGCAGAAGTTCAGGCTGGCACAGGAAGCCACGTAGGATTCGTTGGTCAGATTGTTCGCGTTCAGACGTACGTCGACGCCCTTCAAGCCGACCTTGCCCAGGTCATAGCCGATCGACGCGTCGAACAATGTGTAAGACGGCACCTTCAGGGTGTTTTCCGCATCGGCCCAGCTATAGCCGACATACCGCACGCCGCCGCCCAGACGCAGGCCATCGAGCGCGGCGCTGTCGAACTTGTAGTCCGCCCACAGCGACGCCATGTGTCGCGGCGCCTGGGTCGGCGAATTACCCTTGTTCTCGATCACATTGGTGGGTGTGCTCAACGTGCTGACCATCGACTTCGAGTACTCGATGTCGGTGAAGGTGTAGCTGCCGAGGACTTTCAGGTGGTCGGTCAGTTGCAGGTGCGCTTCCAGTTCCAGGCCTTGGGAGCGAACAGCGCCTACAGCCCGGTAGAAGTTTTCCTGCGGCAACTTGGTCGCCAGGTTCTCCTGATCGATGCGGAACAGCGATGCGGTAAACAGATTGTCGGTGCCCGGCGGCTGATATTTCAGGCCCGCTTCCCACTGCGTACCGTCGGTAGGCGCCAGGGGATTGCCGGCGCTGTCGGCATAGGAGTTCGGATTGAACGACTCGGAGTAGCTGAGGTACGGCGCCAGGCCGTTATCGAACAGATACAGCGCTCCGACGCGACCGGTCAGCTTGGTGCGTCTGTCATTGATCTCGGTGCCGACCGGGCGCCCGGCTTCGGCAATGCGGTTTTCGTCCGACGTCTCGACCCAGTCCTGACGCAGGCCGAGGGAGAAGCGCCATTTGTCCATCTCGATCAGGTCTTGCAGGTAGACACCGGTCTGTTCCAGGCGGCGCAGGTAGCTGGTCTCACCGTACGGGGTGATTGTCGAATTGCCGTAAACCGGGTTGAACGCATTGATCGGCTCCAGCCCGCCGCTGGTCCAGTCGACCACGGTTTTGCGCCGTTGATAATCGGCGCCCATCAGGACCGTGTGCTTGGTGGCCCCGGTGAAGAATTCGGCCTGCAACATGTTGTCGACGATAAACGCATGCAGTCGTTCGTCACCGCCGGTGTAGTAGCGGTTCAGTTCGTTGCTGGTCGGCGATGTCCAGCCGTAGGCATAGACTTGATCCATGTTCACTTTGGAGTCGAGGTAACGGAAGTTCTGCCGGGCGGTAAACACGTCGTTGAAGCGATGCTCGAACTGATAACCGAACGATTGCTGGTCGCGGGAGTAACCATCGATCCCCGGTTCGCCCTCGAAGAAGTGCGGCGATATCCGGTTGCCGTTGCGCTGGTGAATCGTGCCGTCGGCCGGGACGCCGCCGTGGTAGCCACCCTCCGGGTCGTGTTGCAGGTACGCCTGCAGGGTCAGCGACGTGTCTTCGCTGAAATCTATGCTGACGGTCGGCGCGAGGGCGAAGCGCTTTTCCTTGTTGTGGTCGAACTGCGTGTCGGACTGATCCGTCAAACCGATCAGACGATAGGCGATGCGCTTGTCGTCATCGACCGGGCCGCTGAAGTCAAAACCGACCCCGCGCTGCCCTTGGGTCCCGACCGTCGCCTGGACCTGATGGTAAGCCTCGTAGAGCGGCTTCTTGCTGGTCAGCGCCACCAGACCGCCCGGCGAACTGCGACCGTAGAGTACCGATGACGGGCCTTTCAGAATATCGACGCGCTCGAGGAAATACGGATCGACCTGCATGGTGCTGTAGGTGCCGCTGTCGCCCATGGACTTCAGGCCGTCGAGGTAGATGTTGTCCACGGAGCCGTCGTTGAAGCCGCGCATGGCCACGTAGTCGTAGCGGTGAGTGGCGCCGTAAGGGTTGGTCAGCACGCCCGGGGTGTAGCGCATGGTTTGTGACACGGTTTGCGAGCCCTGGTCATCCATCTGCTCGCGAGTGACCACGGACACGCTTTGTGAGGTTTCCAGCAGCGCGGTACTGGTTTTGGTGGCGATCTGGCTGTGCGTGGCGTTGTAGCCTTCCATGCTGCCCAGCGCATTGCCGAGGGCGAAGCCTTTGATGTCGGTGGTCGGCAGGGCGAGTGCTTCGCTGTCTGCGACGGTGCGAAGTACGTAGCTGCTGCCGTCCTGGCTGACGGCTTCGAGGCCCGAACCTGCGAGCAGATGGCTCAACGCCTGATCGGTCGAATATTCACCCTGAACCCCGGCGGATTGCCGGCCCTGGGTCTGCTGCGGAGTCATCGACAAGGTGATGCCCGCCTGCCGTGCGAACTGATTGAGTGCGTCGCCCAGCGGGCCTGCCGCGACGCTGTAGCGCAGGCTGCTGACCTGATTCGCGTCGGCGGCCATGCTGATTGCCGGCATCACACCGACGCCCAGCGCAGTGGACAACAGCGCCGCTCGCACGGCCTGTCGCAGCAGGCCCGATTCGACGGTGAAATTCAGAGGGTTCTTACAGGTAACGCGCGCAGTCATTGTAGGTTTCCGTAGGAAGTCGCGAAGGCTGAGTTGAAGTGCTTACTGACTAAGCCGGACTTGCCGCGAAAACCCGCCAAAATAAATTCAGACCGCGCGCTCCAGCGTCACCCACCAGCGGGTGCGGTAGCGCACTTGCACCGGCAGGGTTTGCGGCAGGATCGCCAGCAGCTTGTCGGTGTCTTCGAGACGGAACACCCCGGAAAGGCGCAGATCCGCGACTTGCGATGCGCAGTTCAGCAGACCATGGCGGTAGCGGGCGACTTCGTTGAGGAAATCGGCGAGACGCATGTTGCGGGTGACGATCAATCCGTCGATCCACGCGCCCGCCTCCATATCCAGTGGCGGCGCCGGGCGTGCTTGATGACGGTCGACCAGATAGCTCTGCCCGGCCAGCACGTCGATGGAGGCGCTGTGTGACGAATGAATGGCGACGCGTCCGCCGGTGACGCTCAGGCGCGTGCAATCACCTTCCTGGCGCAGGATGAACCGTGCGTTGAATGGCTCATAGGTGCCGTGACGATCCTGCACCCGCAGCGGCCGCTCGAACGGCGCGCCTTCGTCAGCACCCCCGCAGGTGACGATGATTTCGCCACGATTCAATCGGATCAGGCGCTGCTGTGCCGTGTAGTCCAGGTCCACGGCACTCGCGGTGTTGAGTTCCAGGCGCGTGCCGTCGGGCAACTGGAACGCGCGGCGCTCGCCGGTGGCGGTGGCGTAGTCGGCGCTCCATTGCTGCCAGGCGGCCGTGTCCCTGGCGAGCCAGGCAGCGGACCCCATCAGCAAGGCACCGGACAACAGCTTCAATGCCTGACGTCGACCCAGACCCTGAGCGCTGTTCTCCAGCGTATTGAATGCCACTTGCGCGCCGGGGACGGATCGCAGGTTGTGAGTCAGTTCGGCTTGCAGTGTCTGCACTCGCTGCCAGGCCAGTTCGTGCTCATGGTGTTCGGCCCGCCATTGTTCGCATTGGTGATTGAGGCGCGAATTGCCGTGATTGTTGCGCAGACGCAACAGCCAGTGGATGGCCTGCTTGACCACTTGCGGCTGCGGCTCGGCGCGGCGCCCGAGCGAGAGGTTATCCACAGGCATCAGGCGGCGTACCTCAGCACATAACAGTGATACAGCGCATCGGCGACGTAACGCTCCACTGAGCGCAGGGACAGGCCCATCTGCTCGGCGATCTGTTTGTGGGTCAAACCTTCGCACTGCGCCAGGAGAAACGCCTGACGCACTTTCGGCTTAAGTCCTTCAAGCATTCGGGCGATGCTTTCCAGCAGTTCGATCACCAGGGCACGGGCCTCGGCACTCGGGGTTTCGGCTTCCGGCAGATGGGCGATGGTTTCCAGATAGGCGAGTTCGATTTCTTCGCGGCGCCAATGGTCGATGACCAGGCCGCACGCGATGGTGCGCAGGAAGGCCCGAGGTGACTTGAGTTCCAGGCGTTCGGTGCGTTGCAGCAGGCGCAGGAACGTGTCCTGGGCCAGATCCGCCGCATCGGCCGCGTTGCCCAGCCGTGCGCGCAGCCACCCGTTGAGCCAGCCGTGATGACTACTGTAAAGCGCCTGTACAGCCAACTCAGGTGAGGACATGAACGCGACAGCCCGAACGTCACAAATGATAATTAGTCGCATTGTCATCAGGAGTTACAGATTTTGCAACCGCCGCTCCAGCGACTGTCACAAAAAATCTGACAGCGGCCGCTCTAGTACGCCGTTCGGCGGGAATCTGGCAGAAATGCCGTCCATTTCGTACATGACCCTAAGATTTATCCGAAGTGTGCCGACAGACTGGTGAGACATGCGTGCACCAAAGTAGAGCAGCCAGAAGAACGCTGCCTGCGCTGTACATGGAATGTTGCATCCGGAACGCATCCCCACTTTTGGCATAAGAAGTCCCATGAAATGAATCTCAAGTTCAGCCATAAAATCCTGTTGGCCGCCTCGGGCGTCGTGGTCCTGGCGTTCGCGTTGTTTACGCTCTACAACGACTATCTGCAGCGAAACACCATTCGCCAGAACCTGCAGTCCTCCGTGCAGCAGGCCGGTGATCTGACCGCCAGCAGCGTGCAGAACTGGATGAGCGGACGAATTCTGGTGCTGGAAAACCTCGCCCAGAACGTCGCCCACCAAGGCAAGAACGCCGATCTGCCTGGCCTGGTCGATCAGCCGGCCTTGACCTCGAACTTCCAGTTCACCTACGTCGGCCAGGCCAACGGCGTGTTTACCCAGCGTCCCGACGCGAAGATGCCGGATGGTTACGATCCGCGTCAGCGTCCCTGGTACAAGCAGGCGGTGGCCGCCGACAAGACCATGCTGACTCCGCCCTACATGGCGGCGGTCGGTGGGCTGGTGGTGACCATCGCCCTGCCGGTGAAAAGCAATGGCGAATTGCTGGGCGTGGTCGGCGGTGACCTGAGCCTGGAAACCCTGGTGAAGATCATCAACTCGGTGGACTTCGGCGGCATCGGCCATGCGTTCCTGGTCAGCGGCGACGGTCAGGTGATCGTCAGCCCGGACAAGGACCAGGTGATGAAAAACCTGAAGGACATCTACCCGAACGCCAGCGTGCGCATCGAGAAAGGTAACCAGAACGTGGTGCTCAACGGCCAGGAGCGCATCCTGTCGTTCACCCCGGTCAGCGGTCTGCCAAATGCCGAGTGGTACATCGGTCTGTCGATCGACCGCGACAAGGCCTACGCTGCGCTCGGCCAATTCCGCACGTCGGCGCTGATCGCCATGTTCGTGGCGGTAGCGGCGATTGCGGTGCTGCTGAGCCTGTTGATCAACGTGTTGATGCGCCCGCTGACCACCATGGGCCGTGCGATGCAGGACATCGCCCAGGGCGAAGGCGATCTGACCCGACGCCTGGTGGTGGAAAGCAAGGATGAGTTCGGCGAACTGGGCAGCTCGTTCAACCAGTTCGTGGAGCGGATTCACGCCTCGATCTGCGAAGTGTCTTCGGCCACTCGCCAGGTGCATGACCTGTCGCAACGGGTGATGACGTCCTCCAACGCTTCGATCATCGGTTCCGACGAACAAAGTGCGCGCACCAACAGCGTGGCTGCTGCAATCAACCAGTTGGGCGCGGCCACTCAGGAAATCGCCCGCAATGCTGCCGATGCTTCGCAACACGCCAGCGGCGCCAGCGAGCAGGCCGATGACGGGCGTCAGGTGGTCGAGCAGACGATCCTCGCCATGACCGAGTTGTCGCAGAAGATCAGCCTGTCGTGTACCCAGATCGAAACCCTGAATGCCAGCACCGACAACATCGGTCACATTCTCGATGTGATCAAAGGCATCTCCCAGCAAACCAACCTGCTGGCGCTCAACGCGGCCATCGAAGCGGCCCGTGCCGGTGAGGCCGGTCGTGGTTTCGCGGTGGTGGCGGACGAGGTGCGTAACCTCGCCCACCGTACCCAGGAGTCGGCGGAAGAGATTCACAAGATGATTACCTCGCTGCAAGTCGGTTCGCGCGAAGCAGTCACCACCATGAACGCCAGCCAGGCCTCCAGTGAGCAAAGCGTTGAAGTGGCGAATCAGGCCGGTCTGCGGCTGGTCAGCGTGACCCAGCGCATCGGCGAAATCGACGGCATGAACCAGTCGGTGGCGGCCGCGACCGAAGAGCAGACCGCCGTGGTGGAAACCCTCAACGTCGACGTCAACCAGATCAACCTGCTGAACCAGCAGAGCGTGGCCAACCTCAACGAAACGTTGAAGGATTGCGATGCACTGTCGCAGCAGGCCAATCGGTTGAAGCAGTTGGTGGACAGCTTCAAGATCTGATCAGTTGCTGAAAAAATCGAACCTGCTGCGGAGTGATCCGCAGCAGGTTTTTTTTGCCTTACACAAATAGCTTCAAGACATTGCCCATCGCATCATCGGCAAACCCCTGCACGAAATCCTTGAACCCCGGCAGCGCGTCGGCGCCGCCCGAGGCCGGCTCGGCAATGATCGTCCAGGTCGCCCGGGATTTCTCCGCGCCCAGCGGCTCCACATTCATCGCCGCCCACAGATGGCCGACGCCCAGGGTGTTGTAGATCGTGGTCCAGGTCATGCTCAGCCCTCGGTCGTCCCGGGAGTTGAGTTGTTCGACCACCACGTTGCCGTCCTTGAAGAACTTCTTGCGCAGCGAAGACACGCCTTCGCCGGTCATTTCAATGTGCGACAGCGCCGGAATGAATTGCTGGAAACCGCCGAAGTCACCGACCACCGCCCAGACCTTCGCCGCTTCCACCGGCACTTCCACCGAAGACACGACGTGGCAGCCGTGGGGATTTCTGATCAGGGTATCGGGTTGCAGATTGCTCATGATGTTGCTCCTTTTCTTGCGGTTGATGGCTTTCAGATGAAGTTGATTTCTTTCAGGTAGTCGCAGCCCCGGCGCAGCAGCGCCGGGGATTTTTCCGGGTAGCGCGCGCCCATCTGCCGCACGCCGGCCTGGGCGTTGGCGTGACCGATCAGGGAGATGTCGCCGATGTCCTCCTCGAAGCCGTTGAGGTAGAAACCGAGCACGCCGAACAGCGCGTTGTCGGCATCGACCCGACCCAGTTGCTGTTGCCAGTCGGCGACGCTGACCAGCGAGAACTCGCTGCCGGTGTCGCGGAATGACGCGACGTAGGCGTCCCAGCTCAGGGGTTCGGGGTTGTGCAGGTTGAACACCGCGCGTTGCGGCGCATAACGGCTGGCGTGGAAGGCGATGAAGCGGGCGAGGAAGTCCACCGGCATCAGGTCGAAATTCAGCGCGAAGGCCGGCACCTGACCGAGCTGGATCGAGCCCTTGAGCATCAGCATCAAACGGTTCTTGTGCGGCTGGCAGACGCCGCTGAGGCTGTTGAAACTGATGTTGCCGGGACGATAGAGGTTGACCCGCACACCGCGTTCCCGGGCGCGTTCGAGGATGCGCTCGCCCACCCATTTCGACAGGTTGTAGCCGTTGCGGATGTAGATCGGCGGCGTCGGCGCGGCAGGCAGTTCCAGCACCCGGCCCTGCTCATCAACGGTGCTGGAAGCCGACAGCGTCGAGACGAAATTGAACACCTTCTTGCTGCGGCCTTCGCACAGGCGCAGCAGCTCGAAGATCGGTTCGACGTTGTCCGCCGCCAGAGACTCGTAATCGAGGACGTGATTGACGTTGGCCGCGTTATGCACCAGCGCGCCGAATGTCTGGTCCAGCCGCTGATAATCGGCATCGGCCAGTCCCAGTTGCGGTCGGCTGATGTCTGCGGCGTAGACTCGCACCCGACTCAGATCCAGGTGTTCGAGACGGTTCTCGCGCAGGGCCTGGGCAAAGCGTTGCGCAGCGGTTTGCCCGCCGCCGTCACGCACCAGGCACGCCACCTCGCTGGCGCCCCAGCCCAACAGTGCTTCGACGATATGCACGCCGACAAAACTGTTGGCGCCGGTGACGATGACCTTGTGTACATCGCCCATGCGGCTGATCGGCAGCGGCTCGATGTCCAGCTCGCGCTCCGCGTCAGCCATGGCCTGGGCGCTGAGTACGGCGCTGTCGTCGGTGCCGCGCACCAGGGTGGCGAGTTTGACGATGGTCGGCAGTTCGATGAAGCGGTTGATCGAGATGCTGCGCCCGAATTCTTCACGCAGCCGCAGAAGCATGCGCGACAGCAGAATGGAATGGCCGCCAAGATTGAAGAAACTCTCGTCGGTGGAAATGTCGCTGCCCGGCAGCTCCAGCAGTTCCGCCCAGATCTCCAGCAGCAAGGCTTCGTCGGCGTTCGCCGGCAGGCATTTCGGGCCGCTGTCCTGCACGCTGACCGGCAGCTCGAGCAAGGCCTTGCGGTCGACCTTGCCGTTGCTGGCGTACGGCATGCTCGGCAATTCGCTCCACGCCACCGGTTGCATGTAGTCCGGTAGAAATTGCCGGGCGTGCGCCTTCAACGCTTCGCGCGCAGCCCCCGGCTGGTCTTCCTGGGGTTGGGCGAGGAACGCCAGGATTCGCCGCTGCGAATCGATCAGCACCGCCACCTGACGGTACAGCTGACTTTCCCGCAGGCAGCGCTCGATTTCCTCCGGCTCGACCCGGAAGCCCCGGATCTTCACCTGATTATCGCGCCGCCCGCACAGCTCGATGCCGTGCTCGCCCCACTTGGCCATGTCGCCGCTACGGTAGGCGCGCAGACGCTGGCCGTCCGGCAGCTCCAGGTCCAGGTAGCGCTCGGCGGTCTGTTGCGGATTGTTCACGTAACCCAGGCAAACGCCGGGGCCGACGATGAACAATTCGCCGACCGCCTGCTCGGGCACCGGTTGCAGATCGTCATCGAGGATCAGCACCTGGCTGTTGGCAATCGGGCCGCCGAGGCTGCGATTGCTGTCGCCCGGTCGCAGTTGCCGGGCGGTGATCAGCACCGTGGCTTCGGTGGGGCCGTAGAGGTTGTGCAGTTTGCCCTGACGCGTCAGTTGCTCGATCACGAACGGCTCGCAGACGTCGCCGCCGGTCATCACTTGGCCAACGCTGCACAGTTGCTCCAGCGGCAGGATGCTCAGCAGTGCCGGGGGCAGAAACGCATGGCTCAGTTGCCGGCGGCGAATCAGCGCCACCAGTTGCAGCGGATCGCGCCGCTGGTTGTCGTCGGGCACCACCAGTTCGGCGCCTTCGATCAGGGTTGCGAAGATGTCGATCAGCGATGAGTCGAAACTCAGCGAGGAAAACTGCAGCACCCGGCTCTGCGCGTCGAGCTGCGCGTAATCGGCGTACCACGCGGTGAAGTGCGCCAGGTTCGCCTGACTGAGCAGCACGCCTTTCGGATGCCCGGTGGTGCCCGAGGTGTAGAGCGCCATGCACGGAGCATCGAGTTGTGGCCGTTGGCGCATCAGCGGCTGCGCCGGATCGGCGTCAGCGCTGTCGATGGCGCTGACGTCCAGCCCCGGCATCGAAGCGCTGAGCGGATGCTCGCCGTCGTGCAACAGCAGCAACGCCCCGGCGTTTTCCAGAATGTATTGCTGGCGCTGCAACGGATGGCTCGGCTCCAGCGGCAGATACACCGCGCCGCTGCCAAGGATCGCCAGGATCGAAGCGAACAGCGCGCTGCTTTTCGGCAAGCAGATGCCGACCACCCACGGTTGTGGGTGCTGTTCGAGCAGCGGCAGCAAGCGTTGCTGGATCGCCCGACTGTGAGCGTGTAACTGACGGTAGCTGATCGATTGTTCGGCGATGTGCAGCGCCGGCCGTTCGGCATGTTCGATCAGGCTCTGTTGCAGGCGCTCGATCATCGGGCGCTGCGCCAGTTGCAACAGCTTCGGATGGGCCGTGGCATTGAGGCGATGGACGTAGGCCAGGCTGTCGAGCCAACGCAGGTTTTCCACCTGCTCGAAGTCCGGCGCGCGAGCACTTGTGGCGTGCTGGAAATACTCGGCGTCGCGGGAGAAGCGGCTGACCAGCAGCGCCACTTCGTCCACCACCTGCGCCAGCGTCCGCACGCGCAGGGACTGACCGTTGCCGGACGGCTCGTCGGCCATCGGCACGCGGCTCAGCAGTGTCCCGTTGTGCAGGCACAGCAGGTCCAGCGTCGGCAAGCCGCCGGCGCCGGTCGCGCCGATGCCCAGACGCAGTGACAGGTGTGGCGTCGGGGCGAAATTCCCAGGCGCGCAGGTGCCGTCGTCGATCGCCAGGTCCACGGCGAATGAGGCTTGCCCGTCGGCGTCGCTCAGCCGCGTGAGTGAGTGACCGTGTTGTTCCAGTTCCTGCGCCAGGTCGGTCATGGCCTGGCTGCAGCCGATCAGCAGAATGTCGAGACGTCTCATGTCAGCCTCCTCATCAAACCAGATAGTCACGCAGGGCGTGCTGCACGCAGGGCGTGTCGAGCAGCGAACTGCTGTGGAAAAACCGCACGATGTTGCCCACCAGCGGGTGGTGGCGATTGATCGGGAAGGCCAGCCCGGCCATCTCGTCCTTGAGCGCGCGGCGCGTGGCGTCGTTGACCGGCAGGGCGTCGATCAGGCGCAGGTCGAAGGCCTTCTGGATGTCGTTGGTCAGGTAATGGCCGATGAACACCGGCAGAATCTCGGCGATGCACTGGCGATCCGCGTCGCTCGCGGTGTGCCAGTAGATGCGCACCATGCGTGCCCAGAAACTCGAGTGTCGGCCCTCATCGAGCAGGTGATCGGCCATCAGGCCCTTGATCGACGCCTTGACCGTATCGTCCCGGGCGAACGCCGCGACATCGCCGGTCACGGTGTTTTCGGCGATGGCCACGCAGATCAGTTCCACGGCACTGCGCAGTGGTTCAGGCGCCAGTTCCACCGCCGCCGGGATCGCCCGGCTCAGCTCGATCTCGTGGGGCAATTCGATGGGCGCGATGCCGGTCATGGCCATCGTCTGCTGCATGAAATCCATCGCCACCAGGGCGTGGTAATCCTCGTCTACCACCACGGTCATCGCGTCGTAGCGGCAGGGGAACGGGAAGGCCACCGGGAAGCGGTTCTTGGCGATGCTGCGGGCGGTCTTGTCAACGATTTCGGTCTCGAAAATCACCACGTCGTTGATGAATTTGTACAGCGTCTGCACCAGAGCGAAATCCCGCTGTTCGGGGCACTCGCGCAGGAACACTTCACTGAGTACCAACGGCTGGCGGCTGGTCGGATAGATCAGACGTTCGTCGTCTTCCAGCACGCGGCGCGGCCGGGTGCGGATGGTCGCGCGGTTTTCCCAGGCGTCGGCGAAGGATTGGTAATCGGCGGCGTTCATTCGGCCACCTCCACCAGCGCTTCGCGCATGCTCAGACGCAGGCCGTCCCACAACGCGATGCGGCTTTCCACGGCGGCGACGGCGCTGGCATAGACTTCGGCCTGACGCTGCGGGTCGCCATCGACCAGTCGCTCCAGCAGGTTCTCCGCAGCGGGGCCGTGGTCTTCGGAGTCGACTTCGATGTGTCGCTGCAGGTAGTAACGGAAGGTCGGCGCCTGTTCGACACCGATGCCCCAGGCGTCGAGCATGCGTTGGAACATGGTCGGGATCACGCTCTCGCGACCGTGCAGGAATGCTGCGGCGACGCTATGCCCCGGCGCGTGCAGTGCGGTGTGCAGGGTGTCGCGAACGAACTGCGCCACGGCCGGATCGATGTCGACGCTTTGCAGCGCGACGTCGTAGCTCACGCCTTCCTGTTGCAGGGCAACGAAGCGCTCCACCGCCGTGGTGTCCGCGCCGACTTCGCGCATGGCGTCCAGATACAGTTCGAAGTGACTGTAATGCCCGTGCGACAGCCGGTCATCGGACTCTTCGCCCAGCACGATTTCATTGATCAACCGCGCGGCGTGCGGATCACGCGGCGGCAGCCACGGGAGGCGGGTGCAGGTCAGTTCCTGTTGCAGGCGTTTGGTCAGCGACATGAAGTCCCATACGGCAAACACATGGGATTCCATGAACCGGCGCAGCACCGACAGCGAGTTGATTTCGGAAAAAATCGGGTGAACGCTGAGTTCGGCTTTCTTCGATGAAAGTTGTTCTTTAGTTGGCATGTTGGCGAGCCTCTGGCTTCTTGGGATATAGGGTGTGTTCAAACAGTGGCTAACTGCGTTGGACATATTTGTCCAGGCGAGCGACAGCCTCATTCGGTTCGATGAAAGTTCACGGTTTGTTTGAAAGGCCGGTAACAGCAACACGATTTTGAAACGCCGTGTTTAAAGGCCTACTGCTCAGTGGTGCCGGTTTCTGGATTCGTATCCAAATTCGGCGAAGAAAAATTAATACATCGCAAAACAACTTAACAAGTATATTTTTTAATTATTTCAAGTTGCCAATTTCGCAAGTATGAGAGGGGCTGATAAAACTTTTAAGTTGAGTTTTATTTGGGCGTAGTTGCTCCTTTCGGCGATTGTTCGCCAAAATTTTGCAATAAGAGTGAATGCCTCACTCGAAGCAACTTTTAATGGATTAATTGAAATGAATTTGCGGGGATGAAGTTGGCCTGAACGGCGGCCTTGCTTCCTTTTCCCGTGACAAGGCTCCTTCCGTAGGTTCTTGGTGCGGGGACTGCTCCGTTGGGACGGTACGTCACCCGTTCTTTATGGGGTTGGCCGTCCAAGGGTGCGCGTAAATTGGCGCCGCGGCTATCGCCGGAACGTGTTCCTTGCGGCAGGTTCCGGGCTGCGTGGGCAGAGGGAGGTTAGAGCGCTGGCGCGGATGTGCCACGGTAATTCACCGGGGCCGGGGGGAGGATTTGTAAGAGGGTGATTCGCCGGACGCGCGCTGGAGCGTCGCCCGGCAGATGCTTCAGCGGTTTGCTTTGCGCGTCTGGCCGCTGGTGCTGGCAAGGTAGCGGGTGATGACCTCGACGCCACGGTTGAGGTGTTGCTCGAGCAGATGCAAGGCGTGCTCGACGTCACGCTCTTTCACCGCCTGCAACAGCGCCCGGTGATCGTCCTGGGACAGCTTGCCCAGGCCCATCGCCTCAAGGTTGAAACGCAGGAAGCGCTCCTCCTCATTCAGTCCGTCTTCCACCAGTCGCAGCAATCGGCCGTTGGAGGCCTTGCAGTAGAGCGCCATGTGGAACAGGCGGTTGAGCCGGCCCATCTCGGTGTAGTTATGCTCGGTTTCGAGTTCTTCGATGTAGCCCGCCGCGCGTTGATGGTCGGATTCGGTGAGCAACGGTATCGACTGACGCAGCGCCTCGGTCTCGAGCAGGATGCGCAGCTCGTAGGTTTCCGTGGCGTCGCCCTGGATCAGCGGCGCGACCACGGCGCCTTTGTGGGCGACCACGCTCAACAGGCCCTGGGCCTCCAGTTGGCGCAAGGCTTCGCGTACCGGCATGCGACTGACACCGAACAGATCCGCCAGGTCCTGCTGGCGCACGGCGGTGCCGCAGGGCAGGCGGCCGTCGAGAATGGCAGCGCGCAGGGTTTCTTCGATGACCGAGCGCGCCAGGTGCGCGGGGATCGGGCCGTCGACTTTGATGCTATGGAGTGGCTTGGGCTTCTGGGTCACAACTGCACACCCTGTCTAACTACGGAATTTGGATCCAAAGGACACTAGTGATTGCTCTACAAGTTGTCAAACCGTGTAGAGGAAACCCGTCATACATGCAGTTTAGCGCGTCGCCGATGATCTCAGGGTGCCATTGTTTTTTGCTGGGCTAACCTTCACCATCAAACGCTTTCTTCCTGCCCTCTGGATGCCTGGCATTGGCGGTACGATTCGCGATTCCTCGGACTGTGCGCTGGCTCGGCTGCGCACTGCTGCTGGCCGGCGTCATGCTGGGCGGCCTGCATGCCGATTGGGATTTTTCCGCGATCAGCCGCAAGGCCACGGCGCTGTACGGGCCGCTGGGGGCCGGGCAGCAGCGGATCGATGCCTGGCAGAATCTGCTGGCCACGCAGAAGCAGGTCAGCGAGATGGAAAAACTCAAAGTGGTGAACCTGTTTTTCAACAAACAGATGCGCTACGTCGAAGACATCGACCTGTGGCACGAGGTCGATTATTGGGAAACTCCGATCGAAGCCCTGTGGAAGGGCGCCGGCGATTGCGAAGACTACGCGATCGCCAAGTATTTCAGCCTGCGTCATCTGGGCGTCGCCAGTGACAAGTTGCGCATCACCTACGTCAAGGCCCTGCGTCAGAACCGTGCGCACATGGTCTTGACCTACTATTCCAGCCCCGACGCCATGCCGCTGGTGCTCGACAGCCTGATCGACCCGATCAAACCGGCCGCCGAGCGAACCGATTTGCTGCCGGTCTACTCTTTCAATGCCGAAGGTCTGTACCTGCCGGGGGCCAAGGGCAACAAGAAGGTCGGTGACACCAAACGCCTGTCGCGCTGGCAGGATGTGTTGAAGAAAATGCAGGCCGAAGGTTTCCCGGTCGAGACGACTAACTAGGAGCACGCGCTCAGATGTCTTTGTTCAAACAGCTGTTGATCGCTATCTGTCTGTTCCTGGTGGTCGCCTTCACCGGCAGCTTCATGGTCAGTCTGGAAAGCTCGCGCACCCAGTACGTCAACCAGTTGCGCTCCCACGCCCAGGACGCCGCCACGGCGCTGGCGCTGTCGTTGACCCCGAACATCGACGACCCGGCGATGGTCGAGTTGTTGGTCAGCTCGATTTTCGACAGTGGCTATTACGCGAGCATCCGTGTGGTCGACCTTAAAACCGATCAGACCATCGTCGAGCGCAGCGGCATTCCGGCGGTCAGCAATGTGCCGGACTGGTTCGTCAAACTGATCGGCCTGGAACCGGCCGGCGGTGATGCGCTGGTCAGTCGTGGCTGGGAGCAGGCGGCGCGGGTCGAGGTGGTCAGCCACCCGATGTTTGCCCTCGCCAAACTCTGGCAGAGCGCCCTGGGCAGCCTCGGCTGGCTGCTGGTCTGCGGCGCGGTGAGTGCGGTGCTCGGTGCGTTGCTGCTGCGTCGGCAATTGCGGCCGCTGGATTACATGGTCAAACAGTCCCACGCCATCGCCCGCCGCGAATTCCTCAGTCTGCCGGATCTGCCGCGCACCCCCGAACTGCGGCGGGTGGTGCTGGCGATGAACCAGATGGTGGAGAAGCTCAAGGCGCTGTTCCAGGAGCAGGCCGAGCGCAGTGAAAAACTGCGCGCCGAGTCCTATCAGGACAACCTCACGGGGCTTGCCAACCGACGCTATTTCGAGATGCAACTCAATGCCCGGGTGAGCAATCCGGAGCAGGCCAGTTCCGGTTATCTGCTGCTGTTGCGGGTCAAGGATCTGGCCGGGCTCAACCAGCGCCTGGGCGGTCAGCGCACCGATGAATTGCTCAAGGCTGTCGGCGAGCAACTTTCCCGCGAGTGCGCCAAATACCCGGAAACCCAGAACCTCGTGACCCGGATCCGTGGCGGTGAGTTTGCCGTGCTGGCGCCGGGGCTGGTGCGCGAAGAAGCGCTGCAGCTGGCGCAGAACCTCGACGGCGCGCTGGCGAGCCTGCACGCGACCGGCGCCACCGACGTGGCGGCAGTGGCCTCCATCGGCCTGGCGCCGTTCGCTCACGGCGATTCGCCGCAAGCGGTGCTCAGCCTTGGCGATCAGGCGCTGGCGCAGGCCGAAGGGCAGGGCGAGCAGAACTGGGCGTGTCTCGATCACAGCCTGGTGGCGGACGTCGGCGACGATCACCACGCCTGGCATCGCCTGCTCGATCAGGCGTTGACCCAGCGTCGTTTCGAGCTGTTCTTCCAACCGGTGGTGGCGGCGCAGGACACGCAACTGGTGCTGCATTACAAAGTGCTGTCGCGGCTGCTCGACGATCAGGGCCAGACCATTCCCGCCGGGCGCTTCCTGCCGTGGCTGGAGCGCTTTGGCTGGACCGCGCGGCTGGACCGGCTGATGCTCGAGCGGGTGCTGGAGCAGATGGCCGGTCACGAGCAATCGCTGGCACTGAACCTGTCCTCGGCGACCCTCGCCGATCCGCAGGCGCTGAACAAGGTCTTCGACATTCTGCGGGCGCACTCCAACCTCGGCCCACGCCTGACCCTGGAAATCGGCGAAGAGCAATTGCCCGAACAAGCGGTGCTGGAGCAGTTGACCCGGCGTCTGCGTGAACTCGGGTTCTCCCTGAGCCTGCAGCGCTTTGGCGGACGCTTCAGCATGATCGGCAACCTGGCGCGGCTGGGGCTGGCGTACCTGAAGATCGATGGCAGCTACATTCGGGCGATCGATCAGGAGGGTGACAAGCGGCTGTTCATCGAGGCGATCCAGCGTGCGGCGCACAGCATTGATCTGCCGCTGATTGCCGAGCGGGTCGAGACTGAAGGGGAGTTGTCGGTGATTCGCGAGATGGGGCTGTATGGGGTTCAGGGGCAGTTGTTCGGTGAGCCCAAGCCCTGGCGGTGAGTCATTGAGAGTGGCCCCCTCACCCTGACCCTCTCCCAGAGGGAGAGGGGACTGATTGGGGGTGCTTGAGAAGTGCATCGATCTGAGAGTACTGCGTTGAATCCAATGTATTGACCTGAACGATGGGGGCCGAATCCATAATCGGCTCGATCTTTCAGGTCGACGGATGTCGCAAGACACCTCGGTTTGCCCCCTCTCCCTCTGGGGAGGGCTGGGGTGAGGGGCTTTTGACTTACAACGGAGTCAGATCAACCCACTCTCATCTTCATCGATCAACTGACTCAACCCGCCCAACGCCTCACGCGCATGGGTACGGTCCATCAGTTTCGCCTGGGCCGCCGGTGGCAGGTCGGTGACGCGAATCACGCCTTTCTGGGTCAGCACCTGAATCAGGTCGTCGAGTACCCGAATCATCTCCATGTCGCTCTGCTTGAGCTGATGGAGACTTTTTTCCACGGCCACGTTGGCGAACCATTCCTGGATTTCAACATGATCGGCCGGCAGCGTTCCCGTGGCCTCGGCGTAGGCCGCAGCTTCCACGCGAATCAACAGGCCTTGCGCATCGCGTTGCACGTAAAACATTGAGCGTCCCTCGGAAATGAACTCGCGTCATGCTGTCAGCAGCATAGCCAACTGCACGCGAGTATGCGGTGCGGCGACGTAATCGTCATCGGGCATTGGCTGCAAACGTGACGACCGCCCCGTAGGGCGGCCGTTTTGTTCACGTATCAGCTGTTGTTGTGGTCGACCTTGATGGTCGGGTCGCTGCCGGCAATCAGGTTGTGAATGTTGGCGCTCGACCAGTTGTTGCCTTCCAGTTTGATCGTCACGTCCGGGGTGGCGGCTGCCGCGTCGCCGGAGTTGAACTTGCCGCCCGAGCTGACTTGCAGCGTCGAGGTGCCGTCGACCGTGGTGATCTTCAGGAAGTTGTCGATGGTGCTGCCGCTCTCGCCCTGCAACAGATCGCGCAGGTCGATGCGGTCACCTTCGCTGGCCTTGAAGTCCTTGATCACGTCGTTCCCGGTGTCGCCGGCCTTCCAGACGAAGGTGTCGGCACCGGATCCGCCGATCAGGATGTCGTTGCCCTGGCCGCCGATCAGCGTGTCGTTGCCGGTGCCGCCGAGCAGGATGTCATTGCCTTTGCCGCCATCGAGCAGGTCGTTGCCGCCCGAGCCGAACAGGATGTCATTGCCCGCACCGCCCAGCAGGGTGTCGTTGCCGTCGTGGGCACCGGACACATCGAACGCCTGGTAGTGCTCGGTGATGTACTGGTGCACGTTGCTGGTGGTGACTTTGCTGACATCCACGCCGGTCTGCTGCGCGACGAACGCCTGCATCGCCTGGTAACCCTCGCCGGCAATGCCGTTGAAGCTCACCAGGTCGCCGAACAGGATGTCGTTGCCGTCGCCACCGCTGACGGTGTCGTTGCCCGGCATGGTCGCTTCGGTGTGACCGATGATCGAGTTGGCCAGATCCTTCGGATCGATGTTGGTCTGTGGCGTGTGATCGCTGTCATACGGTTTCAGGTCGTTGAGGCTGACACCGCTGTTGATACCGATCGCTTCGACGTTCGACAGACCGCTGAGCAGGGCGAAGGCACTGTTGGAGTTGTCGGTGGTGGTCGACGAAGTGCTGTTGCCACTGCCCGCCAGGCTCGACAGCTCGTAGGTGCCGTCACCCTGGGCGTGGATGGTGCCCAGGCTGTTCCAGTTCCAGTTGCCGTTCTTGTACGTCTGCAACACCACTTCCCCGGCGGTGCTGATGCTCAGGTAGTGGGTGCTGTCGATGTAGGTGGCGAAGCTGTTGCCCAGCTTGTAGTTGGTGGTATTGACCACGCTGTCGAGCTTGACGCTGCCGTACAGCGTCGGGTTGGTCTGCTCGCCGCTCTGGTAGTAGGTCGGCTGGCCGTCGGTGATGAAGTAGGTGAGGTTCTTCGCCCCGGTGTTGGCCACTGCTTCAGTGCTCTGGAAGAAGTTGGCCGTGGCCTTGAACACGTCTTCGTAGTTGGTGCCGCCGCCGGACGACATCGAGTCCAGCACAGCCTTGAGCTGGGTCAGCGCGTTCGGGTCGTTGAGGTTCACCGACACCGACTTGTTGACCTGGGTATCGAAGTCCACCAGGAAGATGTTCACCGTGCCGGAGTTGCTGCCCAGGCTTTGCTTGAGGGTGTTGAACACCGACGTCAGCGAGTCCTTGGCGGCACTGATCGACGAAGCGCTCATACTGCCGGAGCTGTCGACCATGAACGCGATGTTGTAGTTGGTGCCCGGCACCACGGTCAGACCGCCGATGTCGGCGACCATGATGTCGTTGCCGTCGGTGCCGGTGATGGTGTCATCGGCCGCTGTGGCGACGATGGAGTTGTAGACCGCCGGCACCACGGTGACCGGGATGGTCGCGGTGGTGCTGGCCGAGCCGCCCACGAACTCGGTGGAGGTCGAGGTCACGGTCAGGTTGAACTGGCCGTTGTAGTAGGTCGGCGGGGTCACGGTCAGGGTGCCGAGGTTCCAGCCGGTGACGTTGGCGTCGCCACTGGTCGCGGTCACGGTAAAGCTGTGGCCGGCGCCGTCGCTGAGTACCGAACCGACCGGTGCGCCGCTGATCTTCACGCTCAGGGTTTCCGAGCCGTCGGTGTCGGTCAGGCCGGTGCTTACCGACGACAGCTTCACGGTGGTGCCTTCGGCGCCGGTGTTGAGCTTGTAGCCGTCGTAGTAGCCTTCGCCGTTGGCGCCATGCAGATCGGACACGGTCACGCCGGAATTCACCAGATCCGTCACGCCGGTGTACAGCGGCACGCCGGCGCTGCTCAGGTCGATCGGCGTGCTGCCGTTGACCGACAGGTTGACGTCGTAGCTGCCCGGGCCGCTCTGGTTGTGGTGGTAGATGTCCAGGGTGTAGTAGCCGCTGGTGGTCGGGGTGAACGAACCGTTGAGGTTGCCGCCCGCGCCCCACGTCGTCGACGCCACGCTCTTGCCGCCAATGGTCACCAGCAGGCTGTCGTCGCCCGTACCGCTGAAGGTGTAGGTCTTGCCGGCTTCGAGGTAGATCAGGCCGGAGGTCTTCGACGCCGTACCGGCGGCCACGCTGCCGTCGGACTGCACGTTGGTCACGGTGCCTTTGGTGTTCGCCGTACCGGCGGCATCGATCACGTTTTTCAGGGTGGTCGGGTTGGCGCCGCTGCCGTCGGTGCCCAGGCCCGACAGACCGGTCCAGACTTCCTTGATCAGCCCGGTGGACTTCACGCTGTTGTCGGCGACCGACAGGGTCGGTGCATCCGCTACTGGGGTGATGTCGATTTTGATCGTGCCGGTGTTACCCAGCAGTTGGCCATCAGTCGGCTGGAACTTGATCTGCGCGTAGTCCGCCTGGTTGTTGCCCAGGCCGCTGCCGCCGTAACCGTTGACGCCCGATTCGTTGGCGTCCGGCAGGAAGCGCAGCTTGCCGGCGTCGATGTCGGCTTTGCTGAAGGTCTGGTTGTTGGCAACGTCTTTCCAGGTCGAACCGTCCAGATACTGCAGTTTGCCTTCGCCCGGCAGTTGGGTGATTTTCACGCCCAGGCTGCTGGCCGGGCTGTCGACGTCGCTGACGCCGAAGGTCGACCAGCCGAGGATCAGCGGGGTGTCTTCGGTGCCGGTGACGTTGACCGGTGCTGCCACTGGCGCGTCGTTGACCGCCACCACGTTGACCGTGGTGGTCGCGACGTTGGAGTAGTTGCCACCGTCGGTCACCGTCACGGTGATGGTGCGCGGCACGGTGCTCGGATCTTCACTGTTATTGGTGAAGGTGATGTTCTTGATCTGCTGCATGTAGTCGGCCAGCGTCGCGTTGCCCGAGAGGGTCAGCGTGATCGATCCATCCTTGCTGTTGGCATTGATGGTGATGCCGTTGACGCTGTTGCCCAGGTTCAGCGAGTCGCCCGGCTGACGGTTGGTCAGCACGATGGTGGCGCCGGTCAGCATGGTGCTGTCCGGGTCGGTGATGCTGATGTCGGTGTCGGCGATCGACACGCCCGCGCCCGGGGTGTTCTCGGTGAACGTCACCTTGTAGTCGGCCCCGGTGGCACCGCTGGAATTGTTGGCGTCGAGGTCGAGAACCGGTGGCGCATCGTTGTCGATGATCGAGGTGCTGACGCTGCCATTGGTGCTGCTGACCGCCAGGTTCTCGAAGTTGCCGCCGGTGGCCGAGTCGATCTTGACCACGAAGTTTTCGGTGCCTTCGGTGATCTTGTCGTCGATGGTCGCCACGTTGAACTGCGCGCTGCTGGCGCCTGCCGGGATCTTCACGGTGTACACGCCGGTGAAGTCCGAACCGTCGGCGGCGGTGCCGCTGTAGACGATTTTCAGGGTCACTTCGGTCTGCGCCGGGTGGGTCAGGCTGACGGTGTAACTGGCGGTCTGGCCTTCGGTCACCGAGGCGCTGCCGGAAATGCTGACTTCGGTCTTGTCGATGGTATCGGTGACGTTGGTCACGGCTGGCGTGTTGCTGGTTACCAGGTTTTCGAAGTTGCCACCGGTGGCGTTGGTGATCGATGCCTGCACCGGACCGGCGTCTTTGTAGACGTCGTCGGTTGGCGCAGGAACGGTCACGGTGCCGGTGGTTTTGCCGGCGTCGATGGTGAT
>NZ_JAOEJT010000026.1:0-31148 GCF_025447575.1 Pseudomonas sp. B2M1-30 | reverse complement strand
CGGATTACCTACCTGGATCGCAAGAGCGAAATGCGCGCGGACGACCACCTGACGGTGGGCGTGACCCAGCATGTGAAAGTGGGGACGGCGCAGTTTGTCGAGGCGGGGACGGAGATTCATTACCACGCTGGGGACAAGGTGGTCGTCGAAGGTGCGATGGAGCTGACGGCGAAGGCTGGGGGGAGTTTCATCAAAGTCGATGTCGGCGGCGTGACCATCAGCGGCTCGGAGGTGAAGGTCAACTCCGGCGGCGGACCGGGCGCGGGTAGCGGCATTGCGATCAAATTGCCGACGCCGGTAACACCCGCCGACACCGATGCGGCTGGCAAAACCCTCGGTATTGCCCCGCTCAACACGCCGATTCCTGCCGCCAGCCTCGCGACACCGAAAACCGCATCCACCCCGACCAGCGCCCAGACCCGGTTCGCGCAACAGAACCTGCAGGCCAAAACCCTGGTGGCCGCCGCCAAAAGCGGCGTGCCGTTCTGCGAGGTATGCAATAAATGACTCAATTTCGCCCGAGTCTGAGTGAATGGCTGACCACCGAACTATGGCCACAAGGCTCCGGCGTCGGCACCTCAAAGGCATACGCCTTGCTGGACGGCGCCCGCGACCCACGTATCGAACCGTTGGTTCGCACCAGCGGCGCTGAGTTTTCCTGCCTGTACGCCGGAAAACTCTCAACGGAGCTGTCCGCTGCTGCGCCGTATCTGCTGCACCTCGATCCACAGCAACCCTATACAAGGCTCGTACTGGAACAAGGCTGGGGGCAAAGTTGGGGCTGTTTCGCCGTCGCACCGACGCACGTCACCTTCGACGAATTACGCAGCCACTTCCGTACCCTGCTGCGGGTGCAAGGCCCGGATGGCAATCTTCTCGTCTTTCGCTTTTATGATCCCCGGGTGCTGCGCGTGTACCTGCCGACGTGTACGACAGAAGAGCGCCTGGCCGTATTCGGCCCGGCAACCCGACTCGTCAGCGAAACCGGCACCGGGCATTCGCTGATCAGCTATTTGGCGGACCCGGCGGGTGGAGCTGGCGCTCAAGTGAATGTCTGGCCATCTGACTGACCAATGAACCCTGACAACCCGTTCAAAGCTCGACCAGTTCGCCCTCCTCACCCGCGATGGCATCGTATACCCCTACTGCCCCGTCCTTACAGATGTTCAACGTGTGTTGCACCCCCGTCGCAATGACAGGGTCATCCCCCGCCTTGCGGGCCTTGACCGCTTTATCCGAAAAACTGGTATCGGTTTCGAAACCCACCAGGCTGGAGAAAAGAGACGCCGAAATACTCTGTTCGGAATAAGCCCGGTGTTTTGAGCCGCCTGTACCGTGGACGATTGTATGGGACGGATCATTGATGCCGAACCGTTGCATTGAAGGCAGCTCAAGGACACGCTTGACCACACTGGTATAGGGATGCGACCACTGCATGTCGGCACTGACAAACACATATCCGGGATTGACCACCTTGAGAAAATCCGCGTTCGAGCCAGCTTCCGCACCGTGATGACCAAGCTTCAGCGCACAGCAGTTCTTGATGGTTGCGGCATGGTTGGTGACCAGCACGGCCTCTACCGTTTTCTCGGCATCCCCCATGAACAGCAATCTTTTGTCCCCTGCATCGGTCCTTACCGTGAAGAGAATACACAAGCTGCTGGCATTCACCGGGGTTTCACCGTGCGTCGGCACCACGTTGGCGGACAAGACCTGGACGTGGACAAACTCGTCGATTCGCTCAGGCAATTCGCCGGTAAATGCGGGGGGGAACTCTTTCGCCGCGCCTACGAATTTACGGAACTGATGCATCGTTTCGGAGCCCGAAAACGGGTTGGCGGAAGCTGCGGTGTAATCGCTCAACTGTCCCCCCAGACAGTAACTGCCCACCTGGATCAAGGGCATGTCATTACCCTGGTCGAATTTGTAATGCAGCAAGGCAGACAGAAGATTGTAATGATCACGGTCAGCGTGAGTGATGTAGACCCGATCAATTTTGGGGGCCGGCAATTTGCGCTCATGCATCAGCGCCAGCAACCTCGCACGCACAAACGTGAGCGCTTCAAGACCCGCTACCTTTTGATTGAGCGTCGAACCACAGTCGATGAGCACCGTGTAGCCCGACTTACGGCAGATAATCAGCGTGCTGTCACCCATTCCGACATCCAGATAATGCACTTCCAGCAGCACATCCTCTTCTTTCTCGTCGTCTTCAAGCTCCATGGCCGTTTCGACGTCAGACGCCATGCTGCCGCCGACGCTTTTCAAACAAGGTTGTATCAGAGAGCTTTGCGCAGGCATTGCGCTGTACTGGGTCTGGATCTGAGGGACGGAGCTGGACGACATTGACGGTGCACTGATATCGCCAAAACGATCCCCCCGGATGCGCCTGGCCAAATCCAGATCCTTCTTCGTCAACAGGCTTCTTGGCGGGTAATGACTCCACGAATCCGGTGCCACCCATAAGCGACCATTGCACGTCGGGCAATACCAGACAGTGCGGTCGTAGCATGCCTTGCACAAAACCCTGCCCGACACGCAAGTGGAGCATTTGATCGGTTTGATGGGAGGAACCAGGGTGCCACAGCCAGCGCAGCTCATGGCGTCACCTGAGGAGCAGCATCGGCTTCGAGCGCAGACAGAATACGAGCCATGCGGGTGTCATCGGCTTGCGGTGATTGCAAGAGAATCGCCTGGACCTGCGGACGGCTTTCAAAGCCTGGCTCAAGCAAACGCAACGAGGCGTAGCAGCAGTAATCACGATGAGCGCTAAATCCTGCCACTTGTGCATCACGCACGGCACGGTCGGCGAACGCTTGCAACTCCTCTGGAGTCAGGCGCTGGATCATATCGTGATGGCGGTCCTTCAGGTGCTGCACAACCCGGGCGCAGGTCATACCTGTAAAGGCGTCTTCCATGAGCAGCCACTGCTGCTGCGAAATCGTCAGCATCCCTTCTTCCGTCCCTGACAGGTAGAAAACCCAACCGGAAAAACACGTTACCCACCGGGCAACCTGCCGAAGAGTAGCATTCCTTTGACGATCGTCACCATGTCAGAGAACGCCGGATCTGTTCTATGCCAGAACACTGACCAGCAGTTAAGGATCTACCGCGCGAAGCGGTTTCACTTAAACCGGAGAAATCGTCGCCAGCACACCAATCAAAATGGTCAGCGTCAGAAAGCCACCCAGGAAAATCGCCATCTTAGTCATGAAGCTCTCCTCAATGCAGAGTTTGCGGTGCACCGGGGGCTTCCGGATGAAGCTCGCCGCGAGTGGCCGCAATGCAGGGTCATTTTGAGCCCACGACTGAGATCGTTACAGATGCAGATCAGACAGAAAAAAGCGGATCAGATGCACATCGCTCTGCCGGAGACTGCATCGTCTGATCTTCAAAGCCTATAGGCAGGTATTCAGATCAACGCCGATGATTCCAATCCCGACACTTTGATCTACAGTCTTTGGCGTCTCGTGAAGAACAACAAAAATACAGGAGTGATCCATGTCCGAACTGAACCTGCACCCCGCCGCTGCCGAGTCCCTGAACCGCTGGCACAGCATGATCCGCACCGGCGACCTGAGCGCCCTGCCCGAGCTGCTGGACCCCAACGCCGTGTTCCGCTCGCCGATGGCCCACACGCCCTATCCGGGTGGCCAGGTGGTGTCGATGATCCTCAACACCGTGTCCAAGGTGTTCGAAGACTTCGAATATCACCGTGAACTGGCAACGGCGGATGGCTTGAATGTGGTGCTGGAATTCAGTGCCAAAGTGGGCGCCAGGGAGCTGAAAGGCATCGACATGATCCGTTTCGATGAGCACGGAAAGATTGTCGAGTTTGAAGTGATGGTGCGGCCGTTGAGCGGGTTACAGGCACTGGGCGAGGAGATGGGGCGGCGCCTGGGCGCCTATCTGGCGGCCGCCAAGGCCTGAATCTGCGGCACAAAAAAGCCCACTGACCGTCACCGGTTCAGTGGGCTTTGTGTGTCAGGCGTCTGAATTACAGAGCCATGTCACGTGCAGCGCTTTCTTTCGGAGCTGGCGCCTTTTCAGCCGCAGCGTCCGCCGCCGGAGCGGCAGCCTGACCAATCACCGGAGGAGTTGGCAGTTGCAGGACCTTGGCGGTGTAAGCCCACTCTTCAGCCACTTTGGCTGGATCGTTGTTCAGCTGGGTGCCGTAGCTTGGAACGATCTGGTGCAGCTTGGCTTGCCACTCAGGGGTGGCGACTTTGTCTTTGAAGACCTTCTGCAGCACGCTCAGCATGATCGGTGCAGCGGTCGATGCGCCTGGCGATGCGCCCAGCAGACCGGCGATGGAGCCGTCCTGCGCGGCAACGATTTCGGTGCCCAGTTTCAGCACGCCACCGGCAGCTTCATCACGCTTGATGATCTGCACGCGCTGGCCGGCCTGCCACAGGCGCCAGTCTTCCGCTTTCGCGTTCGGGAAGTATTCCTTCAGCGCGTTCATGCGGTCTTCATCCGACAGCATCAGTTGGCCGGCAAGGTACTCGACCAGCGGGTATTCCTTGATGCCCACACGGGTCATTGGCCAGATGTTGTGGGTGGTGGTGCTGGTCAGCAGGTCCAGGTACGAGCCTTCTTTCAGGAACTTGGTGCTGAAGGTCGCGAACGGGCCAAACAGGATCACGCGCTTGCCGTCCAGGACACGGGTGTCCAGGTGCGGAACGGACATCGGCGGTGCGCCAACCGAAGCTTTACCGTAGGCCTTGGCCAGGTGTTGTTCGGCGATGGCCGGGTTATCGGTCACCAGGAACGAGCCGCCTACCGGGAAGCCAGCGTATTCCTTGGCTTCAGCAATGCCCGACTTCTGCAGCAGGTGCAGGGCACCGCCGCCAGCGCCGATGAACACGAACTTGGCGTCGGTTTCAGTCTTGGTGCCGTCTTTCAGGTTTTTGTAACTGACGCGCCAGGTGCCGTCGGCGTTCCTGGTGATGTCCTGCACTTCGCTTGACAGTTTCAGGTCGAAGTTAGGCTTGGTCTGCAGGTAACCGGCGAACTGACGGGTGATCTCGCCGAAGTTCATGTCGGTGCCCAGCGGGCTCCAGGTAGCGGCGATCTTCTGGTTCGGATCGCGGCCTTCCATCATCAACGGGACCCACTTCTTGATGACTTCCGGATCTTCGGAGTACTGCATGCCGGCGAACAGCGGGCTCGCCTTCAGGGCTTCGTAGCGCTTTTTCAGGAACTTGATGTTGTCATCGCCCCACACGAAGCTCATGTGCGGAGTGGTGTTGATGAACGAGCGCGGATCTTTCAGCACGCCTTGGCGAACCTGCCAGGACCAGAACTGACGGGACACCTGGAACGCTTCGTTGATCTCGACGGCTTTCGGGATCGTTACGTTGCCCTTGTCGTCTTCCGGGGTGTAGTTCAGTTCGGCCAGAGCCGAGTGACCAGTACCGGCATTGTTCCAGCCGTTGGAGCTTTCCAGGGCGACGCCGTCAAGGCGCTCGACCATCTCCATCGACCAGGTCGGTTCCAGCTCATTGATCCACACACCCAGGGTGGTGCTCATGATGCCGCCACCGATCAGCAGCACATCGACTTTCTTTGCTTCGGCAGCATTGGCGGAAGACATCCCCATCGCCAAAGCCAGCCCCAGCAAGGCTGTGTTCACTTTTTTAAACATCTGTTGCACCTATGATAAAACGCCTTCCGCCCGCCGCTGTTGTGCGTGTGCGATCCCTTTTGTGCAACGCTCAGGCTAGCGTCACGGGTCCGGCACACTTCAATTTTGACGGGTGGGCACGCAAGGCCGACATACCGCATCGACCTCAGTTAATGTCCCTTCTGAACTGACTTCTTATCATTATTGGCTTCAGCTACTTGAGCGACAGGTATTCCGTCAGCCCCCCCTTAAGGCGGGCAAACTGAATGTAGGTCAAACCAAGTTGGCGCGAAGAATATCACGTCAGGGCAAACCCGCGCGTCTGTTCGCGACCGGAGAGTTTTCCGATGGTTCCTGAAGACTTCCTTGTGCGGGAAGAAACCTGCTAAGTTGTACGACGACTGACAAATATTCAGTCGTTCGAATCCCCTACAACAACAAGGAATACCCATGCACAAAGCCAAACTGCTGTTCGGTTTCTTCTGCGTGTTCAGCGGCTATGTCGCCGCAGCGCCCGCCCCGGCCGAAAAAGACGTCGCCCAAGCGGTCGATCATTTGACCCAGGCCATGCTGCACAAGGACATCGCCGAACTCCAGGCCCTCACCGCCGACAACCTCACCTACGGCCACTCCAGCGGCAAGATCCAGGACAAACAGGCCTTCATCGCCGACATCGAAACCGGCAAGAGCGCATTCAAGACCCTGGAGATGCAAAACCAGACCATCACCCTGTCCGGCGATACCGCCCTGGTGCGCCATCACTTTTCGGGCCAGGCGATCAAAGGCACCGAGGTGGTGCCGACTGAAATCGAGAACTTCCAGGTGTGGCAGAAGCAGCATGGGAAGTGGTTGCTGGTGGGGCGGCAGGCGTTCAAGTTCTGATAGCAGCCGCGCGGGGAGCATGAAGCTCGATGCCTTCCCGGGAGTTGTTGGCGTTTGAGCCGGTCTCTTCGCGGGCAAGCCCGGCTCCCTCAACATTCGACTCTGTGGGAGCCGGGCTTGCCCGCGAAAGCATCCACCCCTGACACCGCCAATGCCGGCTATCCCCTCATAACCTGAACCGATCCACCGACTGCGCCAACGCCCCCGCCAGACTCGACAGCTCGTCCGTGGTATTGGCCGTCTGCCCGATCACCTTGCTGTTGCCCTCGGACATGCCCGCAATCATTTCCACCTGATGGGCAATCTCGTTGCTCGCCTGGCTCTGTTCGCCGATGGTGCGGGTGATGTCGTTGACCAGTTGTGTGGTGCTGAGGGTGGCGTCGAGGATTTCGCGGATGGCGCGTTCGACGTCGGCCGTCACGGCCATGCCTTTGTCGACCTGGGCCACGCCCGCTTCCATGCTGCTGACCGCCTCGCGGGTGCTGTGCTGGATGCGGGCGACCATCGCGGCGATTTCCTGGGTTGAGGCGCTGGTGCGCGCGGCGAGGCTGCGGACTTCATCGGCGACCACCGCAAAGCCCCGGCCCTGCTCACCGGCCCGGGCAGCTTCGATCGCCGCATTGAGCGCCAGCAGGTTGGTCTGGTCGGCGATGCTCTTGATCACCTGAATGATGTTGAAGATGCCTTCGGATTCCTGATCCAGGGTGCGGATGACGTGTGCCGACTGCTGCGCGGAACGGGCGATGTCGTCCATGTCGCTGACCACTTGATGGATCACCTGGCCGCCATTCTTCGCCAGGGCCTCGGCCTGATTGGCCATGCTCAACGCACGTTCGGCGTGGCGGGTGATTTCCTCGATGCTGGCGGTCATCTGGCTCGCGGCGGCGGCCATGGTGCCGGCGGCGGTGCTTTGCTGCTGGCTGCTGTCGGCCACCTGATGACAGCCGTGGCTCAGTTGCTCGCTCATGCCGCTGACGCCGTGGGCGTTGCGTCGCACCACGTCGATCATGTTGCGCAGGTCCCGTTGCATGGTCGCCAGGGTGCGGATCAGCGCGCTGGCTTCATCCTTGCCGGACGGTTCGATGATGGTTTCGCCGAGGTTGCCATGGGCAATGCTTTCGGCGATCCGGCTGGCGGACTTCAGCGGTCCCATGATGCTGCGAATCACCCAGCGGCCCTGGGCCAGCAGCAACAGGACGCTGGCCAGCAACACCACGCCGAGGGCGATATTGGCGTTGCGGATCGCCGACTCGGTGCCCTCGCTGGTCTGCCGGGTGTTGGTTTCGATCAACTCGCTGAGCGCGGCCATCTGCTCTTCGAGCTGCCCGAACACCGTGTTGAATGCACCAAGCTCCTGCTGCGCCGCGTCCGGTTGTTCAAGGGCGAGGCCGACAATTCGTTCGCCGGCGTTGATGTACGTATCCAGGCTGGGCTTGATCTGCTCCAGCGCCGTGCGGATCGTGCCGTTGACCGGCAGCTTGAGGTTTTCCTCCAGCACCTCGCGAAAGTGCGCCGCGTGCTCATCGACCGACGCCCGCGCCTCGTCGGCACTGCTGGTGCTCTTGCCCAGGCCCACCAGCATCGCCGAATACACATCGGCGCGCAGGGCGTCGTGCATCATGTCGGCCTCCATGTGGTTGCGCAACGCGGTCATGCTCACCGCATTTTCGCTGACCGCCGAGGCCATCCGCAGATTGCCGACGTAACTGACCAGACTCACGATCAACGCCGTCAGCAGGCTGGTCGCGATCAGCAACACCAAACGCAGTTTGATCGACACCGTGAAATCCTCCGTGGGCGCGCTGGGATACGCCTGTCAGGGATTCAGTTAAGCCTATTTCCATCGGTCTGCCGCACCGGAACGTCGCAACCTGTGTCCGCGCCCGGCGCCAGGGAATCCGGACTGTGCGGCGCGTCGCAATTCGCGCCTCCTTACCGCCCGGCCTTTCGCACGGAACTCCCGCGTGGCCGCGCACCTCTGACGTTATGTGGTACTTCCTTTTTGCTAGAAGCTGTTGGAGGAACACCGTCATGCGTCGTTTATTACTCGTTTCATCGCTCATGTTGTGCCTGCCCTTCGGCTCGGCCCTGGCCCGTGTGGACGCGGGCGATGTCGCCACTTCCGCAGGCGTTTCCGCGTCCCTGTACTCGACCTTCAAGGACCACAAAATGGTGATTCCGGCCCGTGACGACTTGTCCGCATTCGTCGCCAGCGGCGGGACGATCCGTGGCGTGTACCTGGAATCGGTGCTGCAGCAGGTTCGCCAGGAAAATCCCGGTCTCAACGCCAGTGACGAAGATCTGGCGAACGCCATCCTCGTTCATTACGAAGGCCTGTCTCAGTAAGCCAGCACGCTCGACAGTGGTGGTCGACCGGATTCGCCACCCTTTGGCTCTGCCGATGGACGGCATTCGAACGGCCATGGGCAAAACCGTCGAACGGCCTCTATGATGGAGGCCATGACGATTTCCGCTCCCCTCCGTTCCCCCTGCCCGCCCGGCGCCTGCGATTGCGGGCGAGAGCCGTTGCTGGAAAGGCCCGGCGCGGATGTGCGCATCCTGCTGCTCACCCGCCAGGAAGAACAACGTCTGCTCGAACGCCTGGAAAACCTGCAAAGCCTGGCCGATCTCGAACGCCTGCAACGCAGGATGTTCGAGCAACTGGGTATTCGCGTGGATATCTCACCCGGCTTCAATGAAGTGCGCACCATGCGCGGGATCGAGATTCAGATCGATGAGCTTCCGGGGATGTGCCGCAAGACACGCAAGACCATCCCGGCCGCCATCCGCCGAGGACTGGAGCGCCATCCTGAAGTCGCCTTCGAACTGCTCAACGCCCACGACTTGCTGCGCGACGCCTGATCACCTCTTCAGACCCAACCGCTTGCGCATCTCGGCGGTGATGCTCTGACGGGTTTTCTTCAGATCCGCCCAAGGCTCATCCCCGACCTCCGCCAGGCGCTCATGAACATTGTGTATGTTCCACTGATTGCCCCCCTTCAGGTCTTTGACTTCATCGCGATAGATCGGCACCGACACCGGCAAGCCGTCCCGCGTGCGCGCCGCATAAGCGCAGATGGTGGTGGCGCCCAGGCCGTTGCGCAGGTAATCGATAAAGATTCGTCCCACGCGATTTTTCGGCCCGGACACCGCAGAAAACCGCTCCGGCAATAAGTTCGCCATGTGGCTGACAATGGCGTGGCTGAAATCCTTGACCTCATCCCAACCCAGCTTGCGGGTCAGCGGCACGACCAGGTGAATGCCCTTGCCGCCGCTGGTCTTGAGGAAGGCCTTGAGGCCCAGTTCGTCCAGCACCGTCAGGGTCAGGGCGGTGGCTTCGACCATGCTTTTCCACGGCAGCGCCGGGTCCGGGTCAAGGTCGAGGACGAAGCGGTCGGGTTTCTCCAGCGCCACCGTGGTGGCGTTCCAGGTGTGCAGTTCCACCGTGCTCATCTGCACGGCGCCGATCAGCGCCTCGGCGTTGTTGATCAGCATCATCGGCTGGCCGGTCAGCTCTTTGTCCAGCGTCTGGATGCCGGGGATCGCCAGGCGCTCGGCGTTTTTCTGGAAGAACAACTCCCCGGCAATCCCGTCCGGCGCACGCACCAGCGCCACCGGGCGATCCTTGAGCTGCGGCAGAATGAACTCGGCGACGCTGGCGTAATACTCGGCCAGTTGCATTTTGGTGGTGCCGCTGCTGGCGTCGATCACTCGATCGGGATGCGTGATACGCACCTTGCCGCCGGCCAGATCCGCTTGGGACGGTGCAGTCGCGACAGCCTTCTTCGCCGGTTTGCCGGCAGCGGCTTTTTTCGCCTTTGAAGTCTTCACGGGCTGGGCTCGCTCCTCGGTGATGGCCTTCGCCGGTTTGTCATCGCGCAGACCATGGAACACTGCATGACGCACCGAGCCGTCCTGGGTCATCTCGGCAAACGACACTTCCGCCAGCAGACGCGGCTTGAGCCAATGAACGCCCTTGGCCTCGAAACCGCTGGGCGGGTTGACCAGCGCCGGTTGCTTGACCTGCAACGGTTTGAGCTGCGCGTGGATGTGGTTCAGGGTCGTCTGGGTAAACCCCGTGCCGACCTTGCCGGCGTAGCGCAATTCACCGCTATCGCGATCATGCAGCCCAAGCAGCAGCGCACCGAACGCATGGCGCGAGCCTTTCGGATCGGTGAAACCGACCACCACGAATTCCTGCCGATGTTTGCACTTGAGCTTGATCCAGTCGCTGCTGCGGCGCGACACATAGGGCGAGCCGAGGCGTTTGCCGATCAGCCCCTCCATTTGCATCTGACAGGCGCTGTTGAGCAGCGCGTCTGGCGCTTCATCGAAGGCTTCGGAGAAGCGCAACTGCGGCTGCTCATGACCGTTGAGCACCGTCGCCAGCGCCGCCCGCCGCTCTTGCACCGGCACTTCGCGCAGGTCGACGCCGTTGAGGTACGGCAGGTCGAACAGGTAGTAGGCGATGTGGCCGCTGCGCCCCGAATCGAAGGCGTTCTGCAACGCCTGGAAGTCCGGTACGCCGTGTTCATCAGCCACCACCATTTCGCCGTCGAGCCACGCCGACTCCAGTTTCAGCGCCTTGAGGGCTTCGACCTGCTGCGGCAGTTTGTGGGTCCAGTCGTGGCCGTTGCGGGTAAACAGTTGCACCTCGTCATAATCGATGCGCGCCATGATCCGGTAGCCGTCGAACTTGATTTCGTAGCTCCAGTCCCCTGCCGGCGTGCTGTCGACCAGGGTCGCCAATTCAGGCTTCAGCGTGGCCGGAAGCTTGGCCTTGCGTGCGCCGGACAGTTTGCCGGACGCTGCTTTGCCGGCCTTGGCTGGCGCCTTCTTGAGGGGCTTGACCTGCTTGGCGGCGAGCTTCGGCTTGTCGACGATGCTGCGCTCGCTGAGCACGCTGTCCGGCTCGGCCACCAGCACGTCGTAATCCTCCTGCGGGCGGGCGGCGCCGTCCTGATGCTTGATCAGAAACCACTGCTCTTTCTTGCCCGGCATGTGGGTGCGCACCAGGTTCCAGATCCCCGCCAGTTTCTCGCCTTGCAGTTCGAATTTGAGCTTGCCCTTGGCGTAGGCCTGTTGCGGATCGTCGAGGGGAATCCACACCCCGCGATCCCAGACAATGACGTCCCCGGCGCCGTAATGCCCCTCGGGAATGTTGCCCTCGAAGGTCGCGTAATCCAGCGGATGGTCCTCGACATGCACCGCCAGGCGCTTGACCTTGGGATCGAGCGATGGCCCCTTGGGCACCGCCCAACTCTTCAACGCACCATCGAGTTCGAGGCGAAAGTCGTAATGCAGGTGCGAGGCGTCGTGCTTCTGAATGCAGAACTGCAAGGCATGCTCGCCAGCGGACTTGCGGCCGGTGCGCTTGACCGCCGCCGGCTCTGATGTGCCCGAAAAATCGCGCATGCGGTTGTAGTCGTCGAGGTTCCTGTTCATGGGCTCACCGGGCTCGGACTGGCTCTGTTATGCAGAAGAGCGACAGGCGCGGCGAAAAATTCAATCGACATGAAAAAGCCCCGGACGGGTGGATCGTCCGGGGCTTGTGATTGATCGTGTTTAACCTTTGATCAGGCGCCACCCCTGGCCTGCTGTTCCAGATGCACTTGCAACTCGGGATCGATCTGCAAGGCCGCCGCCAGTTCATCCAGATAATTGCGTTCGGCATCCTGCTGATCGTCCACCAGCATCACACTCGCCAGGTACATTTCTGCTGCCACCGCCGGGTCGTTCTGCGCGGCCTGGGCCACTTCACTGGCGTCCAGCGGCTTGGCGACCTCGGCGTCGAGCCATTGCTGCAATTGCGGGTCGTCGGTGTGTTTGCCGATTTCCGTGCCGATCATTTGTTTTTCCGTTTCGTCGATCCGCCCGTCAGCCTTGGCTGCTGCGATCAGCGCGCGCAGGACGGCGTGGCTGTGTTCCTCGATTTGCGGGCCGGCCAGCAGATCCGCCGTTTGCGGCATCTGTTGCGGCGCCGCCGACGCCTGGCTGCGTTGCCAGGCCTGATACGCCTGGAACGCCATCATCCCCAGCGACGCGAGCGCGGCGTAATTGGTGCCGCCGGAACGGCTCTGCGATCCGCCGCCACCCAGCGCGCCGCCCAATGCCCCGCCACCGCCCAGCAAACCACCGAGCAGCCCGCCCAATCCGCCGAGACCGCCAGGCGCACCGCCGCCACTGTTACCGCCACCGCCCAGCAGGCCCCCGAGCAAACCGCCCAGATCGCCCAGCCCACCGCCGGCCGCAGCGCCACCTTGTTGTCCCGCCGAGGCCTGGCCCCGGAGCAGTTTTTCCAGCAGATCACCGGTGTTCATCACGTCGTCCTCAGGCATTGGCGCAATTGCGTCTGGCAACAATAGACCGCCGCGCGGGTTGTGCCAGCACCGTTGGGCTGACGCCTGATGCCTGTCACCGATTTCTCCAGCGTGTTTTTCGCGGCCAGCTAAGATTCAAGGAGGGTGAACCTTATCCCGGCCTCACCGGTCGATAGCTGCAACCCCGACCCGGTTAGCCGGCGCCCTTGCCGTCAAGGGTGAGTCCCGGCTTGCTTCACTTTCTGGAGAACGCCCCGTGATATCGACCGTCCACATCGCCAGGCTCAAGGCCTGGGGCGCCCATGGTTTCACCGCGACCGGCGTGGTCACTGCATTTCTGGCCACCCTCGCCCTGCTGGAAAACCAGCCGACCCACTGCTTGATGTGGCTGGGCGTGGCGCTGATCGTCGACGGGCTCGACGGGGCGCTGGCGCGCAAGGTCAACGTGCAGTCGGTATTGCCGAGCTTCGACGGCTCGATCCTCGATCTGGTGATCGATTACCTGACCTACGTGTTCATCCCCGCCCTGTTCATCTATCGCTACATTCCGCTGCCGGACTACACCCTGCTGCTGACGGTGTCGCTGATTCTGGTGTCGTCGCTGTTCTGCTTCTGCAACGTCAACATGAAGAGCAAGGACAACTACTTCCAGGGTTTCCCCGCCGCGTGGAACGTGGTCGCGCTGTGCCTGTACATCATTGCGCCAGGGCCATGGATCACGCTGCTGACCGTCATCGGCCTGGCCCTGCTGACCGTGACCCGGATGAAGTTCCTGCACCCTTTCCGGGTCCGCCGGTTCATGCCGATCAACATTGCGGTGACAGCAATCTGGCTGCTGTGCAGCCTGTCGCTGGTGCTCAACCATCCGGTGATCAATCCGCTGGTGATGGGCCTGTGGCTGTTGATGTCGGCGTACTTTCTCGGCATCTGCATCTGGCGCACGGCGCTGGAATGGTTCGATGCTTCGCACTTGAAATAGGTATTGCATGACGATCCATATTGTCCGGCTGGGCTCGCCGCGCGGGCCTGATGAAGGCTTGCGCCTGGGCACCGTACGCCGCCCGCCCCGGGGCGTGCCCAAGGCCGAATTTGCCACCCGGGATTTTTACGATGTATGGCAACCGCAGTTGTCCCCCAGCGCCGAACTGGTGGCCGAAGCCCTGACGGCGCACGACGCCAAGGCCTGGGCGACGTTCGTGCGCAAGTTCAAGGCCGAAATGAAACAACCGGAAGCCAGCCACCTGCTGGATCTGCTGGCGGCGCTGTCGCACCAGACTTCGTTTGCGCTTGGCTGTTACTGCGAGGTCGAGGCACATTGTCATCGCTCGGTGCTGCGGGAGTTGCTTGCAGCGCGCGGGGCGCAGATTGCCGAATCGTCCCATATCTCCTGAACTGGAGAAGCTCATATACCGGTTTTTTGAATCTCGGCAAGTACACTGAGAGATGGACATATCAGAAGTAAAAAAGTAGCTTTGTCACCACTATCTACGCTTGAAATTCTTTTTTATAGTGGCCATGGAGGGTTGAGTGTGCACCAACCAATTGAAAAACGATTGAGAAACCACTTTCCGATCATATTCAATCAAACCAATTCAGTAGACCCGCAGGAATATCACAAAGAATTCAAGACATTTATTGACGATGCCATTTCAACTTCAAGCCCATTCCTTAGTTCCGAAGCAACCCGCTATCAATCCATTCTCTTGTACACTTCGCTCGTTTTCGCCACGCTATTTTTCCTTGATATAAAACATTTCAAAATTGTTGACCTTGAAATAGCCGTTAGCAGCAAAATGTTTTTCATCTATTCACTGTTCATTATCCTGATCTGCGTTGCATTCTTTTCCAAAGCCTGGATTGATTACAAACGCTGGAATCTCATGCGCGAGAAAAACTCATACTCGACTGGAAAACTAAGTGAACTGATAAACCTCGGGCTATTGAGAAAAAATATAGAGTTACATTACTGGGGAAAGACCTTCGATATGATCGGCGAGCGCTATCAGGTGTACAACGCTGCGCTGGACAGAGTCATGACAAGGACAAAAATGGCTCCTATGCGATCAAGCGCCAGCTTTATCAATATCGAAGATATCGAAAAGATTCCAGAACTCACGCCGATCATTGAAGCGAAAGATGAATGGCTACATGATCTTGATTCAGTTCTAAATGAAGCATCTACTGCATTCCAAGCGGAGTGCGAACCGATATTCATACACCATGAAGAGGTAAAAAATGACCCCTTTCCTTTCGGGGCAAACAATTCTTACGACATGATAAGAGCCGCTTATGAAAAAACTCTAGAGCCGTGGTTAATTGCTCGTAACAACTTGACGGACGAGTGGTGCAGTCGGTCATTCAGGGTAGATACCAGCTCTCAAGAGAGCCAGATGTTTGAAGGCCTTTTGAACGTTCAAAAACAGCTCAAATACATGCGATTCATGTATATATCGGTAGAAATCATTCTTCCCATCGCATTCGCCCTCTCTATCGCGGCATATGTCTACATAAGTTACCAACAGGGACTTTCACCTCCGTAGGAATACTCGAGGATCCAGGCTTGCTCGCGATAGCAATTATCCAGCTGCCATCAGCCGACTGAAATACCGCTATCGCAAGCCGACTCGCTCCTACGGGAGGTTCTTGTGAGCCTGACTCAGCGCTTGGTAATCACCACCTCCAGATACTCGCTCGGCAGCACCATCGAGTCCGGCCCTGCGCGGTTGAGGCGGTCGATCAGTTCGGTGAGGTCGCTTTCCAGGGCCAGGCCGCTTTCCGGTGGCAACGCGGCGAAGGCTTTGTGTACCGGTCCGTACCAGTGGCGGAAGATATCGATGAAGTGTGCCGCCGAACGATAGCGGAAGTTGAAGTGACGGCGGGTCACCTGGATCTGGAAGTTGCGGTCATCGAAGTGCGAATGCAACCAGGCTTCGGCGCCCCAGTTCGACGGCGGTTGCGCTCCGGGCGGGGGCGGCAGATGGCGACCGAGGGTCTTGAACATCTGCCCGACAAAGCCTTCCGGCGTCCAGTTGGCGAGGCCGATCCGTCCACCGCGTCGGCAGACTCGCGCCAGCTCCTTCGCGGCCGCCGCCTGATCCGGTGCGAACATCACGCCGAAGGTCGACAGCACCGCATCGAAACTGCCATCGGCGAACGGCAGCGCCTCGGCGTCGGCAACCTGAAAGGTCACGTCCAGATGCTCGGCCCGCGCCCGGTCCTGGCCGCGCTCCAGCAAGGCCGCGACATAGTCGGTGGACGTCACGAGGCAACCACGCCGCGCCGCCGCCAGGGTTGCGTTGCCGTTACCGGCGGCGACGTCCAGCACCTCGTCATCGCAACGCAGGTCGCAGGCTTCGGCGAGGTTTTCGCCGACGATCTGCAACGTGGTGCCGATCACGGCGTAGTCGCCGCTCGCCCAGGCGACTTTCTGGCGTTCCTTCAGGGCATTGAGATCAATCGGGGTACTCATGAATCATGCTCCGCAGCAGATTGAACCGACCGTCATTCGGCCGTGGTCGGATCGATGGTCGTCACGACCCTGGCCACACTGTTGGCAGGAAAGCCGCCCAGCCGCGCGTGCTCGCGCACCTGCTCTTCGTCGGGGGCGATGTACACGCAATAGATTTTGTCGGCGGTCACGTAACTGTGCAGCCACTGCACCTGCGGCCCGAGTTCACGCAGCACGCTGCAGGACTTTTGAGAGATGGCGTTGAGCTCTTGCTCCGATAGCTTTCCGGCTCCTGGAATCTCGCGTTCAATCACGAATTTCGGCATGGCAACCTCGCTTTCTTCTTATCAGTGACAGGCTCGGTGGAACCTGCCGAGCCACTATCGCGCGCAGGCCGTCCGGCGTCCCTGCCAATCGTCCGGAGAGCCCGTAAAAAAGCGGTCTGGCCGATGAATGGCGGGATTTTGTAAAGGCCCCGAAACACTGTCGGGGATTGCCAATGCGCGAAGTTATCGGCTCTTATGCACGCCCGACCCGCGAATGGATTGCGATCATGTCTTTGCGCCTCGAATGGCTCGCCCGGCACATGCAACACAGCGACACCTACGCCGAATGGATTCACCGGCAATTCGCCTATGAATACGCCGATCAACCCCTGGCCGAATGGCAGCGGCAATTTGCCGAAGGCCAGACCAATGGCGACTGGCCGTGCCTGATCGCGCTGGATGGCGAACGCCTGTTGGGCGGCGCCGCGCTGGCCAGGGCCGACCTTGATCGGCGGCCGGATCTCGGCCCGTGGCTGGCCTGTGTGTTCGTCAGTCCCGAGGCGCGCGGCCAGGGGTTGGCGGAACGCTTGATCGAAGGCATCAGCCAGGAGGCGAAACGGCGTGGCTGGCCGCGTTTCTATCTGCACACGCAGAACAAACAGGACTACTACGCCAAACGCGGCTGGACAGTGATGGAGCGTTTTCACGCCTGGGAAAAGGAGCAATGGCTCATGGTGTGCGACCTGTGAGCCATTGAGGTGGGCAGCTCAGGCAGCAGGCGCCTGAGCCTCTTGCAGTAGTTGCCGGATCATGTGTTCCTGAGTCTCGTAGCTGCCCTCTCCAAAGTGGCTGTAGCGCACCTGCCCTTTGGCATCGATCAGGTAATGCGCCGGCCAGTACTGGTTATCGAAGTGGCGCCAGATCGCGTAATTGTTGTCGATCGCCACCGGGTAGGTGATGCCCAGTTTGCGCACTTGATCCTTGACGTTGTCGACGATCCGCTCATAGCCATACTCCGGCGTGTGAACGCCGATCACCACCAGGCCGTCCTTGCCGTACTTTTTCTCCCACGCTTTGACGTATGGCAGCGTGTGCTGGCAGTTGATGCAGTCGTAAGTCCAGAAGTCCACCAGCACCACTTTGCCGCGCAGGGTTTCGGCGCTCAGCTCCGGCGAGTTGAGCCATTGCACGGCGCCGGCCAGCGATGGCATCGCGCCTTTGCTGCCTTCGTCCATGGTCGAATCCGCACGGACTTTGCTGATGAAGTAGTCGACCACTTTCGGCGCGTTTTCCAGCACGCTTTTCTCGACACTGGCGACGCCTTCGGACGACGTGCCCGCCAGCAACGATTTGTCGGCGCCGGTGGCGATCACCGCTGCGGCCGCCAACACCGCCACTCCGGCGCCACGACGGAACCAGCCCGTGAACGGAATCGACGATTTCAGCCGATTGACCAGCCCGCGACCGGCGAAAATCAGCGTCCCCAGCGACAACGCGCTGCCCGCACCGTAGGCCAGCAGCAACAGACTGGTCTGGGCATTGGCGCCTTGCAGCATCGCGCCGGTGAGGATCACGCCGAGAATCGGCCCGGCGCACGGTGCCCACAGCAGCCCGGTGGCGACACCAATCATGATCGGAGCCATAGGCCCGGCCTTTTTGCGGGTGTCCGGATCCAGGCGATTACCCAGCAGCACGAACGGCCGCGCCAGCCAGTCACCGATCCGCGCGGAAATCAGCGACAGGGCAAACAGCGCCATCACGATCAGGGCAATGTGGCGGCCGGTGTTGTTGGCCTGGACCACCCACTCGCTGCTGACCACGGCCAGGCTCGAGATCACGGCAAAGGTCAGGGTCATGCCGGCGAGCGTCAGCAGGATCGAAGAGCGGGTGCGGTCGGCGCCGGCAAACAGGAACGGCACCACCGGCAGGATGCAGGGGCTGAGGACGGTCAACAGACCGCCCAGGAAAGCGATGAGAAACATGGGAGGTCACCTCGAAACAGTCGTGAGTCGGGTGAAGGGGCATGCCCCTTCGCCGTGGATGCGGAAATCGATCACTCAGGCGCTTTGGCTATCCAGCCATTGGCTTTGTGGAGTGCGACTGGCACCGTTTTCGGCCACCATCTGACCCTGCGGTGTACGACTGGAACCGTCGGCTGCGACAATTTGCCCTTGCGGTGTACGGCTTGAGCCATCCGCCGCAAGCAGGGCATCAATGCCCTGCTTACCGACCGGGCTCAATTGAAAGCAGGTGCTGCCAGCGCAGCTATTCTGTTCGACGGCGTTGTTGGCGTGAGCCGCGACACCCGCGAAGGTGAAGGCAATGGCGGTCAAGAAACGCGATACGTTGTTCATGGCGGTCGTCCTCTAGCGTGGGTGGTTGATCAGTTGTCGTTGTGGCAGTCGGCGAATTTGCTGTAGTCGAGCACCTGGGTCAGGCCGGCCGAATCGAGGTAGGTCATGCGGGCGTTGACGATGCCGCAGGTGGTCGCGTTGTCCTGTTTCAGCGAGATCACTTTCTGGATATCCAGATGGGTGCCGTAGGTGTAGGTTTTCGGGGTGACATCGGCTTCGGCGCGGGCCGACAGGGTGCAGATGTTCAGTGCGGCAAACAGGCAGGCGGCGACGATGGATTTGTTGTTCATGGCATGTTCCTCAAGGCTTCAATGGGTCGTTCGGTGGATTGAGCCGAGGCGTTTCAGGTGTGCCTCGATGGAGCTCATTTAAGGCTCGCGAGGTATCTCGTATGTGTCGGGAGGCGGCGGGTATCAATCGTTAAGTATCCCCGGCACGCAGGGATACACAGCGATACAAAAGCCTGTGAGAATCGCGTTTTTGCGTCGTCATGTATCCGTCGTGACGCCAGATACAGTGCAATACAAACGCAGCGAGGCGAGCCTGCGCGGGCGCTATAGACTGCATGGCATTCCCCCCTTGATAGAGGTTTGGCCCGATGGATCATGTCGATCACATTCTTATCGTCGATGACGACCGCGAGATTCGCGAGCTGGTCGGCAATTACCTGAAAAAGAACGGTCTGCGCACCACGGTGGTCGCCGATGGCCGGCAGATGCGCAGCTTTCTGGAAGCCAACACCGTCGACCTGATCGTCCTCGATATCATGATGCCCGGCGACGACGGTCTGCTGCTGTGCCGCGAGTTGCGCGCCGGCAAGCACAAGGCCACGCCGGTGCTGATGCTCACCGCCCGCAACGACGAAACCGACCGCATCATCGGCCTGGAAATGGGCGCTGACGATTACCTGACCAAACCGTTCGCCGCCCGCGAGTTGCTGGCACGGATCAACGCCGTGCTGCGGCGCACGCGGATGCTGCCACCCAACCTGGTGGTGACAGAGGCCGGCCGGCTCCTGGCGTTCGGTCGCTGGCAACTCGACACCTCGGCCCGCCACCTGCTGGACACGGACGGCACCATGGTTGCCCTGAGCGGTGCCGAATACCGTTTGCTGCGGGTGTTCCTCGATCACCCGCAGCGGGTATTGAGCCGCGATCAACTGCTCAACCTGACCCAGGGCCGCGATGCCGATCTGTTCGACCGTTCGATCGACCTGCTGGTCAGCCGCTTGCGCCAGCGCCTGCTGGATGACGCCCGCGAACCGGCCTACATCAAGACCGTGCGCAGCGAAGGCTATGTGTTCTCGCTGCCGGTGGAGATTCTCGGAGCGCCCGCATGACGTTCGCCCTGCGCTGGCCGCGCACCCTGGCCTCGCGGTTGTCGCTGATTTTCCTGATCGGCCTGATCCTCGCCCAGGCACTGTCGTTCGGCGCGCAGTATTACGAGCGCTACGAAAGTGCGAAGAACACCATGCTCGGCAACCTCGAAACCGACGTTTCGACATCGATTGCCATCCTCGACCGCTTGCCCGCCGCCGAACGCCCGGACTGGCTCAAACGCCTGGCGCGCAACAACTACGGTTACCTGCTGAGCGAAGGCGAACCGGGCACGCCGATCGGGTCGGGAGATGTGCCCATTGCCGTAACCTCGATCACCGACGCGATCGGCGAGGTGTATCCGCTGACCTTCACTGACATTCCCGGCCCGAAAAAACACTTTCAGGGCCATCTGCGCCTGAGCGACGGCAGCCCGGTGACCATCGATGTGCGGCCGTCGATGGTGCCGCTCTCGCCCTGGCTGCCGGCGGTATTGCTCGGGCAACTGGCGCTGATGATCGCCTGCACCTGGCTGGCGGTGCGCATCGCCATCCGTCCCCTCACCCGCCTCGCCAATGCCGTGGAAACCCTCGACCCCAACGCCCATGCCGTGCATCTGGACGAACAGGGGCCGAATGAGGTGGTGTATGCCGCCCGCGCATTCAACTCGATGCAGGCGCGGATCGCCGCGTACCTCAAGGAACGCATGCAACTGCTGGCGGCGATTTCCCATGACCTGCAAACGCCGATCACCCGGATGAAGCTACGCGCCGAATTGATGGACGACTGCACGGAAAAAGAAAAACTGTGGAACGACCTCGGCGAAATGGAGCATCTGGTGCGCGAAGGCGTGGCCTATGCCCGCAGCATCCACGGCTCGACGGAAGAGAGCCGGCGCACCGACCTCGATTCGTTCCTCGACAGCCTGGTGTTCGACTATCAGGACATGGGCAAGGACGTGCAACTGGCCGGCAAGAGCGAAGCGGTGATCGACACCCGCCCCCATGCCCTGCGCCGGGTGCTGGTGAACCTGACCGACAATGCCTTGAAGTTCGCCGGCAGCGCCGAGCTGCGGGTCGAACGCCAGAAGGCCGGACTGTCGCTGAAAGTCCTGGATCGCGGCCCCGGCATCGCCGAAGCGCAGCTGACCCAGGTGATGGAGCCGTTCTACCGCGTGGAAAACTCGCGCAACCGCAGCACTGGCGGCACCGGCCTCGGTCTGGCCATCGCCCAGCAACTGGCCATGGCCCTCGGCGGCTCGCTGACCCTGAGCAATCGCGAGGGTGGTGGATTGTGTGCCGAGCTCAAATTGCCGCTGCACTAGAAAACCGGTCACTCACTCCAATGTGGGAGCAACGGTCTTGGGCAAACTACTCCCACAAAGGCAACACAGCCCGTTGTGGGAGCGGGCTTGCCCGCGAAGGGGCCGGAACAATCAATATTGCCGTTGACTGAACGGGCGCCTTCGTGGGCAAGCCCACTCCCACAAAACACCTCACCCCAATGTGGGAACAGGCTCTAGCCCACAACACCGTCCTCGTGCATCTGCCGCAACAACACCAGCCCGCTGTCGATGAATGACGCGGTCACCGGCATACCGGCCTCCGTTGCCAGCGCTTCGAGCTGTTCACGACCACTGAGCGCCGGAAACTCCGCTATACGCTGCAACAACCGCCAGGCCAGCGGACTCAATTCGGAAAACTTCACGCTCCAGTCCGCCGCGCGCCGAACCAGCAACAGGGTCGGTTGAGCCGGTGGCGTGGTGGGCTGCTGCTCCGGGCCGAGCCTCTGCACTGGCCAGGTATATGCCAGCGGCCAGGCCAGCGCCGACACTTGCAACGGTCGCCCGAGCAAGCCGTCCGGGTCGCTCGGCGGCAATGGCTCGGCATCGGATTGCTGCAAGACCATTTCCACCCACTCGTAATGGGCCAGTTCCACCAGAAATGCCGGCCACTCACCCGTGCGCAGCACCTGCGGTTGTGCCGCGAGGTAACCCAAGAACTCTTCGGCAATCTCGCCGAATTTCGGCGTCTGCGCCCGGTGGTCCCGCAGGAACCCGCGTACCAGCGTGCGCCAGCGCTCGTCGCCAATGATCCGGATCAACACCGGAAACGTGCCGCCGAGCAATTGCGAAACATTGTTGAACACCAGATCGCGATAGACGTTGACCCGCGCCGCGTTCATGTCGGCCGGTGGTGCCTGGTTTTGCGGATCGCGCAGATAACGGGTCAGGGATTGTTGTTGCAGCAGCAGGTTATCCACGATCGCGGCCCTCGGTTTGCGAGCGGCGGATGGTCTGCAGCTCGGCGACCAGTTCGGAAAACGCCGGAAAGTTGAAATCCCGCTCAAGCAAGGTCGGTTGCGCACCGAACCGGGCGTAAGCCTCGGCCAGCAACGACCAGACCACCGGTTTTACCAATGCGCCATGGGTGTCGATTTTCAGCGTGTCGGACTCATCGAAATGCCCGGCCACATGCATACCAACCACCCGCCCCGGTTCGATCCCGGCCAGAAAGCGGTGGGGATCGAAACCGTGGTTGATCGAATTGACGTAGACGTTGTTCACGTCGAGCAACAGGTCGCAATCGGCCTCGCGCAGCACGGCGTTGGTGAAGGTCACTTCGTCCATGTCCTGGCGGGGCGCGGCGTAATAGGAGACATTTTCCACTGCCAGGCGCCGGCCGAGAATGTCCTGGGCCTGGCGGATCCGCGCGGCGACGTGGCGCACGGCCTCTTCGGTGAACGGCAACGGCAGCAGATCGTAGAGATGGCCGTCATCGCTGCAATAGCTCAGGTGTTCGCTGTACAGCGGCACGTTGTAGTGATCGAGAAACCCGCGCACCTCATGCAGAAATCCGACGTCCAGCGGCGCCGAACCACCCAGGGATAACGACAAGCCGTGACACGACAGCGGATAACGCTCCGCCAGCCCGCACAACGCCGCGCCATGGGCACCGCCGACGCCGATCCAGTTTTCCGGGGCGACTTCCAGAAAGTCGAAATCACCGCTGCGCGCGGCTTGCAGGTCTTTCATCAGACCTCGGCGCAGGCCCAGGCCGACGCTGGCCTGTGGGGTTGATTGAAGGGTTGGCATGGCACTGACCTCGAAGGTATGGGGACAGTCCACAGTGGAACCGGCGACTGTATCGCGGCTGTGTTCAACCGCCCCGGTGATTGCCAGCCGCTGTATCCAGCGGACGGCTGGATACACAGCGATACACAGCCAGCGCCCGCAATGGCTCTCATCACTCACAAAAGCGGCGCCAGTCCCGGGCCGGGGCTAGACTCATTCATTACCCAGTCGAGGGGGTCGCAGGGTGCCACTGGCGCCCTGCCCGTTTCCACGACCACCGCCCGGTGGCATCTGCCTCGACCCACAATGCCGCCGGACTGTGATCCTGTAACAGGAGCACATGTGATGGACGAGGCCAGACTCAACGAATTCATGGGCAAACTGGTCAACGACATGGGCGGCGCGGCGATGCTCGCCAATGTCATCGTCGGCGAGGAGCTCGGCCTCTACCGGGCCATGGCCGACAGCCAACCGATCACCCCGGAAAGCCTCGCCGAAAAAACCACCTGCAACCCACGGCTGGTCCGCGAATGGCTCAGCGCCCATGCGGCTTCCGGCTACATGGAACACCTGGACGGCAAATTCCGCCTGCCGGAAGAACAGGCTCTGGCCCTGGCCATCGAGGAATCGCCGGTCTACGTCGCCGGGGGCCTGGGGGTGGTGGCGTCGTTTTTCCATGACAAGGACAAACTGGTCAAAGCCATGCGCGGCAACGGCGCCCTGCCCTGGGGCGATCATCATCCGTGCATGTTCACCGGCACCGAACGGTTTTTCCGCCCCGGCTACAAGGGGCATCTGATCGCCGAATGGCTGCCGGCGCTGGATGGCGTGGTGGCGAAGCTCGAGGAAGGCGCCAAAGTCGCTGACGTCGGCTGCGGCCACGGTGCTTCCACGGTGATCATGGCCCAGGCCTATCCCAACTCGCGCTTCGTCGGGTTCGACTACCACGAACCGTCGGTCACGGTTGCCACCCAGCGCGCCGAGGAAGGTGGGGTCAGCAGCCGTGCGCGATTCTTCCAGGGCACCGCGAAAGGCTTTCCCGGCGAGGACTATGACCTGATCTGTTATTTCGACTGCCTGCACGATATGGGCGACCCGGTGGGCGCGGCGCGGCATGCCTATGAATCGCTCAAGGACGACGGCACGGTGCTGCTGGTCGAGCCGTTCGCCAACGATACGCTGGACGACAACATCAACCCGGTCGGGCGGCTGTTCTACGCGGCGTCGACGTTTATCTGCACGCCGAACTCGCTGTCCCAGGAGGTCGGCCTCGGACTCGGCGCACAGGCGGGCGAGTTGCGCCTGCGCAAGGTCTTTACCGAGGCGGGGTTCAGTCAGTTCCGACGGGCCACGCAAACGCCGTTCAACCTGATTCTGGAGGCACGCAAGTGACCTGATGCCAGCCCTGTGGCGAGGGCGCCTGCTCCCTCGCCACATTGACAGTGCTAATCTGCACGGCACCCACTGCCTTGCGGAGCGCTGACAATGCCCGATCGCCCGACTCCCGATTCTTTCGACTATCTGCTCGAAGCCATGGCCGACGGCGACTTTGTGGTGTTGACCGGCGCCGGCATCAGCACCCCGTCGGGCATTCCCGATTACCGCGACAGCAACGGCGTGCGCCGTGGCCGCCAGCCGATGATGTACCAGGAGTTTCTCTCGGCCCCGGAATCGCGCCGCCGCTACTGGGCACGGGCGATGCTCGGCTGGCCGCGCGTGCGCCAGGCACAGCCGAACGCGGCCCATGAAGCGCTCGCCAGTCTGCAAACCCAAGGCCGGATCAGCGGCTTGATCACACAGAACGTCGACACCCTGCACGACCAGGCCGGCAGCCAGGATGTGATCGAACTGCACGGCAGCCTGCATCGCGTGCTGTGCCTGGACTGCGGTCAGCGCAGCGAGCGGGATGCGATTCAGCGGCTGATGGAAACACAGAATCCGTATCTGAGCGGCGTCGACGCGGTGCAGGCACCGGACGGCGACACCCTCCTCGATCCGGCCTTTGAAGCGCGGTTCCAGGTGCCACACTGTCCACATTGCGCCAGCGAGCGGATGAAGCCGGACGTAGTGTTTTTCGGCGAGAACGTGGCGCAACCGACGGCGGCACGGGCCATGGCGGCAGCCGAGAACGCCTCGGGCATGTTGGTGGTGGGATCGTCGTTGATGGCGTATTCGGCGTTTCGTCTGTGCCGGGTGATTACCGACCGGGGCAAGCCGTTGCTCGCGATCAACCTGGGCAAGACCCGGGCGGATGACTTGTTGAGTTTGAAGATTGAAGGGTCTTGTGAGGCGTTGTTGCCGTTGTTGGCGCAGAGGCTGGATCGCTGAGGCCGGGAGCTTCCTTTCCCCCCCAACCCTCTGGGAAGGGAGGTGGATTCAAAGGCTGGCAAAATCTTCCGACCTGAGAATATCGAACAGCGCCTGCGCCGCCGCCGACAGTTCATTGCCGGGTTCGGTCAGCACGCCAATCGCCCGCTCCACCACCGGCTCATGCAAGGTCAGGCAGCGCGCGCCCAGCTCCTGCATCTGTTCGGCACACAACGCCGGCACCGCACTGACGCCCAGCCCACTGGCCACCATCCGCCCGACCGTCGCCAGTTGATGGCTTTCAAACTCCACCGGCAACTTCCTGCCCCGGGCCTGCAAGTGCTCTTCGAGCATCACCCTTACCGTGGACGGGCGTTGCAGGGTGATGAACGGCTCGTGCAGCAAGGTCTGCCAGTCAATCTCGGTACGGGCGGCCAGCGGCGAGTCCTGCGGCACCACCGCCACGAAGCGGTCCATGTACAACGGGGTGAAACTCAACGAGGTGTTCTGCATCGGCTCGAACGCTACGCCCAGCTCGACCTGGCGGTCGCGCACCATTTCCAGCACTTGTTCATTGATCACATCATTGACCGTCACGCTGACGTTCGGATAGCGCGCGCGAAAGGTCTTGAGAATCGGCGGCAGCAGGTTGCCGGCAAACGACGGCATAGCCGCCAGCGTCACCCGCCCGCGTTGCAGACTGAAACGCTGGCGCATTTCGTCCTCGGCGTTGTCCCAGTCGGCGATCAGGCGCCGGGCCAGGGGCAGCAGCGATTCGCCCTCCGGGGTCAGCGCGACGTTGCGTGTGTTGCGGCTGAACAGGCGCCCGCCCAGGCCCTCCTCCAGCGCCTTGATGGTCAGGCTCAGCGCCGACTGCGATAGATGCAGGCGTTCGCAGGCCACGGCGAAACTCAGGCTCTGGGCCACGGCGAGAAAGGCGCGGATCTGTTTGATGGTCAAGGTCGCAACGCTCCGTTGTAAGCCACAAGCGCTAAGCTGAAAGTCATAACGCGGACATTTGTTGAGTTTTATCTATCAATCAACCTTAAAAATCAACTTAACAAATATATCCACCGGCGCGACACTCCAGTCATTCGGCTAGCCAGCCGCCCGCAAACAATAAAAGAGGTGCCTATGGCAGGTTTCGACAAGCGCGTTTATTCCTACGAGGAAGCCCTGGCCGGGCTTGAAGACGGCATGACCGTCATCGCCGGCGGCTTCGGTCTGTGCGGGATTCCGGAAAACCTGATCGCCGAGATCAAGCGCAAAGGCACCCGCCAGCTCACCGTGGTTTCCAACAACTGCGGCGTTGACGGCTTCGGCCTCGGCGTCCTGCTGACCGACCGCCAGATCAGCAAGGTCGTGGCCTCCTACGTCGGCGAGAACAAACTGTTCGAAGAGCAACTGCTCAAGGGCGAAATCGAAGTCATCCTGACCCCGCAAGGCACCCTCGCCGAGAAAATGCGCGCAGGCGGCGCCGGCATCCCGGCCTTCTTCACCGCCACCGGCGTCGGCACCCCGGTCGCCGACGGCAAGGAAGTGCGTGAGTTCAAGGGTCGCAAGTACCTGATGGAAGAGTCCATCACCGGCGACTTCGCCATCGTCAAAGGCTGGAAAGCCGACCATTTCGGTAACGTCGTTTACCGTCACACCGCCCAGAACTTCAACCCGCTGGCTGCCACCGCCGGCAAGATCACCGTGGTCGAAGTCGAAGAAATCGTCGAACCCGGCGAGCTGGACCCGACCCAGATCCACACCCCGGGCATCTACGTCGACCGGGTCATTTGCGGCACGTTCGAAAAGCGTATCGAACAGCGCACCATCCGCAAATAACCCTGCCTTCAAGACGGAGAACAACAAACATGGCACTTTCCCGCGAACAAATGGCTCAGCGCGTCGCCCGCGAACTGCAGGACGGCTTCTACGTGAACCTGGGCATCGGCATTCCGACCCTGGTCGCCAACTACATCCCCGGCGGCATGGAAGTCATGCTGCAATCGGAAAATGGCCTGCTTGGCATGGGCGCGTTTCCTACCGACGATGAAGTCGATGCCGACATGATCAACGCCGGCAAACAGACCGTGACCGCGCGCATCGGCGCCTCGATCTTCTCTTCCGCCGAATCCTTCGCGATGATCCGTGGCGGTCATATCGACCTGACCGTGCTCGGCGCGTTTGAAGTGGACGTCGAAGGCAACATCGCCTCGTGGATGATCCCTGGCAAACTGGTCAAGGGCATGGGCGGCGCGATGGACCTGGTGGCCGGTGCGGACAACATCATCGTCACCATGACCCACGCCTCCAAAGACGGCGAGTCGAAACTGCTGCCCCGCTGCAGCCTGCCGCTGACCGGCGCCGGTTGCATCAAACGCGTGCTGACCGACCTGGCCTACCTCGAAATCGAGAACGGCGCGTTCATTCTCAAGGAGCGCGCGCCGGGTGTCAGCGTCGAGGAAATCGTCGCCAAGACCGCCGGCAAACTGATCGTGCCTGACCACGTACCGGAAATGCAGTTCGCTGCCCAGTGAGGAATTCGCCCATGCAAGACGTCGTTATTGTTGCCGCCACGCGCACCGCGATCGGCAGTTTCCAGGGTTCATTGGCCACCGTATCCGCCGTCGATCTCGGCGCGGCGGTGATCCGTCAGTTGCTGGCGCAAACCGGTCTGGACGGTGCTCAGGTTGATGAAGTGATCATGGGCCAGGTGCTGACCGCCGGCGCTGGCCAGAACCCGGCGCGCCAAGCCGCGATCAAGGCCGGCCTGCCCCACGCCGTACCGGCCATGACCCTGAACAAGGTCTGCGGCTCGGGCCTCAAGGCCCTGCACCTCGGCGCTCAGGCGATCCGCTGCGGCGACGCCGACGTGATCATTGCCGGCGGCCAGGAAAACATGAGCCTGGCCAACTACGTGATGCCCGGCGCGCGCACCGGTCTGCGCATGGGTCACGCACAAATCGTCGACACCATGATCAGCGACGGCCTGTGGGATGCGTTCAACGATTACCACATGGGCATCACCGCCGAGAATCTGGTCGACAAGTACGAGATCAGCCGCGAACAGCAGGACGCCTTCGCCGCGGCCTCGCAGCAAAAAGCCGCCGCTGCCATCGAGGCCGGGCGCTTCGTCGATGAAATCACGCCGATCCTGATCCCGCAGCGCAAGGGTGACCCGGTGGCGTTCAAGGTCGACGAACAACCGCGCGGCGACACCACCGCTGAATCCCTGGCGAAACTGCGTCCGGCGTTCAAGAAGGACGGTAGCGTCACCGCCGGCAACGCATCGTCACTGAACGACGGCGCCGCCGCCGTGATCCTGATGAGCGCGGAAAAAGCCAAGGCCCTGGGCCTGCCGGTGCTGGCAAAAATCGCCGCCTACGCCAACGCAGGCGTCGACCCGGCAATCATGGGCATCGGCCCGGTCTCCGCCACCCGCCGCTGCCTCGACAAGGCGGGCTGGAACATCGGCCAACTGGACCTGATCGAAGCCAACGAAGCCTTCGCCGCGCAATCGCTGGCCGTGGCCAAGGATCTGCAATGGGATCTGGACAAGGTCAACGTCAACGGTGGCGCCATCGCCCTCGGTCACCCGATCGGTGCGTCGGGCTGTCGTGTGCTGGTGACCTTGCTGCATGAAATGATCAAGCGCGATGCCAAGAAGGGCCTGGCGACCCTGTGCATCGGCGGCGGTCAGGGCGTGGCCCTGGCACTGGAACGGGCGTAAGCCCGACGGGTTCAACAGCGGGCGGCGGATCCACGACATCCCTCGCCCGCTGGCAACAAACCCGGTGCGACTGGCGTTGCACCGGGTGTTTTTTTGCCAGCCTGCGCAGAATCAGGCGAACTTCACCAGATTCAGCACCGGCAACGGCCCACCTGGAAACTGCACCAGCCGTGCGCCCACAGTCAAATCACCCAGATCGATCGCGAAGAAACCCAACCGCTCAATCAAACCCGCCACTTCGGTTTTGGCCTCGACATCATCCCCCGACAGAAACAACACACGCTTGCCGCCCTCCGCCGCCGGATCCTCTTCCAGCAAACGCGCCGGCAAATGATTGAACGCCTTGATCACCCGCGCGCCCGGCACCCACTCAGCGAACACTTCGCTGGACGGCCGCCCCTGCAAATCCACCGCTTTGTACGAAGGTGCCTCGATCGAGTTATTGGCATCGAGGACAATCCGCCCGCCAAAATCCGCCAGTCCGCCCAGGGCGGCAGGCAATTTCGACCAGTTCACCGCGACCAGCACGATCTCCTGCGCCGCAGCCTCTTCGCGGCTGACGGCACGGGCGGTCGGCCCGAGCTCGGCGACCAGCTCAGCGAGGCTTTCCGGCCCACGGCTGTTGGCAATCACCAAGGGAATGCCCTTGCGCGACAAGGCCCTGGCAAACGCTGCGCCGATAGCACCGGCGCCGATGATTCCGATAGTGCTCATGTTGTTCTCCTGACAATGGGATAAGACTCGCCGCGCATGTTGCGCTTGCCATTGCCAGGTGATTAGCCGGTAATGCGTTTAATCATTTTCAAGCATCACTATCAGGTGCCCACCGTGGAAACCCTCGCCAACCTTGAATGCTTCGTCCGCAGCGCCGAAACCGGCAGCTTCTCCGCCGCCGCCCGCCTGCTGGCCCTGACGCCCGCAGCAGTCAGCCGCAACGTGGCGATGCTCGAACGCAACCTCGGCGTACGGCTGTTCCAGCGCTCGACGCGCAAACTGGCGCTCACCGAGGCCGGGGAAGGATTTTTGCCGAGCATCAAAGACAACCTCGACGCCTTGCAGGCGGCGATCAGCGCGGTGTCAACCGAACGCGGCGAGCCGACCGGCGTGCTCAAGGTCAGCCTGCCCCCGACGTTCGGCCTCGACCATGTGCTGCCATTGCTGCCGCAATTCCTGGCGCGCTATCCGCAGATCCGCCCGGAATGGCACTTCGAGAATCGCCAGGTGGATTTGATTGCCGAGGGCTACGACGCGGCGATTGGCGGCGGCTTCGAACTCACCCCCGGCCTGATCGCCCGCCCCCTGACCTCGGCCCGACTGGTAGCGGTAGCGTCGCCCGCCTACCTGAAGGACCGCGAATTGCCCCGCCACCCCGACGACCTGCTCGCCCATAGCGGCATCGTCATGCGCGGCCTGCGCACCGGACGCATACGCCAGTGGCAGATGCATAACGAAACAGGTGAACCGGTCACCGCCCATATGAATCAAAGCATCGTGCTCAACGACCCGATGGCCATGCGCAATGCCGCCCTGCTCGGCCTCGGCATCACCCTGCTGGTGCTGCCGGACGTCAACGACGCCATCCAGCGCGGAGAACTGGTGCGGCTGCTCCCGGACTGGAGTGCCGACGCAGGAATGATCTCGCTGTACTACCCGAGCCGCACACTGCTGCCGGCCAAGACCCGGGTGTTCATCGACTTTGTGGTTGAGGCGTTTGGGCGCTAAGGATCGGATGCGGAGGTGCAATAGATGTACCGCCCTTTCGCGGGCAAGCCCACTCCCACAAAAGCAAAAGCAAAAGCAAAAGCCGTCCACCTCCGCCCTTCACCACTCAACAC
>NZ_JAOEJT010000025.1:0-34650 GCF_025447575.1 Pseudomonas sp. B2M1-30 | reverse complement strand
GTAAGGGCGAAACCGCCAGCAGCAACCCCCGAAGCAACGGATATTCACCCAAAACACCCCAAAACCTGGTCGGCCCAAAAGCCGCCAAGCCCTCCCCCCAAAAAACAGCAAAAACCCAGAGAACCCACACCCCCCAATTCTGGGGACTCTCGCCCTATCCCCCCGTAAAACAGAAACTCCCATCCCCGACACAACCCCCGCCCCACAAGCCCGCGCCGCAAAAATCATCACATTGGTATGGAAGTTGTACAGCCCCCCTGCAACTGACCCATCCCCGTGGGACAGGTACTTTGATAGAGGGATTAACTCATGCACCCTTTACTGTCCAAAACCGCGACCGTCCTGGTCGTGAGCGCCTTGGCCCAGGGCATCGCCCAGGCCGCTTTGTTCGCCGTCGACCCCGGCCCCTACGCACCGGCCAACGGCGGTTTCGCCGGCTGGTATCAGGACACCCACGGCCGCACCCTGGACCTGTGCCTGTCCAAAGCACTCAGCTCGCGCGTCCCCAGCACACCCGGCACGCCGTCGTACATGTGCTCGCTGCTGCCGACCCCTGGCGTGTTCGATGACACCCAACCGGTGGTGTTCCCCACCAACTTCCCCGACGAAGCCTTCTGGTTCACCGCCGACGCCTCGGTCGTCGACGCCGCCCGAGGCATCGACCTCGGTTACGTCGCGGCGGTCGAAGCGGCGTTCGCCGCCGAAGAACCGGTCGAAGGCGATCAGGTCAGCTTCGCCCGGATCCGCATTCGGGTCGACGTTCCCACCGCCGGCACCTACGTGATCACTCACCCTTACGGCGTCGAAGTGTTCACCGTCGACACCCCCGGTCGCCGCGCGATCAACATGACCCGTGACATTGGCATCGGCACCCCGAAAACCTACGACGGCGCGCTCAAGGGTGACATCGGCCCGTTCCTGCGCAGCGTCAACGGGCCTTACACCGAGACCAACCCGGTCAGCGGCGCCGCCGAACAATTCGTCGGCGATCCGAACCTCGAAGAGGCGGTGACCGGCAGCCCGTTCAACACCAACTTCATCCGCATCGAAGGCCCCGGCGGCATCGACCTGCGGACCACGGTGTTCGCGATCTCCGGCAAGTTGTCCACGGTGGTCCGGCCTACCCCGCTGATCACCCAGCGCAGCACCTATTCGCGCACGCCCGGGGTCAGCGCTCCGATCGCCCAGCAGGACGTGTTCGTCCAGGCCCCGCCTGCACCGGCTACGGTCGCGGTCACCAGCAGCACCCCGGTACTCAATCTCAAGGAAGCCGACAGCACCGGCGCCTGGTACGCACAGTCGTCGGCCAATCCGACCCTGCCGACCACCCTGCAAGTGACCGCCGACAACCACCTCGCCATCGCCAGCAGCACGCCGACCACCCTGCCCATGACCCTGACCGACCTGGTGGTGATCCAGCGTGCCGAGTACAGCCTCAGTTCCGGGCAACTGACCGTGGTGGCCTCGACCAGTGACGAAACCTCGCCGCCGGTTCTCACCGTCACCTCCGGCAGCGGCGCCGCCATCGGCGCCCTGGGCGGCGACGGCGCGGTGAAAACCCTGGCGACCGGCATCTCGCCGATTCCACCGGCCAAGGTTCGGGTGACGTCGTCCAACGGCGGCACCGATACCGAAGAAGTGGTCATCGTGCAATGAACGCTCACATGCCCAGATCCGCATCAGGAGGCATCATGAACAAGTGGCCACGCTTTGCGCTCAACGCGCTCGGGCTGACTCTCTCGCTGACCGGCAGTGCGTTCGCGCAACTGGCCGCCGTCGATCCCGGCCCCTACACTTTCGCCACCGGGAAATTCCCGATGTGGTATCAGGACAACAACCTGCTGTCGATGGAGCTCTGCCAGTCGCGCGCCGCCAGTTCGCGGGTGCCGGTCAGCACCCCACCGGCCTACATGTGTACGCTGCTGCCGGAACCGGGCATCTTCGACGACACCCAACCGATGGTGTTCCCCGACAACTGGCCGCCGGAAGCCTTCTGGTTTCTCGCTGAAACCAACATTGCCAACAACACCGCCGGCTATGGCATGGACGCGTATGTCGCCGGGATCGAAGCGGCGTTCGCCTCGGAAAATCCGGTGGATGGCGATCAGCAAAGCTTCGCGCGGATCCGCATCCGGGTGAACGTACCAACCGCTGGCACCTACACCATCACCCACCCCTACGGCGTGGAAACGGTCAACGTCACCACCCCTGGCCGGCGGGCGATCAACATCACCAAAGACATCGGCATCGGCGCGCCGGGCAACTTCAGCGGTGCGCTCAACGGCGCCATCGGGCCGTTCCTGCGCAGCGTCAACGGGCCGTACACCGAAGTGAACCCGGACACCGGCGGCATCGAAACCTTCGTCGGTGACCCGAACCTCACCGAAGCGGTGACCGGCAGCCCGTTCAACACCAACTTCGTGCGCATCAGCGGCCCCGCCGGCACCATCGAAACCAGCCTGTTCACCGTCGCCGGCAAGGTGCTCGACAACCGGCAACAGACCCAGGTCGCCATCGAACGCGCGACCTATCGCCGGACATCGGCCGGGGTACGTGCCGAGGTGTTCGCCAAGGCTGACAACAGTTCGACCCTGTGCTTCCGCGAAAGCGTCGCGCTGCTCCCCGGCCCACCACCGACGCCATGCCAGACCAGCCTGCTGGGTGACAACGGCCTGTTCTTCGGCCAGCGCCTGGGCACCGGCACCCTGCCTTCGGTGGTGGTCGTGACCGCGACCAACCCGGCGGGCACCACCCGGCCGACCTCCGTGTCGAGCAAACTCACCGACGTCGTGAAAGTGCAGACCGCGCGCTACAACTGGTCCAACCACAGCCTGCTGATCGAGGCCACCTCGACCGATGAAGTCGCGGTGCCGGACATGGTCGCCCAAGGCTACGGACGACTGTCGAAGACCGGCACCCTGCAACGGATCACCGTGGCCGACCTGACGCAGCCACCGGCCACCATCACCGTCAAATCCGCCGCTGGCGGCAGCGACACCGAGCCTGTGGTCGTGGTCGGCACCGCGCCGGACACCGGTGAGAACCAGGCGCCGCTCTCCGTCGCCGACACCGGCAACACCAGCTTCGGCGTGCCGATCACGCTCAACCTGGTGGCCAACGACAGTGACCCTGACAACAACGTACCGCTGACCATCACCGCGTTGACCCAACCGGCCGCCGGCCAGGGCACCGTTGCCCTGAACGGCACCACCTCGGTGGTCTACACCCCGCCAGCGGTGGTGAACACCACGTTGACCACCAGCTTCACCTACAAGGCCCAGGACGCCAAAGGCCTGGCCTCGGTGAACCCGGCCACCGTGACCATCACCGTCGCACCGAACCGGCCACCGACCGCCGTCGCCGACAGCGTCGCCACCCTGGGTGTCGCCATCCCGATCAACGTGTTGGCCAACGACAGCGATCCGGAAGGCAACACACCGCTGGGCGTCGCCAGCCTGACCCAACCGCCGGCAGGACGCGGCACGGTCAGCACTGACGGCACGGTGATCACCTACACCCCACCGGCCACCGTGACCACGGCCTTCACCACGACCTTCACCTACATCGCCCGGGACAGCTTCGGCGCCCAGTCGACGCCGGCGACGGTCACCGTGCAAGTGTCGCCACGGCCAGCGGCGGAGACGTTCACCATCACCACCTCGACGGTGCAGGCGCGCTCCGGCAACCGCTTCAACTGGGACTTCGCCGGCACCTCGTCGGTGACCACCGGCAACACCATCACCGTGCAGGTCACCACCCCGACCGGGCTGGTCACCCTCGGCACGACGACGGTGCCGGTCACCGGTCGCTGGCGGCTGACGCTGAACAACACGAACGTGGTGCCTTCGGCCAACCCGACCGCCACCATCCGTTCGTCCCAGGGCACCGTGCGCACGGTGTCGGTGACCACGCTGTAAACGCGTACCTCACCCACCTTCGGGTGGGTGAGGCCTGACGTAGAACCGGTTGAAGCCCGACAGGACCTTTGCCATGAACAAGTCGACCGCCGCCCTGCTTTGCCTGCTCCTGCTGTGCAGCAGCGCAGGCGTGCGCGCCGACGACCTGATGGAAAACGATGACCTGGCACCTTCGGCCGATCTCGGCGAGCTGCCACCGCCGGTGGGCCAGCAAGCGCTGATCGACCAGAACGGCCAGGCCAACCTCGCGCTGCTTTCACAGAACGGTCAGTCGCTGCTCGGGCGGATCGTGCAGTCGGGCAGCAATCAGGAGGCGTACATCCTGCAACAGGGCAGCGACCTGATGGCGCTGATTACCCAGAACGGTTCCGGCAACGCCGCTTCCATTACCCAGAACGGCAGCCACAACCGCGCGCAGATTTCGCAAAACGGCAACAACAACGACGCCAGCATCGAGCAGGCCGGCACGGGGCTGCAGAGCGCCGTGACCCAGTCGGGCAACGGAATGAGCGTCTCGGTCAAGCAATACCGCTAAAGCACTGCAACCCTTGGAGAGATCATCATGTTCAAATTGACGCCCCTCACCGCCGCCATCCTGGTCATGATCAGTGCCCAGGCGATGGCCGACGACAGCTTTTCCACGCAAAACCAGAACGGCACCGCCAACATCGCCGATGTGAAGCAGACCCAGTCCTCATTCGGCACGGTCACCCAGCAGCAACTGGGCCAGGGCAACGACGCGGCGGCCGTGCAGGATCATGCCAGCAGCACCATCAGCCAGACGGCGGTCGGTGACTACAACGCCGGTTACGCCGAGCAACTGTTCGAAGACAACGGCACCATCACCCAGCAACAGGTCGGCGCCTTCAACACCGCCCACGCCAGCCAGTCCCTGGGTTTCGGCACCCCCAACCAGGCGCTGCAACAGCAGCAAGGCACCGGCAACTTCTCGTTCGTCTACCAGGACTCGCAGAACGGCAGCGAAGGCAAGACCTTCCAGTTCGGCGACAGCAACGAAGCCAACATCGAGCAACTGTACGAAGGCACCGGCAACAGCTCGGTGATCACCCAGTACGGCACCACCAACTACGGCACCGCCGAACAAGTGCTGCACAACGGCGGCCAGATCGGCATCAACCAGGCCGGCGAAAGCAACTACGCCTACGGTGACCAGCGCAACGGCACCGGCGGCAACATCACCATCAACCAGTTCGGCAACCTCAACGGCACCGAAATCTGGCAGGACACCCAACTGGCGAGCCAGGCGACGATCAACCAGTACGGCGACAGCAACGAAACCGTGGTCGACCAGAGCTTCGGCGAAAACAACACCGCCGCCGTCACCCAGGTCGGCAACCTCAACGCGATCTACGCCGACCAGTTCGAATCGATCAACTCGACCCTGGCGCTCTACCAAGTGGGCAACGGCAACGTGCATTTCACCTACCAGAACGGCGATGGCCATGTGCTCAACGCTACCTCGGTGGGCAACGACAACAAAGTCTACGCCAGCAACTGGAAAGGCCCGCAATCCGGCGGCCAGTTCGGCAGCAACCAGCGCGCCACCGTCAACCAGGCCGGCAACGGCAACATCGCCAGCTTCACCCAGGACGGCGTCGGCCACATCATGACCACCAACCAGACCGGCACCGGGAACAAGACCACCATCAGCCAGGCCGATTCCTACAACGAGCTGTACTTCGATCAGAACGGCAGCGACAACATCCTCATCGCCGACCAGCGCGGCACCACCAACCTGATCCAGGGTTCATCCAACGGCTCGGGCAACAGCGCCGAATTCGACCAGTCCGGCACCGGCAACCAGGCGTACACCGCGCAGTTGTATGGCAGCGACAACCAGATCAGCGTGAAACAGGCTGACACCATGAACGTCGCGTACGTGACCCAGGGCGGGACGGGGAACATCGCCAATGTGGATCAAAGCGGGATGACGCAGACGGCGACCATCCAACAGTTCGGGTCGGCCAACCAGGCGACGGTTTTGCAGCAGTAAGTGTTGGGTAAAAAAAACCGCGATCCTCGGGTGAGGGGATCGCGGTTTTTTTTGCCTGCAGGACGATTCAGCCTTCGCTGCTCTTCACGACAGAAAACATCATGCCTGTGTGGTCACCCGTCCTCGCCGAGTACTTGAGGTCGCCTACCCGACGCTCGACCGACTCTTCAGAATTGAACTTCACAATGGATTCATGGAACACGTCCATCACCATCTTTTTGTTCTCCTCCACTGGAATGTCAGGATTGAGTGCCTCTGTGGTCGCCAACAGAACCGTCAACATACGAAGCTGTTCCGCCTCCTCCTCGTTTGGAGAGATGTTGATGATGATCAAGTCGACGTTGCCGTCATTCTTGTCAAGGGTTCCCATCATCGCCAGATCCTGGCTGAAGATGTACTTGAACACCCCCGTGACACCGGTTGTGTCGACTTCAAAATCGGCGGCTTTGTATTCTTTTTTGTATCGACCAATAGCGGCGTTGAACGCGTCATGGAACTCGTCGACGCTCAATCCCATGGAAGTCGCAGAAGGTGAAGCGTCGCGCTTGGCGCTGGCGGAGACGCCCCCCGACCCGCCAAAGCTTCCGGCCTGGTGAGCCTTGGTGGAGGAATAGGTGAGAAGAGCGAAAGAAACTCCGCTCATGACCAACCCTGCCAGGAACAGGCTAAACCGGCTGGGGATCCGACCGGTTTTTCTGTCCCTGAAAAGCTTCGGCGCTATCACACCAACCACCCCGATCAAGGCGGACGTCACGGTAAACAACAGGGCCAGCACGGACAGTATGAGCACTTATTCATTCCTTTTGATTTGATTTGCACACTGAAAATGATGGCATTCTAACGTCGCCCATGGCTAAAAGCCCATGGTTGAGTCCTACGGAAAAACGGAACGTTTTCAGAAGCTTCGGGAATTTTCTGACGAGTTCTGGCGGTTGGCCGTCGGAAGTGCAGGCTCTAGGATTTGCCGGGACAACTTGATCCTCATGCTCATGGAGCTTGGCCCACATGCAATTCATCCAGACAGCGACGACAGCGATACCGTTACCGAATAGACTTCCGGGTACTGAATCCGGAGGTTCCATGATCGACCCGTCTTTGATCGACCCACTTTGCCCGGTTGTTTCGGATCTTGATCCCGAGGAGCAGGCTGCGAGTTATGACCGTTGGTTGATCGCCAAAATACAAGCTTCCATGAATGACCCACGTCCGAGCATTCCTAATGATCAGGTGATGGCCGAAATGCATGCCCTGATGGAAGCAAAGCGTAAAAAATACGATGCAGGTTGAGTGGCAGCCCGAAGCTCGGGCTGAACTCCTGCACATTCTTGACTACATCAGTGACCGTAATTTCAAAGCGGCTAACAAGCTTTCAAACGCTATCGAAGCCGCCACGGTTACCCTTACCAAACATCCACACCTCTATCGAGTGGGGCGAACTCCCGGCACTCGTGAGATGGTCGTACATCCCAACTACCTGCTCATTTACCAAGCGGTGGGCCGGATAAATATTCTGGGCGTTGTGCACGCACGTCAGGAATATCCGTGATGTGGCGCTCGGTCACAGAATGAATGACCCCACTGAAGCAAAAATGCGCTCCCTTTTGGGGGCGCCTTTTTTGCGCTGAGACTTGAGTCGTTGATCGTTTCCACGTCAAACCGACTCAGTGGGAAATGCCTCAAGGGACGCACCGCGTTCCAGCTGCGAATTTGACGCGGAGCGTCAGGTGCTTCATCCCCACGCAGAGCGTGGGAACGATCAATCTGGTGCTGCAGTGCAGCCCTTGTTCGACGCCTCAAGTGCCTCGTACTTGCGTTGCGCCTCTTCCATCAATGCCTGTATTTCAGCCATCACTTGCTCATGCGGGATATTTGGACGCGGGTCATCGATTGACGCTTGGACTTCGGCACGGAACCAGCGGTCGTAGCTGGCGGCCTGCTCTTCGCTTTCGAAGTCTGAAACGATTGTCGAGATCAGGGGATCCATGGTGACTCCAGTTTGAATGTGAAAAACGCGCCCCATTGCTGGGCCGCGTTTTTTATTGGGCATGTGCTGGATCAGTCCTTCAGCTCGACGTGATCCAAGGCCTGATTTACGGCCAGTTCACCCAGCATGAGGATCTGCGCTATGCCCAGGGCGGTTTTGCGGTGGGCGGGGTCGAGGATGGCAGCGAAGTTGTTCAGCATTTCGCTGGCTGAGCCCAGGGATTCGCTGGCATTGGCGAGCAGGGATTCGGTGTTGTAGGCCGGGTTGGCGAGGTACATCGGGGCGGGTTCGTTGACGCTGCCCATGACGTGGGCGCCGGGGCAGAGGTAATGATCGAGCGCGCGTTCGGCGGCTTCGTGGAGTTTTTTGGAGTTGATGGTGGTGTATGGGGAGGTTGGATCGGTTTCGAGATTGGCTTCGTTTTCGGGTGGGTTTGGCGTTGGCTTGAACATGGTGAAAACCTCTACTGAAGGATTGAAGCTGGCCCTTTCGATTTCCAGGCGAAGGGGTGGCAGCTGTACGCAGGCTGGAAACCCGGGCAGCAGAGAACCCGGCAGACCCGAAGGTCTCCTACGCACAGCCGCCATAACAGAGAGCACACCGTGAAGGTGCGCAAGCATACGTCATGCATGGCGCTTTTTGCGTTCCACTTTCCCAAGGCTTCCAGGCCCGGTCACTGAATTGGCAGCGACGGGTAAAGGCTAGAGACCGCGCTTCCGACGGACAACCTGAAAACCTTGTGGGAAGGATCCGTGGATTCAGACATTTTTTTAAACAGACTTTAGAGCGCTGCCCTCACCCTAACCCTCCCGAAACGTCGGACCGCCCGGAGAGAGAGGGAACTGACCGAGGTGGCAGCGAAGAAGGCGTACACCCACCATAACCAGGTCGGCCCGAAGGCCGCCTTCGCGGGCAAGCCCACTCCCACAAAAGCAAAAGCAAAAGCAAAAGCCGTCCACCTCCGCCCTTCACCACTCAACACAATGAGCGTTAGCTCGAGTACCGCTTTTGATCTTGCCGTGCCGGCCCCTTCGGCAGGCTGAGTGGAGGGATTTATCCGGGGGTGGGAGCGCAGCGACCGTTTGGCGCAGCCAAACACATCGAGAGGAGGTGCAGCGAAGCAAACCGTAGGCGATGCCCCCGGATGAATCCCGCAACGAAGGAACCCCGAGCCCCAGCGAGGGGCCGTACGCCGGGGCAAAGCCTTTTGGGTTACCTTTTTGGCGTCTGAAAAAGGTGACTCGCCGTAAGGGCGAAACCGCCACCCGCAACACCCCAAAAAACGGATATTCACCCAAACCAGACAAGAACCTGGTCGGCCCAGAGGCCGCCAGGTTCACTCAGCCTCAGCCCCCGGATCCACCTTGTTCTGAGTCAAATACCGATTCAACACATCATCCTGCCCAGGCGTCGAAGTATCCCCCGCCACCTGCCACAAATGCCGCTCGATCCCCTGCGCCACCATGTGTCCCACCGCCGCCTCGATCGCCGACAACACACACAACTGCGCCGGCTCGTTGGTCGTATACCCGACCTCAGCCTCCAGCAACTTCTTGAACTCGATGAACTTGAAAATCCCGGCACTGCGCGCCACCGAGTAAATCGTCTTGCTGGTCATCACATTCGCCAGCACCTGCCCGCTGCGCACATCCACCGCGCGCAGGTTGACAGTCACCTGATCGACCCGATATTCGCGCTGCAAATCGATCCCCAGATACCGCGCCCCTTCCCCACCACTGCGCACGTTGGTGTCGTAGGCGATGATCCCGCCCTCGAGCATCATGTTCGCCGCCTGCAACGGCGGCAGCTCGCCCTGGATATTCACCGGGGTATTGGGTTTTTTCTGCGACGCCCGAATGATCTTGCGCTCGGTCAACAGGTTCTGCAGCCCTTCCCGTTCGAGCACCACGAACCAGCCGCTGGCCTGCATCGCGTCCATCAACATCGACGCCGCGCCCTGGGTGACGCTGGTGGAAAACGAACTCGCCGGAGTCGGCTTGTACTGCCCGGTCTGGTCACGGAAGCCGTACACCACCGCCATCAAACGACCCTTGGGCCGAGGCATGTTGAGCAAGTCGTAGTAGGTCGAAGCCCTGGGGGTCAGGGTCGGGGTCGCGATGTCCTGCTCGGCCGGCATCGGCTCGCGCAGACCGCACCCTTGTAATGTCGCCAACAGCAGCCCTAGCACTATTATTTTTTTCATGTCCGTCACTCCCCGGAACCGTCATCCCGTCATGGGTTGAGGCCGTTCACCTGAATTTCCGAAACTTCACCGCTCGCTCGGTCGGTCACTTGAATGCTCAGTGCCCCGGAGTCGTCGATGACGTTGACGATGAATGAATCGGTGGACAGGCTCCCCGTGTTGCCGGTGGAGATGTTGTCCAGCAACTGCCCCAGCAGTCGCGATTGCAATTGGCTGGTGAAGCGCTCCAGCGCCGAGGTGCCGGCCACCGTGGTGCGCTTCTTCAGATCCGGGTCGTCGTAGTCGTTTTGCGCCTGGGCGTTGTTGAGCAGCCAGGTGCCGTTGAGCGGGTTGCCGCCGAACGACGGGTTGACCGGCGTGTAGACCAGTTCGGTGGCCTGGACGGCGGCAGAACCGGCAAGGCCGAGCAACAATCCCGAGATCCAGAATCCGCTGCGCCGTGAGAACGTTATTGTGTTCATAGTTCGTCCTTCTCAAGGTCGGTGGTGTCCTGCAACAGGGCTTCCAGCTTGCGCCGGACGACCTCCAGTCGAACCGAATCGGCGGCCTCGTAGGCCTCGTCCTTCAGTTCTACGGTGTTCGGCGGCAGGAAGCGCCGATACACCAGGCGTTGCTGATATTCCACGGTCACCAGGCTGCCCCAGCGCGCGTCGGGGCGCTCGCGCACCACCAGGTTGAAGTCCATCGGGCTGGTGTCGCGCAGGCGTTCGCTGAACGAGTAGTAAAAGTCGTGGCCGATGTGCGAGATCGTGTCGTCGACGATGAAGCCCATCATTTCGTCTTCCTCACCGGCCTGGGCGCAGCACGCCGCCGCCGTGAGGATCAACGCCCACCAACCTTGGCGGCTCATGGCTGCAACGCCTGTGGCAGGGCCGACTGGCCTTTGGCCGGGCCGTTGGTGCCGTCGAGGAAGGCCTTTTCGGCGACGAACTGCCAGTCCGAATAACGCTGCATGCCTTCGAAATCCGACCACTGCGCCGGGAAGTCCGCCTGCTTCAACGGCAGCTCGGTCGAGGCACTGTTGAGCCCGGTGATGCGTCCGTCGAAGCCCCGTTGCAGCGACCACTCACCGCCACCGATGGGGTCCGGGTAGAGCTGGCGCAAGTGGTGCCGAGGCTCCGGGAAACGCTGGTCTTCGAGCAGGTCGGCAAGCTCTTTCGGGTACTGCGCCAGCCCCGGCGAACTGCGGTAGTAGCTGCGCAAGGCCTGGGCATACTGGCTGCCGACCCAGAGCAATTGCTTTTCCCGATCACGGCGCGACACGGTCGACCACAACTCGCCGGCACTGGCCAGGCCCATGCCCATGATCACGATCAGGAACAGCACGCCCAGGTAGGTGAAGCCGCCCTGCTGTGCGGGCTTACCACTCGGAATACTGGCTGCCATCACGCGCCCTCCCGGTAGCTCCGCTCTTGATATCGGCCACGCCGCCCGCCACGCCGTCCGGCGGCGCGATCAGCACCCATTGGTCGTTGCGCTCGGTGATCGGGTCCAGGGGCGCGTTGCGCAGGTAACGCTGTTCGACCAGTTGCTCGATGGAATCCGGATAGCGCCCGGTGTCGCCGTAGAAGTGATCCAGCGCCTCGCGCATCGCCGACAGGCTCTGGTGCAGCGTGGTCTCTTTCGAGGTTTCCAGGCTGTTGAAGTAGCGCGGCAGTGCGATGGTCATCAGGGTCGCGATGATCGCCATCACCACCATCAGTTCCAGCAAGGTAAAACCCTTTTCCCGGCGCATGAGATTCACCACTCGCGGTAAGCGATGCCGTTGAGGCCCTTGCCCCGGGCATGGGAGTAGACGTCGAACACGTCCTCGCCATCGCGCGGGTTCTGAGCGGAACTGTTGTAGGCCCGCAGGCCCCAACCGCCGTTGTCGTCACGTTTGGCCGGCACCAGCGGGTCCCGGGGGATGCGGCGCAGGAAGTAGAACTTGGCACCCTTGGCGCTACGCACGTCGCGCACGCCTTCGACCAGCACTTTGAGGTTCGGCGGGTAGCCGCTGCTGTTCAGCGACTTCTCGATGTAACCGGCGTCAAAGGCCCGTTTGTAGGCATCAATGCCATCGCGGATCTGATACAGCGCGGTGCGCAGCTCCTGCTCCTTGCCACGCCGTACCAGAGTCTCGGTCAGGGGCGCGGCCATGCTCGCCAACAGGCCGATCAGGGCCAGCGTCACCACGACTTCGATCAGGGTAAAACCGCGTTGGGCGTTCATGATCAAGGCTTCTCGACAGTGACGCGGGTGGTTGCCACGGCAGCCTCGCCGATGGCTTTTGGCTGCGCCGATGGTGCCGGCATCGAGTAAGTCTGCGAGCGATCCGGTGCCTGGATGTGCATGCTGGTTTCGGTGCCGGTGGGGAATTCCATGTCCGACGGGCTCTGATACGGCAGGTTGCGCACGATCCGGGGGGTGATCGACAGCACCAGTTCCGACTTGCCGACGGTGTCCTTGTTGCTACCGAACAACCGGCCCAGACCAGGAATGTCACCCAGGCCCGGAATCTTGTTGCCGGTGGCGCCGTGGTCGTTACGCACCAGACCGGCAAGGATCTGGGTTTCACCGTCATGCAGGCGCAGCGAAGTCTGGGCGTTACGGGTGTCGACCTGCACCGGGATCGTGCCCTGGCGGGTCGGTTCCAGCGGCGTGGCGTTACTCACTTCGAGGGCAATCTTGATCGCCACTTCGTTGTTCAGGTGGACGGTCGGTTGCACTTCGAGCTTCAGACCGACGTCCAGGTACGTCACGCTTTCGGTGATCACCGGGCCTTGAGTCGACGGCACCGAGGTGGCGCTGATGATCGGCACGCGCTGACCGATGTGGATGCGCGCCTGCTCGCGGTTGCTCACGCGGATCACCGGGCTGGCCAAGGTGTTGATGTCATTGTCCTGAGCATTGATCTTGGCTTGCGGCGACGGCGAGATGGAGATCCGGCTGGAGTTGATGCCCTTGAGCTGATCGAGGATGGTCACCGCCGAACCGTCGTTGTTGACCACGCCGAAGGTGTTCGGCCATTGCAGACCGAGGTCGAGAATCCGTTGGGTGGCGACTTCCATCACCTCCACTTCCAGCACCACTTCCGGGTTGGACTGATCCTGGGATTGCAGAAGCTTCTCGGCCATGCGCACCGCGTCTTCGGTGTCGCGCATGGTCAGGGTGTTGAGGCGTTCATCGACGAACACATCGCGGGTCTTGAGCATGGTCTTGACCATGTTCAGCGCGGTGTTGGCGTCGATGCTGGTCAGGTAGAAGGTGCGCATCACCAGTTCCTGATAGTCCTTCAGCTTCTGCGGCGAGTCCGGGAAGATCAGCAAGGTGTTTTCGTTCACCACTTTCTGGTGCAACTGGTTCTGTTGCAGCAGCAGTTGCACAGCGTCTTCGATGCGCACGTCACGCACGAAGATCGTGGCTTTCATGTCCGGACGCAGGTCCTTGTCGAAGATGAAATTCAGACCGGCGACCTGGGACAGCACCTCGAAAATGGTCTTGAGGTTGGCGTCGCGAAACTCCAGGGTCACCGGCCGGTCGAGCTTGGTGCGCAACTGCGGGTACTGGACCACGTTGCGGCTCTGCACCAGACGAATATTGCCTTGCAGCTCCAGCGCGCCTTCGTTGGTCGGGTCGAGTTCGAGGATCTGTTTCACCTGACGGTCGGCGCCGTAGATGTCACCCCGACGCAGGTCGCCACGGGCCAGTTCGAGTTTCTCGTCCATGCTGCGCAGGTAGTCGAGCTGACGCAGGGCATCCTGGGCACGACGGTTGTTCGGTTCGATCGTCAGCACCCGGTTGTAAGCGGTGCGGGCCGAAGCGAAGTCACGCCGCGAGCGGTCGGTGTCACCCGAGGTCAGCAGCGCGGTGATCGCCTTGGCCCGACCGCTGTTGAGCAACAGATGCAGCTCGGTGTCCCGGGGATTTTCCCGCAAGCCTTCCTGGATCCGCGCCAGCCCCGCCTCGTACTGACCCTGTTCGATCAAGTCGGAAGCTTCCTTGTTGGCGACCTGTGCGGAGCTGCACGCGGCCAGCCCGGCACACAGGCCCAGGCTCATCAGCAAACGGGATCTGTTCATTGCGTACTCCCCACAGACAAGGTCTGCGACAAATGCAGAGGCAGATAGACCAGGCTCAATTCCAGATCGGAGATGCCGGTGATCTTCCAGGTGTCATCGATGACATCGCCGTTGCGCACGACGTAGATTTTTTCGCCGTCCTGCAAAAACACTTGCAGGTCACTGCGGTCATGCAGGCGGCCGACGAATTGAAACGGCACCGGTGGCAGGCTCGGGGCTTGCACCACCGCTGTCGGGTTGACGGGTTGCTCGGTGACCGTCGCCAGGGTCGGCGCGACCTTCCAGGATTTGGCCGCAAACAGATCGCCGGCCGGGCTCAGGTCCTTCAGCGGCGCGGTGCCGGTCTTGGCGGTGCTGGCCGGCAGGGCACCCTTGCCGGTGGTTTTGGCCGGAGTCGCCACGGCGACTTCGCTGGAATCAGCGTCGTCGCTCGGCGAGAAATACTCAGGCAACCAGGCCAACGCCGCCGCCACGCCGAAGAACGCCACCCAACCGGTTATGCGCTTGGTATCCATCACGACCTCGACAGATAAAGGGTCATACGGATCCGGCCGGTCAGGTCGGTGTCGGCAATTTTCTTGCGTTGCAGCTCAAGGTCTTCCACCACCACCGCCGGCAACTGGCCGAGCAAGGCATGGAGGAAACGGCGCAGTTGCGGGTAGCTGCCGCGCACGGGGAGCAGGATCTGGTAGCGCGCCAAGTGGGTTTTCGGATCGACGCCGAGTGCGTACTCGCCACGGGCCAGGGTGATGTGCTCCTGGGCCGCGAGCGCGTAGATGCGGTCGATGGCGACCGTGGCCTGGGGCTGCGCCGGCAGTTTGTTGCGGAAATCGTCGAGCTGACGTTGCGGCACCACCGGCGGCGCAATGCTGCCGTCCTCGACCTTGGCCAGGTACTCGGTGGCCTCCTCGGTCTGCTGATTCAAGTGCTGCAGCGCCTGCCAGCCCGGCAGCAGTCCGCCGAGCATCCAGAACAACGCAACGATCACCAGCGCCAGCCCGGCCAGGCCCGGAGCACCGAGGCCTTGCAGGTATTCGTGGACGATCAATCTAGGGATTCGCATCGCCAATCTCCCAAGTCGCCGACAGGTTGAATTGCACCGGTTGCTCCGGCGATTTGACGACGATTTCGTGGCTCAGCAGCGATACGTCGGACAACTCGTCGCTGGCTTCCAGACGCTTGTGGAAATCCAGCATCGCTTGCAGATCCCGCGCTTCAGCGCTGATCCGCACCTGGCCCTTGCGTGCATCGGGGGTCAGGGTGAGCAGCGCGATGTCATCGCGCGGCATGGCTTCGAGCATGGCGAACAGACGTTCCCAGGGCCGGCGCAGTTGCTGCGAGACTTTGCGCATCTCGGCCAGGTTCTGTGCCTGTTCGCGGGTTTCGGCGGGACTGAGGCTGGTCTTCACGCCGCTGTCGCCGGTGAGCTGGCGCTGGGTGTGCTGCAAGTGCCCTTGCTGCTGTTCGGCCTGCTCGCCGAGGTGTTGCTGCACGCCGAAGCACACCAGCGCGAGGATCACGCCGGCGCCCAGCAGGCTCCAGCCCAAGGGGCCGGAACGCGGACGTGGCTGGAAGTCGAGATTGAGCGCGCGCATGTCAGGCCACCGCCCGGGACATGACGTACAAGCCGTCACGCACGGTCATCGAGTCGTCTTCGAGGGTGCGCAGATGCACCCCCGCAATCTCCGGCAGCGCATCGAGCCGCGCCGGGGCATGCAGATAAACGTTGAAGGCGCGTTCGCTGGCGGACGCCTGCAACTGCCGTTCACGCCCGATCAGTGCGCTCAGCGTCGCATCGCTGTCGTTGCCGCCCACCGAACGAACCGCCGCCCAGCGCCCTTCCCGCGCCAGCAGCAACACGCTGCGTTGCGGTTCGGCGACCACGAACAGAAAGTCGCCGGCCTCAAGGCTGTGGTCGAAGCGGTTGAACGCGGTCATCAGGTACGGCTGCACCGAACGCAGGCGCAAACCGCGACCGCTGACCAGGCTGCGCAGGCGCTCCAGCAGGTCTTGCGGCAAGGCACTGGCGACGCGGTCGTAGCCGGCGGGCTCGGCGGACAGCACCAGGCTCCACGGCTGGGTCGGCGCGCCGAACAGGTCTTCAAAGCACAGTTGGGCGAAGCCGCGCAGTTCGTCGGGGCTGCTGATCTGCTCGCTCCACGGCACCAGGCAGAAACGGCTGAAGTGGCCGGAGATCACCACGCTCAGCTCGGCACCGGCGCGGGCATGTTCACCGAGCAACCGGTCGAGGGTGTCCAGCGCCACCGCGTAGCTCTGGAAGCCTTCGTCGATGTAGCCGACGCTGCCCAGCCACAGGGTTTCGCTGCCCCGCCGCTGCCCCAGGCCGACACCGCTGGCGCCGAGCACGGCGATAAAACGCTCACGCGATAAAAGTGACACGATTGATCTCCTCCAGCGTGGTCCGACCGTGCTCCACCAGCTCCAGCGCCGATTCGCGCAGCAGGCGCAAACCACGGGCACAGGCCAGGGTCTTGATCTGGGTGATGGGTTGGCGCTCGACGATCATTTGCCGCAGTTCGTCGTCCAGGTGCAGCAGCTCGGCAATCGCCGTGCGCCCGCGATAGCCGCTGCCCCGGCAATGGCCGCAGCCCTTGCCATGGACGAAGTGGTAATAGCCTACCTTGTGCGGGTCGAGGCCGGAGGCGCGCAGTTCTTCTTCGCTCGGGGTGATCGGCGCGCTGCAACTGCTGCACACCAGACGAATCAGGCGTTGGGCGAGAATCGCGTTGAGCGCAGAGACCAGGCTGTAGGGGTCGATTTCCATCTGGGTGAAACGGCCGATCACGTCGAACACGTTGTTGGCGTGGATGGTGGTGAAGACGAGGTGCCCGGTGAGCGCCGATTGCACGGCGATCTGCGCGGTGTCCGGGTCACGGATCTCGCCGACCATGATCTTGTCCGGGTCGTGGCGTAGGATCGAACGCAGGCCACGGGCGAAGGTCAGGCCTTTTTTCTCGTTGACCGGAATCTGCAGCACGCCGGGCAACTGATACTCCACCGGGTCTTCGATGGTGATGATCTTGTCCACGCCATGGTTGATCTCGGTGATCATCGCGTACAGCGTGGTGGTCTTGCCGCTGCCGGTGGGGCCGGTCACCAGCACCATGCCGTAGGGTTCGGCGGCCAGGCGGCGGAGCTGGCGCAAGGTTTCGTCTTCAAAGCCCAGCGCTTGCAGTTGCACGCCGCAGACCTTGTCGGCCAGGTCCTGTTTGTCCAGCACCCGCAGCACCGCGTCTTCGCCAAAGATGCTCGGCATGATCGACACCCGGAAGTCGATCTGGCGGCCACTGATGCCGATCTTGAAACGCCCGTCCTGCGGCACGCGTTTTTCGCCGATGTCCAGTTCGGCCATGACCTTGACCCGCGAGATCACCTGTTCGGCAAACTCGCTGCCCTGGATCTTGCTGATGTTGTTCAGCACGCCGTCGATCCGGTACTTGATCACCAGGCCGCTGCCAGTGGTGCCCAGGTGGATGTCGCTGGCGTGCATTTTCAGCGCGTCGTAGAGGGTCGAGTTGACCAGTTTCACTACGGTGCTGGCGTCTTCGCTGATGCTGGTCAGCGACAGGCTTTGCAGGGTGTCGGTTTCGCCGCCGGCATCGGCCTGGGCGTTGAGCGATTCGACCGCGTGGAAGCTTTCTTCATGACGCGCCAGGTAGGCCTTGAGGTCGTCGGCGTGTACCAGATACAGCGGCGCGCCGTGCAGGCATTCGTCGATCCAGGCCAGGCGCGCGGTGTCGAAGGGGTCGGCGAACACGCCGATGACCTCGTCGTGGTGGCGCAGGAGGATGAATTCACGTTTGAGGCATTGCGCGAGGGTGACCCGGTCGAACACCGGTGTCGCCTGGAACAGGTTGTCGGTGTCGAGCACCGGGTAATGCAGGGTGGCGCCGAGGCAGGCAATGAACGGCATCGGCGCCAGTTCGCAGAGTGCGGCCAGCGCATCCAGCACCCGTTCTCCGGAGCTGGTGGCCCGCGCACGGGCCTGGGCCAGTTGGTCACTGCCAAAGCGTGTCGGGGCACACGCAGGCGGCAAGGCTTCGACGACAACGGACAAACGTTCCATGGCTTGCTCTCCAGCACCCGGGGCCTGAAGCCCTGTCGGCGCGGGAGGCCATCGCGGCAAGTGCCGGAACGTTCTATCGCGCCACTACTCCCCGGTGAGCATCTGATCGTCGTCCGGCGCCATGGAGGTCGATTTTCGTCGACGATCCGCCAGCACCCAACTGCCATCGTACAACTGCAACGGGAAGCTCTCGGTCTTGCTCTGGCGTCGTTCGACGAAGCCCTCGGAAGGGCTCGCCCCGGGTTTCGCTTCGCGCTCAATCCCCAGAAGGTCGCAGACAGCTCGGGCCAGTTCCGCCAGTGGAAACGGTTTGAACAGGATGTGACTGACCCCCAGTTGCCGCGCCCGCTCACAGACTTCAGCGGTCGGGTGACCCGTTATCAGCACAAAATGACACGTCCTGTTCCGGCGGACGGCGTCGAGCACCTCAAAGCCTTCCATATCGGGCAAGCGGTAATCGAACACCACCACTTTGGGAGCAAACGTCTCGGCCTGGCCGATGCCGTCTGCGCCGTCGTGGGCAATCCGGACGTCCAGCCCTTGCGCCGACAGATAATCCTGAAGGTTCTGTGCAAGCAGCTGTTCGTCTTCGACAACCAGTACTTTGTTAACCAAGGTGGACTCCTTGAAACCGCAGGTCCGGCAACTGAAACCGAGAACCGAGCCTGGTGGAGTGCGCCTCGCAAGAGGTAACGCACACTTCATGCCAGGCTGAGTGCCGGTAAAATTTAGTCTTCATGTCCTTGAATTTCATGACAATGCCCGCTCGTCCCGGCACCCCGTTCCCCAAAAACGGGGCAGCACCTGAATGGGCATCGAAGCCATTCCCCACTATTGGGGGGGAACCTTCATTCGTCGTCAATTCGTTCGATCCTGTTCTGCGCCCGCAATTGCGCGAGCACCTGGCGACGAGCCTGGGACTGTTGCTGTCGGGCAAGGTAAGCCCTGACTGTTTCCAGCCCCTGCAACTCTGGGACATCGGCTGCCTCCAAGTGGTTCTCGACAATAATCAAATGCCAGCCGAACGGTGACCGCACCGCCCCGCTGAGCTCGCCCGGTTTCAAGGCAAACGCCGCCGCCTCGAACGCCGGGACCATTTGCCCACGGGAAAAATAACCCAATTCCCCGCCCTGACTGGCCGTGGCATCTTCAGAGCCGGTTTGCGCGACGCTGGCAAAGCTTTCACCCTGGCTGACAGCAACGTGCATTTGCATCAAGCGTAGTCGCGCCGCTTCAACTGTGGCGGGATCGGCATCCGCCGCGACCTTGATCAGGATGTGCCGGGCCTGCACCTGTTCCGGCGTGCCCATCTCGGCGCGGTGCTGCTGGAAAAACTCGCGCACCTGTTTTTCCTCCGGTTCCGGGGTCCTGGTCAACTCGGCAAACGTCTGCTGTGCCGCCAGCTCACGGCGGGTGTACTCGGTGAACGAGGCTTCGTCGAAGCCCGCATCCTGCAAACGCCGGAGAAAGTTTTCCGTGCCGCCGATGGCCTGGCGGGTCTGCTCGACTTGCTGGTTCACCGTTTGGTCATCGATCAGGATCCCGCGTTTACGCGACTCCTGCCACAGCAGTTCCTTGTCGATCAGTGCATCGAGGGCTGCCTGGCGCAGCTGTTTGTAGGCCTTGGGATTGCGGATGCTCGCCACGGCGCGGCCCTGATCCTCCAGGTATTCGGCGAAATAGCGCTCCAGGCGAAATTCGGAAATCACCTCGCCGTTGACCCGCGCGGCGGCCGGTTCATTGTTGGCCGACGCCACCGACAGCCAGCCTGAAAGCAGCAAGCACAGCAGTGTGATTTTCATGATCGGAACCTCCGTTCAAGGGCTGGCGATGATGGGTTTGTAGGGCGCGACCAGATAGAAGCGCTGATCGGGCAAGTCGACGGTGACCACATGCGCCCCGCTCAAGCCCAATCGTCGTCCGGGGCCGAAGTTCAGGCGCGGGGTCAGGCCGGTGTCGAAGTCGTGCAGGCCTTCGAGGGCCGCCACCAGCTTTTCCCGGCTGGCATCGCGTCCGGCCTGCTTCATGCCTTCACTGAACAGCAGCATCGAGGCATAGGCGCCGACTTGCAGCACCGCATGCTGGGCGCCGAGGCCTTGATGCTCGCGCAACACGCCCAGCGCCATGCGCCCGGCCTGGGTCCAGTCGCTGGGCACGAACGGATACGCGAGGAACACCCGCCGGGAAAACCCGTCCGGCACTTGCAGCAGATCCCCGGCCACCTGGCTCGACGCTGCGAACAGATACGGCACCTGCCCGGCACTCTGCAATCCGGCCGCCAGCCGACTGAAGCCATCGCCACTGCCCAGGTAGAACACCGAGCGCGAGCCCAGCGGCAAGGCATCCGCCGCCGGGTCGTAGGCTTGCAGATGGACTTTCTGCCAGCCGTGGGCCTGCAAATACTCGCCAAGGTTTTGTGCCGCCAGCGCCTGGCCCGGATCGTTGGGATAAGCGATCAGCGTCGGCCCTTGCAGTACGCGCAGGCTGGCGCTGGCGTAGTCGGCCAGAGCGATCAGCTGTTCGCGCAGGCCCGGCAACGGCTCGAAAATCTGCGGACTCGTCTGCACCGGGCCGAGCAGCGACAGCGGCCCGATGAGCGGCACGCCGGCCGACTCCAGGCGCGGCGCCAGTTCGCTGTCCAGCGCCGGGGCCAGCGGAGCGATCAGGGCGAACACCTGCTCCTGCTCAATCAGCCGTTGCAGGGCTTGCTCGGCGCTGGCGCGATCCGGGCCGGGATCGACCACGGTCAGGCGCAATTGCCGGCCATGAATGCCCCCGGCCTGATTGATCCGCGCCACGCTGCCATTGAGCACCGCCGCCACGGTCGCGCCCTCCTCGGCCAGCGGCCCCAGGCTGGGCAGCAAGGTGCCCAGGTGCAGGGTCTCGGCCTCCAGCCCCGGATCGCGGTCATCGGCCAGACGCTTGAGGTACGCCGTGAGGTTGCGCTGATCCTTCATCGACAGCAGGAAGCGCGGCATGCTCGGGTCGAGTCGGTTGTTACCGGGGTCGCGGCCGTGCTGGATGACCTGCGCCAGCGTGCTGTCGGTGTAGGCCGGATAACTGCGGCCGTTGACCTGCTGCTGACCGTAGGTGCTGGTCAGCCGCGTCCAGCTCAGCGCCGGTGGGCGCACCCCGCCTTCGGGCCGTCCGAGGCCATCGGCGCCATGGCAGTTGGCGCACGGCAGACTGGTGGCGGGCAACAGCACGTCCGCCGCGCCAACCCGCGCCATGATCGCCTCGCCACTGGCCGACAGGCCTTCGCGGTACAGGCGCTTGCCGGCGCTTTCCGAGTCGGTCAGCGGCACGGCGGCCGCGCCAAGGCTGACGCCAGCGAGCAGGCACAGGGCGAGAAGGCGGCAGGTTTTCATGACCGAAGCTCAGCGACCGGCCACGGGCATTGTCAGCAACTGCAAGCGCTGGGCAATGGCGGCGGCCGGAGCATCGGGGCGAATCTTGCTCCAGCGTTTGTTGGCGACATCGCCGACGATCAACTGGGTCGAGTGTTGTTCGGGAGTGGGCACGATCTGGCCGATACGACCGAGTACCAGATCCATCTGCGCCTTGTCGCCGGTCAGAAAAAACCAGTGGGGGTCATCGGCCCCCTGCTTCAAGGTGTAAGCCTTGAGCACCGCCGGTGTATCGCGCAGCGGATCACTGGTAAGGGAAATAAAGGTGATGCCCTCGGCCTTGTCGCCCAGCAACTCGCGGACTTCCTTGAGCTTGCGGGTAATCAGCGGGCAGGCGTCATTGCAACTGGTGAAGATCACGTTGAGCAGCACCACCCGGTTATGCAGCGCATCGCTGTAGAAACGCAGGGTGTCGCCGTTCTGATCCTGCAACGGGGTGTCGGTGAACCAGGTTTTTGCGTCGTGGGTGCCCGTGGCCGGTTGCGCCGCAGCCACCACTGGCGCCTGTTGCTGGTGACCCTCATGGGCGATCGCCAGCAGGCTGATGACGCAGAAACACAGGGTCAGGAAGATCAGCAGAAGCGCTCTCATGGCTGTTGCTCCATGGCAATCGCGGTGTGTTTGGCGTGGGTGCGCAGGCCGCTGAGTTTCTCGACTTCCTTGGTCAGTAGCGCCGGGTCGGTGAAGCCGTAGTAACGGGTCCAGTGGCGGCTGTTGCCGTCGCCGACGAGGATCAGCGGCTGGTGATTCTTGAAGTCACCGCTGAAGCTGCCGAGGCCCTTGAGGGTTTCGTTGATCGATTGCGGCGAGCCGGTGATCCAGCTCCAGCCCGGGCCTTTCTGGAACGCCCGGGCATAGTCGCGCAGGCGCTTCGGGTCGTCGCGCTGCGGGTCGATGCTGATCGACACCAGTTGCACTTCCTTGCCCACCCGCGAGCCGAGCGCGGTCTGCACCTTGCCCATGATCGACGACACCACCGGGCACACCGTGGTGCAACTGGTGTAAATGAAGCCCATGACCACGATCTTGCCTTGCACCAGGTCCTGCTCCAGGCGCACGGTCTTGCCGTTCTCATCGAGCAGCGGCACGTTGGCGAATTTGACCTGGGCGTGCTCCTGGGTGTTGGCGACGGGGGCCTTGTGTCCGGCGTGTTCGTCCACCGAATGGGCCTGGGCCTGATGGATGCCGACGGTCAGCAGGCACAGGGTCAGCAGGCCGCGAGATGCAAATCGGTTCATGGCGAATTCCTCTTCAACGAGTCGGGTCGGGGGTTACCCGGACACTGGCAAAGGTCTGGTCATCGAAACCGGCACCCAGCGAGGCCGCGCGCACGTGCAGATACCAGGCACCGCTGCGGTCGAGGGTCACCGGCGCCTCATACACGCCGTCCGCCACTTCCAGCGCCGCCACTTCACGGGGACGCGAGGTCGGAGCGAGGAAGTAGCGCAACTGCACGTCCTTGACGCCGCTGCGTTGCAGCCTCTGTTTGCCCTGGACGATGCGAAAGCGCACCACGTAGGGGTCGTTGAGCGCCACGGCGGTCTTGTCCAGCAGGAACTCGACCTTCGGCTTGCCAACGTGCTTTTGCGGCTTGCCGTCGTCCTCGATCTGCGCGGTGAAGCAATGAATGATGTTCGGTTGATTGAGCAGGAACGCCACGTCGAACGTCCCGGCCGGCGGCAGCTTCACCCGCGTGCTGTAGAGCCCCGGCGACACCTCGCGCAGGCTGCGGTCGATGACCATGGCCGCGCGGGCGATCTGCCCACGGTTGGGGTAGCCGGACATCGGCGCGTTCATGCCTTCGGCGTAGAAGTAGGTGGTGTTGTCCACCGGGTTGACCACGAACACCGCGTTGTCGTCCCGCGACACCGCCAGGCTCGAGGCCAGCGGCAGATCCCCGGCCAGCCGTGGCGGCTGCGGCCCGGCCTCGAAACCCTGGCTGATCGGCTGGCGACCTTCGCCGAGGGACGCGAGGTTGATCATGGTGACTTTCGGCGAGGCCAGCCCGCGCACGTAGGCGTAGGCCTTGGTGAACACCACCTGGTAGGGTTCAGCGGAGACGTCGAGGTCGTGGATCGCCGCGTCGTTGGCGGCGTCGATCACCGTGGCGCGGTTCTCCACGGTGTTGAGCACGACGCCGAAGCGGCCGTCAGCGCTGAAGCCCATCGGGCCGAGGCCCTGTTGCAGTTTGATCACCCGCCGTACCGCGTGGCTGATCGCATCGATCACGGTGACGCTGCCGTCCCGGCCATCGGCCACGTACACCGCGCCGGACAGCGGCGAATAGGCCACCGACAGCGGGCTGCTGCCGGTCTTGAGTTGCCGCAGGATATTCAGGCTGGCGACGTCGATGACGCTCAGGGTGCCGTCGTCGCGATTGCTGACGAAGGCGAAACGGCTGTCCTTGCTGAAGCTGATTTCGTGGTGCCCGCGCCCGGTCGCCAGATGTTTGAGAGGTTTCAGGCTCTGGGTGTCGATCACCGTCACCCCGGACTCTTCAGCCTGGGTCGCGTTGTTGCCGACCCACAGCAGGCGTTCGTCCGGTTGCAGCGCCACGCGCACCGGTTGGCTGCCGGCGGCGACCGCGTCGATGACCGTGAATTGCTCGCTGTCGATCACCGCCACTTCCCCGGCGGCGGGCATCGACACGAACACGCGCTTGTTGTCTTTGGGCGTGACCCAATCCATCGGCGGTTGCTTGAGTTCAATCCGCGCCAGGGTGCTGGTGATCCCGCCGACCGACACCGACGGGTCGACCACCGCAATGCTCGCATCGCGGTTCATCACCAGCAGGAAATAGCTGTTGAGGTCGAGCAGCGGCCGGGCGCCGATATTCGACTTGAGGAACGTGCCGACCCGGGACTTGCAGCTTTTGTCGCGCCCCTGGGCCTGGTCAGCGGCGAGCGTTTGCGGATCGATCCACGCCCCCGGTGCCACACCGGACAACGGCTGGCCGGACGCGCTATCGGTGACGCGGAACTGCACGTCGGCGAACTCGCCCTCACGCAGTTTGCCGTCACTGGCCAGCGGCTTGAGCTGGAACGCCACGTTGACGCCATCGCGGGCCAGGGTCTGGCCACTCCAGGTGTCCGGCAGCGCGACCTCGCTGAGCATCGCCGACGGCGCCGTGCGCCAGACGCCGAAGCTGATCAGCGCGCCCGCCACCAGCAGTACACCGGCGCTGATTCTGATGATCCTGTTCATACCGCTCTCCCCTTCAAACCTGTGCCCGACATCACCGCCCCCATGAGGGAAACATCAGCCCGCTCCCACAAGGGGGCTTGCCTTTCAATCACTGGCCCTGCGGGGCCGGCTCCGGCTCGTTGGTCACCCGCAACAATCCCCACAGGCCCGAAGTGTTGCCGTAGGCGGCGTAGTCGCGGAACAGGTAGTCCCCCGCTATCGCGTTGCTGCCCCCGGCGCTCGGGATCATGAAGCTGAAGTGCGCGGCCGGCAGGACGCTCTCGTGGGCGCCGATGTACATCGACATCGGGTTGTAGCCGAAGCGCACCGAACCCACCCCCGGCGCCCCCATCGGATAACCACCGGTGTCGCTCTTCTCGGCCAGGAACGGATTGACCGACCACACATGCCCGTCGAGCTGGAACGTGGTGCCACGGCTGCCACCGGTCGGCATCAGGATGTGGGTCCGGAACGGCTGCCCCGGTTTGGCATACAGCACCGGCGTCTGTGGATCGCCCCCCACCAGCGCGTTGCTGTAGGCCATGTGCGCGTTGGTCATGTCGCCGTAACCGGCGCCGTCGGCATGCCCGAACGGCGCATCCGGGGCGAGGCCGAAGCGATACCACAGCGGCTCGGTCTTGTAGTTGATCGCCATGCTCGAGTTGTCCTGCGGGTCGGTCGGCACACCAAAGCCTTCGGCCGCGATGCCTTCCACCGGCCGGCCATTGGCCCAACGGGTGTTCAGCGCCTTGTGCCAGACCATCGCGAAGTCGCGGTAAGGCGTTTGCCCCGGCGCGGTGACCGTGGCGTTGACCTTGCGCACATCGTCGACCCAGGTGGCGCCGGCCGGCAGGATGCTCATCGCTCCGCCCAGGCCTTTTTGCGGCTGCTTGATGACGTCCGCCGGAGTGATGTTCAAGCCGCCGAACTCCACCGCCGTGGCGTTGATGTTGTCGACGCTGCGGCCCAGTTGGGTCACCGGTTTGCCTTCACGCTCCAGGTGCCCGGCGTAGTACTGATAGGTACGGGTCGGGTACGCGCCGCTGTTGCCCACCCGTGGCGGCACGGTCTGGATCGGGTTGGCACCGACGTTGGCGCCGTCGGACTTGGTGATGTCGTAGGCCAGCAGTTGCGCGTGCAGGCCAACGTGGCTGGACGGCCGCATCAGGTTGTTGCTGAAGGTGGTCGAGCCCAGGCCGCTGTTGCGGTCACGCTTGACGATGCCTTGCATCACGGCGGTTTGCGTCAGGTCGGGCATCACGCTCGGCAGACGGTTTTCCAGGGTGATGTTGATGCAGTCCCCGGCCGCCGCACGCAGCACCAGCGGTTCGACGGGCACACCGGGTTTGAGCTTGCCGGTGACCGGATCGAGGTCGGACTTGCGCACGTACAGGATCGCGGTCGGATCATGCAGCGGCCCGCTCTGCCCGCCGATGGTGATGGTTTCACCATCCTCCGGATCGGTCACGGTGACTTGCGGAATGCTCACCGTCCGCGAGTTCAGCACCAGGGTGCCGCCCGCCGGATTCAACGGCCCGCCGACATGCTGGCCGAGCCCGGCAGGATCGCCGAGGGTCAGGCCCAGCGTGTTGCCGAGGATGTCGTTGGCCAGCGCCGCCACCACGTCATAGTTGCGCTGCACCGTCGGCCGGGTGCCGATACCGTTGGGGTTGGCGCTGATCCGTGGGCAACTGCCCTCGAACGCCACGGTGTTGCGCATGCCCGCCGGACTCGGGTTGTTGGGGATGGCGAACAGATCATTGCGTTTGGCCGTGTAGTTGCGCATCACCCCCCAGATTCCGCTCCAGTAGCCTTCGATCGAGGCGTCCATCGAGTACAGGTAGTCACCCGTGGTCGCGGCGGAGCTGGAGAGCATCGACACCGGCGCGATGAAGCCCATCTGCTCGGAGATGCCGATCATCTGCGACGCGCGCCAGCCCGAGTTGGAGCTGTTGCCGAAGCCGGAACCGCTTTGCAGCCACTTCACGCCGTGCAGGGTGACGTTGTGTTCTTCTTCGTGGCCGCCGGCATGTACCCGCAGCCGCACGTTGTCGCCGGTGTAAGTACGCAGCATCGGGGTGAACGGATCACCTGCCTCGCTGCCGCCGGTGTTGATGTGCGGCGGGAACAGCGTGGTGCCGCCGGTCGGGCCGGTGGCCGAGGTCACCAGGTTCGGCGCCAGGTTCATCGCCGGGATCGCCCGGTCGGTACGGCTTTGCATGGCATACGCGAGGTCGCCGCCGAGGCCGTCGGCCTGCATGCCGCGCTTGCCGTCCGGGCCGACCTTGTTCGGGTCGTAGACGCGCAGGGCCAGCGGCTCGTTGCGATAGTTGACGACGAACATGCCTGGGTCATCCACGGAAATCGCTTGCGGGCATGGCCGGCTCGGGCAGCCGGGCACCTGACCGCCCTGCACTTCCAGCACACCTTCGAGCAGGCTGCTGGCGTTGTTGCGCACCGGCGGGTTGATCGCGTAGCGGAAGCTGTCGGCAGTGGCCGGGAAGGCTTGCGGATTGGGCACGCCATTCGGCCCGGCACCGACATACACGCCGGCCTCATAGGCGTGCTGGAAGTCGCTGTACTCGAGGAAGAACTCACGGAAGCTGTCGTTCTTGCCGTCGCCGTCGAGGTCGCCGGTATTGATCACCGCTTGCCACGATGTCGGCCCGCCGTCCTGACGCGCACCGCTGTACAACGGCGCGCCGGTTTCGGCGTGGAACCAGGTGGAACCGGCCGGTTCCGCCAGCACCGTGGCGTAGAGACCGATCTGTTGGTGGGTCGATGGGCCGAGGTGGTCGTGGGTGAAGATCGTGCCGAGGCCGCGATCCACGCCTTTGATGTTGACGACCGGGTCGACGAACCAGCGCTGCATCGCGGTGCGCGCGCCCATCCAGTCGCTGCGCCCGTATTGACCGAAGAACGGATGCGCCTTGGCTTTCGGGCAGGCCTGGGTGCCGTCACGCGGGTCGGTGCCTGCGCACTGGTTGAACTCGCGGATCGCATGAATGCGCTCCTGCACCGCACCTGGGGAGAGCACGCCGTCCTCATAGTTCCAGCCGTTGGAGGAGCCGTCGGCGGAGGTCAGGTCCCATTTCGGCAGGTGAATGTGCTGGCCGATTACGTCGGTCGGGGTGCGCACCTGATAGTCGTCCATCTCGTAGACGGCCGGCACCAGGTTGGTTTGCTGGTATTGCACGCAGTCGAAGGTGTTCATGCGCATCACCAGCGGCTCTGGCGGACGCTGCTTGGTGATCACCGGCCAGGCGTCTTCCCACAACGCGAGGATGCGCGCCTGCGGGAAGTGATAACCGGCCTTGTTGTACACCGCGTCGAACTGGATGTTGGCGGCTTTGTAGATCCGTGGACGGTCGGCGGTGAAGGTCGAGGCGCCGACGAACGACAGGCCGTCGATACGCTCACCACTGTTGAACTCACCGCTGCCGGCGCTGGCGGTCAGGCGTTTTTGCCGGTCGTCCATGCACGGTTCGTAGTACGGCGCACCGGCCATCGGCAAGGCGCCGTTGGTGCGGAAGTTGCGCGCGACGATCTGACTGCCGGGCAGCAAGGCAAAGCTTGGGTGATCCTTTTTCGCGTGGAACGCCATCGCCGCCTGTTCGACTTCCGTGCCCTCTTCCGGCAGGTAAATCGGTTTGGCGCGGGTGACTTCCTTGGAGAAGTCCAGCGAAGTGGTCACGGTATGCGCCTCGCCACCGGCGGAGACGCCGTCCAGGGCGTGACGCTGCAAACCGCCGTCCCAACCGCCGGACTGCGCCGGGTCGAGGTTGGCCCACAGCGCCTTGCCGCTGGATTTGAGCGCCTGCGCGGTGGCGGCGTCGAGCATGTCCAGCGGTGGGGTTGGCGGACGTTGGCCGACCGAACTTTCCATGCCGCCGATCCAGAATGGGTAACCCGGGTTTTTCAGGGTGCCGTCGGCGTTGCGGTTGGCTTCGCTGCGATCCACCAGTGCCAGCGAGCCGATCGCGCCTGAACCGGCGTTGCCGCCGTGGTGTTCGCCGTCGTCGTCAGCCTCTTCTTCGTCCTCGTCGTCATCGTTGCCGGCGACCAGGGTTTCGCCGACTTTCGGCACCACCACGACTTTGCCGGGCATCGGTGCCATGGCTTTGCCGGGCAGCGGCACGACGGCGGGAATCGGCGTGCCGGCAATGATTTCGCCGTCCGGCAAGGCCCGAGCGCCGGCCGCCGGTTTACCACTGCGCAGGGCATACGGTTCGCTGTGATAACCGTCGGCGCCTTGCGCGGACACCTCCAGTCGGGTGCCCTCCTCGAACACATCATGCACCCGCCACATGGCCCACATGCCCTGGGCGAAGTGCGGATAGAAGTGGCAGTGATAGATCGCATCGCCCGCAACCCGGTTGCGGTTGCCCGAGCCGCCGTTGGCGATTTCATAGGTGTAGCCGGCGCCCGGCCCGATGCCCTGGGCGTCGACGTAATCGGAGTTGTCATCGTTGGGGTTGAACAGCCACTGGTGGCCGTGCAGGTGGAAAATGTGCTGCTCGTGGCCGTTGTGGGTGTTGCGGAATTTGACGAAGTCACCGATGTAGCTGTGGTTGACGTTCGACGGCTCCGACGGATACAGGGCCATGGTCGCTTTGACGCCGATCTGGTCGGCGCGGGGTGTCTGGCCGGGGGCGATGTTCTCAAGCCCGGTGTTGGCCGGCACGTCCACCAGCATCGCCACGTCACCGACGGTGTGCGAGCTGAGGAAGAATTCTTCATAGGCGCAGGACAGGCAATCGTGCATCGGCCCCACGCCCAAACGGTTGGCGACCACTTCGGCGCCCATGCCGCCGGAGCCGTAGTTGATCATGAACGAATCGCGGGTCGGCTCCAGCACATGGGCCATGACCGGGTCGGCCCAGTAGGCGGGAAACGCCTGGGTCGCGGCGGTTTCATCCTGGAATTGCGAGGCGAAATCGCGGAACGGTTCCAGCCGGTTGGGAATCGCCGGGTTGCGTTTGCCGACCGACTCCAGGGCATAGGTGCTGGGCGGGAAACTGCCGTCGGCGTTGCTGCCCATCACGATGGCATCGCTTTCGCTGGAGATGATTTCGCTGCCGTCGACCATGCTGATGATCGGCGTGCCGGCCTTGCCTTCACGCAGCCACGGCTCGCGTTGCGGGTAGCGGGCCTGGTAGTCGACGATGGGTTGTCCGGCGGGGGTGCGGCCCGTGGTGGCCAGGCGCATTTCTTCTTCGGTGAGGGTGTTGCGATAGGTACGGCCACCTTTGGGCAGCACGACGACCTGGCCGAACAGGCCATTGGCAACGTTGCCGGCCGCCCCTTCCCCGCCGAAGGTCGCGCCGCGACTGCTGACCGCAAACGCGCCCTCGCGCTCGGCGTACAGCACGTAGGAGCGGCTGGCTCCCGGCGGCACCAGGCTGTTGGCGTTGCGTCCGGTGAACGAGGAGATGTCATCGATGCTGTTCACCGCTTGCAGGCCGTTGACCTGAAACCCGACATGACGATCGGCGACTTGCTCGTCGACCTTGAAGTCTTCGGCGGCGTTGGCATTCTCGATGCCCTCTTCCTCTTCGCCTTCGTTCTCGAAATGCTTGTTCGGGTTGGCCTGATAATCGAGCAGGTTCTGCAGGTTGATGGTCAGGCAATCACCGGCGGCCACCCGCAGCACCAGCGGCCGTGGACGCTTGTCGGCCCGCAGCGAAACCTTGCCCGGCACCGCCGCGCCACCGTGGGCCAGCGACACGTCATGGTCATCGACCACATCACGGCGCAGGGCGTACATCATGCCGTTGGCGTTCTGCGCACCGAGGCGGTTGAACATCAGCGGCTGATCGAACGCCACGACGTTGGCCACCAGATTGCGCTCACAGCGCACAGCCGCGCTGGCGATCTCGACGCTGAGCATGGAGGCCAGCAAAACCAGCCAGTTCAACAGGGACGGTACGTGGTGAATGCCAACCATGATCGGAAACCTCGTAGTGGGTGCTCACAGGGAATGATTCTCGACAAACCCCTTGGAGCAATCCGCGTGCCACAAAAAAATTCGCTATCTATCAACCGGTTACATCGGCGACTTGAAGCGTTGGGGAGTATTCCCCACCCGTTTCCCCGGTTTTCGTTTGCCCCGATGTTGGGGAAAACCGGGTTGGGGACTACAACGGCGCATCCGCCGCCAGGCCTTGCAAGCGTCGGTACTGGCGCAGGACGCTGGGCACATAGCGCTGAGTTTCGGCGAACGGCGGGATCACCCGGCCACGGCTGAGCACCGCTTCCGGCCCGGCGTTGTACGCCGCCACAGCCAGGGCGATGTCGTTGTCGAACAGGGTCATCAGGCGTTTCAGGTAGCGGGCGCCGCCCTGGATATTGGCCCGGGGGTCGTAGACGTCGGTCACCCCCAACTCTCGCGCAGTGTCGGGCATCAGCTGCATCAGCCCACCCGCGCCCTTGGGTGAGGTGGCGCCGGGGTTGTAGTTCGATTCGGCGTTGATCACCGCGTGCAGCAGCGCCTCGGGCAAATGGTTGGCCGAAGCCGCCGCCGAGACCAGTTCGGCGTAGGGTTGCCTGGCGATCATTTGTGGTTGTTGATCGAGGCTCACCACCGGCATTTGCGGTTCGTGAATCACCCGTTCGTAGGTGCGTCCGGGGCGGTGGACGTTGGACAGTACGTAGCCGCCCTTGGCGTCCACGGAAACGAACACATCGGCCTCGGCGATGCCGGTCAACAGCATGCAGCCCAGCAGTCCTGCACAGATGGGTTTGAGCCTGATTGGATTGAGCATTGCGCCTCCCCTGACCGGCCCGAAAAATTGGGGGAAATGCCCCACTGACCCGTCGTGATTGAGCCGTACGCAAGCACTGTGCCGACTCGCGCCAAGCCCGTAATACAAGGGGTTCAGGCAGATGACCGGGTTTGAGTGGTGGGTGAGCATGGCAATTGCATAAGCCCTCGGGAGACACGACTGCCACTCACGGGAGGTCATCATGAAGGCGCATTTTCGTCCGCGTGCCCAACGGGGTTTCACCTTGCTCGAATTGCTGGTGGTGTTGGTGGTCCTCGGCCTGTTGGCCGGGATCGTCGCGCCGAAATATTTCGCCCAGTTGGGACGTTCCGAAGTGAAGGTCGCCAAGGCGCAGATCGAAGGCTTGAGCAAGGCACTGGATCTGTATCGCCTGGAAGTCGGCCACTACCCGTCCACCGAACAGGGCTTGCAAGCACTGGTCACCGCACCGAGCGACGAAGCGAAATGGACCGGCCCGTACTTGCAGAAAAAACTGCCGCAGGACCCTTGGGGCCGCAACTACACCTACCGCTACCCCGGCGAGAACAGCGAGTACGACTTGCTGTCGATGGGCAAGGACGGCCAGCCCGGCGGTGAAGGCGAAAACGCCGAAGTCACCAACTGGCAATAAGCGGAGCACAGCGCATGCGTTTTCATCTGAAGGCAGTGGGCAAGGCCGGGGTGGTGTCGCTGAGCGTCGAGGCGCCGGGCGATAGCGAGGCCCGGCGGATCGCCGAAGACCAGGGCCTGCGCGTGGTCAGTCTGCACGCCGAAAAGCACTGGCGCTCGCTGCGCCTGCGCCAGCGCGAAACCTTCAATCTGGTGCTGTTCAGCCAGGAGCTGACCACCCTGCTCAACGCCGGCCTGCCGCTGATCGATGCCCTGGAAAGCCTGGCGGAAAAAGAGACCGCACCGGCCGCGCGCAAGACCCTCAGCGAACTGGTGCGCCTGCTCTATGAGGGCAAGTCCTTCTCCCAGGCGCTGGGCCAGTTGTCGGCGGTTTTCCCACCCTTGTATGTCGCGCTGGTACAGTCCAGCGAGAAAACCGGCGCGGTCGGCGATGCGCTGGGCCGTTACGTCAGCTATCGCCAGCGCATGGACGAGGTGCGGCAGAAGATCGTCAGCGCCTCGATCTACCCGCTGCTGTTGCTGGTGGTCGGCGGTGGCGTGGTGCTGTTTCTGATGGGGTACGTGGTGCCACGCTTCAGCCTGGTGTTCGAAGGCCTGGGCTCGAACCTGCCCTGGCTGTCGCAGATCCTGATGAGCAGCGGCATGTTCCTGCACGCTCATCAGGCCGAGTTTTTCGGCGGGCTGGCGGCCCTGATCGTCGCCCTCGCCGTGCTGCAAAAACAACCGGCGTTTCGTCGGGCGCTGGATCGGCTGGTGGAAAAGCTGCCCGCCGTACACCAGAGGATCTTCATGTATGAACTGGCACGGTTCTACCGCTCACTGGGCATCCTGCTGCAAGGCGGGATTCCGCTGGTGACCGCCATGGGCATGGTGCGCAACCTGCTCACCCCGGCCTCGCGGGTACGCCTGGACCAGGCCTGCGAGCGGGTGCGCGAGGGGCAATCGCTGTCCACCGCGCTGGAACTCAATCGTCTGGTGACGCCCGTGTCCCTGCGCCTGCTGCGGGCCGGCGAACAGTCCGGCAACCTCGGCCAGATGATGGAACGCAGCGCCGATTTCTACGACGAAGAAATAAGCCGCTGGATCGAGTGGTTCGTGCGCCTGTTCGAACCACTGCTCATGACCTTCATCGGCCTGCTCATCGGGGTGATCGTGATCCTGATGTACATCCCGATCTTCGAACTCGCTTCAAGCATCCACTGACCTCGGGAACGGGTCGGATCAACGGCAACCACGCAATCCACGTTCCCAACCAATACAACAAAGACGGAGAACGATATGCACATTCAAAAGCTCATGCTCGCAATGGCCATCGGCGCAGTCCTGTCGGCGTCTACCGTATTGATTCCGGACAACCTTTCGGGAATGTCCAGCGTTCAGGCCAAGGAAGGAGGTAGTGGCGGCGGAGGTAGCGGAGGTGGAGGCGGCGGCCATGGAGGAAATGGCGGAGGTGGCAGCGGCGGTGGTGGCGGCAATGGAGGCGGAGGTGGTGGCAACGGAGGCGGAGGTGGTGGCAACGGAGGCGGAGGTGGTGGCAACGGAGGCGGAGGAGGCGGCGGTAGTGGTGGTGGAAGTGGTGGTGGGGGCAATGGCGGCAGTCACGGCGGCAGCGGCGCCGGTGGTGGCAGCAGCCATGGCGACAGCGGCGGTCACAGCGCCAGCGGCAACAGCGGCCACGGCTCCGCAAACTCAGGCCCCAGCGCCTCCTCGGGACGCAACGGCACCCACGCCGAACCGGGGGATGACCATGGCGTGCATCGGGCCGGTGAAATCGGCGATGACCACGGCGTACATCGTGCTGGCGAAATCGGCGATGACCACGGCGTGCATCGCGCTGGTGAAATCGGTGATGACCACGGCGTACATCGGGCTGGCGAAATCGGCGATGACCACGGCGTCCATCGCGCTGGTGAAATCGGTGATGACCGCGGCGTGCATCGCGCCGGTGAAATCGGTGATGACCGAGGCCTGCATGCCGCAGGCGAACCGGGCGATGATCGCGGCGTCCATGTCGGCGGCGAGCCTGGCGACGACAAACGCGCCAACTGACCACACCTGACACACTGCAAGCCGGCTCTCACAGGACTGAGGCCGGCTGCCAGGCCGCCATCGTGGATTCAGGCGGTTTTTCAGCAGACTTCAGATCGCAGCCCTCACCCTAACCCTCCCGAAACGTCGGACCGCCCGGAGGGAGATGGAACTGGCCATAGCGGCAGTAAAGAACATATACACCCGCCAAAACCAGGCCGGCCCGAAGGCCGCCTTCACGGGCAAGCCCAATCCCACAGAAAAGCAAAAGCCAAAGCAAAAACCGTCCGCCTCTGCTTCTCACCACTCAACACAATGAGCGTTAGCTCGAGTACCGCTTTTGATCTTGCCGTGCCGGCCCCTTCGGCAGGC
>NZ_JAOEJT010000024.1:0-46863 GCF_025447575.1 Pseudomonas sp. B2M1-30 | reverse complement strand
ACGCAACGCGCCGTTCTGCGAAGAATGCGAGAAATGCAAGGCAGGTGCCTGTGCCATCTGATCGACTGACACCCCAGCAATGGTTGGCACAACAGCCGCTTCAAAGCGGCGAGCGGTTGTATCTGGTCATCAGTGCGGCGAGTGATGCCGACGCCCTGAAAACCCTGTACATGACCGAACCCACCACCCAGCTCATCCCGATCTGGGGCGATACGCCCTACGCCACCTGGCAACCGGTGATGCCCTACGTCACCGAACTCACGCCAAACTCGGCCTTCCTGCCCTGGATCGCCGAAACCGACGCCCTCGACTGGGGCTGGCTCGCCGTCTCGCGCTCAGAGCCAAACGAGGTGTTCGAACACTTGCGCAGCCTGACTCAGGTGAAAATGCCGGACGGCACGGAGGTGTTCTTCCGCTTCTGGGATGGGCGGCATATTCATCCGATTCTTGCAGGCCTTGGGGAAAAGGCCGGAGAACTGTTGCCGGTGTTTGATCGGTATCTGATCAATGGCCGCCGTCTGGACATCGGGCCGAGGGTTGTACCGAAAGTGAAGGACTGGCCGTGGTGGGAGGTGCCGAAGGCCTTGCTGGATGGCCTGATGGCGGAAAACCCGTCCACGGTGATCGGCAACATGATGCAGTGGCTGCTGGATGAGCATGCTGATCTGTACTTCGCGTTTCCCGAATCCAACCTGCAACAAAAAGTGGCGCGTTTTGTAAAGCGCACGCCACTCACGGAAGAAAATTTTACCGGGCTGTTGAAGGCCCATCTGGAGAATGAGGTGGCGGTATGAGCATTTTGATGGGTGAGATTGTTGGCAACCTCACGGCAAAACAGCCTGATGCTCAGGCCATCATCAACGACTTCAAAAAGTGCCTGAAGGATTACCGTGAACATGCCGAAGCCTGGTATGGCGGCATATTGGATGCCGAACAGCAGTTCAAGGTCGGCGACGAAGTCGGTACGCAGGACAAGGACAGCAAGAAGGAAAACACCCTTTATGCCAACTGCCCGGCCAATGGCAAGCTCACGCTGATACACAGCTTCGAGTCCGCGCGCTTTGTTCCGATCGGCAATACGCCCGTGCGCCTGGTGCCCGTGGTGGATGGCCGGTTCATTGGCAAGAATGAAGTCGGTCCGGAAATCAACAAGACCATCGACTCGACCGGGATTCTGGAGGTCTCCGGGCTCAAGCCTAATCAGCAATACAAGATCACGTTCTTCCCTAACCCTACCCCTGCGCAGATCGACAGCCTGTTCAACTCCTATCAGGGTGTCATCGGCGAGCTGGGCGGCTGGCTGCAAACCGAGTGGAGCACCAGTTTTCTGCCGCTCTGGCAGGCACATACTGACGCTTCGCTGGGCGGTCGCGCGCTGCAGGAACTGGAGGCGGCGTGGGAAGGTTTTCTGAAAGCGATCATGGGGCTGTGGGGCGATATCAAGAGCCTCTACAACCTGGTTGCCCACCCTCGTGAAAACTACGAGAAGCTGAAAAACTTCTTCACCGAAGAGCAGATCAAGAAAATTTACGACGCCTCCGCCGAGGCCATTCACACCGCATTATTGATCGCCAGCGATGAACCACTGATGTGGATCTACGTGGCCGCGATCATGGCCTGGGTGAAGATGCTGCCACCGCAGACCTGCACCGAAGTCCTGGCCCAAATGACCACCGAGTTCCTGCTGAACATTCTGGTGGGTATCGTCCTGACCGGCGGCCTCGGTCTGGCCGTGCGTATTGGCACGAAGGTCATCAAAGGTGTGCAAAGCAGCGGCAAAGTCGTGAAATTGATTGAAGACTTTACCGCTATGTTGATGAAGGTCAGCAAGACCAAGGCCACTCCACATACCGAGGCGGCAAGACCTTTGCTGCTCAATGGCAATTCGGGGTTCAATCCTGCCCGAAAAGCCAACGTCGAGATCGCCCCGCCGAAACCCGCCGAAACCGCTAGCGCACCGAAGACGAAACCCTCCACTTCCGGCGGAAAACTGGAAACTGACGCACAGGTTCAGGCGCGTGGAAAAACGGAAGCCGCTTCGCGGGTCGAACAGGTTGAACCGGTTGACAAGGCTCCCAAGCAATCGAAGAACCCGGCCGACGAACCCAGCGAATGCGCAGCCAACACCTGCAAGAACGGCGACCCGGTGTCCATGGTCACCGGCGAGGAACTGCTGACACTGACTGATGGCGAGCTGGCTGGACTGCTGCCTTTCGAGTGGACACGCCTGTACCGCAGCAGTGCGGTAGAAATCGATGGTCGGCTCGGACACGGGTGGAGTCACTCCCTGTCCCATCACTTGCAACTCGACGATGAGGGCGTGCTGTGGACGGATAACGAAAACCGCCAGACCCGCTTCCCGATGCCGACCGAGCAACGTCCGGCCATCACCAACAGTCTGGCGCAAGCCGCGATTTTCCTGGGTGATGCACCCGGCGAGCTGATTCTCACCCAGGCTGGATCAAAGGCACGTTTCTATCATTTCCGTGCCGGACGCTTGATCACCATCAGCGACGCCTACGACAACCGGTTGCACATCAGCTACGACCTGGTTGATCGCATCCAGCGCATCGACAACGGTGCCGGTCGCTCCCTTCTGCTGCGTTATGACAACCGGCACATCGTCGCGGTGGATTATCAGCAGCAACGCTCCGAGTACAACGACCGTGGCGAACGCCAGGATCCCTGGCTGACCATTCAGACACTCGTCACCTATTGCTACAACGCACAAAACCAACTCGTCTCATCGACCAACGCAGTCGGCGAAACCGAGCATTACCGCTACAACCAACAGCACGTCATTCTGGAGCGGCAACTGGCCGGTGGCGCCAGCTTTTTCTGGGAATGGGAGCGTGAAGGCAAACACTCCCGCTGCGTACGCCATTGGGCGAGTTACTCAGAACTGGAGACACGCTACGAGTGGGACGATAAAGGCTCGGTCACGGTCTTCAACCCCGATGGCAGCGAGCAGATCTATGTGCATGACGAAAATGCACGTCTGGTCAGCGAAACCGCGCCTGACGGTGGGGAAACGCAGAAAGCCTATGACGATGAGGGTCGACTGGTCGCAGTCAAGGATCCGATGGGCGCCATCACTGAGTACCAATACAGTGCAGCCGGCCGCTTGATGGCGGTGATTCCTCCCGAAGATGCGCCGACTCGTTACAACTATTTCAATGGCCAACTCATCGATGTCCAGCGGGGCAAGGCGCGCTGGCAGTACGACCGCAACCGTCAGGGCGATATCACCCGGCAAACCGATCCTCAAGGCCACGAAACCCACTACAGCTACGACCAACAGGGCCGCCTGCTGGAAATCCAGCACCCTGATGGCAGTCGCCACCAACTGGGCTGGAACAACCTCGGCCAGTTGCTGGAAGAACGTCTGCCCGACGGCGGCCAGCGCAAATATCGTTACGACGCACTCGGCCGACAGATCACCCGTCAGGACGAAACCGGGGCGATCACTCAGTACCAATGGGATGCAGTCGACCGCCTGATCCAGATCACCTTGCCCGGTGGTGCCACCCGCGCGTTCACCTACAACCCGTATGGCCGCGTGACCGCTGAACGCGACGAACTCGGCCGTGTCACCCGCTACGAATACGCCGACAACCTGCACCTCGTCAGCCGCCGCATCAATCCCGACGGCAGCCAGTTGCGCTACCGCTATGACAACGCCGGGTTGCTACTCACCGGCATCGAAAACGAACGCGGCGAACACTACAAACTCGACTACTACGCCAACGGCCTGATCCAGCAGGAAACCGGCTTCGACGGTCGCCGTACCGCTTACGAGTACGACCTCAACGGCCAATTGCTGAAGAAGACCGAATTCGGCGACGACGGCAGCGAGCTGGTGACCGAATACCAGCGCGATGCCTCCGGCCGTCTGCTGGTGAAGACCCTGGCTGACGGTGAGGAAATCCATTACAGCTATGACGCGCTGGGGCGACTGGTCAACGTCGACGACGGGCACTGGCCGCTGGCCTACGAATACGACGTACAGAACCGCCTGATCACCGAGCACCAAGGCTGGGGCACCACCCGTTATGAATACGACAACGTCGGCCAACTGAGCCACTGCCGCCTCCCCGACGGCAGCAAACTCGACTACCGCCACCAGTCCGGCGGTCGCTTGAACAGCATCGATCTCAACGGCTCGCGCCTGACCACTCACCAGTTCAGCGCCGGTCGCGAGCACAAGCGCCAGCAGGGCCTGCTGCTCAGTCAATACGAGTACGACGAACAAGGACGTCTGCAAGCGCACAACGTGGATCAGCGCGACAAGAACCTGTTCCAGCGTCGCTACGCCTACGATGCCAACGGCAACCTCGCCGGCATCGATGACAGCCGCAAGGGCAACCGCAGCTTCCACTACGACCCGTTGGACCGTCTGATCAGCGTCCGTGGTGCCACCCCGGAAAGTTTCGCCCACGACCCGGCCGGCAACCTGCTCGGCCAGAACGACCTGCCCGTCGCCAACCTCGCGAACGTCAAAGGCAACCGCCTGCTGATGCAAGGCGACCGCCACTACGACTACGACGCCTACGGCAACCTGACCTGCGAACGTCGTGGCGCCGGGCAGAAACTCGTCACCGAATACCGCTACGACTGCCAGCACCGCCTGATCGGCGTCAGCCTGCCGGGCGGCAGCACCGCCACCTACAAATACGACGCCTTCGGCCGCCGCATCGAAAAAACCGTCGACGGCCACACCACCGAATTTCTGTGGCAAGGCGAACGCCTGATCGCCGAAAGCGCCGACAACCGCTATCGCAGCTACATCTACGAACCCGGAAGCTTCCGCCCGTTGGCGATGCTAGACGGCGAAGGCCCACGCAAGGCCACCCCGTTCTACTACCAACTCGACCACCTCGGCACCCCGCAGGAACTCACCGACTACAGCGGCGAAATCATGTGGTCGGCCAACTACCGAGCCTATGGCAACCTCGCAGCACTCGACGTCAACGAAATCGACAACCCGCTGCGATTCCAGGGTCAGTATTTCGATACGGAGACAGGGTTACATTACAACCGGCACCGCTACTACAATCCGGGGACTGGACGGTTCCTGACGCCGGACCCGATCAAGCTGGCGGGTGGATTGAATAGCTACCAGTATGTGCCTAACCCTACGGGGTGGGTGGATCCGCTAGGCCTTAGCAGTAATTGCCCTGATTCTGAAAATCATGCACCGCGAGGCAATAAACCAGACGCGACATCAGGCAGTGAGGTTAAGGGGGCAGGACCATCTGCTCCACCAACTCCACAGCCACCTCCTGGACAGGGCTATCACAATGAGGTTTATGGAAGCAAGCCAGTCAAACCACAAGACGCAACGAAGAGATGGGAAGATTTCTTAGGCGAGGGGCCCTACACAAATACTCATCCAAGAACAGGCCTTCCAGATAACGATAGAATCGTATCGGCAGATGGAAAGCGCAGTATTCGTTACGGCGCCCATGAAATGAACAGCAAACCGAACAAACATCATTATCATGAGGAAACGTGGACGCTTGACTTAATAAACAATGTCATGAACGTAGACAACACAGTAATACGAGTCCCTTTAGGAACCAAATAAATGAACATCACGATAATTAGATTAATTAAAAACCTTTCTAACAGAGCGCATGTCGAATTTTCGACACCATATGGAAATGGTTTCTCAAATTTTATTGGGTCGCAACCCAAAGAAAATCAATCTTACGATATAGAAATCGATATTAATGATGATTTTTATTGGAATAAAAATATTTTTGTTTCAGATAAAAAAACGCCTTCAATAGAATTCAAGGGCGATGCACTCTACATCACAGCGGAACTCATAAACATTGCCGAAGATGGCTGTGCCGCGCTAAAACTTGGAAATTCTCTTTTGCTAATTTCAATAAGCGACGAACATAGAGATAAAAAATTGCCGTTCTTCGTTGATATAACAGCTAAAGACACCGCCATTTACACAACAAATATATAATTCCATGGCCAGTTAAAAATTCCAGCAACCACCCACCACCCATAGTTACTATAAATATAAATACAAAACTCAGTTCATCATTATGCAAAAGTGCCTTTCTTAATTAACCATCTAACCAAGCAAAACTCAGACATTAATTATACATGCAGCCATAAAGGTGTATTCATCCACTACATAGTGGTATTTTCACTTCGAGGTGAGAACCCAAATACGGACTCAACGAATGGAAGATTCGGAACACTCAAATGGTTTTTAACTAAAAAATGGAGTTAACATATAAAAATCTTATCAAATTAAACAATTACTACCCTCCCAAAAAAACAGACTCCTTATAAATCTCCGAAATAAAAAATGCCTCTATTACCACTTGACGGAAACTACGCTTTCTCCAAAGCCCCATGGTTAACGTGGAAAGAGCTTCTATTCGGACTTAACAGGGGATACATCGACGAAGAGGGTGTATCAAAATACGTTTGCAACACATTAACAGAGTCTTCATCAGAAAAAGCATATGAACTAGCATCCCTAGAACCAGAGGAGCTATCATCAGCATATGATCTCCTTGACTTTTTAGCCGATAAAAATGAAGCTGAAGAAACTGAAATTACCAAACCTTGGATATTTCTTCTGCTTTCCCATTATTTAGACAACAAACATCTGTTAAAAGACCCGCTCGAAACAATTGAAGATCTATATGCGGAATTTGACTACCCAGAAGAAATCTCTTCAATAGTAAGATATATGCCGCCTCCCGAAGGAGTGGACGGATCTGAAGTTCGAATATATGAAAACTGGAAAAACATAATTTCCAATCATAATGCTATCTTAGCAATCAACGAGATCACAGAAAAGATTAAATTAGACAGGCATTAAATCATTCAATAATAGACATATACATTACCCAACCAACCCCCCAATAGATCAACTAAATAACTCCATAAAAATCGGTTAAAACAGATGCAATTGGGCCGAACCCGCATCTTGACTGGAAATATACACCCCCTTAAAAAAGGAGTGAAACATGCTAGTCAAAAATATCACTTGGACATCACCGAACGATGAGGAAGCGGAAGTAGATATAACTGACGGTTATTTCACTTGCAAAGCATTTTCTTATCCCTGTAACGCCAAGATCGGTGATTCCCTATCAGAACCGCTACACATATTCTCTTTAAAGCACGCAAAACCATGTAATAAAAATTCAAATGAAGGGATAAGGGATACTAAAAGCAATGGACTATCAAAAAAAATAATTGCAAAAGTAGTAGACATTACAACCCAGACCATAAACATTGGTAGAATTTCGTTCATAGTTGATGACCATTTACCAGAAGGCATAACAAACGGAGACATCATAGAACTCGAATGCGCAAGAGTTGACCTATGGTAAAGCCAGCCATTATTGAGGACTAATGACGTTATTACCTCTTCTTATCCTACAGGGGGAACCCCATGAAAGATTCTGAAAAAGACGAAATTTATGAAACCCTCTGCTCTCTAATTGGTGATTCCGAAAGTTCAAACTGGACGGAGTACACTACAGAAATTGTTGCAAAAACCGTTCTTGCAGATTTCAAGGACGATCAATGGCATCGACTTGAGAAAGAAATACTCTCAAAACCTGAATTTTGGCAGCAACGTTGCGCAGCTGCGATGGGAGAGGATCGAACAGAACATTCAATAAGAATACTAAAACTTTTACTTTCCAACTCAATTTATATTGACGTGAAGATCATATCAATACACGAGCTAGACTGGGCGGAGGTTAATATAGAAAAAAAATACGCTCCCCTTATAAGAGAAGTCATGAAAAAAATACCTTCTGACGAAATCGAACCAGAACTAACAAGATTGCTTGCCAAGGCAGAGTCCGCTTAAAAATGTACTTATTCACTACCATCAAAACATATGAACATATAAACATAATCGAAAGCCAGACCAAAAAAAACACAAACTCAATAAAAACATTCACCTACAAAAAACCAACCAACCCTAATACCAAATCTATAAAATGAATACGAAAATATAAAAAAACCCAGGTGGAAATATAGTCTTTGACGACATTTTTCATTTAGATCGCACCCTCTCCACCTCACTAATAGCAAATCAATTAAAGGAAGATCCACTCCAGGCAAGTCCCCCCAACAACCGAATTCTAGATATCGGCTGGCACCCGGAATTCGACGAAAAAATGCTGTTTTAGAGTTTCACTAATCTCAAACTTCGATCGGGAGCAACCTCTATTCTCCGAAACAGCAAAAAACTGGATCGAACTCGACAACGTCCTGCAAAACGCTATGACGATACCTCAGAGCTCAGCCCCGTGATTGCAAGTCACACGAATCAGCAATGACGCTCCTGAACCACGCCCTCCATAACCTCATACTTAACCACCACCCGATTCCGATAAAGCATCCCCCGCTCCACCACTTCACCCACCTGCCCCTTGTTCCGCACCTCCCGCCAAATCTCGTTCTCCCGATACACCCGCTCCCCTTCCCGCACAAACCGGTGCTCCAACTGAAACACGTGATAACGAAACTCCCGCTCCCGATCACACAGCAACTCTCCTTCCAACTGCTGTTCCCCGACCTTCAACTTCAACTGGAAACTCCGATCCGTCGGGTTGTGCAGTACCAGATCGACATAGTTGTAAAAGATCGCCGCGCCGGAGCCGAATGGCAGTACGCGGCCGTCATCTGGAAAGGGATCGAAGCTATGGTTCGAGCGTTCGACCACAACCAGGGGTGAGTGAATGGCCATCCAGTGAATCAGGTTGCTGAGTTGGCAGACTCCTCCGCCAATGCCTCGTCTGGCTTCGCCAAAGGACAGTTCCATGCCTTCGACGTAGCCGCGTTTGCGGCTGGGGCGGCCGACGAGGCGGCAGAAGGAGAAGTATTCGCCGGGGGCGATGGTGACGCCGTCGATGGCGGCGACGGCGAGTTTTAAGTTGATGACTTTGTTGTGCTGCAGCGTGAGGTCAGAATCGCCGAGTTTGCGGATGAGTTTCGAGGTGTGTTTGAGGTAGCGGAACGGCAGGCGTTCAGCCATGGCAACGGGTTGTGCGTAGCGCTTGCGAGTGCAGTGCCAGGCGAGTTGGCGGAACAGTCTTTTTTGCCACACGCGCATCCAGTAAAGGATCGGGTGATAGAGGGAAAGTGGTTTCATCCGTGATGAAACGGCGATGGCCGTTATCGTCCTTGCGTTGAAAAAGGGCGGCGCATCCTAACGTGTTACTGAGGGGAAGTGCTTGATGCACTCCGGAGATGGTGTCCGCCCAGTGTAATGGCCTGGCAATCCATGCACCGGTAAAGAGCCCTGACACTGGGCGAACGGGGTGGATTTTAATGGAAGTTGGCGGATATGTCCTCATTCACATGGATGAAAATTTATGTACGAAAAAGTTAACGGATATTCATCGACAAACTTTGTTAAAACTCACCGCCTCGGACATTTAATATGATTGTTCTCATACAACAAGCTGTACAAGAACAATCCCTTTGTAGAGTTAAAACTCCAGTCTTAATGTGTGGTAGTCACTTTTAACGTATCGGTATAAGTGACGACGACGTTTTGCCCGACTTTCAGATTTTTCAGTTTCGCTTGAATTTCAGGCGTTTCGACGTCGAGTACTTTCGATTGACCGGAGGGGTTCTTCAAGGTGACCTGATTCTTCGCCAAATCAATTTTGGTGATCTCCAGTTGTACCTGAATCTGCCGGTAGGCTTCGCCGCCCGGATTGCTGCTGCCCGGCGCGTTGCGTAATTCCCCGGTTCGCTCGACGGTGCCGGGCAAACCTTTACCCACTTCGGTATCCAGAACAGAGACGAATGAGCGGGTGACTTCGATGTTTACCTGATCCCCGACCTTGAGGTTGGCCAGGTTTTTTGCCTTGTCCGTGAGCTGAACGTGGACTTGCTGGCCTTGCTGCCCCTCCAGAACCACTTGATGACTGGCCGGATCGACCGCCAGCACCTTGGCGCTGACCCGATTGGCCTCCAGAACACCCGACAGCGGAATTTCAGCAGCCAGCGCCGTGACGCTGGTGGCAGACAGCAGGGTTGCGAGGGTAATGGCGTGCGTCAGTGCTTTGAGCTTCATAAGCGTTACTCTCCCTGAGATGGAATGACACCCGGCACTTGACCGCTTCGGTGCCGGGGTGCCAAGGAGCATAGACGCAGATCAGCCCTGCTTCGCGGTTTCCTGCGCGGTGGACTCACCGCTGGGCGTGCCTTTGCCGCTGTCTTTGCGCCGGCTCGGGTCGGTGGGTCGCAGGGCGTCATTGTCGCGTTCGGTCTCGCCCGGCGGACGGGGTTCGTCGGGGTGCTGCGTCGTATCGGCGGGATCATGGTTCATGGTGGTTGTCCTCAGGCTTCGGGGTCGTCGAGTTCCCGGGCGACGTTCGCGCCGGGTGCGTCCTTGTGCAGGTCGTCAGCCTTGGCCCGGAGGATCTGCCACTGCTCCAGATCAATGGCGCCCTGCCCCAGCATGTCATCAGCGATGCGTTGCAGGTCGAAGTAGTGAGCGTCGGGCGACTGCTGCCAGTAGGTTTCGTCATCGAACAGACGTTGCCAGGTGGTGAGGTCGGGAGGCTGGAGATCGTCGCTCATGATGGAATCCTCGACTGGGTTCTCCCGGTAGAGGTTCACAGAGCCGACAGAGTTCAGAAGGGATTCAGTACCCGGTCATTTCGAGGTAACCCTGCCCGCCCTGGCTGCCGCTGATGCGCACCGGGCCTTCCCAGTAAGGAATGCGCAGGTTCATCCAGGCCTGCGGGTTCAGCGCATCGATGCGGATGTCGAGGTGTTTTTCCGGGATGGCGATCGACCAACGCACCGGCATCGAGCGACCGGCGACGCTGGCGGTGTCTTGTGGGACGAGCTGGATTTGCCCGGCGTGCAGGGTCTGGGTCTGGCCGTCGGCGGCGATCCAGGTGCCGGTGAGGTACGGCGCGCCGTCCTTCTGGCGCATGCGGTAGAGCATGACGTGCTCGCCGCTGTCCAGGTGCAGGGAGAACCAGTCCCAACCGGTCTGGTTGGCGGTCAGCGGTTGGCTGCTCCATTCGCGGTCTAGCCAGGCCGGGCCGCTGACGGTGTAGGTCTGGCCGTCGATCTGCAGGGTGCCGTTGGCCTGGAAAAACGGCTGGCTGTAGTAGTACGACGCCTGGCCCTGTTCGGATTTCTGGCTGAAGCCCTTGTCGCCTTGCAACACCAGCGGGCGGCTGGAGGTCAGGCGCAGTTGGTAGCTGAAGTTCTTGTCACGGGCGCTGAGTTGCAGATCGCTCAGCGGATCGCTGGCCTGACTGACGAAACGCCAATCGTCGATCCACGCGTCGAAGGGCGTGAGTTGCACGCCGGCCTGACCCACACCACCGCGAGCATAGCGTTCGGCGGCGTGGTGGACGCTGGCCGAAGTCACTGCCGCATGGCCGAGCCAGACCGTCTGGTTGGCCCAGCCGGGTTGCTGTGGATTGGCGTTCAGGGCGCTGCGAAACAGCGTCCATTGCACGCCGAAGTCGTTGCCGTTCTGATCCTTGAGATTGGCCGTGACGTACCACCACTCGATGCGAAAACCGTCATGGGCGCCGTGATCCGCCGGGAAACTGAACACCCGCCCCGGCACCACCGGGGTAAAGGCCTGCGCCTGATTGCCCATGCCGGCGAACCCCTTCTGCTCCGGTGCCGGTGGTTGGTCGCAGCCCGCCAGCAGCAACGCGAACAGCAGCGCAATCGCGTTAATCCTCATGGGCAAACGTCCTCAAAAGATCCGCCGGTTGCGTGCGGTACAACGAATACAGCGGCCACGCCGACGCCAGCAAGGTCGCCAGCAACGCCAGTCCCAGCAATTGCAGCAACTGCCACGGGAACACCCGCAACGGCAGGCGCCAACCGAACGCCTGAACGTTGATCACTGCATCCAGGCACCACGCCAGGGCAATCCCCAACGGCAGCGCCAACATCAGAGTCAGTACCGCCAGCAACCAGGTCTGGCCGAGGTTGAGCAGCATCAATTGGCGGCGGGTCACACCTAGCGCCCACAGCGGCGCGAGTTGGCCGAGACGGCTCTGGCTCTGGGTCAGCAGGCTGATGAACAGCGCCACGCCGGCGACCGCCAGGGTCAGGCTGTTGAGCGCAGCCGTCGCGGCAAAGGTGCGCTCGAAGACCTGAACCGACCAGCCCTTGAGTTGCGCCTGCTCGACAATGCGACTGTCATCGAGCTGAAAGCGCGCCTGCAAGGCACTGAGCAACGGCGGGATGTTCGCCGGATCGATACGCAGATTGAAACGGTTCGGCGTCAGTTGCGGCCAGACCCGCAACAGATGAGTGCTGTTGACCAGCACATGACCCCGGGGGTTGCCGTAATCGGCGTAGACCCCGACGATGCGCGGCGACCACGGCCCGCTCGGGGTCGGAATCGTCAAGTGATCGCCCGGCCCCACCTTCAGGCGGCGGGCCAGTTGTTCGCTGAGCATCACCGCATCATCCGCAGCCAGCGACGCCCACGGGTTTTCACCCCGCGCGTCGAGCAACGGCCAGTGCTGGCGATAGTGCGGGTGATCGATCACTCCGAATACATCCGCCGGCCAGCCTTGCAGGGTCACCGACACCTGCCAGTTGGGCAGCACCGCCACCACGTTCGGCTGCTGTTTGAGCCAGCTGTACATCTCGCGGGACTGCGCCGGGTTGCTCGGGTTGAGGTACAGCTCGGCCGTCAGGCGTTGTTCGAGCCAGTCGTTGAATGTCTGGCGGAAACCGGAGGTCATGCTGCCGGCGCCGATGTTCGCCGCCATCGCCAGGAGCAGCGCCATCAGCGCCAGACTCAATGCCGGCAACTGTTGTCGGCAATCGGCGAGAAACCATTGCCCGAGCACCGAGCGGCTGCGCCCGAGCAACCCGTTCAGGCCGACGCTGAGCAACACCGGCAACGCCAGCGCGGCGCCGAGCAACAGCCCGGCCATCAGCACAAAGCCACTGCCCAGGCTGTCGCCCCAGAGCAACGCCACCAGGGCGATCGCGACGAACACGCCGGCCACCCAACCCTGACGCCGCAACCAGCGTGCATGTTGCTGATGCCAGGCCTGGGGATCGGCCACCGCCAGCAACGGCAGACGCGCCGCCCGCACCAGGCTGTTGGCGCCTGCAAGCAACGCACCGAGCAAGCTCAAACCGATGCCGCTGAACCACCACCAGGGACTCAGGCGCAATTGCCCCGCCACTTCCGCGCCGTACAGACCACGCAGGCTGGCGGCGACGTCCGGCAATAACACGCTCGCCAGCCAATAGCCGCTGATGACGCCAAGCATTCCTCCGAGCAACGCCAGCACGCCAAGTTCGAGGATCAGGCAAGCGATCAGCATCCGCGCGCTGACGCCGCAGGCTCTCAGGGTGCGCAGCAACCCTCGACGTTGTTCCAGCGCCAGGCCGATCGCCGCGTGGACGATGAACAGGCCGACGATGAATGAGAGAAATCCCAGGGCATCGAGGTTGAGGTGAAAACTTTCGGTCAGCCGCGCCAGGTTGTTTTCTTCACCACTGCTCTTGAGCTGCAGCAAGCCTTTGAACGCCGCCGGCAACTCATCGTGAAAGTCCTTGGGCAGCAACAGCCGCGACAGTTGCCCGGGCTGATCGAGTACGCGCTGGGCAACGCCGATGTCCACCAGCAACACACCGGGGGCCATGTCCTGTTGTGCCAGCAAGGGCGGTAACGGTTGGCCGCTTTCAGTCTGTGGCGTGGCACCTTCGGAGAGATTCAGCGCGTGCAGGGTTTCCGGGGAAATCCAGGTGCTGCCCGACCCACTGAAGAACTCGACGACGCGCTCGATCGGCATCGCCTGCCCGGCCACCGCGCTGTCGCCGGGCAACGACACAGGTTCAATGCCCATCAGTTGCAGACGCTGGTTGTCATGACCCTTGAGAATCAGCCGACCTTGCAGCACCGGCGACACCGGCCAGCCCTGGCGGCGCAGGTCGATAAACCATTGCTGGGTGAAGGTTGCGCCATTCGGCGTGCTCAGGCTCGCCTGGGGCTGGCCGCCGATCAACTGGCTGGCCCGGGCATAGCTGTCCCGCGCCTGACTGTTCAGTGCTTCGACCCCGGTCAGCAGACTGGTGGCCAGCCACAGCCCGGTCAGCACACTGAAGAACTGCACCGGATGCCGACGCCAATGGCTGAGCAGCGCGATCAGGGTCTGACGCAGGACGTTCACGTCAAGCGTCCGCTGGACAGCACCGCGCGTTCTGCCAGCCGCGCCGCCACCCGTTGACTGTGGGTCACCATCAGCAGAGTGGTCGGGGTGTCGTCGAGCAGTTCCAGCAACAGGCGCAGCACCTCATCACTGGTGGCCTCGTCGAGGCTGCCGGTGGGTTCGTCGGCCAGCAGCAGTTTCGGCTGCGACGCCAGCGCCCGGCCGAGCGCCACCCGTTGCTGCTGGCCCCCGGACAGTTGCTCGGGATAGCGTTTGAGCAACTCGCCCAGACCGAGGCGCTGCACCAGATGATTCTGCCAGCGCGGATCGTGACGTCCGGCCAGACGCGCCTGAAACGCCAGATTGTCCTCGACACGCAGACTGCCGATCAGGTTGAACTGCTGGAACACCAGGCCGATTTCCGTGCGGCGCCAGTTCGCCAGTTGGGTTTCGTTCATGGCATCGAGGCGATGTTCAGCGCTGTGAATGCTGCCGCTGTCAACCTTGTCGAGCCCGGCGATCAGGTGCAACAACGTGCTTTTGCCACTGCCGGACTCGCCCATCAGCGCCAGGCTGCTGCCGGGTTTGAGCGTCAGGTCGACCCCTTGCAGCACGGGCAACGGGCCTTGGGGGGTGAGGTAACTCTTGAAGACGTTTTCAACGCGAAGCATGCCGCCACCTGATCGGTCAGTGTCGGGCAAGGATAGCGGATGAGTGGGGTGAAATGCGCTTTGTAATCGGGTCTGGATGGTGTCTGGCTGGGGATCTTACCCCCTCATCCCGGCCCTCGCCCTCCGGACAGGGCTAGGGTGAGGGTTGAGCCTGTCCAATCGCTACATTGGTCGCGGACTCACCCGGCGTCACAACACTCCCCAAATCAATATGCTTCCACTCAGGCTTGGCCCCCAGCCGCGCATTGAACCGATAGTTGAAGGTGAAGTCATCCGCCGTCGGCACTGTCAGCGGCTTGCCATACACCGCCTCGATCCCCGCCAGGTCGTAGCCCATCAACTGCAGCAGCGTCGGGAAAATGTTGTAGTGGCTGGAGCGATCCTTGTTGCCGGCCAGTTGCGCCGACCAGTCGAGCGTGTGCAGTTGATCGCCCTGAATCACCACCAGCGGCACCAGCCCTTCCTCCTCCACCGGGTCCCCGCCGCAATGGGTGTTGAGCCCCGGATTGCCGCGCTCATGCAAATCCTGCCCGTGATCGGAGGTGTAGATCAGCAGCGCATTGTTCAGATTGGCCTGGGCAAACACCCGGGCGAAAAACTCGCCGACGTTCCACAGCACGGTGTTCTTGTAGGCGTTGCGGTACAGCACCCAGTCATCCGGTTGCCCATTGAAGCCGTCGCGCTTGCCGGTGTCGGCCACTTCGGTGAACTGCCCGCGTGGCAGGGTCGGACGGTAGGCCATGAAGGCGTCCGGGTATTTGTCGTGGACCGGGAAATGCGCGCCGACCTTGTTGATCAGCACCAGCTCCGGCTTGTCGTCGTTGAGCAGTTCGATCAGCTTGGCGGCCGCTGCCATGTCGCGATCGCGCACGCTGGTCTGGTCGAATTGCACGAACTCGTCGATGTCCTTTTTCTCGGCGTCGGTCATCAGGTTCTGCAGGTTGCCGCCGGTGCGCTGGGCGTCGATGTACACCGTGCGCATGCCGGCCTTTTTCGCGTACTGCCAGATCGACGGCAAGGTGCTGTTGATGCGCATGTAGTCGGCGCGGGTGCCGCCGTAGCGCAGGGTGACGTTGGTGTCGGCGCTGCAATTGGCGATGGAGGCGGCGTAGCCGTAATTGAAGATGTCGACGCCTTCGTGCGGCTGCTTGAGGTTGCTGCGTACACCGAACGGCGCGTTGATGTCCAGGTAGTTGCCGGAAATGCTCTCGTCGATGATCAGCACGATGTCATGGCTGATCGCCTGACCGTTGCGCGCCAGGGTCACCGACTCGCGCGGCCCGACAGTGTTGTGCAACGCTTCGTAGCCGAACAGATTGAGATAGGCCAGCGGCGTGTACATGACCGGCAAGCCCCGCGCGCCCTCCCCGGCGCGCACGAACAGCACCGCACTGAGCAGCAGCACCGCGCAAACCGGTGCCGCCACCCGTAACGCATTCGGCAACGGCATCCCGTGCCGGGGCTTGAGAGCGATGCCAAACAGAAGCAGCAGCCCGTTGAGCACGGCGTGAAGGATCGCCTCGCGGTACTGATACGCCGCCTCCTGGATGAACCCGCCGGAGTACACCAGCGAGACGAAGCTGCTGTAGGTCAGGTAATCAGCGGTGACTCTCGTATAAACATCGAAGAACACCGCCGATAAAAACATCGCCAATGCGAACAAGTGGCGAATGAAACTCTGCCTTATATAGGCGGTTAGTAGTAATGCGAAAGTCAGCGCCAAAAACATCGCGCCAAAAAGCAGTACTGAAAAACCGCCCCCGATAGTATTTAACCGATCAAGGTAATAATCGGAATAAAGCAGCAGATAGATAATTAAAAGCAGTTCTTTCAAATATCGAAACATGGCGATTCCGGGCGTGACCGACGGCAGCTGGTCAATGATTTGTCGGTCAAAACCTGACACTAGCACCGAGCCATCAAAGCGCAAGAAGTGTCGGACTATTCGAAAAAGCGTCAAAAAAAAGTTGACTCAAATCTGACACACCTGACTCGCTACAAGCCCCGTATTTCGAGGCCTACGACCGTTTATCGATTTCTTTTAAATGTGAAAAACATGTCAAGAACGGGACAAACCCAGCTACAGCAAGCACTTGATGGCCAATCGCCCCCAAAATTGGGGCTGTTATACACCTGCAACATGTCATTTTGCTGACACGCTTTTCAAACCCTGCGCTATACCCCTTTTGACAGTTCCAATTCGATCATCTTTCCAGAACCTTACGAGGCACGCCGATATGGACGTGAGCGTATTTGGTACGGGCTATGTTGGCCTTATACAAGCTGCAGCACTTGCCGATGTCGGACATCGAGTTATGTGCGTTGATATTGATCCGAACAAGATCAAGCAATTACAACAAGCAGTTCCGCCAATTAGTGAGCCTGGTTTATCGGCAACTTTGGAAGAGAACATCAAGGCCGGCCGTCTGCTGTTCAGCACCCAGGCCAGCGATGCCGTTGAACATGCCGAAATGATCTTCATCGCCGTCGGTACGCCGGCCGATGAGGACGGTTCCGCCGACCTCAGCCACGTACTCAACGTCGCTCGCCAGATCGCCAGTTTCATGGAAGCCGACCGCACGCTGATCATCAAGTCCACGGTGCCGGTGGGCACGGCGGACCAGGTGTTGAGCACCGCCCGCGACGAGTTGCAGCGGCGCGGCAAAAGCGAGTTCACCGTGCGGGTGGTCTCCAATCCTGAGTTTCTCAAGGAAGGCAGCGCCCTCGCCGACTGCATGCGTCCGGACCGGATCATCGTCGGCACCCGCGATGACGAAGCCCGCGAGCAGATGAGCCAGCTCTACGCACCGTTCTGCCGCAACCACGAAAAACTGATGTTCATGGACAACCGCAGCGCCGAGCTGACCAAGTACGCGGCCAATGCGATGCTCGCCACCCGCATCAGCTTCATGAACGAGCTGGCCAACCTCACCGAACTGCTCGGCGCCGACATCGAAGCGGTGCGCAAGGGCATCGGTTCCGACCCGCGCATCGGCTACCACTTCATCTACCCCGGTTGCGGCTTCGGCGGTTCGTGCTTCCCCAAGGATCTGCGCGCCCTGCTGCACACCGCCGAACACAACGGCATGCCGTTGAAACTGCTGCGCAGCGTCACCGACGTCAATGACAGTCAGCGGCACATCCTGTTCAACAAGCTCAAGGCGCAGTTTCCCCAGGGACTGGCCGGCAAATCCATCGCGATCTGGGGCCTGGCGTTCAAACCGAACACCGATGACATGCGTGAAGCCCCCAGCCGTTACCTGATGGACGCGTTGTGGGCCGAAGGGGCCAGCGTCCAGGCCTACGATCCGGAAGCCATGTCCGAATGCCGGCGCCTCTACGGCTACCGCGACGACCTGCACCTGTGCGCCACCCGCGATGACACCCTGGAAGACGCCGACGCGCTGGTGATCTGCACCGAATGGAAAAACTTTCGCGTGGTGGATTTCGAGTTGCTGGCCGACAAGCTGCGCTCGAAGGTGATCGTCGACGGCCGCAACCTCTACAGCCCGGAACAAGTGGCCGCCGCCGGCCTGCACTACAGCGGCATCGGCCTGCGCCACATCAGTCCCGAAGGGCTGCGGCCATGAAAGTCCTCGTCACCGGCGCCGCCGGGTTCATTGGCGCTCATTGTGTGTTGCGACTGTTGCGCGACGGCCATCAAGTGCTGGGCCTGGACAATTTCAACGGCTACTACGACCCGCAGCTCAAGCATGATCGGGTGCGCTGGGTACGCGGACAGGCCGGGGATTTCCAGCTCGACACGGTGGACCTGGCCGACGCACCGGCGATCAAGGCGCTGTTCGTCCGCGAACGCCCGCAAGTGGTGGTCCACCTCGCGGCGCAGGCCGGGGTGCGTTATTCGCTGGAAAATCCCCGGGCCTATCTGGACAGCAACCTCAACGGTTTCCTCAACATCCTCGAAGGCTGCCGCCATCACCCGGTCGAGCATTTGATCTACGCCTCGTCGAGTTCGGTATACGGCGCCAACCAGCACACGCCGTACTCGGTGAAGGATGGGGTCAACCACCCGCTGTCGCTGTACGCCGCGACCAAAAAAGCCAATGAGCTGATGGCCCACAGCTACAGCCACCTGTTCGGCATTCCCAGCACCGGTCTGCGTTTTTTCACGGTGTACGGGCCTTGGGGCCGGCCGGACATGTCGCCGATCCAGTTCGCCCGGGCGATCAGTGAGGGGCAGCCGCTGAAGTTGTTCAACTACGGCGAGCACCAGCGTGATTTCACTTACATCGACGACATCGTCGAAAGCATCGCGCGGTTGGTGCAACTGCCGCCGCTGGCCCACCCGGAATGGGACCGCGAACAGCCCGACCCAGCCAGCAGCATGGCGCCGTGGCGGCTGTTCAACATCGGCGGGCAACACCCCGTCGCACTGAAAACCTACCTGGCCCTGATGGAAAAACACCTCGGCCAGAAAGCCATTGTCGAGCTGCTGCCCCTGCAACCGGGCGACGTGCTCAACACCTGCGCCGAAGCGGCCGATCTGGCCCAGGCCACCGGGTTCCAGCCCCGGGTAGAGCTGGATGAAGGGCTGGGGCGTTTCATCGCCTGGTTCCGCGATTACTACCCCACTGCCTGTCGCCCACGAGCCGTTCACGGCTGATTTCAGCAGAGGACTTTATGACTGGACATGAAAAAGGTGTGCCGCTCCAGCAGTTGCAGCGTGACAAGCGTATGGATCCCGAGCAACGAATGCGCCTCGATGCCGCGATCCACCGTCAGGGTCGCGGCTGGGTTACCGGGCGCGATGGCGGCCGGCCCTGGACGCTGTCGCGTACCAACCGGGTCATGGCGTGTCTCGGCGCACTGATGATTCTGCTGCTGATTTCCCCGCTGCTGCTGGGCCTGGCGCTGGCCATCAAGTTCACCAGTTCGGGGCCGGTGATGTTCGTGCAGAAACGCACCGGTTATCGCGGGCGCAAGTTCGGCATGTTCAAGTTTCGCACCATGGTCGCCAATGCCGAAGAGTTGAAAGAGTCGCTGCGCCACCTGAACAAGCACGGTGTCGACGCCATCGACTTCAAGATCGACAAGGACCCGCGAATCACCGGCATCGGCAGTTTTCTGCGGCGCACCAGCCTCGACGAACTGCCCAACCTGATCAACGTGGTGACCGGTGACATGCGCCTGGTCGGCCCTCGCCCGACCTCGTTCAATGCCTACCGCTACAAGGACAGTCACCTCGCCCGCCTGGCGATCTACCCCGGCATGACCGGCCTGTGGCAGATCTCCGGACGCAGCAACATCGACTTCGACCAGCGCGTTGAGTTGGACCTCAGCTACATCGCCGAGCAGAGCCTTTTGCTTGATCTGAAGATCCTGTTGAAAACCCCCTTCAAAGTATTCAGCGGCCACGGAGCAAGCTAATGGACGGTTCAACCAACAAAAGCCTGAGCATTGCCAGCCCCAGCGAGTCGAACCTGACCTCGACCGTGCTGGATCTGGATCTGCGGATCCTGTTCCTGACCGCCGCCAACCCCGGCGCCGGCACCACCACCAGCGCCCTGGCGCTGGCCAGCCAACTGGCGCAGATGAGCAGCGGCCTGATACTGCTGGTCGACGCCAGCCAGTCGGCGAACAACCTCACCCAGCAACTGAACCTGAGCAAGGAGCGCGGCCTGCGCGACCTGCTGTTCAACCCGGACAACCCGCCGCTGTTGCAGGACTGCGTGGTGCAGGTCTCGAGCCTGCCGTTCCATGTGCTGCCCAACGGCCGGCCGATCCGCACCATGGAACACCTGACGGCCGAGCGCCTGAGCCCGCTGCTCGACCAGTTGGGCAGCCAGTATCGCTTTGTGGTGATCGACGGCGACGCGGTGTACTCCGCCGCCGACACGCTGGTCATCAGCACCCAGGTGGACGGCGTGGTGTTCGTGGTACGCGCCGAGGACACCCGCTGGGAAGTCGCGCAAGCGGCGGTGCAACGGTTGACCCAGGCCGGGGCGAAAGTCGTCGGCAGCGTGTTCAACCGACGCAAGTACTACATGCCCAAATGGCTCTACAAAAACCTGTAAGCGAACGCGAAGGATGACGCCATGAACGCCAAAATGCTTGTCCTGCTGTTGCTGCCGCTCGCAGGTTGCTCCAGCACTTCCGAAACCCAGACCATGCCGGTGAATATCCTCACCGCCGCCCCGGCCAACGCCCAGGCCACCGACATGCCGATGGTCGAGCAGACCCTGCGCCCGCAGGATGTGCTGGACGTGATCTTTCACATCAGCACCAGCGGTTCGGACGCCTACCGCGTGCAGTCGGGTGACCAGATCGGCCTGAACTTCACCGCCGCCAGCCAGCTCAATGGCAATCAACTGGTGCTGCCCGACGGCACCATCGAACTGCCGGGCGCCAACACCTCAGTGAAAATCGCCGGGCTGACCAGCGATGAAGCGCGCCAGGAAATCCAGCGTGCCTACCAGCGCAAGCAACTGTTCCAGCCCAACCGCAACCAGTTGACGGTGCAGATCATCAGCCCGCTGACCAACGAGCAGAATCTGAAAAGCGCCCTCAACCACCCGGCCACCGGCATGAGCCGGGAGATCACCGTGGGCACCGACGGCTACGCGAGCTTCCCGGAAATCGGTTCGGTGCCGCTGCAAGGCATGACCATCAATCAACTGGAAACCTTCCTCAACCAGAAGTACGCGCAACTGCCGGGACGGATGAGCGTGGACGTGCTGCTCAAGTCCACCGCCGGCAACGAGATCTATGTACTGGGTGAAGTCGGCCAGCCCGGTTCCTACCCGATCCGCCGGCCGGTCTCGGTACTGGAAGCGCTGACCCTGGCGCGCGGCACCAACGTCAAGGCGCGGCTCGACTCGGTGGTGATCATGCGCCGCAACGGCAATCAGGTGCAGGCCGTGCATTACGACGTCGAGAAGGCGCTGTCGGGCGAGGCGCCGCAAATCGCCTACCTGCAACCGAACGACATGCTCTACGTGCCGAAAACCAAACTGGCCAGCGCCGGCGAACTCGCCCGGCAACTGGCCGACGTGGTGCTGTTCCAGGGCGTGGGCTTCAGCTTCGGCTATCGCGTCGACAACAAAGACAGCAACAACAACTGACTCTCAGGTGACCGATCATGAATCCAAAGGAAAACTACCTGCATGAGTTCTTCAGGATCTTCTTCGCCAACAAGCAACTGGTGAAACGGGTCTTCCTGATCTTTGCAGTGATCGCGCTGGTACTGCCGCTGTTGCTCAAACAGAGCTTCGATATCACCGCCCAAGTGATCGTGCAGTCGAAAAAGCTCTCTCAGGGCGATGCGACCACCTCCCTGACAGTGGACAACGCCACGTTCATTCCGCCGTCGCTGGCGGACATGGAAACCGAAAGCAACATCCTGCGTTCGCCGGCATTGATCCGCCAGACCATCAGCGAACTACGCGACAAGGGCGAATACACCCCCTCGCCGGGCATGTTCAGCAAACTGGTGAGCGAACCGTTCAAGCGCTACGTCACCTCGCCGCTGCGTCAGCATGTGATCAACCCGCTGCGCAATGCCCTGGGGCTGGAAACCGATCCGGTGCGTGACACCGCGCTCGACGCCCTGACCCAGCAAGCCGTCGACAGCCTGAAGATCGAAACCCTGCCGGGTTCCAACGTGATCTCCATCGACTACAGCTTCAATGATCCGAAACAAGGCACCGCGTTCGTCGCCGCGCTGTTGCAGAACTATCTGGTGAGCCGCCAGGCGCTGCAATCGATCGACCTGCCGCAGTCCTTCTACGAAACCAAGAAGCATCTGTATCAGGTGCGCCTCGATGGCCTGGAAGGCAACCGGCAGGCGCTGCTGGAAAGCGTCGGCTCGTCTGATCCGAAAGAGGAAATCACCTTCCGTCTCAACGCGATCAACACCGAAGAGCAAGCGCTCAGCCTGTATCAGGATCGTCTGCTGCAAAGCCAGCGCTGGCTCGAATACCTGAAAACCGCCCTGGCCGCCGCCAGCAACAACAAGCTCAACGACTACACCTTCCCCTTCACCTTCACCACCACCGTGGACAACGTCGCGTTCGAAGACCGTGAGGTGAAACAGCTCGGCGAGCAACTCACCACCCAGGTCAGCCGTTACATGAACGATCTGGCGGTGTTCCAGCCCGGCAGTGAGCCGATGCTGCTGACCCGCGAGCAGATCGCCCGCACCCGCCAGCAGTTCCTCAAAGTGGTGAGCAACCGCATCCAGGAACGCACCACTGACCTGGCGGTGGTCAAGCAAGTGATCGATCAGAAAACCGCACGCATCGCCGAGTTCAAGGAGCGCATCCACCAGTTGCAGCAGACCCAGAGCAAGCTGCGGCAGATGGACACCGAGATCAACGCCTTGCACGCCGCGTTCTCGACCTACGCCCAGCGCTTTGCCGAGAGCAGCACCAACGGCTTGCTCAACGACGATCTGTCCAACGCCCGGGTGTTGAGCCCGCCGTACGAACCGACCGAAGCGGCGTTCCCCAAACCGATGCTGATCATTCCGTTCGGCCTGTTCACCGGTCTGCTGCTGGCGATGGCCCTGGTGTATGTGCGTGAGTTCTTCGATCACCGCTTCAAACACCCGGCGCAAATCAGCCACGAACTCGGCTTGCCGGTGCTGCTGGTGCTCAACGACGAGAACACTCAGCCGGGCAATCCGCACAAGAACTGGACCGTGCCAAGCTTTGTCCACTGGGTGCGCAATTGAATACGCCAGCCACCCCGACCGCCGCCCTGCCGATCATTCATTTGCTCAGCAGCGGTGGCTTCTACGGGGCCGAGCGGATGTTGCTGGATCATTGCCTGGCGACGCCGGGGCAGCATCAGGTGCTGTTCCTCGATGCGCCACCCGCGTTGATCGAGCGCTTCCGCCAGGCCGGAGTCGCCGCGCAGGGTTGCGCGGGGCTCGGTGGCTTGTTGCGGCACCTGCGTCAGCGCCGGGCCGAGCGTCCGCTGATCAACACCCACAACTTCAAAGGGCTGTTGTTCGGCTGGGTCGGCGCCAGCCTGTTGCGCCTGCCGCTGGTGATTACCCAGCACGGTTTCACCCCGCGCAGCCGCAAGCAGAAGTTCTACACCTGGCTGAGCCTGCAACTGTGCCGCACCGCGTCGGTGGATCGGGTGGTGTGCGTGGCCGAAAGCATTGCAAAGCTGCACCGCCAGGCCAGCGTGCGCGCGGACAAGCTGCAAGTGATCCCCAACGGTTTGCCGGCCGGCGCCGCTCTGACGCCAGACACCAACCGGCAGCGCTGGCTCGCCGGTTACGTCGGGCGACTGAGCAGCGAGAAAGGCCCGGATCTGTTTCTCGACGCGCTGATCCCGCTGTGCCTGCAACACCCGTCCCTCGATGCAGTGATGCTCGGCGACGGCCCGGAACGCGAGGCGTTGCAAGCGCGGATCGACAGCGCCGGACTGGCGCAACGCATCCACCTGCCGGGTTATCAGACTGATATGCAAGCCTGGTGGCAACGCCTCGATGCGCTGGTCATCAGCTCGCGCACCGAGGGCACGCCGATGATTCTGCTGGAGGCGATGCAGGCCTGCGTGCCGGTGGTGGCGTTCGCTGTCGGCGGAATTCCCGATGTGCTGGAGGATCGGCATAACGGTCTGCTGGCAACGCCCACCGACACCACCGCCCTCGCCCGCCAGCTCGACGCGCTGCTGAGCGAGCCCGGTCTGACCCGCCAACTGCGGGACAATGCACGACGCACGCAACAGGATCGCTACGACCTCAAGGCCCTGGCCGAACGCTGGTCGCAGCTGTACATCCGCACGGCACGGGAGGCACGCGCATGATTTTCCCGCTCTCGATCGTCAGTCTGCTCGGTCTGGCCTGCATCGCTTTGCTGGCCAGCCCTTATCCGTATCTGGCGCCCGGCGCGGTGCTGGGCCTGGTGGGTTTCGCGGTGCTGTTTCGCAAGCCGACCTGGGGCCTGCTCGGCATCGCCGCGCTGGTGCCGTTCGAGGGCTTCTTCAAGGACAACGCGCTGTCGGGCAGCAAACTGCTCGGCGCTTCGCTGGCGGTGATCCTGATGCTGCAACTGGCGCTGCACCAGATCCCCGCCGAACGCCTGCGCAGCAACATCTGGCGTTACCTGCTGGCGTTCATGGCGCTGTACTTTCTGAGCACCCTGACCACCGATGACCTGGGCATGTCCCTGGGGCATCTGCGCGAGCTCAGCGTCGGTCTGATTCTGTTCGTCATCACCTTGCTGATCGGTCGTGAATTGAACCTCGACCTGTTCGCCCGACTGGTGACCCTGGCCGTCAGCGCCACCTGCGCCATGGCGATGTTCTCCAGCAAGTTCCAGGATCAGGGCCGCGCCGCCGGCCTGCTCGAAGACCCCAACGCGTTTGCCCTGTTGATCGCGTTTGCCGTGCCGCTGGCGCTGCTGCTGGTGATTCGCGCGCCGAACTGGTTGCAGCGTCTGGTCTGGGGCGGTTGCTTCCTGCTGCTGCTCGGCGGCATGACCAAGACCGAATCCCGCTCCGGGCTGGTGGTACTGGCGCTGAGCCTGATCATCGGTTGCTGGCACTACCGCACCCAACTGGCACGCATCCGCCCCCGGCACCTGGGTTTCGCCATGCTTGGCGCGGTCATCCTCATTCCTCTGGCGATCGCCGTGATGCCCGCCGGTTACATCGCCCGCATCCAGTCATTGAGCGTATTAAGCGCTGGCGCCAGCGGTCACCACGACGAATCCCTCGGCCGGCGCGCCTCGTACATCGTGGTCGGCAGCCAGATCATCCGCGAGAATCCGCTGCTCGGTTCCGGCCCCGGCACCTTCCCGCTGCACTACGCGACCACCGGTTACGCCAAGGCGTTTTCCGCCAACCGCAAGATCGGCGACCTGTACCGCCGGGCGCACAACACCTACCTGGAAATCTTCAGCGAGCTGGGGATTCCCGCCGGCCTGCTGTTCGTCGGCATGCTCGGCCTGGGCCTGTACAACCTGCTGCGGGCGCGCAAGGCGTGGATGCAGCGACGCAACGCCGAGCAGGCAGACATGATGACGCACCTGGGCATGAGTTTCCTGTCGCTGACGCTGTTCCTGATGTTCCTCAGCGCGCCGAACCAGAAATACCTGTGGATCATGCTCGCGCTGACCAGCGTCCTGCGCCTGAAAGCCGAGCAGGCACCGTTGGCGGAGGCCAGGACATGAGCCGGATCAGCATCGTCATCCCGATGTTCAACGAGGCGCGGCACATCGGCCGTACACTGCTGGCCGCGCAAAAAGCCGCACACGCGGCGAATGTCGAGTGCGAGCTGATCGTGGTCGACAACGGCTCCAGCGATGACGGGCCGCAGATCGCCCGGCAGTTCGGCGCCCGGGTGCTGAGCATGCCGGGACTGACCATCGGCGCCCTGCGCAATCGCGGCACGGCCATCGCCAGCGGTGAATGGCTGGCGTTCATCGACGCCGACATCGAGATGCCCGAAGACTGGCTGACCTCGCTGTTCAAGCTGGAGGGCGATGGCATGGCCAACGTGTTCAGCCTGGATCTGCACACCCCTGCCGCCGCCCCGTGGTACGCCACTGCCTGGCAACGCCGCACCCTGCGTCCGGTGACCCAGGCCACTCACATCGTCGGCTGGCTGCCCAGCGCCAACTTGTTGATGCGCCGGCGCTGGTTCGAAAAGGTCGGCGGTTTCAACGAAACCCTGCGCACCGGCGAAGACAAGGAGTTCACCCTGCGTCTGCGCGAGCACGGCGCACGCTTGCTCTCGGCCAACAAGAGCGTGGCCCTGCACTGGGGTTACGAAATGAACTGGCGCGAATGGATGGGCAAGGAAATGTGGCGCCAGGGCAGTCATCTGCAACTGCTGCGCAGCCACGGTTTCAGTCTGCGGCTGCTGCGTTTTCCACTGTTGTCGCTGGCGGCGTGGGTGCTGGATCTGCTGGCGATATCCGCACTGCTCAACGGTTTTCCCCATCACGCGGCGATCATGGTCGCAATGACGCTGCTGCCAGCCCTGGTATTGAGCGTGCGTCAGAGCCGCCGGCAACACAGTCTCGGCCTGACCCTACAACTGTGGGGCCTGCATTGGGTGCGTCTGCACCTGGCCGGCGCCGCGTTCATTCTCAGTCTGTGTCATCGCAACGCCAGGAGGCCTGCCCGTGGCTGAATTCATTTTTTGGCTGTGCCTGCTGCTGCCGGTCTACGCCTACCTCGGTTACCCACTGCTGCTGAGCCTGCTGGCGCCGCTGTTCCCAGCCTCGCGCCACACCCAGGCCGCGCCGCTGAACATCAGCATCGTGATCGCCGCGCACAACGAGGCGCGGCATATCGAGCTCAAGCTGCGCACGTTGCTGGCCCAGGATTACCAACCCGCCAGCCTGCAAATCATTCTGGCCAGCGACGGCAGCACCGACGACACCGTGGCCTGTGCCCGCACAGTCGTCGACCCGCGAATCACCGTGCTCGACCTGCCGCGCCAGGGCAAGGCCGCCACCCTGAATGCCGGCGTGGCACTCAGCAGCGGCGACATCCTGGTGTTCACCGATGCCGATAACCAATGGTCACGCGACACCCTCGGCCACTTGCTCGCGCCGCTGAGCGATCCACGGGTCGGCGCCTGCGCCGGGCATATGGTGATTCCCGTCACCGGCGGCGGCTTGAGCGTCGGCGACAGCCTGTATCGGCATTACGAAGGCTGGTTGCGTCGGGTCGAGAATCGCACCGGCTGCATGGTGTCCGCCGATGGCGCATTGCTTGCCCTGCGCCGCGAGTTGTTCGAGAACGTGCCGGCAGAGGTCAACGACGATTTCTTCATCAGTACCTGCGCACCGGCGAAGTTCAAACGGATCGTCTACGTGCCCGATGCCCAAGTGATTGATCACGGCGTCGATGACGCGGACAAGCAATTCCGTCGTCGTCAGCGGGTCACCGTCGGCGGCCTGCAAAGCCTGGCCCAGCGCCGCGAACTGCTCAATCCGCTGAAGCATGGCCTGTATTCCATCGCCCTGATCAGCCACAAACTGATCCGCCGCCTCGCGCCGGTGCTGTTGCTGCCGCTGTTGCTGAGCAACTTCTGGCTGTGGGATGACCACGGTTTTTATCGCCTGAGCCTGATCGCGCAACTGCTCGGTTACGCCATCGCGATTGTTGGTCTGCTGGATTCGCAACACCGCTTACCCAAACCGTTCCGCCTCGCGGCATTCCTGCTGGTGACCCTGGCAGGCATGAGCATCGGCCTGTGGCAATTCCTGCGCGGCCAGCGTTACGCCCAGTGGAACCCTGAACAGAACCGTTGAGAGAGGGACAGCGCCATGGCGATCAAACAACTGATAAAACGCACCAGTGGCTGGCTCTATCTCAACTCGTCCGTGGGGCGAAACCAGTTGCACGGCGCCGGGGTGATCCTGATGCTCCACCGCGTGCTGTCCAACGACCGCGCCGCCGACCTGCCGCACCGCAACGAACTGTGCGTCGGGCCGAAAGCCTTCGAGCATTTGCTGGTGTGGTTGCGCCGGCATTTCGATTGCGTGCCGCTGATGGAAATCCTCCAGCCCAACGCCCTGCGCACCGAACGCCCGCAAGTGGCACTGACCTTCGACGACGGCTGGCGCGACAACGCGGTCAACGCCTTCCCGCTGCTGCAAAAGCACCAGGTACCGGCGAGCATTTTTCTCTCCACCGATTTCATCGGCAGCCGCCAGCGCTTCTGGTGGGAAAGCCTGGGTGAAACCCTGTGGGGTAGCCACGGCGAAAAACCGCGCATGCACCTGATCGAGTGCCTGCACGCGATCCACCATCCGCTGCCGGTGCTGCTCGACGACATCGATGTCGACCGGCGCAGCCTGGCCCTGCTGCATTACCTGCAAAGCCTGAAAAGTCTCGAACCGCAGATGCTCGAACGCCTGACCGATGAATGCCCCCAGGACTCGCTGCCACAGGCGCTGGACTGGCATCAGGTGCGGGCGATGGAAGCGTCGGGACTGGTGCGTTTCGGGCCGCATGGCGCCAGTCATGCGATCCTCACCGGCCTCGATGACGTGCGCCTGAACGAAGAAATCAGCCGCAGCCGTGATGCCCTGCACAACAGCTGCAACCGGCCGCTGCCGGTGTATTGCTACCCCAACGGCGACAACGACGCGCGGGTACGCGAGCAGGTCGCCAATCATGATTATCCGTTCGCGCTCGGCACCGGCAGCGGCATCTATCGCGGTGGCGGCGATCCGTTGAACCTGCCGCGTTTCGGAGTCAGCCAGTACGCTGCACGCAGCCCGCAACTGCTGTCATGGCGGATATTTCGCGGAGCGCGGCCATGAGCCGAGGCAACTACCTCAGGCACCTGGCCCTGAGCATGGGCACCAAACTGGCGATGATCGCCCTGCGCCTGCTGCGCAACGTGTTGCTGGCGCGGATCCTCGGCCCCAGCGAACGCGGTCTGTTTGCCCTGCTCAGCACCTTGCCGGACCTGATCAGCGCCGCCACCAGTGGCGGCCTGAACACGGCCGTCGGTTATCAGGCCGCCAAGCAGCGGCCGATGGGGCTGCTGCTCAGTCAGGTGCTGGTGTTCGGTTGCCTGCTGGCGGGGCTGTTGACATTGCTGGTGGTGGCCCTGGTGCGTGAGTTCGGCACGGAGCTGGACGTGACGATGCAACTCGGCCTGCTCGCCTGGCTGTTGCTGCTGGCGGTGCCGCTGACCGTGCTCAAGAGTGGTTTGCTGACCTTGCACAACGCCTCCGGTGGCGTGGTCGCCTTCAACGCCTTGCGCCTGGTGGAATCCCTGGCGCCGCTGCTGCTGTTTCTGGCGTTGTTCTGGATGTGGAAAGAGGCCGCGCTGGAAGCCGCACTCATCAGTTGGCTGGCCGGCATCAGCCTGGTGGTGCTCGCCGGTTGGGTATGGCTCAAGCGGGCGCAGCCGTTGCAACTGCAATGGGATCGCGCCAGCCAGAACGAATTGCTGCGCTACAGCGCCCGCAGCCATCCGGATCTGCTGTTCCAGCAAGTGATTCTGCGCTCCGATTACCTGTTCATCGGCGCCCTGCTCGGCAGCACCGCCCTGGGTCACTACGCGATGGCCAGCGCCGCCGCCGAACTGCTGCTGATCGTCCCGGAAGCGGTGACCACGCCGCTGATGAAACGCCTGCTGCAACAGGACTCCGGCATGGACAAACTCACGCCGCTGGCCCTGCGCCTGACCGCCACGGTGATGCTCGGCGCCTGCCTGGGCATGGCGCTGATCGGCGAATGGCTGATCGTCACCCTGTTCGGCGTCGCCTACCAACCGGCCTATCCGGCCTTGCTCGCGCTGCTGCCGGGGCTCTTGGGCCTGTGCTACGCGAGCATCCTGCGCCTGGACTTGCTGGGCAAGAATCGCCCCGGCACGGTGTCGCTGTTGATGGGCCTCTCGGCCCTGCTCAACCTCGCCCTGAATGTCGTGCTGATCCCGAACTACGGCATCGTCGGCGCGGCGGCGGCCTCGTCGATTGCCTACCTGGCGGTGACCCTGGCGATGCTGGTGCTGTATTGCCGGTTGAGCGGTGTACCGTTCTGGCAGACCCTGATCATCCTGCCCAGTGACATCGCGCCGATGTGGCTGATGCTGCAACGCCGGAAGGCCGCATGAAACGCCTGGCCCTGCTGTTCAGTCTCAGCCTGACGCTGGACGCCTTCGCGGCGTCGATGCGCTGGGGCGACATCCGTGACGGCAGCCTGTACCTGCAAGCCGATCGTCCCGATACCGTGACCGTACGCTGGGCGCCGGCGTGGCAGGCCGATGCCAACGAAGAGCATCTGTACCTGCTTGACGGCCAGGGCAAGTTGCAGGGCGAGCGGTTGATCAAAGCCAGCGAAACCCGTGGCAGCCAGAGCTGGCCGCTGGTGCCGGGCGCGGCGAGCTATCGGCTGGAGATTCCCGGCTACAGCTTTCGCAATTACCGCATCGAACACGACGCTGACACCGTCGCGCTGTTCGCCCCGGCCAAGGTGCATTTCAGCGCCGAAACCCGTAACGGCGACGAGTTGTATTTCAAGATCGCGGCGGGAGAACACGCGGTGCTGGCGGGCAAGTTCCACGGCGGCGTCAGCGCCCTGCAAGCACAGCGGGTCGGTGATGGACAACAACTGTCACTGGCGCTGACCCCCTATCGTGCCTATTGGCAGTTCGATCGGCTGGCCTTGCCGGTCAGTGAGAAAGAACAAGTCTGGCGCCTGCGCCTGCAAGGCAGCGGCAAGGCTGCGTTCTGGCTCGACGGCACGGCCAACCTGTTCGCGCAGACCGCGCAACAGCTCAAACCGCTGCGCGAAGACGACGGCCAGACCCACCTGACCCTGCACAAGGACATCCTCGGCCCGACGCCGAACCTCGGCGTCGCCCTGCCCTATGTGATGCCGCCGCCCTCAAGCTTTGCGGTACTGGATGCGCTCAAGGCACGGGCGGCCAGTTACTACAGTTTCGTCGACATCACCCAGCGCAAACCGCATTACGAAGACGCGTTCCGGCAGCTCTATCAGGAGCGCTTCGGCATCACCCAGGACATCACCCTGCTCGCCGGCAGTCAGCGCCAGGCCGACTTGCGCGCCGACAGCACCAGCAACAGCGGCCTCGACGCCTGGCTCGCCAGCACCCGCGCCCTGGGTGGCAAAGGCATTCACTACATCGGTTTCGCCGACGAACCGAATCTCAACTACCCCGACTATGCCAATTACCAAAGCCTGTTCACCAGCATGGCCCGTCAGGTGCGCAGCGATCCGGCCAATGCCAGAGCCGGCGTGCGCATCGCCATGCCTGCCAGTTCACGGCTGATCAACGGCCCGTTCGCCAGCAACGCGGCGGACAAGCGCGGCATCGATTGGGCCAGGCGCCTGCTGGCGGAATCCGGCGAACAGATCGACGCCCTGGCGTGGCACGAATGGATGATTCGCGATCTGTTGGCAACCCGGGTCTACCGCGACAGCGTGCAGCGCGCCGCCAATCTCGTCGGGCTGGACGCCAACGGCCGCCCACGCAAGGCGTTGCTGCTGGACCAGACCAACATGTCCAGCGGCTCGAGCCTGAGCCCTTACGATCAGGAAACCCATTTCGCCTCGCTGTGGTGGGCCTCGGTAGCGATCAATTCGGCCCAGGACGGCTTGCTGGACATGCTCAACTGGTTCCAGGCGGCGGACGAACCGAATTACCCCAAGGGCATGTTCAAGGTGCTCGATGACGAGCATTTCGAACTGAAACCGGTGGGCATGGCCCAGCAGTTCATCCAACAGCATTGGCTGCACAGCGTCATGCGCCTGGAGAACGATGCGTTCGAAGTCGACGTCCTGGCCATGGCCACCGACGAGCAACGCGGCTTGCTGGGTGTCAACAAAGGCACACGCCTGCAACGGGTCGACCTGAGCGGAGTCCACTGCCCGTTGCTCAAGGGTTCGTTGCGCTACTTCGGCGCCGACAACCGCAGTCGCGACGCACCGTTCACATGCCAGGACGGTCGCGTCAGCTTCGATTTGCCAGGGGAAACCCTGTTCGCCCTGAGCTGGATCGCCTCATGACCGTCCGCCCCATGCAGTGCCGCGCCGGCATGTCGCCGCGCGTTGCATCACTCCACTCACGGCCGATGCCGTCAGGAGTCACCGACATGAGCGTCTTGAGCAAACTCAGCGAACACATTCATCAAAAAGGCCTGCGCGCCACCCTCGGCAAGGTGTGGCGGCATTACGTGTATTCCCACGAAGAATTGCTGTGGATGGAACGCGACCTGGTCAGCCCGGTGCCACCGCACAAACTGCGGCCCTACGAGCCGCTGCGGATGGAAACCATCACCGCGCAGAACGCCGTGGCCTTCAGCAAACACTTCGGTGACCGGGTCGGGACCATGGCCGAACTGGCCAACGAAGGTCATACCGGACACATGTACCTGAACGAGGATGGCGACGCTGTGGCTTTCATCTGGGGCAGCAAACGCGACTACCACGACCGTCATTACTACGGCTGCTGGTTCCCGGTGAAACCCGGCGAGTTCTTCGAGTTCGGCGGCGAACAGATACGCGCCTACTGGGGTTCCACGTTGTCCGTCGACTTCCAGCTGAACCTGTGGAAAGCCATGGCGGACCAGGGTTGCAACAAGGTGGTGGACGTCTGCGAGTTCCACAACATCGCGGCGCTGAAGCTGCATATCCGTATGGGTTACCACGAGCAGGGGCGGATCATGAACGTCTACCATCTGTTCGGGCACTGGCGCTTCTATCGCGAAACCCGCTACAGCGGCTCACGCCTGGACGCGCTGCGCAAACCCTCCCCTGCACCTGTCACGGCAACGGCGGCCTGAGCCTATGGCGCGATTCGAATGGCGCACGTCCCTGTGCGCACCCGACTTCCCGGCAGCGGCCTTTGAAGCGCTGCGCCTGCGGGTGACGGACCACACGCCGTTCAACAGCCTCGGCTGGTTGCACGCGGCAGAGCAGGCGCTGGACAGCCATCAGCGCCTGCACATCCTGCTGGGCTGGGAAGCGGACGAATTGCGCCTGTGCCTGCCCCTTGTCGTGAGCCGCGAACCGTTTTTCGGGATCCGCTTCAGGGTGGTCCGTCACCTGGGCTACCCTCTCGCCGATCGGCTGGCGCTGCTGTCGCAATTGAACGCGCGCGACCTGCGCCAGGCGCTGGTGTTTATCCGCCAGCGGATACCCCACGCCCTGCTGCAACTCAACGAACTCTGCGAACCTGCCAACGAACACGGCGGCCTCAACGAGTGGATGCTTCTCAGCTCGACCGGTGAGCGGCGTTTGAGTTGTCGGGCGCCGGTACACCTGCTCAGCGAGGACGACCGTCAGGAAGTGTCCGGTGATCCGCGCTACAAGCTGCGGCGCGCGCGCAAACGGATCGCCGCGTGTGGCGCTCAGGTACGACGGATCATTCCCGACGCGCACAGCATGGGGCCGTTGCTGCAGGCCATCAGCGAAGTCGAAGCGGTGAGCTGGAAAGGTGACGAAGGGGTCGGCATTTTTGCCACGCCGCGCAGCCGCCAATGGATCGAAAACGCCTTCGCCGCCCTCGCCGCCCATGGCCTGGTGCGCGTGGTCACACTGGAACTCGACGGCCGGTGCATCAGCTACCGGCTCGGCCTGCTCGAACAGGGTCGCCTCTACGATTACAACCTGGCGTTCCTGCCGCAATACGCCGATCTGGGCAGCGGCCGGGTGTTGCTCGAAGAATGGATTCGCTGGGGCCTGGACGATCACTGGCGCTGGATCGATGCCTCGCGGGTCAGCCTGGAAAACTCCAGCCATCAACTGCACGAACGCATGACCGGCCAACTGGAACACTGGCGCTGGAGCTTCTACTCCTGGCGCCCGAGCGGCCTGCTGCTGGGGCTGGCGCTGCGCCTCTGGCAGCGCCTGAAACCGGCGTGGCAGCAATGGCGGGCCAAGCGCGCGGCAGCCCCCACGGCGGCTATCACCAAACCGCTTCCCGGCACCATCACCACGGAGGGCGAACATGCCCCGCCAAGTCATAGTCAACGCTGACGATTTCGGCCTCAGCCCGAGTGAAAACGCGGTGATCTTCAGCGCGTTCCAGGCCGGGGTCATCAGTTCCGCCACCGCCATGGCCAACATGCCGGCCTTCGAAGCGGCCTGCGCCATGGCCCGTCATCCGCTGCTCGAAGGGCGGATCGGCCTGCACTTCAACCTGACGTATGGTCGCCCCCTGAGCCAGGCGATTCTCGCTCGCCGCACCTTCTGCGACAGCCACGGCGTGTTCGACCTCAACCTGCCGCGCCACAGCCTGTGGCTCGGCCGCGAGGATCGCGAGGCGGTGCAGCAGGAATTGCAGGCGCAGTGGCAGCGTTGCGTCGATCATGGCGTGCGCCCCAGCCATCTGGATTCGCACCAGCATGTCCACAACATCTGGCCGATCGGCGAGATCGTCGCACGCTTCGCCGCCCATCAAGGCGTACCGGTGCGCCTGGCGCGCAATCTGGGGCAAAACCTCAGTCTGCCCAAGCGCGTGTTCAAGGGTTTGCTCAATCAGCGTCTGCAAGGATTGGCGGGGGCGACGGCGGATTACGTCTGCACCCCGGTCGACCTGCGCAACGCCCCTGCGCCGACCGACGGCGTACTGGAAATCGTTGCTCATCCAAACCAGCTCGGGGCTGATTTCGGTGATGCCTACCTCGAACCCGGAGAGTCCCTGAGCCGCGTGCTAGAGCAGCGGCTGCCGGGGGTTCCACGGGTTTCCTATGCCGATCTGAACAGGGAATTTCTGCGCGGTGCTGCCGCACTCGAGTGAGTTACACAACTTGCAATACTTTCAAAGCTGGCGCTTTGACATGAACTTGCAGGCTTGATCTATACCCACAAAAGCGTCATCCACAACACCGGGCTTCGGCCACGGAGGGCATCATGAGCATCATTGAAAAGTTGAGCGAGCGCATCAGACAAAAAGGCCTCGGGCGCACCTTCGGCACGTTGTGGAAACGTTATGTGTTCTTCCATTGGGAGCTGTTGTGGATGGAGCGCGACCTGATCACCCCGGTCCCGCCGCACACGCTGCGCCCCTACGATGGCCTGCGCAAAGTCGACATCACGCCGCAGAATGCCGAGGCTTTCGGCAAGCACTTCGGCGACCGGGTCGGGACCATGGCGGAACTGGCCGCCGAAGGCCACACCGGGCACATGTACCTGGATGCCGACGGCCACGCGGTGGCGTTCATCTGGGGCAGTCTGCGCGACTACCACGACCGCCACTATTACGGCTGCACGTTCCCGGTCAAACCCGGCGAGTTCTTCGAGTTCGGCGGCGAAATGACCCGCGCCTATTTCGGCAGCAGCCTGTCGGTGGACGTCCAGGTCGCCCTCTGGCAAGCCATGGCCGCCCAGGGCTGCCACAAAGTGGTGGACGTCTGCGAAACCCACAACATTCCCGCGCTGAAACTGCACATCCGCATGGGCTACCACGAACAGGGCCGCGTCACCCACGTCTACGGCCTGTTCGGCCGCTGGCGCTTCTTCCGCGAAACCCGCTACGACGGTTCACGCCTGGAACCACTGCGCAAACCGGGGCGGGCGGGGGTTACGGCGGCTGCGCGGGCCTGACAGCCTATATCCAACTGTAGGAGCAGCCTTCGGCAGCTCCTACAAAACCAACGACCTTTGCCTACAGACTCCGACGACACATCCAAAGTTGATGAGCGAAGTGGCTGACTGCCTGGCTGTATCCATACAGATACAGTTTCCGGATGAATTATCTCATCCAACAAACAGCAGTTTTCGCAGCATGGCACTCGTCTGTCAGGGATATACGCGCCAAGGTAGCTATTGCCCGTCGCATTGATCGCGCGTCAGCAGGTAATCTAGGCGACATCAAACCAGTCGGTGATGGTGTGTCCGAGATGCGCGTGGATGTTGGTGCGGGGTATCGGGTCTACTTCACGATGCGTAACGGTGCAATCGTTGTTCTGCTGGCCGGAGGTGATAAATCCTCCCAAAGTGCAGATATCCGACGCGCAAAAAAAATGGCAAAGGAGGTTTAACAGTGAGCCAGACTTTGACAACTTTTGACATGGCGACACTGCTGGACAGTGACGAGGCCATTAGCGAGTACCTCTCCCAGGTATTGGCAGACGGCGACAACGAAGAGTTTCTTCGGGCAATCGGTTATGTGGTAAAGGCCCGTGGGATGACTCAAATAGCCAAGGATTCGGGTATGGGCCGCGAAAGCCTGTACAAGGCTTTCGCGCCGGGTGCAAAACCCCGTTTTGATACGGTTCTAAAAGTCATTCACGCCCTTGGCATTGACCTTTGTGCTCAGCCAGGACATTCAATCAATCACTCGACGCGCTGATTTTCTGCACGACGAGGGTAAAACACATCGGCAGCTGCGCCTCCTGATTCAGGTAGCAGTCATACGCCTCCTCCCGGTTCGAGTGCGGGTATTCCTTGAAATGCGCGATGTTCAGTCCGGCGTCGATGGCCGCGCTGAAGATGGCGCCAAGGGTATGTACGAACCAGTAGGACGCGGCGGCCGGTTGCTCGACCTTGCCGACGTAGACGATCGGTTCCTCCTGCACAAACGGCTCCTGGCGGAAATACGACGTCGCCAGGCGGAAGGGATCTGACGCCGCAGGATCGACCATCTCCAGAAACGGGTGGGTTTCGTAGATCACCAGGCGTCCGCCGGGCTTGAGGGTCGAGGCGACGTGACGGAAGAACTCGGCGATATCGGGCATCCAGTTGAGGACGCCGATGGTGATCAGGGCAACATCGAACCGCGCCAGCAGCGACGGCGGCAGATGATGGATGTCGGCTTCGATGAATTGGGCGTTGTGCGGGGACCGGGCGTTCAGTTCCCGGGCCTGTTCGAGAAACGCCATCGACTGATCGACACCCACTACCTGCCGTGCGCCGAGGCTGAACAGCGAGAGGCTTTCACGACCGTTGTTGCAACCCAGTTGCACGACGTCCTTGCCCTCGATACCGACCTGTTCCAGCACGCCGCGCAAGGTGTCGTCGAGGCAGGAAAAGCCAAGGTGCGTGACCTCGCCGAGCAAGGCCTGCCAGTCGGGCGAGTCCTGGTGATGGCGGGCAGAATCGTTCCACGCCTGACGATTGCTCTCGATCGCGGCTTTATTGTTTGGCACTTCCATGGCGCACTCCGGGCGATGCTCTGTATTGAGCGGCCCGAGTCTAGATCAGCCCGGCGTTGCCGGTTGTTATGAACTTGTAAGCCGACATCCCGGGCAACAGTGAATCCTGCACACGCAGCTATAGTTAATAGCCTTGGGGAAACACGCACTCGCAGGTGCCGCCATGCAAACGCGCAACCGGCTGTTGTTGACTGGCTGTCTGCTCATCGCCACCCAGGCGCAAGCGCTGGACAGCAATTTCAATTATTACGGGCCGGACCAGCCCTTCGCCCACCCTGCTCCGCCGTCACTCAATGCGCCACCGCCGCGCGCCTACGAAGACGAGGCGCCGCAGGACTTCATCGTCATCCCTGATCGCCACGTGTTCCACGACTCGCAACTGCCGACCGTAGCCGATGCCACCGTGCGGGTGTTCGTGCGTAGCTACGATCCTGAGCGCGGGATCTACGTCAATGACGAAGTGCTCGATCCGACGTGCCTGCTGGAGTGTCTGGCCCGGCCCGTCCAGATCACCCACTGACCATGCGGCACGCTCACCACTGGCGCTTGTCCGGCCGGGCCAGGCCGAGTTTTTCGATGCGATAGCGCAACATGTCGCGGCTCAGGCCCAGCAGACGGGCCGACTTGGTGACATTCCAGTCGGTCTTGTCGAGCATCTTGCGCACCATGTCGCGCTCGACTTCCGGCAGGTTCATCGATTCGTTGTTGCTGGCCGGGCGTGGTTCGAAGTGCGGGACTTCATGCTGGTGCAGCGGCGGCTCGTCGACCAGGCTCATGCACACGTTCAATTGGTGCGCGGCAATGGTGTCGCTCGGTGCCAGCAACACGGTCTGTTCAAGCATGTTGCGCAGTTCACGCACGTTGCCCGGCCAGGTGTAACTGAGCAGCAGTTCTTCGGCCTGCTGGCTGAAATGCAGGTTCGGTTTGCCGTAGCGTTTGCCGTGGCTGGCGAGAAAATGCCGGGCCAGCAGCAGAATGTCGTCGCCCCGGGCGTACAGGCGCGGCACTTTGATCGAGATGATGCGCAGACGGAAAAACAGGTCGCGGCGGAATTTGCCCTGCTGAACCATCTGTTCAAGGTTGCAGTTGGTGGCGCTGATCACCCGCAGGTTGACCTTGCGCTCCTTCACCGAGCCGACCCGGCGAATCGTGCGGTCCTCCAGCAGCTTGAGCAGCTTGGCCTGCAACAGCAGGTCCATTTCGCCGATCTCATCGAGAAACAGCGTGCCGCCGTCCGCCGCCTCCACCAGCCCGACCCGGCGATCCTTGGCGTCGGTGAACGCGCCCTTCTCGTGGCCGAACAGTTCCGATTCCACCAGATTGGACGGAATCGACGCGCAGTTGAATTCAATGAACGGCCCTTTACTGCGCGCGCCGTCGAAATGCAGGGCGCGGGCCACCAGTTCCTTGCCGGTGCCGGTCTCGCCTTCGACCAGCACCGGCGGCAGATCGGAGTTGGCCATGCGCCGCTCGGCGTCGAGCAATTGGCCGATGGTGTTCTTCAGGTACTGCATCGGCGACGACTCGCCGATCAGCGCCTGGACCCCGGATTTCTGCGCCTCGCGCTCCTGATAGAACGACAGCGTGCGCTCCATCCGCTCGGTGGCCAGGGCCTTGTCCAGCAGCAGCTTCAGTTCCGGCAGCGCCACCGGTTTGGTGACGTAATGAAAGGCGCCCTCCTTCATGGCCACCACCGCGTCTTCGACGTTGCCGTAACCGGTCATCATGATCACTTTCAGATCCGGCGCGCTGACGCGCAGCTTCTGGATCAGGTCGTGCCCGCTCATGCCCGGCAGCGAGTTGTCGGTCAGCACCACGTCCGGCATGAAGCGGCCCAATTGCTCCAGCGCGTCCTCGGCGCTATGGCAGACAGTCACCTCGAAGTCCTTGCGCTCCAGGTAGGTCTGAATATTTTCCGCCAACAGCTCGTCATCCTCGACCAGCAGAATGCTGTGTTCCATATTCCCCTCCCGATGCCACTTTAAAGTTAAGGCTGACTCGAGTTCCTTCCTGTTCGCGGCTGGTCAATACGACCGAGCCCTGAAACCGCTCCATGATTCTTTTGACCAACGCCAGGCCAACCCCGAGGCCGCCCTGCTTGGTGGTGAAAAACGGCTTGAACACCAGTTGCAGTTGCTGCGCGCTCATGCCTTTACCGGTGTCGCCCAGCGTCAGGCGCACCTGGCCGGCATGCGGCGTTTCAATCTCGACAGTCAGCACACCGCCCTTGGGCATCGCCTCCAGGGCATTGGCAAACAGGCTATTGAGAATTTGCGTCAACAGCACCTTTTGGCTGACGACCGGCGAGCAATGCTGCGGGATGAATCGCACTTCGACGCCGTTACGCCGGATCAACGCATCAAAGGCACCCAGGGTGTCCTCGACGGCCGGCAGCAGGTCCACCGCTTCACCGTCATCGCTCATGGGCCGCAACGACACCAGCAGTTCGCGGACCCAGCGCGACATGCGGTCGACCTGACTGATGATGTCGCCAATGTTGCGCTGAGCACTCTGGCTCGCCACTTCCTGGGCCAGTTCGGCGCTGGAACGGATGGTTGCCAACGGGTTGCGCAAACTGTGCGCCACCGCCGAAGACATCTCGCCGAGGGCGACAAAGGTTTCGTTGCTGATCAGTTGCTGTTGCTGGCTTTGCAGCAGGCTCGAGGCGCGCCGCACGATCCAGAACAGCCCCAGATAAATCGCCGCGCCACCGAGGATCGTCGCCGCCCAGATCGACGCGAAGCCGCGATCGATGCGCTCCACCAGATCCTCCGGCTCCTTGTAAATCTCGACCATCGCAACCACTTTGCTCCGGTCGGCGTTGAACATCGGAATGTAGTTTTCGATGAACAGGTATTTGGGCTCGCGGGACAACTGCTGCTCGGGTTTTTCTTCGTCGATCTGGTGGTAGCTGGAAGACACCGGCACCTTCATCTCGAACGACTCATCCAGTTCATCATCGTCCTCGAAGCGCACGCCGATCAGTTCGGGGTTGGTCGACCAGATCACCGTGCGGTCCAGGGCATACACCGTCGCCAGCAAAATGTCCGGCAAGTGCTCGACGTGATCGAGAAACTCGCTGCGCGCCGCGTTATGCGCCGCCGGATCAACATCGGGATAGTGCGAGTCTTCGCGCGGATCGAGCATTTCGCCCATGGTGCGTTGCGGGTTGATACCGGCGTGACGGATTTCCGCCTCACCAATGGACTGCACGAATTGCGCCGTGAGCAATGAGTCGCGTTCGACGCTTTCGGTGACCACAAACCGGGTGGAGATGTAACCCAGGCCCAACGCCACCGCCGCGATGATGAAAAAGCTGGCCAGGGAAAACCAGCGCAGCAGATTGAACTGCCCGCCCCAGACCTTGATGGCCGCCAATGCTGCGTTCGGCGCAGCCGCTTTTTGTTCTTCCAGTCGTTGCATGGGGGTGCCCTGGCGTTTTTTGTGTCAGGTCGGTTACCGCCGCCGTCACGAATGAGTGTAGGTGGCAATAACCGTCACACACGGTTCACTGATGCTATTTCGCCGCTATTGCATACGACTCACCGTTTCGCTCGCCGTACTGGCTGTTTCTGGCGTCAACGCCCCGTCGGCCAAGGGTTGCACGGACGGATGCTGGCGCTCGGTTTCGTTGTTCAGAAACTCGATGATCGACTGCGCCGACTGCTCGTCCAGACGTAGATTGGGCATCGGGATGCGCTCGTATTTCTCGAACAGTTGCAGCGCAATCGGGTCTTTTTCCGCCAGCACCTTGTCCGGTTCGCGGATCCAGCGATTGAGCCAGGCCGGATCGCGCTGGCGGGTCACGCCGATCAGGTCGGGGCCGATGTTGCGCATACCGATGCCTTCGCCATCCTGCGGGCCGAGGCTGTGGCAGGAGGCGCAACGGGTGCGGAACAATTCTTCGCCGTTGCTGGGCGGGCGGATCTGCGGGGCGTCGGCGTAGTTCTGTTCGGCGCTCGGCTGTTTCCAGTTCTGCAAGGTATTGGCCAGTTGATCGGCGAGGATCCACGGATTCTCGAACGGCGAAGCCTTCATCCAGCGCCCGGTGCTCTGGTTGCCGACGATCAGGCTCAGGTTGTGATCCTTGCTGCGGCCGTTGTCGACGCCTTCGATGAACAGCCCGAGTTTCTTGCGCAGGTCGGTGACGTCTTCGAATTCGCCGGTGAGGAATTTCCAGCCGGGGCCGACCTTGAAACGCTGCGAGTACGCCTTGAGCACTGCCGGCGTGTCACTCAACGGATCAATGCTGATCGAGTAGAAAAAGATGTCCTGCCCGACCCGGTCCCCCAGCAGTTTCTGCACCTGGCGCAAGCGCGCGGTTTCCAGCGGGCAGGAGTCGCTGCAGGAGGTGAAGATGAAATTGATCACCACCACCTTGTCTTTGATCAGGTCGTCGAAAAACCGCACCTGCCGACCGTCCTGGTCGGTCAGCAGGGTGTTGGGGAAATAGTCGCCACCCCAGGGGGTGGCGGATTCGGTCGCAGCGGCAGGCGCCGGTGCGCTGGCCTCGGGTTGCATCTGGTGCGCCACCAGCGCCCGGCTGCCAAGCAGACAGGTCACCAGTACCAGCACCAGATGCATGCCCAGGGCCTGGGAGCGCGGCGAACGTTGTGGCATGACGGCTCCCTCCCTTTTCATTTCTTCACGTTCACTTGCGGGCCGAAGCCATCGCCAGTGCGGAAGGTTGGCAGCGCGGCGGAGTTGACGTAGCGCACACCATCCCAGCTCGGCAGCGGTGTCGGCATCAACTGCAGTTGCCCGGGTTTCTCCAGGTCCCAACGCAGCAGCATCGAGTTGTCCTCATGCTGAGTGTTGTGGCAGTGCTCCATGTAGGTCCCGGCAAACTCGCGGAAGTTGATTGCCATCTCGACGCTGTCCAGACCATCGTTCTCCGAACCGATCCGATAGACGTCCTTGCGCGCCCATTTTTCCCACTCTGGCGGAGCCTTGCCGCCCCGACTGAGGATGATCCCCTCCTCGAAGTGGACGTGTACCGGATGGCTCCAGCCCTTGCCGCCCAACTTGATGTTCCACACCTCGAGGGTGCCGAACCCGGCGACGCCGGCATCGGTCGGACCACTGGCCAGTTTGGTCGCCGTATTCAAGCGACGCGGATCCATGTGGAAGCCAAATCCGCCATCGGTCTTGACCGTCCACGGCGCCTCATCGGTGCCGTCGGAACGGCCGAAGGTGAAGGTGCGGTGACGAGCGTTGGCCAGCAGCGCCTTGTCGGCAGCATTGTCGCGGTGGATCTTCAGCGGGATCATCACCATGCCTTCAGCCTTGCCCGGCTTGGCCGGTTCGTAGGCTGCCGGATCCATCGCCAGATCCTGACCGGTGTAGGCCTTGACGTTGAGCTGCAGGACCTTGCCCACCGCCGGATCGCCCTTGTCCCACTGCGGGCCTTTGCTGGTCTGCTTGATCACCGCCAGGTACTTCTCGGAGAGCACGTCGGCCAGCGAAATCACGTCTTTGGGGCCTTTGCCGTCGTCATGGGACTGCAAGTTGACGAAGAACAGCTTGTCGCCGGGTTTGATCCCGTTCTTGGCGAAGTTGACGATGATGTCGAAGCGCTCGGCGATGCCCTGGGTCGGCAGAATCGCGTTGTGGTTCTGTTTATCGCCATCGGCGTCCAGGTCCATGCTGCCGTCGAACGGTACGCTGTGCTCCATGATGTTGCCGTCGTTGGCAATCATGTGGAACGGCACGCGGCTGTACGACACGCCGGAGTTTTTCGGCCCCTGGAACTCACCGCTGGTGCCTTTGACTTCCCGTACCAGCGCGAGCTTGAAGTAGCGCGACACCGAACCGTTGAGAATGCGGAAGCGATAACTGCGTGCCCGCACATCGAGGGTCGGTTTCCACTGCCAGTTGACCAGCACCTGATCGCCGAGGAAGCCGTCGGTGTTGAACGGGTTGAACCACAACTGCCCTTGCTGATCCCAGGCCTTGTCGGCGAACAGCAGGTTGACGTCATAGTCGCGGTTACCCCACGGCAAGGCGCTGCCGCTGGGCAAGCGCAGGTTGACGCCGTCGTTCACCGACTCGTTACCACGATCCAGGGCGCTGTAGTAGTTCATCATCGCCGCGTTGCCCTTGTAGACGTTCTGCGCGGTGAAATCGAGCATGTGGTCGTGGAACCAGTGGGTGCTCATGGTTTCGCGCCAGTCGCCGCGAATCTTGATCGTGCCGTGGTCGCAGGTTTTCTTGCTCGGTTGCAGGTCGTTGACCCACAGGGTCTCGCCCGGCGCGCAAGGGAATGCGGCGCGCGGATCTTCGGCCTTGGTGTTGATGCTGTCGTAACCGGCGAGCTGGATCGGCCAGCGATAGTCGTAATACTGGCCGGGGAAGAAAAACGCGTTGGCATAACCGTCGCTTTCCGCCGGCGCGTGGCCGTTGTGCTCGTGGGTGGTGATGGTGTGCAGGCCGAAGCCCCGGTTGGCCGCCGGATCGATCGGCAAGCCGTTGTAGTGACGCATCATCACCGGCTGACCGTAGCGCACCATCAACAGTTTGGGCGGCAACGTGCCGTCGAAGGTCCACACCGAGTTGTGATCCTGCACCGGCATGTTCGGGTGGAAACGCGGATCGACGCCCTTGGCGGTGCCATCGGTCAGCGGTACACCGGCGGTGTTGTGGTACAGGCCACCGGGGCCGAACTCGCCGACCGCGTAGCCGTGCATCTGCCGACTGTCACGCAGGCCACCGTTGACCCGCGCACCGGTCTGCACGGTCTTGTACGCGGCTTGCGGGTAGAACTCGTTCCAGCGCTGGTGCGCCCAGCCCTTTCCTGGCGGACGTCCTTCGGCGGACGAGCCGATATGGCGGTTGAGGAACAGTTCGATCTGCGATTGCCACGGGTTGCGGTCGACCACGTTGGAGAACTGGCTCGGGAACGGCGTCAGCCCCGGTTGCCGCAGGAACGCATCCAGTGCGGTGCCGGGTGGCGCGCTGCGAGCGACGTTGTTGGGGTCCTGCGCCGGTGCCGGGCCAATCGCGGCAGGCGGAAAGCCCAGCGGCGCGGCCGGGGTGGTCGGGTCGAGTTTTTCCGGGCCGAACTCTTCGAACAGCACCAGTTGCTGGGTAAACGGCAGGGCACCGTACAGCGGGCTCGGCTTGCCGTTGGTGGGGTAATTGAAACTGGTCTGCACCGACGGCGGCAGAACGTTTTCCGCGCGGGTCGTGTTGCGGGTGCCTTTGACGCCGTCAGGCAGATCGAACGAATCTTCGTTGGCCTCCGGCATCGTCAGGATGGCGTTGAGTGCCGTTGCTTCATCGGCCGGCTCGTCGTAGTACGCCGAAGGGTCGGACGTCTCCGGCTGCCCTTCATCGTCAATCGGGCTCGCTCGGACCACGGTCATGGTGCCCAGGGTCAATGCCAGAAAGACACTCAAGGGTGTCAGCAGGAACAGCTTGTTGGGGTAACGCGTTGCTCTGTCCATCACCAGCCGCCTCATCTAAGGAAGGGGTGATGGTGTTTTGCAATTACCTCGCCAATAAATTATTTCTAGTTGTAACAAGGGTTTGGCCGCGCTGTTGAATTCCCCACTCCCCGGTGACCGGGGCATGACACCCACTGCTGGGGGAAGTTCAGATTATTTTCGGTTATTCATTGAATCAGTTGAAACGCCAGACGAACGGTCGTGCCCTCGCCTTCGCGGCTGTCCAGCGTTACCCCACCGCCGAAGCGTTCCATGATCCGTTTGACCAGCACCAGCCCGACCCCCAGACCACCCTGCTTGGTGGTGAAAAACGGCCGGAACGCCATGCTGCGCTGTTCTTCACTCATGCCTTTGCCGGTGTCGCTGAGCATCACGCTGACGCCACGGCTGTCGGTCGGCTCCAGGCTGATGGTCAACGTACCGCCCTTGTCCATGGCCTCCAGGGCATTGGCCAGCAGGCTGTTGAGAATCTGCGTGAGCTGCACCGGCTGGCTCAGCACCATCGGCGTGTGCTGCGGATGAAACACCACCTGCACCCCGGCCCTGGCGATCTGCTGCTCGAACGCAACCAGACTTTCATGCAGCGCCGCCACCAGATTTACCGGCTCCGGCTCGTCATTGAGCGGACGCAAGGATTGCAGCAACTCGCGCACCCACTTCGACATGCGGTCGACCTGGCCGATGATGTCCTTGATGTTTTTCTGCGCCGGCCCGGCATCGAACTCCAGCGCCAGCTCGGCGCTGGAACGAATGGTCGCCAGCGGATTACGCAGACTGTGGGCCACCGCCGAGGACATCTCGCCCAGGGCGACAAAGGTTTCATTGGCGATCAGCTGCTTCTGCTGCACCGCCAGCAAAATCGCCGCCCGCCGCACGATCCAGTACAACCCCAGATAAATCAGCCCGCCACCGAGCGCGGTCGCCACCCAGATCAGAACCAGTCCACGCTCCATGCGAGAGATCAGGTCCTTGGGTTCCTTGTAGATCTCGACCATCGCCGTGACGTTCTTGCCCTCGGCATCGAACAGCGGGATGTAGTTCTCCAGAAAGATGTATTCCGGCGGCACCACGAACTTCTGTTCTTCGCGCGCCTTGTCCACGTCGTGATAACTGGCGGACACCGGGATTTTTTCATTGAAGGCCCGATCCAGATCCTCGTCGGCATGAATCCGCGTACCGATCAGCGCCGGGTTGGTCGACCAGACCACCTGTCGATCGGGGGCATAGATATTGGCGAGGATCACATCCGGCAAGTGTGCAATGTGATCGAGAAACTCCGACCGCGCATTGGCCCTCGCCGCCGGATCGACATCGGGAAAATCGTTGTCCTGGCGCGGGTCGATCAACTCGCCCATGGTGCGGATATTGGGAATCGACACATGACGCACCTCCGCCGACGCAATGGCCTGAATGAACTGCGCGGTCAGCAACGCATCACGCTGCACACTCTCCTCCACCACAAACCGCGTCGACACCGTCCCCAGCGCCACCGCCACCGTGCCGATCACCGCCATGCTGATCAACGAAAACCAGCGCAACAGATTGAACGGCTGCTTGCGCGAACCCAAGCGCAGACTGCCCTCCTCGACCGGTAGCGATTTTGACTGCACGTTCATGGCGGCGACTTCCCGATACGTCCCTATAGGGTTATAGCCCACGGTTGGGGGTTTGCCCGGTAGCGGGGGGTGAACGGCCCCATGGTTGTGGTTGTGGGCGTGAGATGTTTTTTGGGCAAGCTTGAGATCGCAGCCCTCACCCTAGCCCTCCCGAAACGTCGGACCGCCCGGAGGGAGAGGGGACTGACCACAGCGGCAGTAAAGAAAATATGTACCCCCACCAAAACCAGGTCGGCCCGAAGGCCGCCTCCACGGGCAAGCCCACTCCCACAAAAGCAAGAGCAAGAGCAAGAGCAGCCTACGAAGCCCGCACCCGCTTCCCACCACTCAACACAATGAGCGTTAGCTCGAGTACCGCTCTTGATCTTGCCGTGCCGGCCCCTTCGGCAGGCTGAGTG